>JBEIHF010000005.1:0-92108 GCA_040381535.1 Micavibrio sp. | reverse complement strand
GTCAATCTGATGTGCGCGGCGACGCCCGCAACCGTTATTCAGGTCTTGGGCCTGATCGACTAAAAACTGAAAGAGGAGTGTGTGATGTCTGATTTTGCAACGTTTTTATTCGGCTTCGTGGTGGTGGCCACGTCCGCATTGAATTTGGCTTTTCAAGCCATGCCCGAGCGCATGACCCATTATTTTATGGCGCTGCTGGCCTAGTTTTTTCATTTTCTCCCCGCGCTCTTTCCCCCAAAGAATGCGGTTCTTAAAGTGCCTTCGTTAAACCCCAAAACCAACTTGCCGGCCCCCTAAAAAGGGCCGGTCTTTTTATGTGCATGGGCGACAAACTTGCTGGAGATGGCTACATTTGTGTATTACTGTTTTGTTACAACGTGATGGAGATACGGTTTGAACCAGCCTGTCGAAAATGTAAGCGACGTTCTTAGCCAATTGACGGATGAAGAACGCGAAGCGGTGGTATCGTTGCCTTACCGCGTTGGCCTCTATGTCAGCTTTTCGGATCTGAGCGGCGGCTGGGATGCGCAGGAGCAGGAGCTGGAAATGCTCACCTCTATCCTGCGCGAATTCGCCGAAGATTTCTGCAAGGGTGAATTTTCCCAAAAGGTTCTGGCGGAATGTTTGCGTGGCCGCGACAAATGGCCCGCATGGTCGCAAAATATCGACACGGTGCCGGCCGAGGCCGAAATGGCGCTAGAGACGATCAACCTCGCGCTTTCCGACAAAAGCCTGCTCGATTTCAAAACCGTTTTGTTCGACATCGCCGTTTCGGTGGCGATGGCGTTCCGCGAGGACGGGGATGCGGTTGCATCTTCGGGCGGATCCTTCTTTACGAAGATCGTCGGGCTGATGGGCCTCACAATCGCGACATCCACGAAAGACAAGCTTGCACACATCAACGTGTCCGTTTCGGAAAGAAAGGCGCTCGCCACGCTTTCCAAGGCGCTCGATTATTCCCCCGTATAAAGAAGAAAGAACAAACACATGTCCTATTTCAGTGATTTTCTGGACGAAGAACTCGCGATGGTTTTGTCCATTCCCGTGCGCGTGGGTTTTTGGATTTCGCACATAGACGATATCCAAGGCACATCCCGCGACGATGAAAAAGAACGCGTCGCGCTGGAAAAGGTTTTGCGCACCGTGTTTAAGAAAACCGACGGCAAGGCTTTTTCCAATGACGTGGTGGAAGAGGGGCTGCGCCGCAAGGATTTATGGCCGCAATGGGAAAACAATGCGGGGACGGTTCTGGCTGATATTCCCAAAGTCATGTTCATGTTGAAGGAACGACTTCCCGCCGATGCAGTTTTGGGTTTCCAAAAGGCGGTTTTCTATGTCGGGCGCGTGGTAGCGCAGGCCGCATCGGAAGGCGGCGGGGAAGACGATATTCGCAAGGAAGTCATGGGCGGTGGGTTGATCGCCTCGATCATGGATCGTTTTTCCGTAAAAACAGATTTGCAAATGCCAAAAAATATTAGCGATTCCGAGAAGGCAGCCTTGCAAAAATTACTGCAGAGCTTAAAAGGTTAAGGCTTTTTCTAAGGGTGGGCGTAGCGTATTATGGCCACCAAGGAAAAACCCCCACACCAACCTTGCAAGGAGCCGCCTTAGAAACGGGCGGTGATACAGAGAATGTCAGAAAACTTGTCCTTTTTGTCCGGCGCGAATTCGGAATATATCGCGCATCTTTATTCCAGCTATTTGAAAGACCCTGCAAGCGTTGATCCGAGTTGGAAAGAATTCTTCGTCACGCTGAACGATCGTGAAATCACGATGCTACGCGAATTGCACGGGGCATCTTGGACGCCCGCCGAAAACCGCCGCGACCAAAACGGATTTGCAACGCCCGCTAACACCAATGCGAATAAACATGGCACACCGATTTCTTCTGCCGCGCCTTCTTCTTTGGAAGATGTGAAACAGGCGGCTACGGATTCCATCCGCGCTCTGCAGTTGATCCGTGCCTACCGTGCGCGTGGCCATTTGCGCTGCAATCTCGACCCGCTGGGCATGAAGCCCGTCAATTATCACCCAGAACTCGACCCTGCCCATTACGGTTTCACCGATGCCGATACCAACCGCAAGGTTTATACGGGGGGAGTGCTAGGTCTTGAATATGCAACACTCACCGAAATCATGTCGGTGCTGGAACAAACTTATTGTGGCACCATTGGCGTGGAATTTCTTCACATGTCTGACCCCGAAGAAAAGAAATGGATTCAAGAACGCATCGAAGAGCCTCGTAATAAAACCGATTTCACGGTGAATGGCAAACGCGCGATCCTGCAACGTCTGACGGCAGCGGAATGTTTTGAAAAATTTCTGCACACGAAATATGTCGGCACCAAACGTTTTGGTCTCGATGGCGGCGAAGCTTTGATACCGTGTATCGAACAGATCATGAAGCGCGGTAGCCAGATGGGCTTGCAGGAAATCGTTGTCGGTATGGCACACCGCGGACGTCTCAACGTTCTGACGAACGTGCTCGGTAAACCGTTTACGGCTGTGTTCTCTGAATTCCAAGGCGTTTCGGCTGTGCCCGATGACGTGCAAGGTTCGGGTGATGTAAAATACCACCTTGGCACATCTTCCGATCGTGATTTCGATGGTCACACCGTTCATTTATCCTTGACTGCCAACCCATCGCACCTTGAATGCGTTAATCCTGTCGTCATCGGCAAGGTGCGCGCGAAACAAATTCAACGCGGCGATGAAGACGGCAGTGCCGTTATGCCGCTTCTGATGCACGGCGATGCCGCGTTCGCAGGGCAGGGCGTTGTGCCTGAAACGCTCATGATGTCCGATCTTCCGGGCTATAAAATCGGCGGTACGATGCATATCGTCATCAACAACCAGATCGGATTCACGACGCGCCCGCAATTCGCGCGTTCGGGTCCTTACTGCACGGATGTCGCGAAAATGGTTGCAGCGCCGATCTTCCACGTTAACGGCGATGATCCCGAGGCTGTCGTGCATGTTGCGCGTATCGCTGCTGAATACCGTCAGATCTTCCACAAGGACGTGGTCATCGATTTGTTCTGTTACCGCCGCTTCGGTCACAACGAAGGGGACGAGCCCGCCTTCACGCAACCTTTAATGTACAAAAAAATCAAAGACCATCCGACAACGCGCGATATCTATGCGCGCCAGCTCATCAATGAAAACGTCGTCTCCGCCGAAGAATCCGAGGCGATGACCGATGAATTCATGAAATATCTTGAAGAAGCTTTCGAAGCGACCAAGAGCTACAAACCCAACAAAGCCGATTATCTCGAAGGCAAATGGACGGGCATGAAAGTCGCCTACGGTGATGAGCGCCGCGGTGAGACTGCCGTGTCGAAAAACCGCCTGCTAGAAGTCGGCAAAACGCTTTCGACGATTCCTGCGGACTTTAACGCCAACCCGAAAATTGCGCGTCTGTTCGAAGCGAAAAAGAAAATGTTCGAAACGGGCAAGGAATTCGACTGGGCAACCGCGGAAGGTCTCGCGTTTGGAACATTGCTACGCGATGGTTACGCTGTGCGTTTGTCGGGTCAGGATGTCGGGCGTGGTACGTTTTCGCACCGTCACGCGATCATCTACGATCAAACGACGGAAGAAAAGTACATCGCCCTTCAACATGTCGCTTCAAGCCAACCGCGTTTCGAAGCACATGACTCGCCACTGTCCGAATTCGCCGTTCTTGGTTTCGAATACGGTTATTCTCTGGCAGAACCCAAAACGCTTACCATCTGGGAAGGCCAGTTCGGCGACTTCGTCAACGGCGCGCAAACCATCATCGACCAGTTCATCTCATCCGGTGAATCGAAATGGCTCCGAATGTCCGGTTTGGTTATGCTTCTCCCGCACGCATCGGAAGGTCAAGGTCCGGAACACTCATCCGCGCGTCCTGAACGTTTCTTGCAAAACTGCGCGGAAGACAATTGGCAGATCGTGAACATCACATCGCCTGCTAACTATTTCCACGCGCTGCGCCGCCAAATGTGCCGTGATTTCAGAAAACCTTTGATCGTCATGTCGCCCAAATCGCTGCTCCGTCACAAAATGTGCGTGTCCGACATTTCGGATTTTGCGGAAGGCTCTTCCTTCCACCGCGTGCTTTGGGATACGGATCGCGATACGCTTGCGAAACCCAAAGACATCAAACGCATAGTTCTGTGTACGGGGAAAATTTACTACGACCTGCTCCAAGAACGCCGCGACCGCAAGATAGATAACATCACCCTCCTGCGCGTCGAACAGCTTTATCCGTTCCCGCACAAAATCATCGCGGAAGAACTCAAACAATATCCCAACGCGGATGTTATCTGGTGTCAGGAAGAACCGCAAAACCAAGGCTACTGGCATTTCGTCGACCGCCGTATCGAAGGCGCGCTCGCGGATGCCAAGCACAAATCGATGCGTCCCCGTTATGTCGGACGCATCGATGCGGCGGCTCCTGCCACGGGTCTTTTGGCCCGTCACCAGGCGGAACAGGCCAAATTGCTAAACGAAGCCCTAACCTTCTGATTGCCATAATAAATTGACAAGCCCGCCTTTCTTCATTATATGAGGGGCGAGGTTTGTCATGTCATTGAGGACTCATTTTCCTACTGCCCGTTATGTTGATCCCTCCACCGATGCGGAGCAAACCGTGCAACTCGGACTGCCGGTGCAGGCTGGCAATATTTCCTATTCCGACATCACGCACAAAGGTCATTTGAAATGCATGTTCTGCGAGGCCGTGATGCGTGTGCAGGGACCAACAATTTCTGTGGCTGGAAGTGCCGCAAAAGGGCGTGACAATTTTTTCACCCCCGTGCGTAGCCATGAAGAAAGTTGCACGCGCGCGCAACGCGCCGCCGCTGATCTCGATAAATCGCCTGCCGTACCCAGAACGGCCAAAAACGGTTTTCTTCTTACCATCAACACGATGGAACATTCCGATGATCTTCCTGTTTCTGATGAAGGGCCATTTAAAATAAGCAAAGGTGGGCGCGTGCTTGCCGTGAAAGACGAATTTAAAGGTTTGAAACGAGTAAACGTGACTGCGCCTCAAGACATCATCGCTTTCATGGATCGCCATGGTGAGGATGCGCAATGCGCGTTCCGCAATGTCGTCCAGCCGCTCAGTAAAACTTTCGTGCAGGAAAAAAATCCGGATGACTGGCTGGATTTGGCAAATCGTGCACCACGTCTGAAAACACTGATCAACAAGACCGACCGCCGTGCGCCTTTTGCGTTAATGGAAATCACCACGGAAAAACCCTATGATTTTTATCATCACCGGGAATTCAAAGGCACTGTGGAAGGCAAGCCGATTTATGCGATGGAAGATGGCACGCCGCACGTCATCTACCCGCAAGTCAGGCTGCTTTCGGATGAGGGTATGGGTTTGCTCTGGGGTTTCAAGAACCCAGGCACGTATTACGTTATGGGCGAGGTTACGGGCGGCACATACCAAACGCGCGGGGAGGACCTTATCAGGAGCTATCTGACCATGCGTGTCATGGATTCGCGCCAGATCATGCATGTGAATAAGGAAAATCCGAACGATCCGTTCTATAGACCGCATGCCGGCGAACGCGGGATGCGATATGAACCTGTCACACCCTAAACTATTGACCTTGCGGCCTTCATCCTTCACATTGGGCGCATAATACAACGCCTATTCAAAGAAGATGCCCATGGCCGAAATAAAAGTCCCCACTCTAGGTGAATCCGTTTCCGAAGCAACCGTTGCCAAGTGGTTGAAAAAAGAAGGTGATGCCGTTGCCGCCGATGAATCGGTTTGTGAACTCGAAACAGACAAAGTGACGCTCGAAGTCAATGCGCCTTCCGCCGGTGTTCTCTCCCGGATTATCGCCAAAGAAGGTTCCAATGTCGGCGTCGGCGCCATCTTGGGTGAAATCGGTGTCGGTGCCGTATCCAACGATACGAAAAACGCACCGAAGGCCGATCCTGTAGCGCCGCCGCCTGCGAAACCAGTTCCCGCCATCGCTTTGCAATCCGCGCCAACGGCCGATACATCCGCGATCGCCGCGCCAGACGATGCAGGCCGTAACGGTCCCGCCGCCAACAAGATGATGGCCGATAACAATATCTCCGCATCCTCTGTGGAAGGTACGGGCAAAGACGGGCGCGTCACCAAAGGCGATGTCATCAACCATATGGAGGGCGGTTCGCCCGCACCCGTCAAACAATCCCCTCCGCCGCAATCCGCCGCGCCGCACATACCGCGCGCCACAGGCCTGCGTGAAGAGCGCGTAAAAATGACGCGTCTGCGCCAATCCATCGCGAAGCGTTTGAAAGAAGCGCAAAACACGGCGGCGATGCTGACCACGTTCAACGAAGTCGATATGACTAACGTTATGAAGATGCGCGAAACCTACAAGGACCAGTTCGAAAAGAAATTTGGCGTCAAACTCGGCTTCATGTCGTTCTTTGTGAAAGCCGCTATAAATGCACTTAAAGAATTCCCCGCCGTGAACGCGGAAATCGATGGCGACGACATCATCTACAAAAATTACTACGATCTCGGCATCGCCGTATCGACGCCGCAAGGATTGATCGTTCCTGTCATCAAAGACTGTGACACGAAAAATATGGCGCAGATCGAAAAAGATATCGCTGATGTCGGTTCTCGCGCCAAAGACGGCAAGGTCACGATGGATGAAATGAAGGGCGGCACGTTCACGATCACGAACGGCGGCATTTTCGGTTCCATGCTCTCGACGCCAATCCTGAACACCCCGCAGGTTGCCATATTGGGTATGCACAACATCGTCAAACGCGCTGTCGTCATGCCGAATGGCGCGATAGAGGCACGCCCGATCATGTATGTAGCCATGTCCTACGATCACCGCATCATCGACGGCAAGGAAGCCGTGAGTTTCCTCGTGCGCATCAAGCAGACGATCGAAGACCCACAGCGTCTTGTTCTGGAAATGTAATTGCTAAAAACCTCGCATCTTGCGGGGTTTTTCTTAGGTGTAGGAGATGATGCCCGCTTCGGATAATTGTTTCATCGCCATCAATGATTCCGCATCGCGCGCTTTGGTCAGATCACCCACGGTAATGCGTTTAATACTTGCGCCTGCCAAATTTACCTGCTCGCGGCTGGTGGGTACTGCTGAAGAAAAGAAATAGCCATCCATCGGTTTCATACCGTGGCGCGCCAGATACATCAGCATGCGGTTCACGGGTTCTTGAAACAAATTGTATTTGTCTTCGTGTTTTTCCAGCGCCTTGATGTCTTCGGGGTCTTCGGTGGTAAAGCCTGTCACGGCGTGGCCGCGCGCGGTGAGGGCTATGCATTTGCCTTTGCCATCCTTTGCAAAAACCACACTGAATTTGCGTTTGTTGTGGATTTTGAAGCCTTGCGCGATCACGTCGTTGAACACGCCTTCGGATGCGTCTTCGATGGGCTCGCGGTAAACGGGGGAATCTTCGGATACGAAATAATTCGGCGCTGGTTCGAAGATCGGGATGAGGCGTTCATCCTTGCGCCATAACTCATACACGGCTATGCCCGCTTTTTCGCAAATCTGCATCGACATGGTTTCGAAATTTCCGCTACGGCGTTTGAAAAAATCCTTATCGAACCCTTTGTGGTCGATATAGATTTTCTTGATACCTGCCTCGACAATATTTTTTGCGCAGTTAGGACAGAATGGGTCGGTGACGCACAGGCTTCCGCCCTCGGTCGCCTGCTCGGCTTTTAAAATGCATGCGGTTTCGGCGTGTACCGTGCCAGACGAATTGCCAATATCGGTATGCATGCCGAATTTTTCAAAAATGGGGATGGGCCAGTAATTGGTGTGCGATACACCGTATCCCAGCCCGAACACCGTGGCGGCCACTTTGTTGGCGGGGTGAGGGGAAGTGCCCACAATATCCACGGCGGCCTGCATGGCCGAAAACGGGTCGTCGAAAATCATTGGTAAAGTATAGCCTTACAAGCTCTTACTGGCAATCAGGCGGCAAGGGTGGGGCTCGTTGGTTCCGCTGCTTTTGGCATTTCGTGGCCCCTTCTTCCGAACGTTATGGGCTGTCCGTTGGTAAAGCCTTGCGTTTCCGAAGGCATTTTTAAAACTTTTGCGGCCTTGATCAAATCCAGAGCGATGGGAACAAGGTAGTTTTTGTCCATATCGATGAATTCCGGTAATGTCAGGGAAGGAAGAAGCGCGCGGTTGGCGTGGTTGAAGTCCGCACAGCAGCTTGATAGATGATGCATGGAAGCGCGCTCGAGTTTGCTCATCTCGTTCGAGGTTGCGCCTATAATTTTGCTTTTGGCATAGCCTGTGAAACCATTCAGACATTCAACCAAAAATTTGCGTTTTCCTGCGTCGGTGTTGGCATAAGATTTGGGAAGGTCGCCGACCAGCGCTGAGCATTCCATTTCCAGCTCAACGGTGGGCTGGCCGTTAAATCTGATGCCGAATACATTCGAAAAGATCACTAAATCGGTGCAGGCGTGATAACCGAGGCCTACAGGTTGTTTGGGGTGTTTGATGAAAACGGAATGATCCGCGCGTATCGCCGACGTCAATGTATAAATGTTCAAATCATCAATATTGATGTCGTTACATTTCATCTTCGATCCGCCTGCACGTACCATCTTGAAGAATTCCTGGAATTGTGGTCCGAGCGGTTCTCGATGGTCGAGACGGTCTTCGATTTCCTCACGGCACACCATGCCTCCTATCAGGCGCTTGGTGTCACCCTTGATATGGCTCTTCATGCTAAGTTCGCATTGCCTCATTTCTTTCGTACGTTCGTCGAATTCAAAACGGAAACGTAGGCTGATTCCACGCTGGGCGAATTTGCCGTCGGGTGTATCGATTTCGCAGCTAATTAAAACGTGTTTTTTAAGTCCGCCTTGTCCGACAAAAAAAAGGCCGTTGGACGATTGTTCAACGGCATTGATGAAACTATTAGCGGAACGCGGGGTTGGAAGGCAAAGCTTCCCTTCGGGCTCAACTCGCTTAAGAATTAAAGGAACATTGTGAAAAACGAGGGGTATTTTTAGGTCGGTAATGATCCCTACATGTCCACTGTTATTGGGATTAGGTCCTATCTTCGGATCAAACTCACCCATTAAACTCACCCCTCTAGAAAAACTCTGCAACACACCAATAATTTCCATTTCTAATACGGTGATTTTCTGCAATGTGTCAACATAAATTATGACAATAATTTCACGGTGGATTTGGTTAATTCCATACGGTACAACGGGTAGGCATTCTTTTTCCTACTTTTAAATCAACTCAAAGACTTGTGGATACTCTGATGGCTGCTTCCAACTCCTATGATGTGATCGTTATCGGCGCGGGCCCCGGCGGCTATGTATGCGCTATCCGTTGCGCCCAGTTGGGTATGAAGGTCGCCTGTGTGGAGAAAGAACCCAAACTCGGGGGCACGTGCCTGCGGGTCGGCTGTATCCCGTCCAAGGCTCTGCTCCACGCATCCGAAAAATACGATTCCGCCCAGCATCATTTCAAAGACCTCGGCATTTTGTTGTCGGGCATCAAGCTCGATTTAAAGGGCATGATGGGCCACAAGGAAAAAGTCGTCACAGCAAACACGTCGGGTATCGAGTTCTTGTTCAAGAAAAACAAAATCGACTGGTTGAAGGGCGAAGGAAAAATCGCGGGTAAAGGAAAAGTTTCCGTTGGCGGTGCGACGTACGATGCGAAGAACATCATCATCGCCACGGGATCCGATGTCGTATCGCTTCCCGGTATCACCATCGATGAAAAACAAATTGTGTCTTCCACGGGCGCTCTGGCTCTGGAAAAAGTGCCTGAAAGCATGATCGTTATCGGCGCGGGCGTGATTGGCTTGGAGCTAGGCTCCGTCTGGGCGCGTCTGGGCTCTAAAGTTACCGTGATTGAATATCTGGATCGCATTTTGCCCGGCATGGACAACGAAATCGTCAAGGAATCACAAAAAATTCTGGCCAAACAAGGCCTGACCTTCAAGCTTTCTTCCAAATGCACGGGTGCAACCATTTCTAAAAAGGGCGTCGAATTGAAAGTTGAGCCCGCTGCGGGAGGTTCCGCCGAAACGTTGACCGCCGATGTTGTTCTGGTGGCGGTGGGCCGCAAGGCCTATACGGAAGGTTTGGGTTTGAAAGATATGGGTGTCGAAACCGACAACCGCGGACGTGTCGTGACGAACGGTCATTTCAAAACCAATGTCGATGGAATCTACGCGATCGGTGATGTGATCGCGGGACCGATGCTGGCGCATAAAGCCGAAGACGAAGGTATGGCGCTGGCCGAAGAACTCGCAGGCCAGAAACCGCATATCGATTATAACCTTATTCCAGGTGTGGTTTACACCTTCCCCGAAATAGCGGCTGTCGGCAAAACCGAAGAGCAATTGAAAGAGGCAGGCACGCAATACAAAATCGGCAAATTCCCGTTCATGGCGAACGGCCGCGCGCGCGCGATGAATGCTGTCGATGGTTTTGTAAAAATTATCGCAGACGCCAAAACTGATAAGGTATTAGGTTGCCACATTGTGGGCGCGGAAGCCGGAACGCTTATTGCGGAAGTGGTAATTGCGATGGAATTCGGGGCGAGCAGTGAAGACATCGCCCGCACCTGCCACGCACACCCCACCTTGGAAGAGGTGACGAAAGAAGCTGCGCTCGCCGTGCACGGACGGCCCATTCATATCTAAGAGCGAATTACGATGCATTTGTATGTATCTATGGCTTTCAGCACGTCCTCATGATCGGAAAGATTAAACGTGCGTTTGTATTTTTCGGGTTTCTCGTAGGGCAGATCAAGATTGCGGAAATCGCCGCATTGTTTGGGAACATTCTCGCTGATATAGACGGAGAAATAAGGAGCTTCCTCGTTAACGCCGATATTGGAAAATTTGCGCACATCGATCGTGTAATTGGACGGGCTGTTATCAACGACAGAGGCACGCAACGGTTCGAATTCGTTGGGATCGACGGATGTAATACCCTTAACCTCGGGAGTTTTTTCGCTAATTTTCGCGCGGCCGGCAATCGCAAGGGAGCAGAGCGCAACCAGCATGACCGCCGCGATCAGATAATTTTTAAAACCGCCTTTGAGGCCATCTTTATCTCTTAACTTAAAATTCATACCCCGCCAACAAGGGTGGGGGCTGAAAGTTCCTTAAGATTTGGAAGTTGCGCGCCAGTCGCCGGATTTTATGGGCGATAAAGACATCAAGGTCTATCTTGACGGCGAACGCGACGTGCCCAAATCAGGCATGGTCCCCAAATTCCTTTAATATTCTCGCGCCTAATTGTTCCGTGGATGCGCTGCGCGATAAACTTTCATCATTTCTTCGGCATTGATGTCGGTATAGCGTTGTGTAGTAGACAAAGATGCATGCCCAAGCAATTCCTGTATCTCGCGCAAATTCGCGCCGTTTTGTAAAAGATGCGTGGCGAAAGAGTGGCGGAGCGCGTGAGGCGTCGCCGTATCGGGCAATCCCAGTGTGCGGCGCAAATCGCGCATGGATTTTTGGGCCACTCCTTGGTGCAAACGCTTGCCGTTTTTGGTGCCTACGAACAACGGGCGCGAACCGTCTTCGGGATAGGGGCATACTTCGCGGTATTCTTTGATAGCGCGTTCGACGAGGGGGAGGACGGGTACTTGGCGTTCTTTATTGCCTTTACCTGTGACAATCAAAAATCCTTCGCGCGGCATATTCTTGATATTGAGAGATAGGGCTTCGTCGATACGCAACCCGCAGCCGTAGAGAAGCGTGAAAAGCGCGCGGTCGCGCATGCCGATCCAATCCGTGCCCGTCGCTTCCATCAAAACGCTCATCGCCTGGTTCTGGTGGAGGGGGCGCGGAAGTTTGCGAGGCATTTTCGGTGTACGCACGGTTTTGATGGCGGCGTTGTGGGCAAGACCTTGCTTGTCCGCCCATGTCAGAAAGTTTTTTAAACCTGATAATGTGCGCGCGCGCGATGAGTTGCTGCGCCCGTCCATGGCTTGGCGTGACATCCATGCGCGGAATTCGTTTAAGGATGTATCCGAAACATCCGCCACGCTGATCTGCCTCGCCTTGTGGCGGGTGAGGAACGTGACGAACTGTGAAAGATCGCCCGTGTAGGCGCGCAGCGTGTGGCGCGATACGTTCTTTTCGACCTTCAGCCATGATTGCCATTCGTTCAACGCTTTCGCGAGGTCGGTGGCACAGCATTCGAGGATATCGTTTTTGATCATACATCACCTTGGACGCAGGTTACGATGAAGTCGATATATCTGTTGGCACAGAGAAAGGCAACGAACGTTGAAAAAATAATGTAAAAATTGTGTTTTGCTTCGTCTGAGTACTCGGCCTTCCAAAGAATGCGAATGCCGATCAGCCTGCTGACGGCCATAGCGGATGCCGTGATCGCCAAAAGCCAACCGCAACCCGTTACCCATGATTTTGTGACAAACGTCGAAGCGTATATGAGAAGGGGCAATATAGTTATAGAAGCGAAGCGGCAATACTCTCGTAGCTTTTTTGCCGATTCTTCTTTTTTGTCTCTGGTTCTGACTACGGAAGGCTCAGCCATGTGCGGAACTGCCTTTCCACCACGCGGGCGAGGAAGGAAACTTGGTCCGTTGCTTGTCCGTCATCGAACAGCATCGGATCGCGCGAACCGAACGCGAGGATTGCGGGCGGCGTGTTCATGGATATATCTACGCGGAGCAATGCTTGCGATTGGACGAGCGTGTAAGCGCCACCGTAAATCACTTCGATGCCTGATATATTGGATTGGAGGAGCGCGTTCTTTCCCGCCATCCACTTGTCGATGGTGCCGGATGGTACCACGCGGATGCCGGAATTGTGAATATGCGGAATATCCGTGCCGTCATTTTCAACGACGAGGACGGAAATATCGGTGTCGAGCATCGTCGACATGTCCATCGTGATGATATGGATGAATTCTTCAAACGTGCTGGCCTCTAACAAACGCAGCACGACATTTTGAATGCGCTGCTGGTTGTTCATATTGGAGCGGGCGTTTTCGACCAGCGTGCGCGCGGTCGTCACGACTTTTTCTTTGTCCTGTTTCAATTTCTCGACCATGAACGACATGAAGTCCTTCACCTTGCGGTCGGTGCTTTTGGGCGGAATCAAATAATCCACGGCCTGCGGATGTTTTTGCAGGAATTTTGGATTGGCTTTGAGGAAGTCGATAACTTCTTCGGCGCTCGGTGCTTTGATTTCGGATTTTTCTTCGGACATTGCTTTGGTCATGAATCAGTACCCTTTCGTCCGATTCTATCATGGGCTTGGCCCGCTTCCGAAAGCCAAAAAACCGCGCAAAACCAAATAAGATGCTTTACAAACCGCGGATTTTTATGATTTCAATAATATATATAAGCATTTGCTGAGTAAAATGGGTGCATATGGAAGACATCTCGGACTGGTCCAAAAGCAAACTGATAAAACGCAATATCCTTCAGCCGCATTGGGGCACGCCCAAGGCCGCCCGCCTTATAACCTTGTTTTCCTCTATGGCCGCGCAAAGGCATGCCGCCGTGGAATATGCTCCCATTTTGGCGCAGTTTTTAAAACACAATGAAGGCGAGCCCCGCGCACTGCGTGCCTTGAATCTGATCGAAGAGTTGAACGGCTCTCCAAACCGCTGGCGCGATGGCTCCAACGATTGGGCGCACAACATGCCCAAAGCCGAATTCCCGAACTAGAATTTTCTAGAGAATAGATTGGCCGGTTTTTTTCCAGTCATCTACGAAGGTCGCAAGGCCTTTGTCTGTCAGCGGATGATTGTACAGCTGCTTGATGACCGCGGGGGGGCAGGTCACGACATGCGCGCCCATTTTTGCGGATTCCAGAATGTGAATGGGGTTGCGCACGCTTGCTACCAGAACTTCGGTGTACCAATCGGGATAGTTATCATAGATCGTGCAGATATCTTGAATCAGGTTCAATCCATCCTGACCGATATCATCCAGACGTCCAACGAAGGGAGAGATGAATTTCGCGCCTGCTTTTGCAGCGAGGATTGCTTGGCCGGCAGAGAAGCACAGCGTGACGTTCACCATCGTGCCGGCGTTGGACAGTTCTTTACAGACTTTCAAACCTGCGGGGGTGAGCGGAACTTTTACCGCGACATTGTCTGCGATGGCCGCGAGCTTTTTTCCTTCTTTCAGCATCGTCTCGTAATCGGTGCTTGCTACTTCGGCGGAAACGGGGCCCTCGACCACTTCGCAAATCTGCGCGATCAAATCCAAAAAGTTCGCGCCCGATTTCGCGATGAGCGACGGGTTCGTCGTAACACCATCCAAAAGGCCCGTGGAGGCGAGGTCTTTGATGTCGTTGATGTCTGCTGTATCGACGAAGAATTTCATGGCGTTACGCGTTCCTTATGTATGGGTGTTTGTTGCCTTAGGAATAGCGTTTACGGGCGGCATCGGCAAGGGGCGAAAAGGCCCAAAAGCGGGGATATCTTTAATAAGGCCTGTGGCTCGGCGCCGGTAACTGTTCGGCGGGCTGTTTTTGGGGTTCGGCAAGGATTTCGGTGCCGAACTCGGCGAAGTTGGCCAGGCGCTCGAACCTGGCCGCAAATACGCGCAAATTTTCAGCTGCGGCTTGCGCGGCGATAGGCATGACGACCTGTCCTTTGGATTTCTCGGCGCTTTGATCGTAAAGTTCGGCCGCCTGAACAAGGAGCTCGCCCTGGCTTTGCAGGAAATCCCAATGCTGGCGTGGAATGCGCGCATTGTCTGCGATGGTTTGCATGGAGGGCAGTCTCTTGCCCAGAACGATCAGTCTTTCGCCGTACTCTTTGAATGTTATATTTTTATCTTTACTGACAGGCGCCGCCACCATTATTTTTCCGGCATGCACAAAGCTCTGCGCGATATCGTCCATGCTTAGGGGGCGATGGTCATCTTGGTCTCTATGGAAGTGATGGACGACTTCTTCCAGCCGCTGCAGAGGAACATAGGCGAAAGACAGCGGCTTTGCCTTTGGTGTTTCGGGCGCAGATGTCCTTGTGAACAATATGCCCAACATTTTACCCACCCAACCCATTGCCGTTTTACTTCCTCTGACCCGACTTTTTGCTATAGTCGCTTATTCATACATAGAATTGGTTATTCTTTATGTCAATAAAAAGTGTCCTCGTGCCTTATCCTGTTGAAAAGGCCTACGATTACAGCGTGCCCGAAGGCGTAGATCTGCTTGAGGGAGACTATGTGATCGCGCCTTTGGGCGCGCGGAATGTCGCGGGAGTCGTCTGGGGGGGCGGCGGGACGGAAAAGGTTTCGGCGGGAAAATTAAAATCCATTTACTCAAAATACGACCTGCCCGCGATGCCCGAAGCGCACCGCAAGTTTTTAACATGGGCCGCGCATTACACCATGTCGCCCGCGGGATCGTTTTTGAAATTGTGTTTGAGCGTGCCGAGCGCATTAGAAACCCCCAAGGAAATAAAAGCCTTCACTATCGGCCACGTGAAAGAAGACGAAGCGGGTTTGTCGCCACCTGCTAAACGCGTTTTAAAAATTGCGGCGGACGGTCTGGCGCGCAAAGCATCCGAACTCGCGAACGAGGCGGGCTGCGGCGCGGGTGTCATCAAAACGCTTGCCACCAAAGGATATTTAAAAGAAATCACCGTGCCGCAAACGCCGCCGGGCCGTACGCCCGATTGCAATCTGAAAGGCGCGACGTTATCAAACGCGCAAACAAAGGCTGCAGCGCATCTTGTCAAGGAAGTTGAAAGTGGCGTGTTCGGCGCGTCATTGCTGGATGGCGTTACGGGTTCGGGAAAAACGGAAGTTTATTTCGAAGCCGTGGCGGCGGCGCTCAAAGCTGGCAAGCAAGCGTTGATCCTTCTTCCTGAAATCGCACTCTCCAATGCATTCTTGTCGCGCTTTAAAGGCCGCTTCGGTTGCGCGCCCGCTTTGTGGCATTCGTCGTTA
The DNA here is from genome assembly GCA_040381535.1 of Micavibrio sp. Taxonomy (GTDB): domain Bacteria; phylum Pseudomonadota; class Alphaproteobacteria; order Micavibrionales; family Micavibrionaceae; genus Micavibrio_A. Next base: position 76,191 of record JBEIHF010000005.1, on the reverse strand, counting down.
TCGGATCACATGCGTAAAATCACGTGGCGCGGTGTGGCGGACGGACAATCCCGCGTTGTCGTCGGAGCAAGATCCGCATTGTTTTTACCTTACAAAGATCTCGGCATCATCATCGTCGATGAAGAACATGACCCTGCGTATAAACAAGAAGAGGGCGTCATCTACAACGCCCGCGATATGGCCGTCGTGCGCGCGCATATGGGCAATATTCCTGTTGTGCTGGTCTCCGCCACGCCGTCATTGGAAACCATGCAGAATGTCTGGAACGACAAATACGACCATCTGCATTTGCCCGACCGTCACGGCGATGCGGGTATGCCTGATATTCATTTGATCGATCTGAAAAAAGACAAACCCGAACGCCAGCATTTTATCGCGCCGTCCTTAAAAGACGTGATGACGCAAACGCTGAGCGATAAAGGGCAGATATTGTTGTTTCTCAATCGCCGCGGTTATGCGCCGCTGACATTGTGCCGAGCGTGCGGCCATCGTTTCGAATGCCCGCGCTGCACTGCGTGGCTAATCGAACATAAAAACACGAAAAAACTGCATTGCCATCATTGCGCGTATGAAACGAAAATTCCCGATGCGTGCCCGAAATGCGGCGAGGCGGATTCATTGGCGCCATGCGGGCCCGGTGTCGAACGTATCATGGAAGAGGTAAAAGAATATTTTCCCGAAGCGCGCACGATGATTTTGTCGAGCGATACGACCGACACGCATGAAAAACTGAAATCCGCGCTGGATGATATTCGCGATCACAAAATCGATATTATCATCGGCACACAGATTATCGCGAAAGGCCACCATTTTCCCAAACTTACCTGCGTCGGCGTCATCGACGGCGATCTGGGGCTTTCGGGCGGTGATCTGCGTGCATCGGAACGCACATTCCAATTGCTACACCAAGTCGCGGGCCGCGCGGGCCGCGAGGCTGAGAAGGGGCATGTCTATTTACAAACCTACAACCCGGAATCGCGCGTGATGAAGGCGCTGGCTTCGGACAACCGCGATGATTTTCTTGAAGTGGAGGCACAACAACGCGAAGCCGCACGCATGCCGCCCTTCACGCGCCTTGCGGGGATCATCGTGTCGGGCCGCGAAGAATGCGACGTCATCGAAATTTCAAAAAAACTCGGCATGTCCGCCCCGCACGGGACTGGGATTCAAACGCTCGGCCCCGCCGATGCGCCGATGTACCGCCTGCGCGGAAAATATCGCCGCCGTTTGCTGGTGCGCGCCGAAAAGAATATCGACATCCAAAAATCTATAACCCACTGGCTAGATTCTGTGAAAATCCCGTCCGCCGTGCGGGTGCAGGTTGATATGGACCCCCAGAGTTTTTATTAATCGGATTCTATTAAACCCTCCCCGATTCAGATATGATAAAATCTGCATTCTTGTCTGGAAAATCCATGTCTCAATCACTTTTCGCCTCAAAAACCTCCACGCTTTCGCCCGTTCTGACGTCGTATGACTTTTTGAAAACGGCTGCGATCGTGCTGATGGTCATCGACCATGTTGGCTATTTCTTTTACCCCGAAGACATGTGGCTGCGCGCGGTTGGTCGTTTGAGCGCGCCGATCTGGTTCTTTTTGATCGGATACGCACAAAGCCGCGATGTCGGCCCGCGCTTGTGGATCGGCGCGGGGGTGTTGATCGTTTCCGCTTGGGTAACGGGGTTTGCCATCCTGCCCTTCAATATTATTGCCACGATGATTGCGTTCCGTTTGTTGCTCGATCCCATGATGGCAGTCATTCAACGCAAACCCCAAGCGCTTTATCCGATATGTTTTATCTTTTTCCTCATCGGCTTTCCGTCGGCCATGGTGCTGGAATACGGATCGATGGCCATGCTCCTCGTGATGGCGGGATATTTCACGCGCAACCGTGAATCGCTTCCCTACGATAAAACCGAATATGTGATGTTCTGTTTGATGGCGGCGGGCCTTTACATACTCTACCAGACTAAGGTCTTTTTCCCTTTTTCTTTGCCGCAGGAAATACTCGTGTGGGCCGGGATCATGGGCGTGATGCTACTGTGCATGTGTTTTCGCCCGATCGCCTATACCGATCTGACGGCAAAGATGCCCATTCCCATCGCCGCGTTCTTTCGCGTATGCGGCCGCTATAGCCTCGAAATCTATGTTTTGCACCTTCTGGCTTTCAAAGCGTATGGCATAGCCATAGGCCAGATCCGCGTCGAATATTTTAATTTCCATATATTTTAACGCACATCTTAAAACAGCCTGTATCAGAGGCTTAAAAAAGGGCGTGAATTCGGCGGGTTTCAAAGCTTGCAACGGGCAGAGCCGTATGCTATTTCAGGCGCAACTTTTGACACATCATTATGAACCTAAGGGACATGCGTGGCTTCTAATAATAGATCCTCAGGCACTGCCGCCTTCCGATATGCTTCTGCTCTGGTCGATTTGGCCATGGAACAGAAATCGATTCCTCAGATTGAAAAAGACATTGCCGAACTGCGTGCCATGCTGGAATCGTCCGAGGATTTGCGCGTCATGCTGAAATCACCATTGGTGAAAAAATCGGCACAACAGGCGGTATTGTCTGCGATTGCCGATACCGCCAAATTCTCGGCGCTCACGAAAAACTTTCTTTTGACGTTGGCGCACAACCGCCGCCTTCCGGACATAGACAATGTTTTGAAGGCCGTGGACAATAATCTTTCCACCCGCCGCGGTGAAATACGCGCCAAGGTCGAATCCGCAACGGAGCTTTCCGATTCGCAGAAAAAATCGCTTGGCGATTCCTTGTCCAAAACCATCGGCCAACCGGTGATGATCGACGCGGATATAAATTCCGAACTCATCGGCGGCGTTGTTGTCACCCTGGGTTCGCTGATGATCGATGACTCGGTCAAAACCAAGCTGGAGCGTTTAAGCCGCGCCATGAAATATCAAGGAAACAAAGCCGCCCAAGCGGTTATAAATTTAAAGTTCAAGAAAGAAGAGAAGAAAGAGACCATGGAAATTAAAGCTGCAGAGATTTCGCAAATCCTGAAAAAACAGATCGCTGATTTCAGCGCGCAGGCAGATGTTGCCGAAATCGGACAAGTTTTGTCGGTGGGTGACGGCGTTGCCCGCGTTTACGGCCTTGACCGCGTTCAGGCCGGCGAGATGGTGGAGTTCCCGGGCGGCATCAAAGGCATGGCCTTGAACCTTGAAACCGACAATGTCGGCGTCGTTATTTTCGGTTCCGACCGCGCCATCAAAGAAGGCGATATCGTGAAACGTACCGGCCAGATCGTTCAGGTTCCGGTCGGTAAAGGTCTGCTTGGCCGCGTGGTCGATGGTCTTGGAAATCCTATTGATGGCAAAGGCCCGATTAAAAACCCCGAATACCGCCTCGTCGAAGTGAAAGCGCCCGGCGTTATCGCACGTAAATCCGTTCACGAACCTATGCAAACAGGTTTGAAAGCTCTCGACGCTCTCGTTCCTGTCGGCCGCGGCCAACGCGAATTGATCATTGGCGACCGTCAGACGGGTAAAACCGCTGTTGCTATCGATGCGATCATCAACCAGAAAAACGTCAACAAAGATCCCGATAAAAACAAACACATGTTCTGCATCTATGTTGCCATCGGTCAGAAACGTTCGACGGTTGCGCAATTGGTGCGCGAACTCGAAGAAAACGGCGCGATGGAATATTCCATCGTTGTGGCCGCCACGGCTTCCGATCCTGCGCCTATGCAGTTCCTTGCACCCTATACGGGCTGCGCGATGGGCGAATATTTCCGCGACAACGGCCAACACGCACTTATTGTCTACGACGATTTATCCAAACAGGCCGTTGCTTACCGTCAGATGTCCTTGCTTTTGCGTCGTCCTCCGGGCCGCGAAGCCTATCCGGGCGATGTTTTCTACATCCACTCCCGTCTGCTGGAACGCGCCTGCAAAGTGAACGACTCTTTGGGCGCAGGATCCTTGACGGCTCTGCCAATCATTGAAACGCAGGCTGGTGACGTGTCCGCGTATATCCCGACGAACGTTATTTCTATCACGGACGGCCAGATCTTTTTGGAAACGGGTTTGTTCTTCAAAGGTATCCGTCCCGCCATTAACGTCGGTCTGTCGGTTTCCCGCGTGGGTTCCGCAGCCCAGATCAAGGCAATGAAACAGGTTTCTGGCTCCATCAAACTCGAGCTTGCCCAGTTCCGCGAAATGGAAGCGTTCTCGCAGTTCGCATCCGACCTCGATGCTTCGACGCAAAAACTGCTGGCACGTGGAGCACGTCTGACGCAGCTGTTGAAACAGCCGCAATACTCTCCGCTTCCGGTGGAAGAGCAGGTCGTCGTTATCTATGCTGGAACGAAAGGCTATCTTGATAACGTGCCCGTCAATGATGTTTCGAAATTCGAACACATGATGCTGGATTCTTTGCGCGCCAACGGCAAAGATATTTTGGAAGGCATCAAGAAAGACCAGAAGATCGACGGCATCGAAGCCCGCATGAAAGAATTCCTCGCAAACTTCGCCAACAGCTTCGGCGGCGGCGCGGTTAAAAAGGCGGCGTAATATAAATGCCAAGTTTAAAGGACTATAGAAACAGGATCGTGTCCGTTAAATCGACGAGGAAAATCACTTCGGCGATGAAGATGGTTGCAGCCTCGAAATTGAAGCGTGCGCAAGAACGCGCCGAAGCGTCCCAGCCTTACGCCCGCGCAATGGGGGAAATGATGGCGCGTGTTGCCGCGAATGTAGTTATAACCTCCGCCTCGCCGAAACTTCTGGCGGGCACGGGCAAGGAAGACACACATCTTTTGATCGTCATCACGTCGGACCGCGGTTTGGCAGGGGGCTTTAACGGAAACCTCGTGCGTCTGGCTCGTCAGGAAATTCGCCGTTTGGTGTCCGAAGGCAAAAAAGTCAAAGTCGTTACGGTGGGTCGCAAAGCGCGCGATCTTTTGAAACGCGACCAGAGCGATAAAATTATCAAGAGCTTTACGAATCTTGGCGGCGGCAAATCTTTGTCCTTCGCCGACGCCGATGAAGTCACGCAATTCGTTCTCGCCAATTTCGAAGCGGGCGAATTCGATGTCGCTACGATCATCTACAACAGATTCGTTTCGGTCCTTACGCAAAAGCCATCCGCGCAACAGGTCATTCCGTTCAAAGCGGAAGAGCCGATGATTGCCAATCAAAATAAAAAGAAAACGGAAGAAAAGGTCGCAGATACAGCCGCGCTTTCTTCGCCGTATTCATTCGAACCTGAAGAATCCGAAATCCTCGCGCTTCTTTTGCCCCGTAACCTCGGCGTGCAGATGTTCCGCGCGTTGATGGATTCCGCAGCGGGCGAACAAGCCGCGCGTATGACCGCCATGGACAACGCGACGCGTAACGCGGGCGATATGATCAAGAAACTGACCATCCAATATAACCGTGCGCGTCAGGCGTACATTACCAAGGAATTGATCGAGATCATTTCCGGAGCGGAGGCAGTGTAATGACGAAATTTGCAAGCCGTATGGACGGTGCGGAATCACTGGGGCCGACAGGACGGCCCGCAACAGTTGCTCCTGCTGTCGGCGAAACATTTACTGCGAATGCAGATGCCGGTGGAATTACGCATGCTACTATTCCCGATTATCCCGGCGCGCAAAAAGGATTACTCGGTGTGAAGGCTCCGTTCAGCTACCGTCAAGAAGACGAGATCAGAGACCGCCTCGGTGGGGCTGGTGTCATAAAAAACGATAAAGTTTAAAAAAGAGGAAGAAGAAAATGTCTAAAGGTTATATCTCTCAGGTGCTCGGCGCTGTTGTCGACGTCACGTTCAGTGAAGGCGAAGTGCCCGCGATTTTGAACGCCATCACCTGTGTCAACGATAATAAAACGCTGGTGCTCGAAGTGGCCCAGCACTTGGGTGAAAACACTGTGCGCGCCATCGCTATGGACTCCACTGATGGTTTGGTCCGCGGCGCCGAAGTTACCGACACGGGCTCGACCATCAACGTTCCCGTCGGTCCCGGCACATTGGGACGCATCATGGATGTTCTGGGCCAGCCGATTGATGAACGCGGTCCGGTCAAAGCCACAAAAACATACGCTATTCACCGCGATGCGCCCGCATTCGTTGACCAGTCGTCCGAAAAAGAACAGTTGGTCACGGGTATCAAAGTCGTCGATCTTCTCTGCCCTTACGCCAAAGGCGGTAAAATCGGTCTGTTCGGCGGCGCAGGCGTCGGTAAAACAGTTACTATTCAAGAATTGATCAACAACATCGCAAAAGGTCACGGCGGTGTGTCCGTGTTTGCAGGCGTTGGCGAACGTACCCGCGAAGGGAACGATTTGTACCACGAAATGATCGACGCCGGCGTTATCAAGCTGGACGGCGAATCCAAAGTGGCTCTTGTTTACGGCCAGATGAACGAACCGCCGGGCGCCCGCGCACGTGTGGCATTGTCGGGTCTTTCGATGGCTGAATATTTCCGCGACGAAGAAGGACAAGACGTTTTGTTCTTTATGGACAACGTGTTCCGCTTTACGCAAGCCGGCGCCGAAGTGTCCGCACTTCTTGGCCGTATTCCTTCTGCTGTGGGTTATCAACCTACGCTGGCGACGGATATGGGCGCGCTGCAAGAACGCATTACATCCACAAACAAAGGTTCGATTACGTCCATTCAGGCCGTTTACGTTCCGGCAGATGACTTGACCGACCCTGCACCTGCCACAACCTTCGCGCACTTGGATGCGACGACGACCCTCTCCCGTCAGATTGCGGAATTGGGTATTTACCCCGCAGTTGACCCGCTGGATTCTACATCGCGTATTCTAGACCCCCGCGTTGTTGGTGATGAACACTATAAATGTGCCGCCGACGTTCAAAAAACGCTGCAGCAATACAAAGCATTGCAAGACATCATCGCGATTTTGGGCATGGACGAATTGTCCGAAGACGATAAACTGGTTGTTGCCCGCGCGCGTAAGATCCAGCGCTTCTTGTCACAACCCTTCCACGTTGCCGAAGTCTTCACAGGCTCGCCCGGTAAATTCGTCGAACTCGCCGATACGATCAAAGGCTTCCGCGCTATCGTCGATGGAAAGTACGATCATCTTCCTGAATCTGCCTTTTACATGGTGGGCACGATCGAAGAAGCCGAAGCAAAAGCCAAGAAAATGGCGGCGGAGGCGGCTTAATCTATGGCATCGAGAGACCGCGATATCGAAAAAGGTTATTCGAACGACGAGATCGTGGAAAAACTGCGCCGTCTTGCCGACTGCATCGAAGAAGGTAAGAATTTTGAAATACAGGTCGCGGGTGAGCGCATTTATGTTCCCGCACGCGCCGAATTCACCGTCGAGCATGAACGCGATGACGGTGCGGAAGAACTGGAATTCCAGTTTAAATGGAAGAAAGCATAAGAATGGCCGAAGCAGCTGGTACTTTTAATTTCGAACTCGTCTCTCCCGAGAAAGTCCTCGTCTCGCAACAAGCGTGGCAAGTCACCATTCCGGGCGAAGAGGGTTATTTCGGCGTGCGCGTCGGCCATATGTCCTTGATTGCCGCCGTGAAAGCGGGCGTGGTCGAAGTCATCGGAAAAGAAGGCGAAGCGCCGCAGAAAATTTTTATCGCGGGCGGTTTTGCCGATGTGACGGCCAAAAACTGCACGCTGCTGGCCGAGCAAGCCGTCAATGTAAACGAACTGGATGCAGAAAAGATCCAGCAACAGATCAACGATCTGGAATATGATCTGAAGAACGCATCGGATCCTGTTCAAAAGGCGATAGCGCACAAAAAACTCGAAACCGCTCTGGCAAAACTCGCCGCGGTCAAAGGCACGGCTGTTGCTGCGCACTAATTATGGTTTGTGGATAACACGAAACTTCATACATAATAGAAAAAGCCCCGATGATCGGGGCTTTTGTTTTATCAGGCCGAGTCGAAGTTGGGGTCAGGCTCGCGGTTTCTGGTCCTGCCACCGCTTGTCGCTCCGGCCAAGCCGCCTATCAGCATGGTTCCACCAATGGCCGCGAGCGCACCCGCGCCCAAATATGCTTTTTCTTCGTCGTGCCGAGTTGCTGCCGCATGTTCGCGTTCCACGCAGACGCTCAGCGTGTTGAAATTGATACGCACGCCAGATTCCAACGGTCTCAGTGCTGCCGTGCAATCTTGTATATACCGTGCCGCATAGGGTGATTCCGTTGGGGTTAAATTTTCCAAGGGCGAACCTGCATTCCACGCGACGACTGCCGCAATGCAGCCTGCTGCGCCAAAAGCTGCCATCGCTAGATTTTCGGTTAAACTTTTTACGGATTGGCTCATTTCTACCGCTTAATTCGTTTTAAGACTTAAGACCCTAGTCCATACGCATCTTTATGTCAATATAAATAAAAAAACCTTCTTATTTATCAATAGGTTATGTAATAATTTTTATGACGGTACGCATGCCGATCAGGCTGTTGGTGAGGTACACCGCGTCTGCGCTGCGCAATCGCGGCTCGTTGATGCTTTCCTCGCACGCGCCTTTATCGGCGATGAGTTTTGCCCGCGTAATGCCCGCCATTACGCCGTCCGACAAAGGCGGAGTGATGAGTACACCGTTTTCCTCGATGAAAATATTGGCCACCGCGCCGCACGCTATCGTGCCTTTGCTGTTGGTAAGGATAGCTTCGTCGGCGCCTTTTCTTTTTGCCGCTTCGCGTGCGGCAAAGGCGCGGGTGTAATCCGTGTTTTTGGCATTTTCGAATTTGCTGCCCGCATGACGCGGAAAATCACGGATGATCGCGCATTTTATCGGCGGCAATCCGTCGGGATTTTGCGTAGGCTCCGCGCTGATGATCACCGATGGGTTATCGCCTTGGATAATGAGCGTGCGTAGCCGCGCGTAGTCTTTTTCAAGTCCATTGCTCTCCAAAAGCGCACCCCAGATTTGTGAGAGCTCGGCAAAGTTCGGCAGGACTGACTGTGGATAACCCAGCACGCTATCCACATCGCGGATAAGGCGTTCGAAATGCGCCCGTGCGTCCTGTACCGTGCCGTTCAATACCAGCATCGTGTCGAACACACCTTTGACGGTTACTTCGGGCGCGAAAATATGCGGCGCCGCTTCTTCCTTGTAAATCCCGTCTGTGAAAATGACGCCCATCAGACGGCCTTTTTGAGCGGTCGTTGCAAGGATGCAAAGCTTTCGAACAATTTTTTCGCTTTGGTCAACGTTTCTTCGAGCTCTTTTTGCGCGTCGGATTCCATCGTGATGCCGCCGCCGGTCTGTAATTGCACTTCAGTTGCGGTATACACCAGCGTGCGGATGGCGATTGATGTATCCATGGCGCCATCGAACCCGATATAGCCGAGTGCACCGCAATAGGGGCCGCGGCGGTTGGGCTCGAGTTCCTCGATAATTTCCATTGCGCGGATTTTCGGCGCGCCTGTCACCGACCCGCCGGGAAAACATGCTTTTAAAAGCGCCGTGGCGGATATGCCGTCCTTCAATTCGCCCGTTATGGAGGAGACGAGATGATGCAGACCCTCATAGGTTTCGATTCCAAATAATTGCGGCACCTTGATCGATCCTGTTTTGCAGACTTTTCCGATATCGCTGCGCATCAAATCCACGATCATCAGGTTTTCCGCTCGTTCCTTTTCGCTTTCCAGCAATGCCGAAGCGGGCAAGGTATCCGAAACCGTACCTTTGATAGGCCGCGTTTCCACGCGGTTATCCTGCACACGCAAAAAACGCTCGGGCGATGACGATGATATTTTGACATCGCCTAAATTCATAAACGCCGAAAACGGTGCGGCGTTTATGGTACGTAAGTGTTTGTAATGCCGGTACGCGTCGAAATTTTCAGGAAGGGCTGCCGTAAAACGCCTTGAAATATTGACCTGATAGATGTCGCCAGCAGCGATGTAATCCCGCACTTTTTCAATTTTCTTTAGATATTCTTTTTCATCGCAATCCGCGCGCCACAATAATTCCACGGCCGCGTTCGGCGCGGTTTCGAATTTTGAATTGAGCATTTCCATGATCTGTAACACGCGTTTTTTGCCTGTATGCGAAATAATCATGCATTTTTTGAGCGCGTGGTCGTACGCGATGACCGTGTCGTAGATCCCCACCACCATATCGGGTATTTCCAGATCGTCTTGCGCGGTCGCGGGTATTTTTTCAAGATCACGCCCCAGATCATATCCAAAAAATCCCGCCGCTCCGCCTTGGAATGGGGGGAAGGAAGAATCGGTTTTGGCCTTTGGATTGTGCAAAGCAAGCCGCTCTGCCAAAACATCGAAAGGATTTCCCTCGTGCGGTTCGCCGTCTATGGCCACCGCGCCATCTTTCGCCGTTATGATCTCGATGGGATCGACACATATATAGGAATAGCGTGAACGGGGATCGCCTGCGCGCATGCCGTCGAAAAAAAGAGCGAAGGGCGTGAACGACAAAGCCTCGAAAGCTTCCGCCGCGCACCCGTAATGATAGCTTTCCGTGTAAGTTTTCATTTCTGCAAAAACTCTTTTATCTGTGCCGCCGCTTCCGCCAATCCCACCTTTTGAATTTGCACGCCCTCCGGAAACGCTCCGTGCAGGCGGGATGGAAGCATGGAATCCAGCATCACGAACACGCCCTTGTCACCCGCTCGGCGGATCAGGCGGCCAAAGGCCTGTTTCAGTTTAAGCCGTGTTATGCGCTCGTCATACTGTTTTTTGCCAAAAGCCTCGCGGCGCGTGCGGTGCAAAATGGTCGGGCGCGGCCACGGCACACGATCGAACACGATCAAACGCAAGGAATCACCGGGCACGTCCACGCCGTCCCGTACGGCATCGGTGCCGAGCAGGCACGCATTGACATCGTCACGGAAAATATCCACCAAGGTTCCGTTATCCATCGCGTCGACATGCTGCGCGTATAAATGCAAGCCCTTGTCTTCCAGCGGCGCGGCAATTTTGTCATGCACGGCTTTCAATCTTGAAATCGCGGTGAACAAACCCAAGGCCCCGCCACGCGCGGCTTCGAACAATGTGCGATAGGCGGATGACACTTGTGCCAGATCGTCTTTGCGCACATCGTTGATAATGAAAACCTTCGTGCGTGCAGGGTAATCGAACGGGGATTCAAATACTTCTTGATGTATGTGTGGCGTCAAATGACCAAGGCCCGAAATATCGCGGGCGACCTTCCAGTTTTCGTTTTCGTCATCCGTACCATCACGCAAGGTTGCTGATGTCACGGCAATTCCGTGCGCATGGTGTGAAATGCTTTGTGCGAAAGGTTTCATAGGGTCGACCCAATGGCGATAAAGCCCTACATCATAGGCGCGGCCCTCGATGCGTTCGATTTCCATCCAATCGACGAATTCGGACTGCACCTTCGCGCTGTGCAATGTTTCAAGCATTCCCATCCACGCGGAAAGACTCATCGTGCGCAAACCTATGCTGGAAATGATGGCGTCCAGTCTTCTACGTGTATCGGCATCGAGCGTATCTGATTGATCGTTGAGTTTTTTGCGAAGACCGTTGGCGAGCGCGATGAGGGGGTTGTGTAAATTCTCAAGCGCTTTTTTCAATTTCGCCGCGGTGGGCCCGACTTCTTCAATCAAAGGAAAAGTATCCGTTTCTAAAGAATACGGGCCATCTCTTCCGTCGGCACGTGCGAACACTTGTTTGTAAACCGCATGCAAAAATTCTTCGGTTTCGCCTTTCGCTTGTGAATCCTTTAACCGTGCCGCCCAGCCTTCGGACGTCAAACAACGGCTGGCTTCGACGATATCGCTGAGCAATCTTTCCAAATCAGGATCGCCCGCCACCACATCTTCAGCGCGGCGTTTCAATCCGCGTGCGCGGGATTTGCTCGTGCCTTCGTTGCCCCGCAGCCAGCGGCGTAGCTCGTAAGTTTCGAGAGCTGTCAAATGTCCTGCATAGGCGCTATCTGCCGCGTCGAACAAATGATGGCCTTCATCAAATATATAATGCCGCGGCAAATCTGAATCCGCGCCGCTGTCTGCCGTTTGAATCATGACTAGCGCGTGGTTCGCGATGACGAGGTCCGCATGTTTGGCTTTACGTATATTGCGTTCGACGAAACAGCGGTGGTAATGATCGCATGCGGAATAAATGCATTCGCCGCGTCTATCCGCCAAGCCTGTCGTATTGGCAAAACCAAGAAGGCCTGTGAGCCATCCCGGAAAATCGCCGCTCGATAGATCGCCGTCCTTGGTTGCCGCCGCCCACCGCGCCATCAAACCCATGGCGATGGCTGTATTGGCTTGCTTGGCCAGTGCCGCGCCCGCCGCGACATCTTCAAAGTTCAACAAACACAGATAATTTTCGCGGCCCTTGCGCACCGTCACTTTCGCGTCTTTCATATCGGGGTTTGGAAATATGCGGTCTAATTCCTGCCCGATCTGACGTTGCAAATTTTTGGTGTAGGTCGAAATCCACACCGTGCCCTTGTTCTTTTCCGCCCATACCGACGCAGGCGCGAGATAGCCCAATGTTTTTCCGACGCCCGTACCCGCCTCGGCTAGCACGGCGTTGGGCAATCCATCGGATTCCTTGGGGCGGAAAGCCGCCGTCATGCTAGCGGCATATTCCATCTGGGCGGAGCGTTTTTCTGAATCGGTGCCCAAAATCGCGCCGAGCTTTTCACGTGCTTCCTCGCCCGTAACGGGATGATGCGAAGGCGGGGGTGGCGGGGGACTTTCCGTGAATTCGGGCAAATTTTTCCAGATATTCAAATCTGCCTTGGACATCACGGTTTCTTTTTCATCGTAGGTGAGGCCGAGCGCGGAAAAGATATACGGTGTCCAAACCCATCCGCGCCCGTTTTGTCCCATTACGCGGGCAATGGAAATGGGGTCGGCTTTCGCGCGCCATTGATCCTGACGCAAATCGGACAACAACGCTGCCGCCGCTTCCATCAAGGTGAACGGATAATCCTCCGTGCTTTTGGGTAAGGGCAATCCCACCGCCTTGGCGACGCCTGTGGGCGTGGGTACGGCGAACGACGCGGGATACACGAAGGCGAAGAGTTCGAGAATGTCGAACGCGCGAATAGACTCCAACCCTAGCCGCTTGCAGGTGTAGGGCGCGTGGCAAACGAGCACGGGTTTGTCGTGGATGATGCGTTTGGCTTGTTCATGACCGACCTTCGAAACCTCGCCGTCTGCACTCATGACATAGGCTTCGCGCGCGTTCACGTAAATCGCCGGAATGTTCGGGATTTTTACCTTTTCGGGCTTGGCTTGGACAGCGTTGGTTGTCATAGTCTATGACATAGCACGGCTAGCCGCCGTATCAAAAGAATAGGTGAAAAATGGCTCTGATTATCCTGCACGATCTGGACGGCGAGGCGGTTCTGGTGAACCCCGATTGCCTCAATGCGGCCATCCGCAAATACCCCGATGCAAACTCTATGATCAAAGAGCCGTATACGAAACTTTATTATGTGAGCCGTGATAAAGGCGTGGACGCGGTGGGATTTCCGGATTCCGTGAAAGAGACTCCTGCGGATATTGCCAAAATGGCGAATGGCGGCGAGGCCAAGCCCGCAAAATAACCCTGTAAATAAATCAGCGCGCTGAAAGAGACTCCTGCGGATATTGCCAAAATGGCGAATGGCGGCGAGGCCAAGCCCGCAAAATAACGCTGTAAATAAATCAGCGCGCTATCAGAACCGAATGGAAGAAATATGCATCGTCGAGTGCGCGGTAGGTGCAAAAATTCTTTTTGCCTTCCACTTCGGGAGCGTCATCTCCGAATGTTTCGGTAGCACAGTTGTAATCGCCGGCAAAGCCGCAAAAAGTTGTTTCATTTTCCGCGGGCGGGTCCCCCCCAGGATTTTCGACTCCTGATAATCTGTTAAGCGCGAGGCATGCCGGTTTACTCAGTGCATAAACTTCGAGGACTAGATCTGACGCTGCTGTGCCTACGCCCAATATGTTTTTTACATTCAGGCCGATTATGCCGCGTTTAAAAACAGAACAGGTTACATTTTCAAACAAGGCTTCGGGTGTCAATTTTGGCTTTAAACCACCGCCGCGTGTGTCGAATATTTCGCATTCTGGCCTTGTGCATACGGGATTAACCACAAAGGACGGGCTCCCATCGCATCTTTGATAGACAGTGTTGGTAAAGCTGATTTCGTTTTCACTGATGCCGTTTTGCAACATTCTTTGAACCGATGCTTGGATAGATGAAGTGAAACGCAACAATTCCGTTGCTTCTATTGTCAGTTTTTCTCTATCCCCTGTTTCATCTGTGTTGCTTGCGCCGCGGTTGAGCAGAACCGTAAGCCCGCCAAGCAGGAATACGGCGAGAAGAATAAACCAAAGAGCGTTTCCGCGTTGATTGTTGCGCATCATCTCACCCATAAAACGTTGTAGAAATAATATTTCACAGGTGGCGCGCAATCTGTGGCGGCATCGCAAAAACATCCTGTCATCGGGGGCTTTAAGCTATCGTAGTTGCCCCCGTTGTAGGTCATTTGCTCATCATAAAATATTCCGTTCGAACCGCTGGCGCTGTAATCGCCCTGAAAATAATCATTCTCAAGCCAGTTATCGTTCGCTAAATTGCGCGTACCGTTTGCCGAACTGCCAGATTCCCACATCGTGTAGGTTGTTGAGCCATTTGTCCATGCAGTAGGGTTGCCTAGTAACATGTTGATCTGTCCGCATGTTGTGGCGTCTATCTGACGTACCATTGTAAGATCGGGCTCCGATGTACCTACATGCTCTGCGCTGTCATATGCTCTTACTTCGTTAGATCCGAAGAACAAACGGTCGTCGCCCAGATCATCACCAAAATCGGGAAGACGCATTTTACCGCCCGTGCCGAATACGTCGCACGATCCGTCGGCAGGAGCACTTGGATTGGTATAGGTGCCTACCGCGCCTACAAAACTTATTTCCGTATCGGCGCAATCACTGTTGAGACGCAATGTATTTATGGTGTCTTTTACCTGCCGCCCGAAATCGACGATTTCCGTCGCCAACACCTTGGCTTGCTGGTCCGTAAGGCTTGCGGCACCCGTTCGCGAGCCTTGTGAAACCGCAAAACTGAACGCCGCAAACAGCGCTATCATCACGAAAATCCATATAAATATGCTTCCCGACTGGGGGTTATGGGGAGTGGGAGCTTGATTTCTCATTGGGAAATGGTCCATAAATACCTACACAATCAATATTTTAGCACAGAAACATGGCCATGGCACAACCGGAAACGAAAAAAGACGCCCTATCCACCAATCCGCGCGAGGCGCGCGAGCAAAAGCTGGCGGAAATGAGGGCCCGCGGGATAGAGGCCTATCCCCATAAATTCGATCGCTCCCACAAGGCGGCCGAGCTTCAGGACAAATATGCCACCATCGAAAACGGCGTGGAAACCGAAGATTCCGTCGCCGTCGCGGGTCGCATAATGGCCATGCGTAATAACGGAATGTTTTTGGATCTTCAGGATGCTTCGGGCAAAATTCAGGTGTTTTGCCACAAAGATACGCTCTCCGAGGCCGAACTTTCCAAACTCGAATTGTATGACATCGGCGACATTGTCGGAGCATTGGGGACCATGCGTCGCACGCCGCGCGGTGAATTATCCGTACGCGCGAAGGAAACCATGATGCTCGCGAAATCGATGTTGCCGCTGCCGGAAAAATACCATGGCCTCACGGATATCGAGCAACGTTACCGCCAACGTTATCTCGATTTGATCATGAACGAGGAAAGCCGTGAAACGCTGCGCAAACGTTCCAAAATCGTCTCATTCATTCGTAAATATATGGAAGAGCTCGGCGCGATTGAGGTGGAAACGCCCGTGCTAAGCCCGCTTTTGGGCGGTGCGAATGCGAAACCTTTTATGACGCACCACAATGCGCTCGATTCCGACTTCTTCTTGCGCATCGCAACCGAACTGCCGTTGAAACGTTTGATCGTCGGCGGCCTTGCTGATGCCGTTTTCGAAATCGGCCGTCTGTTCCGTAACGAAGGAATCTCTATCAAACACAATCCCGAATTCACGACCATCGAAGGATACCATTCCTATATGGATTACTTCGATATCATGGACCTGACTGAAAACCTGATCCGTCAGTCCGCGCAGACGGTGAACGGCTCCATGGAAATCACAATGGGCGAAAATGTTATCGATCTTTCCAAGCCTTTTGTACGCAAATCCATGGTCGATCTGGTGAAAGAAATCACGGGTGTGGATTTCCTGTCGTTCGCTGATGAAAAAGAAGCCGCCGCCGCCGCCAAAAAGCTCGGCGTATTCACCGAAACATTCGCGAACTGGGGCGATATTGTTGCCGCCGTGTTCGATGAAAAAGTCGAACACACGCTAATCCAGCCGACGCATGTCACAGACACGCCGATGGATATTTCACCGCTCGCAAAAGTCCACAGGGGCGACCCGCGTCTGGTGGAGCGTTTCGAAACATATATCAACGGTTGGGAAATCGTGAACGCGTTCACCGAATTGAACGATCCGAAAATCCAGATGCAAAGATTTGAAGAACAGGTTGCCGCCAAAGAAAAAGGCAATGAAGAGACCCAAATGGTGGACGAAGATTACATCACCGCGCTGGAATACGGCCTGCCGCCGACGGGTGGCTGGGGCATGGGCATAGACCGCCTGTGCATGCTTCTCACGAACTCCGCGAACATCCGCGACGTTATCGCGTTCCCTACATTAAAACCCAAAAAGGACTAGAGTCATGGCTGCCGCATCGAAACTAGATCAAATCAAAGAAAATATTTACGAAGCCATTCGTAATGACAACGAAGGTCTTGATGAGGCGCTCGCCGAGCTAAAAGCTGTGCTGAAAGAAGCGGGTACGAAAGAAGCGATTTTCGAGCCCACGAAACTCGTGCAGAACAACCGCCAGGGCCGCCAGATGATGAAATCCTATTTCAAAAAGCGCGGCGTGATCGTGAAATTCGATAAATCCGCCGAAGGCGAAGACGCCGAATAATTACGGCGCTTTTGGCAGGGCTTTCATACCGGCTACAAAGGCCGATATATCCATAGGTTTGATATTTTCTACCGGCATGTGTGGCTGCATGACTGATTCCGGATAATCTTTTTTAATTTTTTCGTCTATTTCACCGTGTAGGTCTGGGAATTCACGCGTATTGGCTTCCAGAATGGTCAGGGCCATACCGCGCATATGATAGGGAAGGGCGCTGTTGTTTTGAAACGCCGTGCGATAGCAACGTTCCTGATATTCCTTGTCGTAGCTTTCGCGTGCAAGAATGATACATTGCATGTGACGTGAAGCGGCATCTATCGTGCCTATATTGTCGAGTGCGAGTGTAAGTCCCATTTTATGCATATAAGAATCCCGGCCGGTATGATTGACAACCAATACCGATGCTTCATAACGATCGCGGATCGGCAATTTGCCGATCAATAGATCAATGGCCATGTTGATCTTTTGTGAGGAGAATTTGGATTTGCACAATGCACGAAGTGTTTCTTTCGTGTCATCGTTCAAAGTGAGGGTCTTTTCGCCGGCTGCAGCGAAAGCACGCCCCAGAAATACATACAAATCATTGGCCATTTATTCGTACTTCCTTTTTTAGAGGGCCGAAAATAACACCCGATTAATAATTATGTCAATAAATTAAAGTGGCGATTTGAAGCGGGCCGGCGGGATTCCAAGGCCGACTTTGCCGTATTTATCACCTTTTTGCGGGGTGTAATCCGGGCTCCAGTGATTAACCAAATCTGCCAGGGCGGGGCGCTCGCGCTCTTCTTGTTTTTCGGTTTCGGTGCCCATATAGATGAACCCCGCGATATGGTCGCGGTCATCCAATCCCAATTCGCGCTGTACTTCCGCGTTATACGCCGTCCATTCCGTGACCCAGTTGGTGCCAAATCCCAATGCATTCGCGGCGAGGCAGAGATTATATGCAACGGCGCCTGCGCTTAAGACTTGCTCCCATTGCGGGGCTTTGCCTTCCTTGATGCGTGATATCACGGCGATCACAACAGGCGCGCGTGTAAATCTTTCCGCTTCCAGTTCAAGTTTCGCTGGCGCTGCGTCTTTGTCTTCGTGCGTATAGGCGTGTTTCAAAACCTCACCGAATTTTTTGCGGGCATCGCCTTCGAACACCACGAACCACCACGGGGAAAGTTTGTTGTGGTCAGGCACGCGTGTTGCGGCTTCCAAAATGGTTTTGATCTGGTCTTTGTTAGGCCCATCCGCGGTGAATTTTCCGATGGAAGATGATCTGCGGGTTTGTAAAAATTCGAGAATGGCGGACATGGTGTTTCCTGTCTTGGCTGGTGGGATTTAACCATACTACGACCGGGGCAGCAGGCAAATTTCTTGATCTTTTTCCCTAATAACTGTATGATTGTGCCCGTAAAAGAGGTGTAAAATGGGCATAAAAACGACAGAACGCATGCCAGCGGACGAAGAGCTGCGCATTGTCATCGGCAAACCGAAGGGGCAGAAAACCCTCGGCATCACGCACGCCAACACCCCGTTTATCCTGCGCGCGGGCGGGACCAAATATGCCCTGCCGCTGGATGACCCCTTCATTCCCCCTGCAATAAAGAACTTTAAATCCTATGAAGAATGGGGCGAGCGTATCCTCGAACATTTCGCCAAAAGCGGTAAGCCTGCGGGCAGCATCCGCATTGACGATGCGTTCGCCGTGCCCATGATCGTCCGCGCCAAGACCGTTGTCGAACCCACCTTCTGATCCTTTGCCTTTTTCTATCGATGTTCTATATATGTCCCCATGCGCGGAGCAGTAGAAATCAACATGGCGGCGAGCAATCCTTTCACGGAATCGCCCCCCTTTAAAATCAGTTCGGACTACAAGCCGGCGGGCGACCAGCCAAAGGCGATAGACAAGCTCGTCGAAGGTCTCGAAAACGGGTTGTCGGATCAGGTCCTGCTCGGCGTGACGGGTTCGGGAAAAACCTTCACCATGGCGCATCTTATCGAACGGACCCAGCGCCCCGCGCTTATCCTCGCGCCCAACAAAACCCTCGCCGCGCAGCTGTACGGAGAGATGAAGGCGTTTTTCCCCGACAACGCGGTGGAATATTTCGTCTCCTACTATGATTATTACCAGCCCGAAGCCTATGTGCCGCGTACCGACACGTTCATCGAAAAAGATTCCAGCATCAACGAACAGATAGACCGCATGCGCCACGCCGCGACGCGCGCGATTTTCGAACGGAAAGACCTGATCGTCGTGGCGTCGGTGTCTTGCATCTACGGTATTGGGTCGAAAGAAGATTATCAGGCGATGACGATTGATCTGCGCAAGGGTGACAAACTCGACCGCCAAGCGCTCATCTCCAAACTCATCACATTGCAATATAAACGTAACGACATCGCATTCGAGCGCGGCACATTCCGTGTGCGCGGCGATACGGTGGAATTGTTCCCGTCCCATATGGAAGATTCCGCGTGGCGTTTTGCCATGTTCGGCGATGAAATCGAAGAAATCACGGAATTCGATGCGCTGACGGGCGAAAAACAGGCGGCTATGGAAGGGGTGCGTATTTACGCGAACTCGCACTACATCACGCCCGGCCCGACGATGGCGCAGGCCATCAAACAAATGAAGGTGGACCTTAAACTCCGCCTCGCCGAATTCGAAGCCGAAGGAAAACTGCTCGAGGCGCAACGCCTTTCGCAACGTACGCAATTCGATATCGAAATGCTCATGGCGACGGGCGTGTGCTCGGGAATCGAAAACTATTCGCGCTATCTCACGGGCCGCGGCATAGGCGAGGCACCGCCTACGCTCATCGAATATCTTCCTTCCAACGCGATGATATTTTTGGATGAATCCCACGTGATGGTGCCGCAACTAGGCGCGATGTATAAGGGTGACCGCGCGCGCAAAACAACGCTGGTGGATTACGGCTTCCGCCTGCCTGCCGCGCTCGATAACCGTCCGCTGAAATTCGAGGAATTCAACGAAATGCGCGGGCAGATATTATATGTCTCCGCGACGCCCGGGCCTTATGAACTCGAACAAACCGGCGGTGATTTCGCCGAACAGGTGGTGCGCCCCACGGGGCTGATCGATCCGCCCGTCGAAATCCGCCCGACGGAACATCAGGTGGATGATCTGATGTCCGAATGCCGCTTGGTCGCGAAAAAAAGCGGGCGCGTGCTCGTCACCACCCTCACCAAAAAAATGGCCGAGGACCTGACGGAATATTTACAAGAAAACGGCGTGCGCGTGCGCTATCTGCATTCTGATATTGATACGCTGGAAAGAATCGAAATCATGCGCGATCTGCGCCTTGGTGAATTTGACGTGCTGGTCGGCATTAACTTGCTCCGCGAAGGTCTCGATATCCCCGAATGTATGCTGGTGGCTATCTTGGATGCGGACAAGGAAGGCTTCCTGCGCTCTAAAACATCGCTCATCCAAACGATCGGTCGCGCGGCGCGGAACCTTGACGGGCGCGTTATTTTGTATGCGGATTCCATCACGAAATCCATGCAGGGCGCGATTGACGAAACAGACCGCCGCCGCGCAAAACAGGTGGAATACAACACCGCGAACAACATCACGCCTGCCAGCATCAAACGCAATATCAGCAGTGTGATGCATTCCGTGTTCGAACGCGCGGATTATGTGGACACCGCGCGCGAAGTGATGGGGCTGGCAGAGGAGGAACAACAAGCGCTCTCCAACCCCACGAGCTTCCAGAAATATCTGAAAAAGATGGAATCCGATATGCGCAAAGCCGCCGCGGATCTGGAATTTGAAACCGCTGCGCGCCTCCGCGATCAAATCAGAAAGCTCGAGGCGATGGATCTGGGTTTAACGGGCGTGATGACCAACCCGCGCCTCGCAAACGGTTGGTCCGTGAACTCTTCCGCGCCCACTAAAGGCGGCGGAAAAAGTATGCGGGTGAGCAAGAAGCGATGAAGCATAAAATTAAATGCCCCGTACGTATGGACAAGGTAAAAATTCTGACCTGCTAATTTTTCTGCCCAATGATGGAAGTTATTCTCCTGCAACTTGCTCGGTAGCCCACTAACCTCAACCTGGACCAAATTATTAGGGGGTGGGTCAATCGGCTTAGCGGCTTCGAATGCGCCTGATTTGATGAGAGGGGCAAGGGCATTAAGATTGAAAAGTAAAATGTGTTTTACTTTAATTATTGTAAAACCATACAAAGTAAGTTATAATTTACTTTAAAGTTTATTGAGGGCTTTTGAGTTAAAAGGATTTAACCGTGGCAAATTTATTATGGGGTAGGGTCTTTTACAAGGACATCTTCGGAGGCACCTTGAGCGAGGAGCCAGGAGGCCGTGTTACCTTCACCTACGATAAAAGCTATATCGATGGCGGTCACCCGGCCTTTGCTCAAACGCTGCCTGTTCGTGAACAGCCTCATATCAGCAATAACGGTTTGCATCCGTTTTTTGACAACCTGGTTTCCGAGGGTTGGTTGGAGCAGGCACAAAGTCGTTTGCTAGGACGGCGTGAAGTGACGCGCTTTGAATTGCTCTTGGCCTTCGGTTTTGATTGCGCGGGCGCGGTTTCAATTGTCGATCCGGAGCCGTCCGCGCTCAGTGAGGCGATGCTGAATCTAGATGATCCAAAAGAAATGGCGGTTCTGAGCAGCCGGGCATCACTCTCCGGCGTTCAACCCAAGCTCGCTGTTGTTAAAGAAAGTGGAATTTACCGTCCGGCCCGTATTAACGAACTAAGTACACACATTGCCAAATTCCCCTCAGCCAACCATCCGGATCTGACACTGAACGAGTATTTAACGACACTCGCCTTCAAGGCGCTCCTGCCAGATGATGAGATCGTTGACTTAAGCATTGAGGAAGTCAAAGGACTTGGTGAGCCAGCTTTGCTGATTAAGAGATTTGATCGCGATTTAACACATCTTGAAGAAGGCTTTGGAAGTGGTTCGGGAGATAGTCGCCATCAATCATCTCCGTTCTCAATAAGACGCCTCCACTTCGAGGAATTCAACCAGCTGTTAGGACGATCCTCCCGTACGAAGTATGATGGCGCTTACAAGGACATGGCGGATTTTATTCTAGGAACGGACGAATGCCTGCCGACACAAGCCTATCTGCTTTACCGCCGTATCTTAGGCGGGTTGCTTTTGGGCAATACTGACATGCATCTCAAAAACTTTGCGATGTTCCATACAGATGCCGGGTTGCGTCTAACCCCGTCTTACGATCAGGTTGCTGCCTCGCTTTATAGCTACAAGACGCTCGCACTCAAGATCGCCGGATCCAAGGATCATCCGATTGGCGATCTCAAGGCGCGCCATCTCACGCTGCTGGGCGAAGAGTTTGGTCTATCGCCAGCCGCCATCAACATGGCCGCGCAGGGGCTGGAGAAGTATATTGAGGCCGCCAAGGACGCAATTCAGGACGCGCCATTGGGCGGGGCTGAGTTCAAGGACAATCTCATCAAACTGATAGGAAAGCGATGGAACGGAACGTTCGCCTTAATTGGCAAGGCTTTGTAGAAGAAGCAGTAAGACGCCGCAAGGAGCAAAAGCTCACGCAGGAGCAACTGGCGGTTCTGGCCGGAGTCAGCAAGCCCACGCTCAATAGCTTTGAACAAGGTAAGACGACCATCAAGCTCGATAGCGCTCTCAAGATTTTGAAGGTGCTGGGGCTGTCATAGTTCAATGCCCAAATCAGGATTTGAACCGGGGCGCTGACCCCGCCCTATAAAGGAGTCCAAGTCTGGGGTGAATCCGGATAAATTATGGGCAACTTTAAGGAGGTTTATAAATGGTAAGGAAGAGATATACAGCGTAGCAGATAATAGGATTTTCACGTCAGGCTGAGGTGATGGTTGGCCAAGGCAAGAGTATCGCAGAGGTCCTTCGCGAGATTGATGTGACGGCCAATACATATTACCGCTAGCGCAAAGAAGCCAAGCGGCCTCATGATGAAGAAGCCCTCACCGCTGATATTATTAAACTTGCTAGACGATATGATCGTTAAGGATATAAGCGGATCATAGCGTTCTTTCAACTTCGGGATGTTTTTTTATTTCGTATTCGCCCGCAAATGTGGTGCTTGCTTTTGGCGCCAACTCGCCCGTGGACAAAATGTCGCCCCACATTCATGATTTGAGCAATCATGCGCACGAGCCCGTCGCTCGGGTTTTCGCCCGAGTTAGGAGAAAAAATGGCGAACGAAGTAGACAAAAATCACAAACACACGACGAACGAACTATTGAGGCAAAAAAATCGCGCAATCGAACTATTAGATAAACCGCTGAAAGATAACAAAATCGTTATAAATCCGTGCTATACTGCGTTTTCAGTGATCGGACGGAAGACTATGCGTTTCAGACGATCGACCCCCTATGAGGGCAGCACGGCGGGCTATATCGTTTACGAGGTAATCGACGGGCTGGTCTATGCTTTGCGCACGCCGCACAGCGAAGCTTCCAAAGATGCCGAATATATCATCCGCGGCAATTTCCTCTATCGCACGCGTTATCATTCCGCGGGCTACAGCAAGACCCCCGATTACGAGATCAAGGATGCGAAGCTCTACCGCACGCCGGACCATCGCTGGGGCCCTAAAACCACGGCGGAATTCGATGTAGTGACGTAAATGCAGCTTGCCCGTTCGTCTTGGGGATTTTACAATATGGGCATGATCAAACACCGTATTCTATTGCTCTCTTGCGTTCTCACGCTAGGCGCCTGTTCTCAGGAACCGATCAGTATTGAAGAGAAAATGTTGATGAGCTCTTTCGCCGCCGTGAATGCCGCGCAGGCCTACGACCATATATGTCAGGGCGATACGTTAGCCAAAATGAAGCAAAGCGATGCGCCGTTCGCCAATCTGTCGGGCAATATCCAGATGCTGGCTTATCGCATCGGCTGGTTCATGCATGAACGCCGCCCGAACGACACGGTGGATGAAGCCGCAAAACGTTTGCAGGACATTCAAAGACTGGTCGCGGCGAAAACGGAAAACACCTTGGAAAAACAAGGCTGCGATGGCGAAGCTGCAAAGTCCGCGAAAAAGTCTTTTGATCTTTACACGAAGAACGAACCTGTCGCGATCGATACGATGATCAACGAGGCGGTCATCAAGAGCGGCGGGGCGCTCGCCATCATGGAATTGCCTGCACAGGATCCAAAAACCCAAAAAGATATTGAGAAGCTTGAAGGGGCGAGCGGCGAGCAGATTGAATCGATGATAGCCGCACAAGGCGTTGCTCCGCCCGTCGATACGCCGCACCGCGCATATCCCGCATGGGGTGAATGGGTGAAGAACCAGTTCCGCCCTGGCGCCGCGATAAAAAAAGAGGAATAGAAGTACTAACCTTTTTCGCGGGTATTGCCGTGGTTGCGGTTATTGAGCGCCTCGTTTTCACTTGCTCGGTGTTCTTGTTGCCGTTCGGTTCTTTGGTCTGCGGCTTTTCAATCGGGTTCTTGGGCATGGTATTTCTCCTTTCCCCACAAACGCAACCCTGTGGGTAAGCGTTCCTGTTATCCACAGGCCTATCCCCATAATATGTTCCCCGATGTTCCGTTTGTAGCGGAACTTTGCCATCCGCCATTGGTTGGCAGTGCAGGATTAAAACAAAAAGAAGAGGTACGTTGTGAACCGAATCTTCAAAAACGCCCCTATCGCAGTGCTTATGTTCTGTGCGGGGTTTTTCATCACTATTCACGTCAACGCGGCAGACGCCATTCAATTGAATTCCAATGATACCGCCGTTATTACGGGCACGGTGAAAGAAGCTGATGAAAACTTCATCATCATCGATTCCGCCGGCAAGGAAATGAAAATTGTCCTTGATGACGTCAAGCTCAATGCCCCCGCGGATACCATGTTCGAACGCGGTATGCTGGTCAGCGTAGACGGTGAGATAGCCGGCGAGGATTT
Source organism: Micavibrio sp. (assembly GCA_040381535.1). Lineage (GTDB taxonomy): Bacteria > Pseudomonadota > Alphaproteobacteria > Micavibrionales > Micavibrionaceae > Micavibrio_A. Next base: position 51,356 of record JBEIHF010000005.1, on the reverse strand, counting down.
CGGGGTTCCGATAATCAAAGCCAAAAGCGTGACGGCTACGGAAGCGCCGCCCGACATTGTAAAAGAATAATCACAGTTCCCCAAAAGTGAGTGCAAAAAAACGGACGAAGATTGCTCTTCGTCCGTTTTTCTCAATTCGCTAACGAATGAGGATTATGCAGCTTGGATGTTAACCGCGGCTGCTTTGCCTTTTTTCGGGTCGTTTTGGATTTCGTAGGAAACCTTTTGACCTTCATTGAGGGTGCGCATACCGGATTTTTCAACAGCGGAAATGTGAACAAACACATCTGCGCCGCCTTCTTCAGGCTGAATGAATCCGAAACCTTTTTGGGCATTAAACCATTTAACGGTACCGTTAGGCATAGTAGTAGTCTCCTTAAGTTATTTAAAAAGTAACATCTCACCACACCGTGTGGTTCCATGTTTTATCGTCTGATTTCGGCTTGTGCCTTTTTTGTAGTAACCCTGGTCAAACCGACTTTTTACTAACGTAAGGATCGAAATGCCGTCGTCGTAAGAAAGGTCGTTGCTTTAGAGTTCGTCATCAAACTGTTGGGATAGTGCACATAATTGGGGGTGGGGGTCAAGATTATTCGCATATATGTTATGCGCGGGGTAAATAGCTGATCTTCTTGCGCTCATACACGGTGGTCAAATAGGTGGCATGGGGCATGAAATGGAACAGACGAATAATGCTTGGCAACTCCAGAATGAATTCCGGCGCCTCGGGCATTGAAGGATTTCGCTTAAGGTCACCATAGCCTTCTTTGGGCTTATTGTCATTGGCCAGATCATACAAAGCGTCCATCTGGGACTCATAGCCCTCTTGCGCCTTGCGGCGCAAATCACTCGTTAATGTTTTGGTGCAATGGGTACGGGAGGCATCCACCAGCCCCTGAAAACCGGCCCAAGGGTATTTGTCGCTGGCCAGCCGATCCAGCCACGCCCATGCCTGTTCAGGCAGAGAAACCAGCGCGTAGGTGCTTTTGAGCGAGGAGGGCAGGGAAATCAGGCGTGATTTGGTCGGGGTCATGGATGCCTTCGATATAGTGTGGGCTTGTCCTAATAGTGCCATTTCGGGATCTCGGAATGCAAATTTGGGGTGGGCTTTACATTTATCCACATAATCGTTAATGTTATCGACAGAGTTATCACCAACTCCTTTTTCAAGTTTCTCTGTTTCTTTTCAGTGTTCTTCTGAAACTGCTTTAATAAAAACATTCACACGGATCAAAATTATGAAAATTTCTCGTCAGATTCTGTTGGGCCTTTGCGGCTTGTCCACTTTCTCTTTGGCCGCTTGCGGCGAAGGATGGGAGCCCGTGAAATTTCGCGGCAAAGTCCCTTATACGGAAGAACGCACTGCAGGCCCCGGTGTAGAATATGTCCGCGCCCACATGATGCCACAAAAGAGCGTTGTTTTGCCCGCCGAGATGGTGATTCAGGACGCGGCCCCCATCTTTGATAAAAAGATGGAAAAAGGCGGCAAGAAATAAGCCTCCGCCTGATCGTTTAACTTCCTTTTACCAGTACCCGTACAATTCGAAATAATTTCGAAACGATAGTCATGGACAACTTTCATATAGTTATTTAACATAATAATATACGGATCGTCTTTCGACCAGATCGCCTGATTTTTTAAAAATCCCCGATCGGCCAGCAAACTCAAATAACAAAGACACCCGTTTAATGCCCGAACAGGGCCGAAAAGGAAAAGGTGGGAACCATGTCTGTAAGCGTAGAAACGTATATCGTCATATCATTAATGTTCGCAGTCTTCGCAGCCGTAGCGGCTGTGGGCACAAGCGTTGTATTGGGAGCGGGGTTTGAACGTATTCGAGCAGGGCTCGATCAGGTCCGACGCCAAAGCGGATTTTTCGCGGACGCTATCTATAAACTCGACCAGCGCACGCAAAAGCTGGATGAGGATCACATAAAATTAAAGTCGGGTATGAACAGCCTTGGCGAACGTATGGGTCGTACGGAAAAAACCCACACGTTCCTCGCCGATGCGATCACGTCCGTCGAACAGCGGATTTTGACCGGTTCGCCTAGCCAGCCCGTCAATTCGGATATGCGCCCGAAAGTGCGTATCAACACGAACACGGTAGCGCAACGCCCGCAACAACCACAGCCACAGCAAAGAGTGCAGATGAGTGCAGGCTGGATCAGTAAACCCGCCCGCGAGCAAATCAGCATGCCCGTACAGGCGAGCTTTGACGAACGTCCGCCGATGGAAAATCTGGTTTCCGGCCTGTTCCGCGATTATCCAGAAGAACCGCCCATAACTTCGGACATGCAGGATATGGCCAATGATGGCCTGACCGACCCGCAAGGCAACAACAGCGGCGGTATTACGACCCTTTTGTCACGGTATTTCATGGGAGAGTCTTCAGGAGGCAGCAAAGGCGTGGTCTATCATTAAGAGAACCCCTTCCTTTGCGGCATAGAAGAGCGGAGCCCCTAAAAAGGCTCCGTTTTTTTTCTGTGGTTTTAAACAAAAAATGACAGGGCCATTGCGGGCAGTGTAGACTATAATATATTGAGTTGATTGATTTTTGGGGACATTCGTTCAGGCATGTGGGTTTTCCTTTGGATAGTACTATCGGCAATATTGCTCGGCACCACGGGGTGGTCGCTGGCTATTCTTTTGCGTCAAAAGAAAGCATGGGAAGCCTTTGCCAAATCCAAAAACTTTACCTTCGTGCGCGGTACCTTCATGGGCCCCGCCGAAATGTCGGGCGTCATCAACGATTACAAAATTTCCTTCTTCAGCGTCGAACGCCAATCCACCGATTTGCGTTCGCGCCGCTATATGACGGCGCTGGAAATAGAGCTCACCGAACCTGTCATTGACGCCGCCGCGATGGGCACCAAAGAAATGCTGCCCTTCTTGCAATCGATCGGCACGTTGAAGCCCACGAAAATAGAATCCCCGCATTGGGATGAAAGCCTGTTCGCGTTCATGCGCAACGAAGAAGCCATAAAAGCCTATCTTACGCCCGAACGCATGGAAGCATATGCGGGCATTTTGAAAACCCGTGGTGCCGATATCATCGTTGTGTTCAACGAGAAGAAGCTGGTGGCACGCCTTGAAACGGCGGATCCGATGCAAGATGTCACCAAGATGGATAAGGCCGTTACGCGTATCCTAGGATTGCTGGAGAAGGTTCGCCTCACGCCCGAGCAGCGCGCGCAATACGCTGCTATCAAATCCGACAAATCAGAGACCTGATTATTTTTCGATGAATTTATATCCGTAAGGGGCAAGGCTTAAGCCCTCAAATTCGTTTTGTGCGTTCGTAACGTTGAAGACGCAGGTGATTTCCTTGGCGTTCTTCTTGCGTGCGAAAGCGACGATGCCTTCGGGGGCTTTCAAAATTTCCACATCACCCGTTCGCATGATCTCGTGCTCTTTGCGCCATTTTAACAGCGTGCGGTAAGTGTTGAGGACGGAGGTTTTGTCGTTGTCTTGCGTATCCACCGCAAGCGCGGCGTGCGCTGATTGCACGGGAAGCCATGTTTTGGCGGCGGTGCTGAAACCCGCCTGCGGCGCTTTTATATTCCATGGGAAAGGCGTGCGTGCGCCATCGCGGTTCATGGAATCCGGATACATTTTGATATCGTAGGGGTCTTGCATGTCCTCGAATGCTATTTCGGCCACAGGTAGGCCAAGTTCTTCGCCCTGATACATGCAAACAGAGCCTTTAAAAGAAAGCAGCATGGCGGCGCCCATTTTCGCATAGGCTTCGCGTACGTCTTCTCTTTGCCCGTGGTTGGAAGCAAAGCGCGTGTTGTCGTGATTCCCGAACGCATAGGTCATCCAGCCATCCTTGATGTGTTTTTCGATGGTTTCGACGGCACCCACCACGACATCTTTGGTCAATGTTTTGCCCGTGAGTGAGAAAGAATAGGCACTGTGCAGACGTTTGCCGGTTTGCGTGTAGAGCGGTGCGACAACTTCGCCGTTATCGCCGCCGATTTCACCCATCAGAAAAATATCTTTATATTCGTCTGCGACGCCGCGCAGTTCATTCAGCCATTTGTAGGTTTCATTGGTGAGATAGCCGTAAGCATTTGAGCGTATCTGTCGCGCCATGGCGTTGGATGATTTCATATCGGTAGGCGGTGGCATGTTCGCGCCGCGCACGGGGTTGTCTTTTAAATCGGGATCGGAGAGCGCGCAGTTGATGACATCGAGCCTGAAACCATCGACACCCATATCGAGCCAGTAACGCGCTGTATTCTTGATCTCTTCACGCACGTCGCGGTTCCAGAGATTGAGTGCAGGTTGTTCGGTCAGGAAGTGGTGCAGGTAATATTGTTCTCTGCGCGTATCCCATGTCCATGCGGGCCCGCCGAAAATAGAGAGCCAGTTGTTTGGCGCGGTGCCGTCGGGTTTTGCATCCGCCCAGATATACCAATCGGATTTATCGTTCTTTTTGCTCTGGCGGCTTTCTTTGAACCATGCATGCTCGTTGGAGGTGTGACTCCACACTTGGTCCAGAATGATTTTGAGTCCACGGGTATGGGCTTCTTTCAAAAGCTTCTTGAAATCGTCCATCGTACCGAACTGCTCGTCTACCGCGCGGTAATCGGAAATGTCGTATCCGAAATCTTTTTGCGGCGATTGGAAGAAGGGTGAAATCCACACCGCGTCCACGCCGAGCGAGGCGACATAGTCGAGTTTGGAGATGATGCCCGGAAGATCGCCTATTCCATCGCCATTGGAATCGCTAAAGCTGCGGGGGTAGATTTGATAGATGACCGCGCCGCGCCACCATTCGGAAATGCTCATAATTATAGGGCCTTTGTATTTACTTGCTCCCCCCATTCTGAAATCATAGTGGGCAGGAGTCAAACCCCATGGAATTCCCCCTCTGGGCCATGTTCGGCCTTTCGGCAGCCAGTTTTTCCGCCATCTTCATGCTCATTCAGGAAAGACTGAAGATCAGCGGGTTCGCCATGGCGTTCTGGAACAAGGCGGCGTGCGCGTTGCTCACCTTGCCGCTGGCGCTTTATTTTGGGTTTCCTGAAAACTGGATCTTTTATGCGCTGGTGTTCGGCGGCGGCGTTGTCTGGATGATCAGCGACGTGCAGTTCTTTTCTGCTATTCCGAAAGTGGGAGCGGGGACGGTGTCACGTGTCTTGCCTGTTACCATCATTATCAGCTTCTTTTTGTGGTTTTTGTTTGATCCTGCGTTGTTACAAAAATATTTGACGACACCCGTGCAGAGCGGGCTTTTGATCGTAACGCTCTGCGCGTCTGTATTTTTTGCGACACGTTTGCGCCATTGTCCGATATCGTGGCAGGCGGTGCGGCTTTTGTGGTTCGTTCTGCTTGCTTCCATTATCGCGCCAATCGCAATTAAATTAATTACTCAGCAATCGCCTTCATCGCAGGGACCGTTCGCTTATATCTTTTCCGAAGCGACATTCATGGTGATGGGATGGTATCTGTGGTTTTTGTTCAAGAAGCCTGTAACGAAAGAAGTGTTGTTCGACAAACGCTCGATCAAGGGCGGTATCATGACGGGTGCAATTTTTTCTTTGATGATGTCGTCTAATTTCATGGCCTATTCCTTTATAGACAATCCCGCATTGCTTTCTGCGGTAAAATTTACCGATACGGTCATTATATTGATCGTCTATAAACTGACGAAGCGCAAGGAAGAGGCGGATATCGTTTCCGGGCTTGGTATCGTTGCCTGCGCCGCCGTCATCGTTCTTTTGAAATCCATGGCATAAAAAAATCCCCGCTTGCGGCGGGGATTTTGTAATTATTTCGCGTCGGCTGCGAGTTGCATTTTGACGATCGTGTCTGGATCTGATGGTGGTTCGCCGCGTTTGATCTTGTCTACGAATTCCATGCCGGATGTGACTTGTCCCCAAACCGTGTATTGTTTGTTTAAGAAGCTGCAGTCATCAAAGCAGATGAACCACTGGCTGTTTGCCGTGTCGGGATCATTCGTCCTTGCAGCGCCGATGGCGCCGCGACCGAAATTGTAATCATTGAATTCGGCTTTCAAATCGGGAAGTTCGGAACCGCCCGAGCCCGTGCCCGTGGGGTCGCCCGTTTGCGCCATGAAGCCATCGATCACGCGGTGAAAGACGAGGCCATCATAGAAGCCTTTTTTCGTGAGTTCTTTGATGCGTGCGACATGGTTTGGCGCGATGTCAGGCATCAACTTCACGACGACGCGGCCGTCTTTGAGATCTATATATAATGTGTTTTGCGGATCAAGATCAGCGGCGGATGCAGAAGCAGTCATAAGGATAAAACTCCCGAGTAAGAGGGCTAATTTTCTGAGCATGATAGTTCCTTCATTTCAGATGTGGTTTGGATGGCATTAGGGGTGCCACACCAAAACGGGAAAGACAAGGGGCGGTGGGCGTAAAAGGGGGATATCCTAGGAGAAATCATCCAAAGTGCTGATCACAACCGGCCGGAAGCACTGGGCGCGGCGCGGGCAGCCCAGATCAAAGCGTTTGGGCGGGATGGTCTGGCCTTCAAACAGGCCTTCTTTTTGTATTTGTTTTGCAAGCCAGTTGAAGCAGGTGGTGCAGGTTTCATCCTTTCCCATTCTCGGCGCGCCGAGTTCATTGTTCATGGCGGGTTGAATTACATCGCGGGCTTCGCGGTAGACCTCGCCGGTTGCGTCTAGCAATGACCGGCAGCCTGATAATTCTGATTTCTTTTCGGTCACCGCCTGATTGAAAGCGCGGTTGGTGATTACGTTACAGGTGCAAAGGATCATCGCAGGAAACTCTTTAGGATTACTCCGCAGCCTCGAAGATAATTTCGGGGAGGTCTTCTTTGATCTTACGCACGCCTTCGGCAGATTGGTGATCGACGATCATATCCTTGATCATGCACATACAAGAACCGCAGTTCGGGCCTTTGCCGGAGCAGGCTTTATAAATTTGTGCGGGTGTGTTGCGAACCTCGGGATCAGCGAGCGCGCATTTCACATCTTTGTCCGTGAACGGATTGCACATGCAGACATACATTTAAGATAACCCTCTATGAGAAGCATTGTTTTTCAACTTGCTCCCTCAACCTTAAGCGAAAGTGAAAACCATTCGCAAGTGGAAAATGCGAGTTATTCTCATTTCCCTTTTGCCAAGGGGGAAAAAATAAGGCATAAATTCAATTAATCATGAAAAATCAACGGTATATAGAACCGGAGCTTCCGACGCCCTATTGGCAAAGGCTCTTCGATATAGACGCTCTGGAGGCCCTTATGCAGAGTAGCGCACGGGCGGGTAAGCCCATTTCCTATGCCGAAACGCTAGATTGCCTGGGCTTGCGATTTTCGCGCCCCAAAATGCGGGCTCTTTGTGTGGCGCTCGGTGAAGTCGATCGTCGTGCCTTGAAGAAGAAACAGCCCGAGCTAGCGGTGCTGGTTGTGCGCGCGTCCGATAAAATTCCGGGCGCGGGGTGGTGGGCTGAACGCGATGACCCAAAATATAAAGGGCCTTGGGAGGGACCCAAGGCCGCAAAATATATAAAAGCCATTCAGGAGAAGGCGTTCGATTACTGGGTGAAGCGTTAGCCCGCCTCTTGGTCGATGGCCGCGTCGGAATTCAATTGAATGTATTTTTCGATGCCGATCGTTTTAACCATCATGAGCTGGGTCAGCAGGAAGTCCTGATGGCTTTCTTCATCGGTGAGGATTTTGATGAATAGGTCGCGCGTCACGTAATCATTCGCTTCTTCGCAATCCTTGATACCGGCGCGGTAGTTTGCAATGCCTTCTTCTTCCAATTTCAAATCACCCGACAAAACTTCTTCTACTTTTTCACCGATATAGAGTTTTCCGAGTTCTTGTAGATTAGGAAGGCCTTCTAGCAGAAGGATGCGTTTAATCAGAAGATCGGCGTGGTGCATTTCCTCGATCGATTCCTTGTATTCATGTTTCGCCAGCTTAGTGACGCCCCAATCCTCAAGCATTCTGGAATGCAGGAAGTATTGATTGATGGCCGTCAGCTCGCCTTTTAGTGCGAGGTTTAGGCGTTTAAGAACTTGTGGGTTGCCCTTCATGGCGTTTCTCCTTGGGGAGTAATTATTATCTGGTCGATTCCTATATAGCTGTTTAGGTGGCTAAGGGAAATACCCGTGAGACCGTCTTGCGAGATTAATTTCTCACCTTTTAACAGATTCCAGCTCAGCTTGGTTCCATCGACCTCCGGAGCTGGCCGAAACGTGCGCAAAATGCTTGCGCCAGAAGGTTTGATAAGAATGACTTGCAACTGCATATCGCGCGGCGCGATAAGCTCGCGCGTTTCATTATGTCTTACGCAACGACCGCTTGGATTATGTCGCCGACGGCGGCGATATAATCTTCGTATTGAAAGATTTTTTCGAGGTCTTTTACGGCTATCTTGGCGATGACTTCGGCATCTTCTTTCAAAAGGTCGATCAATTTTTTCTGGCCACGGGATTCCCATACCTGCATCGCGTTGCGTTGAACGATGCGGTAAGCATCTTCGCGGGCGATACCGGCTTGGGTGAGGGCCAACAAAACTTTTTGCGAGAACACGAGGCCGCCCATTTTTTCGAGGTTGTCCATCATTGTGTCTGGATATACCAAGAGTTTTTCGATGACATTGGCCAAACGCGCCAATGCGAAATCCAGCGCGATGCAAGCATCGGGCGCCATGATGCGTTCGACGGAAGAGTGGGAAATATCACGTTCATGCCACAGCGCGACGTTTTCAAGCGCAGGAACCACGGACGCGCGCACCACGCGGGCAAGGCCCGTTAGGTTTTCAGTTAAGATCGGATTTCTCTTGTGCGGCATGGCGGAAGAGCCTTTTTGGCCGGGAGAGAAGAATTCTTCGGCTTCGCGCACTTCCGTTCTTTGCAGGTGGCGGATTTCAATCGCGAGGTTTTCGATAGAAGAAGCAATGACGCCTAGCGTGGCGAAGAACATGGCATGGCGATCGCGTGGAATAACCTGTGTTGAGACATCTTCGGGGCGTAGGCCGAGTTTGGCACCGACATATTTCTGGATTTCTGGGGAGACAGTGGCATAAGTGCCAACCGCGCCGGATATGGAACAAACGGCGATTTCCGCGCGGGCGTTTTTCAGGCGCTCTTTTGCACGTTTGAACGCGGCGTAATGGCCTGCCAATTTGAAACCGAATGTTGTGGGTTCGGCGTGAATGCCGTGCGAGCGGCCAATCGTGAGCGTGCCTTTGTGTTCAAGGCTGCGTTTTTTCAACGCGGCGAGAACATCATCGAGATCTTTTAACAAAATATCGGCGGCTTGGGTGAGTTGCACGGAAAATGCTGTATCGATCACATCGGAAGAGGTCATGCCCTGATGAACATAGCGAGAATCTTCGCCGACATATTCGGCAACGGATGTTAAAAACGCGATGGCGTCATGTTTGACTTCTTTTTCGATTTCATCAATGCGCGCGATATCGAACTTGCCTTTTTCGCGCAAAGATTTCGGAACGGATTTCGGCACGGTTCCCATCTCGGCCATTTTTTCTGCTGCTAGGGTTTCGATCTCCAGCCATATCTTGAAACGGTTGTCTGCTTCAAAAATTTCGGCCATGGCGGGGCGGGTGTAACGGGGGATCATGATTCCTCTAAGATCTTTGAATTCTTAGGGTTTTTAGCATTCCCTGCGGCATTATTCAAGGACGTCGTCGTAGGCGATTTTCATGGGCGGGAGGCCGTTGGTGTCAAAGCGAACATGGATTTCTAGGTCCCATAGTTCGCCGTCATTGCCTTTTTTGTTTTTCTCAAACACGGTGAGGAATTTATAGCCGAGTTTTTTTGGCACGGCGGAGCTTGCGGGGTTTTTCGTGGCGGTGCGGATTTCGAGACGTACGAAATGCAATTTTTCAAACGCGATGCGGGCCATCACGTGCGCAATATCGGTGGCGTAACCTTTTTTCTGTTCGGATTTGCGCGTCCAGTATCCGATGCGGCCCTTGGGTATTTCCCAGTCGAGATGGTGTAGGGAGCCGAGACCTATCAGGCGGCCGTTTTCATTGTCGAATGCGCCATATTGAATGAAGGTGCGTTGTTCGAAATCTTCCTCGCAATTGCGGATATAGGCGCGGGTTTTTTCGAGCGTAAGGTCACGTTTGGTGAGCGCGCCGCCGAACCACCTGTTCAGCCCGTCATGGCTTTCCTTTGCCGCGTCGAACAATTCCTGCGCATCAGGTTCGTCCAACCTTCGCATGGTAAAGCGTGGCGTGGAAACATATTGCGGTAGGCGATAGCGGAATGGGTCTGTCATAAATGTATTTTACATCAATCTAGGGCTTTTGAAACTTGTTACGCCCTCCGGTGAAACAATTAAATGATCGCGGACGATGATGTTGAACGGGGCGGCGGCGGGGATGGCGCCGTGTTTGGTCATGTTGATATCGGCGCGGGTGGGCGCGCTGTCTCCCTTTGGGTAGTTGTGAACGAGGATAAGCGCGGTCGGGCCGAGTTCCAATGCACGTTTCATGACTCTGGGGGATAGGCGGGGTATGGCGCAACGTGCCCGATTGTTGCCCTTCATCCGCGATCAATTCGATTTTTTTTTGTTCAGGAACAATAAACTAATATGTTCTTTTTTCTCATGCGCCATGGAGGCGTGCAGATAATCGAGCAGGCGTTGCCAGTTGTTGAGCACGGGTTTTGCAGGGATATCGGCTTTAGCAATCCCAATCTTGCCGCTTGAACCGTTTTAATCGGGATCAAGGTTTTGACGATGGGCTTTACATCGCGGCGCGGAATGGCCATAAATAAGAGGAGTTCGGGGAGTTAATAATCGGGCAAGACATCAGGAGCGATTGTAAACGGATCCTCTTAAACGATCTAGGTGGCCTTTGAAATGAGGTTTTCTCTAAGTTTTTTTTCTGGCTTTGGGGCGACATCTATATGTGGTTTTGCCATAGGTTAGGGCCAAATTTGACTGAAATTTCAAATGATTATAGAAAGTAATTCTCAAGGTTATATTTTACATATATCATGCTCGCACATTTCTTTCATTAGGAGCGCCACCATGGGCACACAGTTAAAATTTAATTTTGAACAACAATCAGCTATCTGTGAGCCGGAAACAGTTACCGCCCCTAAGGCTGATCTGCCAGTAGTGTTATCAAAGCTTTCTGCTGTAACTGGTGCTTTTCGATGTATAGGTGAGGTTGCCCTGATAGAAGGCGTTGGTATTTTTTTTCAAGGTGAGCCTACTGTAATGCATGACCCTGCTGAGAAGGCTATTACAGAAATTTTTATTCCCTTAGGAGCCATTGTCCATGCCAGTTATGCGGGTGATGACAGTGGTTTAAAGCCGAGTAGCCAGGGTATTTTTATTGCGGCCAATCACGTTACCGATGAGGGAAAAGAGGTGACGCGTCATTATATTTTTAAAGTTGAAGAAAAAGCGGGCAGAGAGTTTTCAACACTTTTAAATCGAGAGATGGGTTTAAACGAAAAACGAAAGCCCAATTCCGACCTAGAGAAGCACTTCGCCTAAATATAAGGCGGCTTAGTAAAGCCTTTTGGTGAAAGCGTGAATATTTCAAAGCCCGTATCGGTTACGGCCAATGAATGTTCGAACTGGGCCGAGAGTTTTCCGTCTGCCGTTACCGCGGTCCAACCATCGTCTTTCACTTTGATTTGCCATACGCCTTCGTTGATCATCGGTTCTATCGTAAAGAACATGCCTGGTTTGAGAACCACGCCTTTGCCGGGTTTGCCGTAATGGACGACTGATGGCGCCTGATGGAATTCACGGCCCAGACCGTGGCCGCAGAAATCACGCACCACGGAAAAACCGTTGCTTTCGGCAAGGGATTGAATGGCATGGCCGACATCGCCCAGCGTGTTGCCGGGTTTCACTGCCTCTATCCCGCGCATCATACATTCGTAAGTCACATCGACGAGCTTTTTCGCTTTGTCGGAAATTTTATCGCCGACCGGATAAGTGCGCGACGTATCGCCATACCAGCCGTTTAAAATAACCGTTACATCGATATTTATGATTTCGCCTGCGATGAGTTTCTTTTTATCTGTCGGGATGCCGTGGCAGACGACTTTATCGATCGATGTGCAGATGGATTTGGGAAAGCCTTTATAATTGAGCGGGGCGGGGATGGCGCCGTGTTTGGTGATGAACATATGGCATAGGCGGTCCAGTTCTTCCGTTGTCACGCCGGGGACCACATGTTCCGTAATCATATCCAGCGTCTCGGCCGCTAGTTTTCCGGCGCGGCTCATGCCCTCGAAATCCTCTTTCGGGTGGAGTTCTATACCTTCATGGCTGTAGGCTGCTTTGCCCATATGGTTTTCCCGTGCTTTTTTTTTGCTTTTTGATCTTGTAGAGTTATGGCCGAAGCTTTATATCCTTACAAGGAATTTTTGTATGGAAATCATGGGTCTGCCTACCAATAAAGACATATATAGCGTTGCTCTGGTTGTGGTAGGGAACGAGATACTCTCGGGCCGTACGCAGGACACCAATACCTCGTGGATCGCCGAAAATCTCAATGCTATGGGCATAGCCCTTCATCAGGTGCGGGTGGTACCCGATATCGAGGCCGAAATCGTGGCCGCGGTGAATGAACTGCGTGGCAAGGTGGATTATGTTTTCACCACCGGCGGCATAGGCCCCACGCATGACGATATCACTTCCGAATCCATCGCCAAGGCCTTCGGTGTTCCATACGAACTGGACGAGGTCGCGTTCCGCATTCTGGTCGCACATTACGGTTCCGAAGAAAACGTCACACCGCCGCGCAAAAAGATGGCGATGATCCCCAAAGGCGCGACGCTGATCTCCAACCCCGTTTCTGGCGCGCCTGGATTCCAGATTGAAAACGTGTTCGTGATGGCGGGCGTGCCGCGCATCATGCAGGCAATGTTCGATGATGTGAAAACGCGCCTCTCGCGCGGCAAACCTGTTTTGTCCAACACGATTGCCTGTTCGCTGCAGGAAAGCGAGGTGGCGGAGCCCCTGACCTTTATTCAGTCGAAGTATCCCAATGTGAGTATCGGAAGCTATCCGCATTTCCGCGGAGGTCTGCTGGGGCTTTCTTTGGTGCTGCGCTCAAGCGATGATCCTGTGCTGGACAAAGCCACGGGCGAGGTCATCAAGATGATTGCCGATTTGGGCGGAGAGCCCAACGCGCTCTCGATTCAATCGACGGGTAAAAAAGTTTAGAAGACTTGCTCCTTGATTTCTATGGGAACGTAACATTCTGGAAGAGACATTGTTTGAGGAAGGCCTTGATCATCCAGATCCATGTTTTTGTCACAAATTTCGGGCCTAACCCACGTAAAGTTATCCTTATATCCTTTTCTAAACATGCAAGCTCTCATGTCCATTAATTTTTCAGCAAAACTATCTTCTGAACCATAGGTATCAGCCATAAATTTTTTGCAATCCGTTAAGGCTTCCGGAAATAGTTTGTGCTCTCCTTTTCTGGCGGCAGCTTCAGAGCCGTATTTTTTAAGGCGTTCTTCTTGTTCTCTTGCCCATTTGTCGAGAGGGTCTTCTCCATCTTCATCGGGCTTATAAGTGGGTGCCAGTTCCTCACCTGATCCGCGCGGTGCATCCGGAGGAAGTTCTTTCCTAAGTGCGTCTTCTGCGTTCTGTATAAGAATGGCTTGTTTCATGGTTTCCAACATTTCCGTCTCTTGCGGTTCAACAGGCTCATAAAAATGCGAGAGACAGGAATCGCTGTTCGGGAATGGTTCGTCATAACAACTTTTCGTCGTAAATACGCGCTGTCCTTTGCCACGTACGCACAGCAGCATGAAATCTATGTGCTTTTCCGGCTCTATTTTTGATTTCATCGCTTCGGCGCGGCAAGCATCCATAGCAGTGTGATAGGCATCGTAGTTCTTCGTGGAGATGTAAACGGTCAAGAAAAAGGCCAATGTCAAAACCACAGTCAGGACGATCGAGTTTACATACGCTGCTTTGCCTTTTTGTTCGAATGTTCTGCCGTTCCAGCTACCGTCCTTGTAATGGAAATATATTTTCGCAATGCAGTAACCCATGGCCCAAATCACGGCATAGGCGAGGAGCGGGCCAAAAGTTACGATTGGCGCGCCCGACCAATTGATAAGGTCTGGGGTGGTTATATATCTGTACAAACTATAGCCAAGAACAGCCACCAACCAAAGGGCGGCGAGTGTGATGGTCACTTTATTCAAGGTTTGAAGTTTCATGCATTATCCCTGTCAGAACATTACCACGGGGAAAAATGGTGCGGGTAGCCGGAATCGAACCGGCACGGGATTGCTCCCTCAGGATTTTAAGTCCTGTGCGTCTACCTGTTCCGCCATACCCGCCAAACAGCACGCGAAAGATAAGCATATCAAAACGCTCAAGACAAGTTGCTCCAGCGGCCTTACTGCCCTAAATATCTATATATGAGTGTAAATTCCCTCGATAGAGGCGCGGAGCTTATTCGCGGCTACGTCAAAACCCTGCCTGAAAAGCCGGGGGTCTATCGCATGATTAACGAAAAGGGTGATGTCCTTTATGTGGGGAAGGCGCGTGCTCTCAAGAAACGTGTGGTCACATATTCCCACGTCATGAAGTTGCCCAACCGTTTGAAGAGAATGGTGGCGGAAACGACGAGTATGGAATTCATCGTCACGAATTCCGAAGTCGAGGCGTTGCTGCTTGAATCCAATCTAATCAAAAAACTAAAGCCGCGTTTTAACATTCTGCTCCGTGACGACAAATCATTCCCGTACATCATGATTACGGGTGACCATGACTTTCCACAGGTGCAAAAGCATCGCGGCGCGCGCGTTGAGGGCGGAGAATATTTTGGACCATTCGCCAATGCGAGTGCGGTAAACCACACGATTGATTTGTTGCAGCGTATTTTTAAATTGCGCAATTGTTCGGATTCGTATTTTTCGGCGCGTAAGCGTCCTTGTCTGCAATATCACATTAAACGTTGCACCGCGCCTTGCGTGGCCAAGATTTCCAAAGAGGATTATGCTCTGAATGTCGGGCAGGCACGTGATTTTCTCGAAGGCAAAAGCCGCGCGTTGCAAGATGCCTTCCGCAGCAAAATGGAAGAGGCGAGCGTTGCGATGGATTACGAGCGCGCCGCAGAATATCGCGACAAGATTGCCTCGCTTTCATCCGTGCAGGTCCATCAGGACATCAATATTGAGGGGCTAAAAGACATCGACGTTATCGCGTTCTACCAACGTGAAGGCAAAACCTGCATTCAGGTGTTCTTTTTCCGTGGCGGGCAGAATTTCGGCAACCGCGCTTATTTTCCACGCCATGATTCCGAAGTCACCGAACAGACCATTATGGCGAATTTTCTGGCCCAGTTTTACGAAGGCAAACCCATACCGCCCGAAATCATGGTGAATGTTCTTCCTGTCGAACGCGCATTGATCGAGGAAGCCCTATCCGCGCGCGATAAAGCGGGGCGCAAGATAACGATCGCCTTGCCACAGCGGGGGCAACGTAAACGCCTTTTGGATTTCGTGCTTAAGAACGCTAAAGATGCGTTGGAGCGACATTTGCTGGAACGTAAGGGAGAAAGCGAATTGCTTGAGGCTGTCGCGAAACTGTTCACCATGAAAGTCATGCCTGAACGCATCGAAGTATACGATAACTCGCATATATCCGGAACCAATATGGTGGGCGGGATGATTGTGGCGGGCCTCGAAGGCTTCCGCAAGGGCGCGTACCGTAAATTCAACATTAAGGAAGCCGACAAAGCCGATGATTACGGGATGATGCGCGAGGTCATGCTCCGTCGTTTCGGCCGCGCCATCAAAGATGAGATCAGCCGAGATTCCGAAGACTGGCCGGATTTGCTTCTCATCGACGGCGGTCTTGGCCAATTCAACGCTGTGTGTGAAGTGTTGAGGGAAATAGGTGTGTGGGAAGACCTCACCGTCGTTTCTATCTCCAAAGGGCCTGACCGCAACGCAGGACGCGAACAGTTTTTCGTGGAAGGCCGCGCGCCGTTCCAATTACCCTTCAATGATCCCGTTTTACATTATCTACAGCGCTTGCGCGACGAAGCGCACCGCTTTGCCATTGGGGCGCATCGGACGCGCCGTTCGATGGATATCACCAAGAACCCACTGGATGAGATCGCCGGCATCGGCGCGGCCCGCAAAAAGGCACTGCTCCATTATTTCGGATCGGCCAAAGCCATCAAATCGGCGGGCGTCGAAGATTTGTTGAAGGTGGAGGGGATTTCACGCGCGCAGGCGGAAAAAATCTTCTCATTCTTCAACGAATGAAAATGATTTCAACGGCTTAAAATAGCGATGCTCATGCGATGCAATAGCTGCAATACACACGCAACTTATTCACACCATAACACATACTAATTATACAGTTATATCAATTGGTTCCGAATAAGTTGTTTATAAGTCGTTTAGCGTCTTGAAGCAGTGAATACCCCATGTTAGCTTGAATTTATCAATCATCACCAAGGTGTTAGGGCATGTCGGCTGGCATGTTTTTATGTCTTTCGGGATGTCTAAAAATACGGAGCGAGAGAATCATGTTTCACAGAACTAACTACGGGTCTGACCAAGCTAAGAACCAGCGCGATGAGCAAAAAGAAGCACCGCAGGCCGAGCCCGAACAAGGCGCATTTCCCTATCAAACCAAAGTGATAGAGACATCCGCCGTAGAGCGTTATGCACGGAACGAAGCGGTGCAGGCCGCCGTGAAGGCTCCGCCTGCAAACCAAAGCCAGCCATTGACCGAAAACCAGTTTTATGTTTATGAATCTACTCTATATCAAGAAGAAAAGGACACATCCACAATGGCCGACCAAGATAACAAAACCGAGTCCAAAGACTCCGCACCTTCCCGCATCGATATCCCCGGTGGTGTGTTCTCTCGTCCGGGCCAGAACCCGATGGCAGGACGCGTTCCCGGTGCATACCCCGGCGCTTATCCCGGCGCAGCCGCATACGGCTCTTCGCCTTCCACGGCAAACGATCCCGCATCCGGCCGCAAACTTTACATCGGTCAGGGTATCACGCTCTCCGGTGAAATAGAGTCTTGCGATCACCTGGTCGTAGAAGGAACTGTCGAAGCCGCACTGAAAGGTGCAAGCGTTCTCGAAATCACCGAAGCTGGTGCTTATTTCGGCACGGTTGATATCGATGAAGCTACGATCGCAGGTCGCTTTGAAGGCGACCTCACGGTACGCGGCCGCCTGACGATCAAAGCTACTGGCTCGATCAAAGGTTCGATCGCTTACAAAGAAATGGCGATGGAAGCAGGTGCTTTTCTTGACGGACAAATTTCTCCTTTGGATGCGAAGAGCGCAGGTGCTGTTCAACGCAGCAACAAAGTTAAGGGAAAGTCTAATGACTTTGGCGCGGAACTGCCTTTCGAAGGCAAGGCTGTCGCTGCCGAGTAATCGGAACAAGTCATATTCCCAAAGAAAACCGGACAGTGATGTTCGGTTTTTTTGTTTTTATGGCGGGATTAAATTCTTGTCCTTGAAAGCGCACAGATCTACTACGGGGCATTCATAGCATTTGGGCCTTCTGGCTATGCAGATATAGCGTCCGTGCAGTATTAGCCAGTGGTGGGCGTGCATTTTGAATTCATCAGGAATGACTTTTTCCAGTTTTTGTTCGACCTTTTCGACATTCGGCGCGGGGGCGAGGCCTGTTCTGTTAGATACCCGAAAAATATGCGTATCCACCGCCATGGTTGGTTGCCCAAACGCCATGTTCAAAACCACGTTCGCGGTTTTGCGCCCGACGCCCGGCAATTTTACAAGTTCGTCTCTATCGGCAGGGACTTCGCCGCCATAATTGTCAATTAGTATTTGCGAAAGCGCGGCGACGTTCTTGGCCTTGGAATTAAAAAGTCCGATAGTTTTGATGTAGGTACGGATTTTATCTTCGCCGAGCTTTACCATTTTTTTCGGTGTATCGGCGGCTTTGAATAAAGCGGGTGTTGCTTTGTTGACGGATTTGTCCGTCGCTTGGGCTGACAATGCCACTGCCACCAGCAGCGTGAACGGATTGGTCCATTCCAGTTCGCCCTTGGGTTCGGGGTTTACAGCCTGCAGGCGTTTAAAGAGTTCAACTACTTTGTCCTTGGTCATGTCTTTATATATCCCAAGAAACGGGTTGGCGGGTAGGGGGATAAAGTTCTAAGTTATCCCCATGGGCGAATTTCAGTACGACATCATAGCCGGCGCCATCGATTATCTGGCGGCACAGCCTTCGGGCGCAATGCCAGATCTCGATGCGCTGGCGGAACGCTTCGGTTACGAGCCTACGCATTTTCAAAAACTGTTTAAAGAGCGTGTGGGCATCAGCCCCAAACGCATGGTGCAATATCTCCAATACAAATGCGCACGGGATTTTTTACTTGAAGGATATCCTACACTGGAAGCCGCGTATCAAACGGGATTGTCTGGTAGCGGGCGTCTGCATGATTTGTTCGTGACGATAGAATCCGCGACACCGGGTATGGTGCAGAAACGTGGTGAGGGGATGACAATTTCCTGTGGCTACCATTCATCACCGTTGGGCGATATTCTGATCGGACAAACCGATGTCGGCGTTTGCTGGTTGGGTTTCGTTGTCGATGAAGATCGCTCTATTCCTTTAAAGGAAATGCAGCGGCACTGGCCCAAGGCGCAATATGTAGAAGATAGGAGCGTCACGCAAAGATCGGCCGATCAAATCCTGAGCATCTGGCAAGGCAAAGGTGATCAAGCGCGCATATTAAAACTCGATCTGCACGGTACGAATTTTCAAATTCAGGTTTGGCGTGCTTTGCTCAAAATTCCGACGGGCACCACAGTAAGTTATCAAGATGTTGCCGATGCGCTGGGCGCACCCACTGCCAGCCGTGCCGTGGGAACGGCAGTGGGGTATAACCCCATCTCCCTTTTGATACCTTGCCACCGCGTGATTCAAAAAAGCGGGATCGTCGAAAATTATATGTGGGGGTCCGCGCGCAAGAAAATCATCCTCGGTTTAGAGTCCGAGACTCTACAGTCCCAAGACGTCTCGCATAGCGTAGAGCCCGGGAGGCTGGCCGTGTAGCCATTGCGCCGCCTGAATCGCGCCGCGCGCAAAGAGGGCACGGTCTGTGGCTTTGTGGCCCAGTTCCAGTCTTTCGCCCGCGCCAAAGAACGTCACCATATGTTCTCCCACCACGTCGCCGCCGCGCGAAACGGCGAAACCAATATCACCATCCACGCGTTTGCCGGTGCGGAAATTCGCAAAATTGCCATGGCCACGGCCTTCCTTGGCGGCGTTGGCGAGCGCCAGCGCCGTGCCAGAGGGCGAGTCCACTTTGCTTTTATGGTGCAATTCGAAAATTTCGATGTCCCACGCACGACCCAATTTCTTGGCGGCTTCTTCCACCAAAGCCAGTAGTAAATTGACACCGACGCTCGTGTTCGCGGCTTGAATGATTGCGGTTTTTTTGGCGGCTTCGGCGAGTGCTTTGTAATGTTCTTCGGCCAGACCTGTCGTACCGACGATTAGTTTCTTTTTGGTTTTTGCAGCGGTATGGATGTGGTGTAGAGTTGCCTCGGGCGTGGTGAAATCGATCACGCAATCCGACACATGAAACAAATCTTCGGAAGCTGTATAAACATTAAAGCTTTCTTTGTGTGCCATGCGCGACGATCCGCCCACGAATTCGATGGACGGGTGTTTGTCCGCTTGCAATTCCGCGATCAGCAATTGGCCCAAACGGCCCGTGTATCCTGCAACGCCTATCTTCATTCTTGAATACTCCTGATTGCGACGGAGATGCGCATGGTGCAGTTCATTTTGCTTTCATCGTTGAAGGTGTCGATTTGCCAGAGATGCATGGTGCGACCACGGTGTAGAGATTTGCAGATACCTGTGATCATACCCTTTGAAACAGGGCGCAGATGGTGCGCATGAATTTCAATGCCAATGGCTTTTTGTTTGTCGGGATCGACACACATCCATGCGGCTACAGAGCCGAGCGTTTCACCGAGCACACAGCTGACGCCGCCGTGCAGAATGCCAAAAGGTTGAATGGTGCGATGGTCGACGGGCATGGTAGCGGTGAGGGTTTCATCGCCGATGTGGGTAAATACAATATCAAGAACCTTGTTCACGTTGTTTTTGTGGAGGCCGCGGAAATTGTTCAGGTCTTCCAATGTATAGTTTTTAGACCAGATCGCCATAGGCGGGTTCCTTTTGTAAAGTTCAGATTTTAATTCTTCAGGTCGCTCCAGATGTCTTTCATCTTTTGCATGAAGCTGGAAGATTCCGGCGAATGTTCGCCTTTGTCGCTGCCGAGATCATCCGCCAGTTTCTTAAGCAGGTCCTTTTGTTTGCTGTTCAAGTTAACAGGCGTTTCGACAAAGATTTCAATATAAAGATCGCCGAAGGCATCCGATCGCATGACATTCATGCCTTTGGA
The DNA here is from genome assembly GCA_040381535.1 of Micavibrio sp. GTDB lineage: Bacteria > Pseudomonadota > Alphaproteobacteria > Micavibrionales > Micavibrionaceae > Micavibrio_A. The sequence continues at coordinate 30,951 of JBEIHF010000005.1, read as the reverse complement.
TTTTAGGCGGAATTGCTGGCCTGTTTGTGTACCTGCGGGAATCTTAACGGAATTGCGCGATCCGTCGATACTCGGCACTTGTAAATCTCCGCCTAATGTTGCCGTCATCATAGGAATTGGCACGCGGCAGTATAAATTCGCGCCATCGCGGCGGAAGAATTTGTGTGGTTTGATGGCAACGAGGACGTAAAGATCACCCGACGTGGCGCCGCGCATACCGGCTTCGCCTTCGCCTGCCAAACGTATGCGGCGTCCGCTATCAATACCCGTCGGAATTTGAACTTTGAGCATTTTTTCTTTTCTGATGCGGCCCGCTCCCGAACATTTTTTGCAAGGGTCTTTAATAATAGTGCCTGCGCCGTTGCAGGTGGAGCAGCTGCGTTCGATTGTGAAGAAGCCCTGTTGTGCGCGCATGCGTCCCGAACCGGAGCAGGTGGGGCATTGTTCCGCGCCCTTGCCGGATTCTGCGCCAGAACCCTCGCATTTATCGCACGTGTCGTTGACAGGAATTTTGATGGTGGCTTCTTTGCCTTTGAACGCTTCTTCGAGCGTGATTTCCATCGTGTATTGCAAGTCCGAGCCGCGCATGGAGGCCTGACCGCCCCGCCCGCGCGCACCTCCCATGATATCGCCGAACATGTCTTCGAAAATATCGGAGAAGTTGCCACTAAATCCTGCCCCTGCCCCCATGCCGCCGGTATTGAATCCGCCGCCGCCCATGGAGCCATCAAACGCGCCTTTGCCGAAACGGTCATAGGCCGCGCGTTTTTGTTCGTCTTTCAGAATATCGTACGCTTCGCTGATTTCCTTAAATTTGGTTTCAGCAGCTTTGTCGTCTTTGTTCTGGTCTGGGTGGTATTTCATGGCGAGCTTGCGGTAGGCCTTTTTGATGTCCTCCGCGTTGGCTTTTTTATCGATGCCCAATGTTTCGTAGTAATCCTGTGCCATGACCTTCGTATATTACTGTACTGATTGCTTGCCGTACAACCCGAAAACCCCCGCTTTCGCGGGGGTCTACAGAGTTATCCCTCGATAGTTATCATCACGGGATTACTGTTTTTTATTGTCATCGACTTCGGTAAAGTCCGCGTCGATAACGTCATCGTTGCTTGCGGCCCCTGTTTCAGGAGCTTCCGAGGCTTGCGCATTGTCGGGCGTTCCCGCCTGATCTTCCTGCGCTTTGCGGTAGGCCTGTTCGCCGATCTTCATGCTGGCTTCCATGAGTGCGGTCGTCTTGGCTTCAATGGCGGCTTTGTCTTCCTTATCCATCGCTGCACGGAGTTCGCCAATCGCATCTTCCGCGGCCTTGCGATCCGAGGACGCCACTTGGTCGCCCAAGTCCTTTAGCGATTTTTCCGTTTGGTGGATGGTAGATTCCGCTTGGTTTTTCGCCTCGATCATCTCACGTTTTTTCTTATCCGTGTCGGCGTTCACTTCGGCATCCTTGACCATTTTTTCGATATCAGCATCGGACAAACCACCCGAAGCCTGAATACGAATTTGCTGTTCCTTGCCGGTCGCTTTGTCTTTTGCCGTCACGTGAACGATACCATTGGCATCGATGTCAAACGTGACTTCGACTTGCGGTACGCCGCGCGGGGCGGAAGGAATGCCGACGAGATCGAATTGGCCGAGCAGTTTGTTGTCCGCCGCCATTTCGCGCTCCCCTTGGAACACGCGGATCGTCACCGCCGACTGATTGTCTTCAGCCGTGGAGAAGGTCTGCGATTTTTTGGTCGGGATCGTGGTGTTGCGGTCGATCAAACGTGTGAACACGCCGCCGAGCGTTTCGATACCCAAGCTAAGCGGCGTAACGTCGAGCAAAAGAACGTCTTTGACATCGCCTTGCAAAACGCCGCCCTGAATTGCCGCGCCATCAGCAACGACTTCATCGGGGTTTACGCCTTTGTGCGGTTCCTTGCCAAAGAATTCCTTCACAGTTTCGACGATTTTGGGCATGCGGGTCATACCGCCGACCATAACGACATCATCTATGTCGGACGGTTTCAAGCCTGCATCTTTCAGTGCGGCTTTTAGTGGACCCGTGGTTTTTTTGATAAGGTCATCAACCAAGGATTCCAGTTTGGCGCGCGTCAGTTTGATGTTTAGGTGTTTTGGACCCGAAGCATCCGCCGTGATAAAGGGCAGGTTGACGTCGGTCGATTGCGAGGAGGAGAGTTCGATCTTCGCGCGCTCGGCAGCTTCTTTCAGACGTTGCAGGGCGAGCTTATCGCTACGCAGATCGATCGCCTGTTCTTTTTTGAATTCATCGGCCAAGAAGTCAATAATGCGTGCGTCAAAATCTTCACCGCCGAGGAATGTATCGCCGTTGGTGGATTTTACTTCGAACACGCCGTCGCCGATTTCGAGAACGGAGACGTCAAACGTACCGCCGCCAAGGTCGTACACGACAATCGTGCCCGTGGCTTTTTTATCCAGACCATAGGCAAGCGCGGCCGCCGTTGGTTCGTTAATGATACGCAAAACTTCGAGGCCCGCGATTTTACCGGCATCTTTCGTTGCCTGGCGTTGGGAATCGTTGAAGTAAGCGGGGACTGTGATAACCGCCTGATCTACTTTTTCGCCGAGGAAGCTTTCGGCGGTTTCTTTCATTTTTTGCAAAATCATTGCGGAAATTTGCGCCGGCGATTTTTTCTCGCCGTCGATTTCGACCCAAGCGTCCCCGCCATCTGATTTTACAATTTTGAACGGCGCAGTTTTGAGCATCTTTTGCACTTCGGCGTCTTCGAAACGACGACCGATCAAACGCTTTACCGCGTAAATTGTGTTTTCGGGGTTGGTCACGGCCTGACGTTTGGCGGATTGGCCAATATGGCGTTCGCCGTCTTTTGTAAAGGCCACCATGGAAGGCGTGGTACGCGCGCCTTCGGAGTTTTCAATCACCCGCGATTCCTTTCCGTCCATGACGGAGACGCAGGAGTTCGTTGTACCCAAATCTATTCCAATTACTTTGCCCATTATAACTACCTCACTTTGTTGGCAAATTTACGGGGCTCACCCGCACAGTGCAGCACAAGCCCACCATTTCCATTAGGCGGCACTGCCGCGATCACGTGTTTATATAGCACATCATCAAGCAAATGCCAGAGGGACTAGCAAGTTTTAAACCTCTGTATTCGGAGGGTTTTTCATACTTTTCCGTAGTTTATACGGGCAAATAGCAGGTTTGGATCAGGCTGATTTATCAACCTGATGATCCCCGCTGAGGGGGCCGCCTTTGGATATGCCAACTTTGGCGGCGCGCAAAAGGCGGTCTGCAATCACATAGCCCGCCTCGACCACTTGAATAACAATACCTGCGGGTTTGCCGGGGACGGGGGCTTCAAACATCACTTCATGGAAGTTAGGGTTGAATGTTTCATCCAGCGGTTCGATTTTCTTGATGCCATGTTTTTCGAATGTCTTGAGCAGATTGGCATCCATCGCCTCCAATCCCGTGATGATCGACGCGATGCGTTCATCGTCATACAATTCGGGGGAAATGGCGGCCAAAGCGCGGTGGAAATTGTCGGAAAAATCCAAAAGGTCTTTGGCAAAAGACGTCACGGCGTATTTACCAGCATCTTCGCGGTCTTTTACGGAGCGGCGGCGCGTGTTTTCGGCATCGGCCAACGCGCGCATCATCTTTTCTTTCCATTCGACGACTTCGGCCTCAAGCGCCGCAATCTTCACGGCGGAAAGACTCACAGGCGGGGCGTCACCAAAGGTTTGCGCATGATCTGCCAAGGCTTCGGGATTTATGTCCGGCGTTTCTTCCGGTTTTTGATCAGGTTCGTTACTCATGTTATTTCAACCGCTATTCTAAAGCCGCGTTCCGGGTCTGGTTACAAACACCGTCAACTCAACAGGCGTTGTGGTACGGCCTTCTGCCCCATCGGAAGGACGTTGTACGGTGATGGTGCCGACTTCGGCATAACCATCCGCACCGATTTCCTTGGCGAAGCGTCCGCTTTCATCGATGAAATAGAACGTATCCGCGCCTTTTCCAGTGCCTGTATCGCTAGAGGGTTGCAGCGCACGGGTTCTGGCAAAATTGCCGACCGCTTCGGAAATGTCTTCACCGGGTTGCGCCATAGGCACTTGCAGGGCGATCATCTTGTCGGAGGCGAAGGAATACAGGATGCGGTCTTTCAAAGGACCGGCCAGATTTGTGCCTTTGAACACCACCATGCTTTCGGGGATGAGTTCGATGTGGTTTTCATCCAGAACGATGTTGTAGGTGTCAGCGCCTGCAGCGGAGGAGAAACGGATTTCCTGCGTACCGCGGGATTTCAGATCTTTTTTGTTAAGTATCATCAGGGCAGTGGACATCTGGTTGCCCGTGCTGCATTTTTGCGTGGCGGCGGAACCTTCAGGCGCTACGCGGCGGTATCTTTTGACTTTGATGTCCAAGAAATGAGGATCGACGAATTTCGCTTCGTATTCGAGAGGGGTGAGCGAATAGCAGCCGCTGATCATATCGGGGATCGCCATCTGGATTCCGAACTGGTCATCTTCCATGTAGGGATAATGCACCACATCCACCTGTACTTCGGTGGGATATATGAATCCTTTGTCCGCCATGCTCGCGCGTTGGCGTTCCTGAATTTCCTTCACCGCATCGGGGACAGACCCCGTGAAGGTCGGATCGTATAACTGGGATTCCGCGCCTTCTTCCTGTGCGTACACGGCAGGAACAAAAGCGAGAAGGGACAGGGCGAATATGAGGGTCTTGATCAAGGGCTTAAACTCCGATTCCTTTAAGAATACATACATAAAAGGCGCAGGGCAATTATCCCTCTGACAGTTTCTTTATGTTGCGCGATATCATTTCAGCCATAAAGTTCACGGACGGGACTATTTTTGCATAATCAAGGCGGGTTGGGCCAATCACGCCGACCGCGCCCACGAATGAGCCCGCGCCGTTGCGGTAGGGGGTCAGAATGAGGGAATGCCCGGATCCGCCGAAAACGGGGTTTTCGGAACCGATGAAAATCTTAACTCCGTCGGCCTGACCTGCCTCATCCAGCAATTTCGAAACCGTTTCCTTGGCTTCGAGCTGTTCCATGAGAAGGCGCACGCGATCCAGATCGTTTATGGAGTTCTGATCGAGCAGATTGGATGCACCGCGCACGATTAAGGTTCCGTCTCCAATCTGGGTCGCAAGTCCTTCTTCTACAATGCGGGACATGAGTTCGCCGAGTTCGCCTCTGCGTTGTTTGATTTCGTTCGTGATCGCGCCGCGCATCTCGGCGAAGGTTTTGCCGTATAAGCGTTCGGACAAAAAATTACTGGCTTGTTTCAAAATGTCGGGGGTTATGCCTGCAGGCAATTCCATGATGCGGTTTTCGACCATGCCGTCATCCGGGACTATAATGACCAGCGCGCGGGTGGGCTGGAGCGAAACAAATTCGATATGCCGGATGGCTTTGTCGGCTTTGGGGGCGACCACCAGCCCTGCGCTTGATGACAAACCTGACAACATGCGGCTTGCCTGTTCGAGCATGCCTTCCATCGTATTGCCTTCGGTGTATTGCGATTCCAAAACGGCTTGTTCGGTGGCGCTTAAAGATCCGATCTCTAAAATCCCGTCGACGAAATAGCGAAGGCCTTGTGTGGTGGGTAGCCGGCCCGCGGAAATATGCGGCGCTTCCAAAAGGCCTAGATGTTCGAGGTCCGCCATCACGTTTCGGATGGTTGCGGGGGAGAGGTCGAAATTGCGTGAAATCACGCGCGAGCCCACAGGGTCGCCGTTCACCATATAGGTTTCGACGATATGGCGGAAAATATCCCTCGCCCGGTCATCCAAGGTGGTATAAGACACTACCGTTTTCATAAGCGATAATATATAGATAGCCTGTACACAAAGGAAGAGAGAAACCAGACCATGACACGCCCATCCGGCAGATCTGCCAACGAACTGCGCAACATAGAAATCATTCCCGGCTATTCCAAACACGCCGAAGGAAGCTGTTTTGTGAAATTCGGCAACACGCATGTGCTTTGTACAGCGACGGTGGAAGAAAAACTCCCCGGCTGGATGAAAGGTTTGGGCAAAGGATGGGTTACGGCGGAATACGGCATGCTGCCGCGCTCTACGCACTCACGCATGGACCGTGAAGCGGCCAAAGGCAAACAATCGGGCCGCACCCAGGAAATTCAACGCCTTGTCGGACGCGCGCTCCGCGCCGTGGTGGATTTGCAAGGTTTGGGTGAACGCCAGATCAAAATCGATTGCGATGTTATCCAAGCCGATGGCGGAACGCGCACGGCATCCGTCACGGGTGGGTATGTCGCGATGGTCGAGGCGATGAAGCACCTTGTGAAGCTCGGCATGCTGCCCAAAATCCCTTTGACGGATTCCATTGCCGCCATTTCCTGCGGCATTCATGAAGGCACGGCTGTACTCGATCTGGATTATATTGAGGACAGCGCCGCAGACACCGATGCGAATTTCGTCATCACGGGCAAGGGCGGCATTGTCGAAATTCAAGGCACGGCGGAAAAAGACCCGTTCAGCCAAGAACAATTCCTCACGTTGCTAGATCTTGCGCGCAAAGGTTGCGATGAATTGAAAGCGATTCAAAAGGCAGCGCTGGAGAAATAATAGAGTGGCAATGATCGAAAAACTTGTCATCGCTTCGCATAACAAGGGAAAACTCAAAGAGTTTGATATGCTCTTGAAGGGTCTTGTCGGTGAAGTGACGAGCGCGGCGGATTTGCGATTAATCGAGCCTGCGGAAACGGGCACGACATTTTTGGAGAATGCGGAAATCAAGGCTCTGGCCGCGATGCGGGTTTCCGGCCTACCTGCGTTATCGGATGATTCCGGTTTGTCGATTGCCGCTTTGAATGGTGATCCCGGCGTGTATTCGGCCGATTGGGCGGGAAATCCACGCGATTTCAATAAAGCCATGGCGATTGTGCATGAAAAAATGGGTGACGCGCAGGACCGATCGGCTTATTTTACCTCTGTCCTCGTACTGGCCTATCCCGATGGGCGGATTGAGAGCTTCGAGGGGCGCGTGGATGGAAAAATCGTCTGGCCACCGCGTGGTGTTAAAGGTTTCGGTTATGACCCTATGTTCTTGCCCGACGGGCATGAAAAAACATTCGGTGAAATGAGTGACGAAGAAAAGAAAACGATTTCGCACCGCGCACGGGCAACACAAAAATTTATCAACTATCTAAAAGGAGAAAAAACATGAGTGGTATCGCAAGAACGGCAAAAGCAGTCTGGAAAGGCACCGGCAAAGAAGGCAAAGGCACGATCGACACGCAAAGCGGCGTTTTGAAAGCCCAGCCTTACGGTTTCAACACGCGTTTTGAAAATGAACCCGGCACGAACCCCGAAGAATTGCTCGCCGCTGCACACGCGGGTTGCTTCACAATGGCTTTGGCTTTTGGTTTGAACAAAGCAGGGTTCACAGCCAATGAGCTTACCACCAATTGCGCCGTGACGGTTGCTCCCGATGCAGGCGGTTTCACGATCACGAAATCGGAACTGACGTTGACGGCCAGCATTCCCAACATCACGCAAGAGCAATTCAACGAAATCACGGCAGGCGCGAAAGCGGGATGCCCTGTTTCCAAATTGTTCAATGCGGAAATCACACTCAACGCCACGCTCGCCAATCAGAGCAAGGCTGCTTAATCATTATGCAGAACGGCCAATTCGGAATTTATGTCCATTGGCCGTTCTGTGCCTCCAAATGCCCGTATTGCGATTTTAATTCGCATGTCGCGGAAACGATAGATCATCAAGCGTGGCGCAACGCCTATAAACGCGAAATCAAACATTATGCCGATATGACGCAAGGCCGCACGGTGACATCTGTGTTTTTCGGCGGCGGGACGCCATCATTGATGGAGCCCGAAACGGCGGGATTGGTCATCGATGAGATCCAGCGCAATTGGCTTATTTCGAATGATTGCGAAATCACCCTGGAGGCTAACCCCACATCGGTGGAAACTGAAAAATTCAAGGCATTCCGTTCCGCGGGCATCAACCGCGTATCCATTGGCGTGCAGTCCTTAAGAGAGCAGGATTTATCTTTTTTGGGTCGCAAGCACGACGCGCCGCAAGCCAAACGCGCGATAGATTCCGCGGCGCAAGTGTTTGACCGTTATTCGTTTGATCTGATTTACGCGCGGCCGCAGCAGACCGTGAAAGAATGGGAAGCGGAATTAAGTGAAGCTCTCACATTATGCCGAGATCATTTATCGCTCTATCAACTCACCATCGAAAAAGGTACGCCGTTTTACATGATGCACGAGCGTGGCGATTTTAAAATTCCCGATGAAGAAGTGGCGGGAGATTTATACGAAGTCACGCAAGATATATTGGAAGCCGAAGGCATGCGCGCCTATGAAGTTTCCAACCATGCGCGGGACGGGAAGGAATCCCAACACAACCTGACTTATTGGCGTTACACCGATTATGTCGGCATCGGCCCCGGCGCGCACGGGCGCGTAACGATGGATGGAAAGAAACACGCAACGCGTGGCCACCGTGCGCCCGAGATTTGGTTATCACAGGCTTTGGAGCAAGGGCATGGCGCGCATCCGTTCGAAGAACTGACGTCGCGCGACCGTTTCACCGAATGTTTGATGATGGGGTTGCGTTTGGAAGAAGGCATTCCCGTTTCGCGTCTGGAAGAAGAGGGCGCAAATAAATTTACAAACCTGATCGATGCCAAAAAAATAGAAGCCCTTCAACGCGAAGGGCTTCTGATATTGGATGGTCAGATGTTACGGGCCACGAAAGCGGGCCTGCAAAGGCTTAACGGGGTGCTGTCGTACCTGTTGTAGCGCCTGCGGCGGGTGCCGTGCCGTTGCTCATCAAGGAACCGAAGTCTGTACCATTAATCAAAACGCTGCCGTTTGCGCCGAACACCACATCATAGGATTTGCTGTTGGGGTTGTCTGCAAGAGGTTTTCCCATCGCGCTGATCGCGCCGACGCCGAGCATTGCTTGGAGCATTTTCGCGCGGTTGGCAGGCGGTGCGGTAAGCATGGATTGCTGAAGATCCGCCGTCATACCGTCAAGACCCGTAACGATACCCGTTACACGTTCGGGCGCGCCGAACAGGAACGAGAAGACGTTATACGCATCAGGCTGGGCCGATTGTTGACGGTTTTGCACTTGTTCTTTCGTCATCGGTGTTTTCGAAGCGCGATCGGCTAGGTTGGTCGTCAGCTTGATTTGTGGAATCGTGCCTTTGTAAGAGGTCGCCGCATCGAAGAAGGAAATATTCGCGAGCGTTGCGATTGCGGAGCCCGTGTAAGCTTCGGGATCTTGTTCTTGCAGATTGCTGTCAAAATTCAACGCGCCGACCGTCGCCGTGTTCTGGTCCTGAAGATCGTTCAACTGAACATTGGCAAGCTTCGCGGTGAGCGATGTGAAGTGGCCGAGTTTCTCATTCCACGTACCGCTCGCGCTTTGCGTGCCGATATCGGTTCTGAATTGCTCGGCGCCGGACGGTGCGAAAGAACTGATAGGTGTGGGGACAGCCAAAGAAACTTTCCAATCAAAATCACCTTGGGGCACGGCGTTCAAGGCGATCATGCCGATTTCAGAGCGTACGCCGCGGGAATCCGTATAGGTTAGATGAGGCAGAGTGTAGGCATAATAATCAGCCGTTTTTTCCATCGTGATGGAACCTTTGCTCACGAGTTTGCAACTGTTTTTCACGGCCATGGCTTTTTGATTTTCGAGGAAGCCTTCGATCTGGCCTTTCAACACTTGCGCGCGGGCATCGGTGTCGAGCGCGGCGTTTGCGGCAGCTGCGAAGAGCATCATGACAAGGGCGAAAAAAGCGATGTGTTTCATATAAAATGTCCTTTTGAAAACCTTACTAACCAATAAGTCCGGAAAATGTGCCATCTTTATGGCCTTATCTGTTTGAAAAAGCAAATTATTGAAGTACACCAAATATATGAATGTCACCAATCAGGCCGTTAAAGGGGATAGCCGTATCACGGCGGTCCTGGGGCCGACCAATACGGGTAAAACCCATTACGCGATAGAGCAAATGCTCAGCTACCAATCGGGATGTATCGGATTCCCGCTCCGGCTTCTTGCGCGTGAAAATTACGATCGCGTGGCGGCAAAGGTGGGGAAGGCTTATGCCGCGCTTGTGACAGGCGAAGAAAAGATCATTCCCCCGAATGCGCGCTATTTTATGTGTACAGTGGAATCCATGCCCATCGAACAGGAATTCGAATTTATCGGCGTCGATGAAATCCAGTTATGCGCCGATCCCGACCGCGGGCATATCTTTACCGACAGATTGCTACGTGCACGCGGAACCGAAGCCACCATGTTCATGGGCGCGGACACAATGAAGCATGTGATTGCGAACCTTGTGCCGTTTTGTGAAATTATCACGCGCCCGCGTTTGTCGGTTTTGGAATATACAGGTTTTAAAAAACTCACGCGCCTTAACAAACGCACCGCCGTTGTGGCGTTTTCCATTGATGATGTTTACGCCATGGCCGATATGATCCGTAGACAGCGCGGCGGGACGGCGGTTGTGCTCGGTGCGCTGTCCCCGCGTACGCGCAATGCGCAGGTCGAGATGTACCAATCGGGCGAAGTCGATTTTATGGTTGCGACCGATGCCATTGGCATGGGGCTCAATATGGATATCCAGCATGTGGCACTGGCGGCCACGCGTAAATATGACGGGGAGAAGCCAAGGCCGCTTACGAAATCAGAACTCGCGCAGATCGCGGGGCGCGCAGGGCGTTACAAAAAGGACGGCACGTTCGGCGTGACGGGAAATGTGAAAGATCTCGACCCCGATATTATCGATGCTATTGAAAAACACCAGTTCGAGGCGTTACAACATATTTACTGGCGCAACGCTGATCTGGATTTTTCCACGCCGCTGGCTTTGTTTAGATCCTTGGAGCGCTCCTCGGGCAAATCTATGCTCCAAAAAGGCCGCCCGTCGGATGATTATCTCACTCTCGCCAATATGCTGGAGCGTGACGAGATTATGGCTCTGGCGCACGGGAAAGATTCTGTGAAACTGCTCTGGGATGTTTGCCAGATTCCCGATTTCAGAAAAACTCTCACGGAAACGCACAATGATCTGGTCGCGGAAATTTACCGCTATTTGAACGATGCTGGCGCGCTTCCCGAAGAGTGGATGGAGGACCATATTCAAAAACTCGATTCCATTGAGGGCGAGGTCGATACTTTGATGACCCGCATATCGCATGTACGGACTTGGACTTATGTCACGCACCGCGCCGATTGGGTGGTGGACCCCGAGCATTGGCGCGGGCGAACATTAAAGATTGAGGACCGTTTGTCCGATGCACTCCATCAGGCGTTAACGAAGCGCTTCGTCGATAAGCGTTCCACCGTACTTTTGGGCGCGATGGAAGAGGGAACCCAGCTTTTGGCCGGTATTAAGAAAGACGGCGAAGTGGTTGTCGAGGGCCAAAGAGTGGGTCAATTGGCGGGATTCCGCTTTTATCCTGACGAAACTTCGGGTAGAGAAGAGTTAAAAGCTGTTATGGCGGCCGCAAGGCAGGCTTTACGGCCGGAAATAGGAAACAGACTAAGCATGATTTTAAAGTCCGAAGACAAGCAATTCAAACTCGCCGATGACGGCCAGATTTTGTGGCAGGCGGATGCGACGAACCCTCTTCCGGGCGACCCAGTTGGCCGCATCAAAAAAGGCAATACGCTTTTGAAGCCGTTGGCAGATGCAGCGGATTCCAATTTGCTGGATGGCGCGGATAAAAATGCCGTCGGTGAAAAATTGCAGGAATGGCTGGATCGCCATATTCATTTTACGCTGGAGCCGTTGTTTCGTTTGACAGGCGGCGATGATTTGACGGCGCAGGCTCGGGGCATCGCGTTCCAGTTGCAAGAATCCCTTGGCATCGTGCCGCGCGAAAATCTGGAAGAGTTGATCGCGCCTCTGGATGAAGAAGGCCGCAAAGCACTTCGTGCGCGCAAAGTACGCATGGGGCCATTGCTCGTGTTTCTGCCAGAACTAAGCAGACCAGTAGCCGTTCGTTTGCGCGGTATATTGCTGACATTGTGGCAGGGAAAAGAACTTCCCGCAGAATTGCCTAAAGAGGGCATCGTGTCTTTCACGGTGGCCGATAAAACCATCGACAAGGATTATTACCGTTCGATCGGCTACCCCGTGTATGGGCCGCGCTCTATTCGCGTTGATATGCTCGACCGTGTTGTGTGTGCCGTTTATGACGGCGCGAAGGACGGCAAGTTCAAGGCCGAACACAAGATGGCTGAATGGCTTGGTTCCAATATTCTCGATCTATATGCTGTGCTTGAAGCCATGGGCCACACGATCGTGCATGATCCCGCCGCCAAAAAGGCAAAGGAAGCCGAAACACCCACGATGGAAGCAACGCCCATTGAAGAAGTGGCCGCAGGCGGCCCTTCTTTTGCACCAGAAATCTTAGAAGGGCAGCAACCAATAGCTGTGCCCGTGGTTGCTGCGGAAAAAGCCAAGCCCGAACTCGCCACATTCCGTCTCAAACGCGGCAAGGCCAATCAATCCGCCGCACCAAGCCCCGAACGTGCGAAAAAAACCTTTGAGAAGAAAGAAAAATCTTTCTCTAAGGCCGATAAAAAACCCCATGGCAAAAAAGATAACGAGAAATATGCCAAGAAGAAAGACGAAGGGCGTCCGCCAAAAAGAGATGGGCGCGATGATCGCGACAACCGCGAAGACCGCGTTTATTCCAGCAATCCTCAAAAATTCGAAGATTCACCATTCGCTATTTTGCAGCAGTTGAAGCTGGGCAATGATAAAAAGAAGTAAGAAACGTAGCCTGCCTTCTTACAGCGCCATAATCCTTATGGCGTTTTCGTTTTTAATCGCCCCTGTACACGCCAGTGAAAAAAGCGCGGCAGGACTTTTTTCTGCAGCCTATCTTTATGAGCTTTGCCGTAGTGATACCAAAGGCAAGGAAGTGGTCAAAGGCGGGCATACGGCCTGTCAGGCCTATATCGCGGGCGTTATCGATTACCACAAACTCATGCGGTCTTTGGGTGCACAACCCATCATCGATATCTGCGTTCCGAACACGGCGGCGATGAACCGTTTGCAAAATATCGTCTGGATATTTTTGGGAAGAAATCCACAGCACGGCGATTTTGTGGCATCCCCCGCGGTTACGCTAGCGCTTTACGAATATTATCCGTGTCCCACCGAGAAAAAATCTACACGCAAAAGGCACGAGTAGTTATTTTTTACGGCACCAGAATTGAAGCATGCTGCGGAACGTATCGGGATTTTTATGTTCGAATTTATCCCAGTTTATTAGGATTTTTCCTTCCGGATCATCCTTGAACATTTTGCGATAGGCTTCCATCACCTTGCCGCATGTAAAAAACCTTTCGAACTGTAATCCAAGCTGATCCATCGCTCCCGCGAGTTCCAGTGGCGTGAACTCATGGTCTTGTACATGGAACAGCATGTCGCAAAATTCATTCAGGTAATAATAATCGTGATAGTTTTCCAAATATTTCCATGTCTTGCTGCGGAGCAGGGAGCGCGCATCATTGCGGAAGCGGCGGATATCGTCTTCGTTTCTAACGTATCCCTTTTTCGCAATAACGGCCTTTGCGTCATTGACGGCCCAGCGTGCGCGTGCGGAATATAACGCAACGCGCATCAATCCTTTCGGTTTAAGCACGGACACAAGAGCCGCCCAACCGTCCAACGGGTTTCGTAGATGATGTAAAACGCCAGACGTCGCGATGAAATCGAAGGTCTGGCCTGCCTCGCTGATTTTTAAAATGTCGGCCTGTTTGAACGTTATATTTTTGATGCCGAGCTGGTCGGCTTTGGTCTGTGCGTAAGCAAGGCTTGTTGCACTTAGATCTATCGCGAGGACTTGGGCGTGCGGATAAGCGGCGGCGAGTTCAAGCGCTTCTTTTCCCGTGCCACATCCCGCCGATAAAATCCTTGAGCCTTGAGGCAAAGCTGCCGCTTCGATTTCTGTGTTTACGGGTATTAGGTTTTCCCATGCAGGATAGGGGTATTTTTCGTACATGGTTTTGACGAGGGCGGATGTCGCATCGTCTATTTTTGTAAGGGGCGTGACATTCGTTGCCGCATAGTCGATGGTTTTAGCCGCCGAGATTTGTTCCTCTGCCAGATTGCTCCAGGCGGGTGAAGGGTTAACTACGGCGTCCGCGTTTCGAACAGGGCGATAGCAGGCCATTAAAACCTGGTCACGTTCCACGGGGTTAAGTTTTTCCAAAAGCGCTTTTTCTTTGTCGCTCACAAAGAAAATATATTCGGTGCGGTGCGCGTAACGGGCGAGGACGTAAGGGATGTGCGCAGGTATATTCGAAAAATCGCGCGTCTCGAGCATATAGCGGCGCAAAAAGGTGAGGAATCTTTCGAAATTAACATCGCGTACCACCAAACGGCCGAGGCCGTATACGAAATATGGATCGCTGAAGAATGTTGCGTTCGCGGCCTCGGTGATTTTTTCCGCGAACGCCGCGTATTTTTTTATTTTGACGAGCTTGGAAAAGGGTTTGAACGATGGGTCGTTCAGCAAAAGGCTGTACCAGGATTTTCCCGCATCCTTCCATTGTGTTTGCGGATCGGAGAGGCAATGCGTCATCAGGCTTTTGAGCGTATTGCTTTCGATACGCAGATTTAAGGTCTGCAAAAATTTGATGAATTCGTTTTTATAGGCGACGTCGGAAGGATTATCGTTGATGGCCTGATTATAGGCATGAATGGCCTGGATTATGCCCGTGCTGGCGGCAATTGTTCGGACTTCGGCGGCGAATTTTTCTGCTGGCTGCATGCTTACTCCTCACATATTGAGAAGAATACCCAGCAGAATGATTTGCGGCAAGGTAATTAGGGGGAGGAAGAGTGCGATTTTCCACGACTTTGTTGCGTCTTTCATCACCATGATTTCGGTGTAGTCGGTGCTGACTCCCGCCATGAGGAATGCAAATGCGTTGCCGGGCGCGTGGGCGCGGGTGGCGAGGTCCGCCGCGATGGGCGAAGAGCCTTCGGAGCAGACTTCAAGGACGGTGGCGAAGAGGACCGTCGCAAGCATGCCCAATAAGGTGGGCCCGAAATATTCGGCAAAGGTTGCAGGATCTAGGAAGACGCGGAGCGCGGAGGCGAGGACAATTCCGAACAAAAGCCACCGCACGACCATACCGGAATCCTTAATGCCGCTGATCAACATGTCTTTGAGCAGGAGCCCATTCCATTGCACGGACTTCAATTGCTTTTTGGCTTCGGGGATGAAATCGAAACCTTCGGGCATATCGAACGCGTTCGAGTTTTTGGGCAATATGCCACGCCCAACAAGCGCATCGAAGATTATGCCCGTTATGAATGCGATCACCGCCGAAAGTACAATAAAGAGAAGGGTTAGTTTCAACCCGATCATTGCGATCAAAATAAAAGTTAGGGAGATGGAATTCCACGGCGAAGCGATGAGAAAAGCCATGACCTGTCCCACGCTAGCGCCGCGTTGATAAATTTTTGTGGCAATCATAAGAATGCCGTGGTTGCACAGATCGAGCAGGATGCCTGCACCGATGGCGCGTAGAATACCTTTCGCGCCTTTGTTGTTACCCAATACGGACATCACGAATTCGCGCGGAATGCGGGAAAGAGCCGCCAAAAAAAGAATACCGATGACTACACCCCACCATGTGGTGTTGACGAATTCATGTACAGAGTGTGTGTAAATTTCCAACCACTGAAAGCTGTTAATGAGGTCAGGCGCGATGAACAGCAGTAGATAGGGGATCAGCACCAACACGGCGCTGGCAATCATCATCCAGTCCCGGCCTTCTTTGCGATTGTTTCCGTCATGGTCTTGCTCATGGTTTGGTTTGCAACAATCAGTCATGGTACCTCGTGAACAATTCTTTCAGTTCATCGATTTTTGACGCGACCATAGCAGGATCGTCCGCGCTCAAGCCTTGTGCGATACAGTGATTCAAATGGCGTTCGAGAATATTGGCCTCCAATCCCTTTACGGCGGAGCGGATGGCGCGAAGCTGCGTTAGGATATCGGGGCAGGCACGTTGCTCTTCGATCATCTTTTTCACGCCGCTGATCTGTCCCGCAATTCGGTTGATGCGGGGCAGATCCAAGCCATGGGACGGGTTTTCGGTGGATTTGATTGCCATGGAATTGAGTATATACCCCGTGGGGGTATAGACACAAGAGGAAAATGGAATTAAAACCCCTTCACATCCGTTTATAGAAAAAGGACGCGAGAGATGAAAACAGCACTTCTGGTTATAATCGTCTTTGTCACGGTATTCACCGCGAACGATGCCGAGGCGCGTCGTCGTCAATATTATTCCGCGTCACCCCAACCTAGTTTCTATGATGGCTCCACGGGCCAGGCCTATTCCGCCGCTCCGCAATATACACCGCCGCGGGAAGGTGATAGCCGTTTGTATCCGGGCCGTGAATCCTATGGCCGTGATTTTGGATCCGTTCCGCGCCACCCCGGCGATTACCGCGATGCATTGGACCGCGGCGCGTGGCAGCCCAATCCCGATGGCGGATCCGAAGGCTTCTACGGCTGGTAATTTTTTAAAACAAATACCATATAAAGCACGCTGGAACTTTCCGGCGCGTTTTTTCGTTGGTCTTCGTGAAATTAATATTTTCATGAAGGAGCGAGACAATGACCAACCATGTAACAGCCACGTTTAAAACACGTGAATTGGCAGAAAGTGCCGTTGACCGTTTGATCAACGCAGGATTTTTCCAAGAAGATATCAGTTTGTTGGTAACGGACACCACGCGCGGTTCCGCTTTCGCCATCAAGCAAGCCGACAAGTCGCAAGAGTATGAAG
Source organism: Micavibrio sp. (assembly GCA_040381535.1). Taxonomy (GTDB): domain Bacteria; phylum Pseudomonadota; class Alphaproteobacteria; order Micavibrionales; family Micavibrionaceae; genus Micavibrio_A. Next base: position 14,096 of record JBEIHF010000005.1, on the reverse strand, counting down.
CGACGGGTGCAGAAGCAGGCGGCGTGTTCGGCGCTATTGCCGCGCTTCTTATTTCCGCGGCAGTGATTCCGTCGGGCGGATTGGCACTCGCTGCCGTTGGTCCGGTCGCTGCCACGCTCGCCGGTTTGGGCGTAGGCGGTTTGACGGGCGGTTTGCTCGGCGCGCTGGTCGGTTTGGGTGTACCCCAGCACGAAGCCAAGCTGTTCGAATCTGATGTTAAAGCGGGCAGCATACTACTTGCGGTTGCTGCTACGAACAACGAGGAGAAGAAGCTCGCCGAGAAAATTCTGAAAAACACCGAGGCGACCAAAGTTGCCGCCTAAACGGTTAAAAGTTTCCCCCTAGGAAAGAAGGGCCCCGCTTTGGCGGGGCTTTTCTTTGCGCGCAATTTTTAATCGATTCAATGCCCTTAATCCCAAAAATATAAGTCTTCCAACGGCTTGGCACGGCGCGTGCATGGATTCCTCTCGAGTACAACTCAAGCCACGGAAGGAATCCAGTGGTCGACTATGTAGGAAACATACTCGACGCCGCGTCACGCGCGCGGCTGCTAAGCATGCAAAAGACGGCAGGGCAACTTGACGTTGCTTTCTCGCGTCTGAATTCCGGCCTTAAAGTCAACAGCGCGCTCGATGACCCGAACGCCTTCTTCCTCGCCAAAGCACTACGTAACCGTGCAGGCGATTTAGGCCGTTTGCTGGACGGCATCGGCCAGAATATCCGCGTGATCGAAGAGGCCGACAACGGCATCCGCGCACAATTGAAAAACCTCGATCTGGCGCAAAGCTATCTTGAAGACATCATCGCGAAATACAATGCGGGCGGATTGCCTGCGGGCGGCCTCGCGCCGAATGAAACGATGGCCACATTCAACGGCGCCGGTGATTTCACAACCTATGTCGTGGGTCAGGATGCGGGCGGCGCGGTTACGGTTACGGGCAACAACGAAGTGCAGTTCTCCGGCGGCAGTCCTTGGAAACGTAAAGCGTTCAATTACAACATCACGGCGAACACGGTGATGACGTTCGAATTCCGCTCCACGCAGATCAACGAAGTGTCGACCATCGGTTTCGACAACGACCAGAACTTTGGCAACGACAGCAACCGTTTCTGGATTTACGGTACGCAGACTTCGGGCATTACATACGCGGCTCCGTTCACAACGTATGAATATTCAGACCTAGGCAATTGGGAAACGATAGAAATCCCCGTCGGCACGTTCTTTACGGGCAATTTCAACTATATCAATTTCGTGTCCGACGATGACGCCGCGCCGTTCGGTAATTCTGCGTACCGCAACATCATCCTGCGCGAAGGCCCGAAACAAGAAGGCGTCGACCTGTCACAATTCACCGCAGGATACGCGACGATATTGGGCCAGCTCGACGATATCGCGCGCGACGCGCATTACCGCGGCGTTAACTTGCTCATGGGCGAAAAAATGACGACCTTCTTCAACGAGAAGGGGACGAGCAAGCTCGTGACCGAAGGTATGGATGCGACGCTGCGCGGCCTCGGCCTCACTAAAGACGGTTTCCGCACTATCAATGCGGTGTATGCGGAACTGGATAGAGTCATGGCCGCGAAAAAAGAACTGCGTGATTTTGGCACGACGTTGTCGAACGATTTGAACATCATTCAAATTCGCGAGAGATTCACGGAAGATAGCATCAATGTGCACAAGGACGGCGCGGATGATTTGACGCTCGCCGACCAGAACGAAGAAGGCGCGAACGTGCTCGCGCTTCAAACCCGCCAGCAATTGCAGATCATCATGATGTCGATGAGGCCGAGAACGATTTTGGAGGTGTTGGCTTAAATGGATAAATGGTCGGGGAGAAAGGATTCGAACCTTCGACCTCGTCGTCCCGAACGACGCGCGCTACCAGACTGCGCTACACCCCGACACAAGAAATGAAGGCATTTTTATAAGACAAACAAACGTGCCCGTCCAGCCCTTAGCTTTCGCGTTCGACCGTGTAAAGGGCCAGATCGTCAAGGCAGGCGCGGAAGGGAGAATCCGGCGCTTCAGCCAAGGCTTCGCGGGCTTTATGGGCATAAGATCTAGCCATTTCCAGCCCTTTTTCGAGCGTGCCGTGGCGGTTCATAATCGCCGTTGCCCGCACGAGGTCAGAATCCGTTTGGTCGCGTTCCGTAAAGGTGCGTTTCCAAAATTCGCGTTCATCGGCGTTCGCCTTTTTAAGCGCTATGATAACGGGTGCGGTCATTTTTCCTTCGCGGAAATCATCGCCGACTTCCTTGCCCAATTTTGCGGATGTCGATGTGTAATCCAAAACATCATCGGCAATTTGAAATGCGATACCCAAATTCATGCCGTATTCACACGCGATTTTTGTAGCGTTCGCGTCCGTGTGTGAAATTAACGGGCCGACTTCGCAGGCGGCGGCGAAGAGCGCGGCGGTTTTGCCTTTGATAACATCCAAATATTGGTCCATAGTCGTGTCCAGATTTCCTTGAATGGAAAGTTGGAGCACTTCGCCCTGCGCGATGATCGCGGCAGCATCGGACAAAACTTTGAGCACATCCAAATTGCCGTCTTCGACCATCAATTGAAAGGCGCGGGAAAACAGAAAATCACCCACCAGCACGGAGGCTTCGTTGCCGAACACTTCGTTGGCGGATTTTTGGCCGCGGCGTTCGTCGCTGTCATCCACCACATCATCATGGAGCAGTGTCGCGGTGTGAATGAATTCAACCGCGGTCGCCAAGCGATGCGCGCGCACGCGGTCGCCGTCATACATAGCAGTGCAGGCGAGAGTCATGAGAGGGCGGATGCGTTTGCCGCCCGCGGCAATCAGATACCCCGCCAATTGCGGAATCATCGGCACGGGGGAATCCATACGGTCCACGATCATGGCGTTCACGGCCAGCATGTCGGATTCCAGTAAGGATTGGAGTCTATCAAGCGGGCTTTGGCTTGTCTTTTCGCCGGTTTTGCGGTTTAACGCTGTCATAACCTTGAATTAGACCAGCGAAAGGCGCGGGGCAAGCGGTTTATATGACGGAATCCTTGGAAATTCATGTTCTGGGCCATAAAGTGAGGCTTTTGCAGCCCGAGGGTGGTTTCCGCACGTCTTTGGATTCCGTTTTCCTTGCTTGCGCGGTCCCCGCAAAAAAAGACCAACGCGTTCTCGATATGGGAGCAGGTGTGGGCGGAGCGTCGTTTTGTTTGCTGTGGCGTGTGGCGTGCCATGTGACGGGTGTGGAGATACAAGCCAGTCATGCGGAACTCGCCACGCAAAACATCGCGCTCAACAACAAACAGGGCGCGGCGGAATTTGTCTGCGCCGACATAACGAAGTACACGAGCACGCCGTTCGATCATGTGATGTGCAATCCACCGTATCTGGAGGCGGGAAGCTATACCCCTGCGGCATCCGAAGAGCGCGCCACCGCGCTCGGCCATAAGGAACTCACTATCAAAGACTGGATCGATGCAGGATTTAAAAATTTGAAATCGGGCGGATCTCTTACCATCATCCACCGCGCCGATATGTCGGATAAAATTATCGCTGGCTTGGGCAAGCGCTTCGGGGCCGTGGAGATTATTCCGCTTCATTCCAAAGCAGGCCAAGCGGCCAACCGTGTCATTATCCGCGCCATAAAAGACCGTAAAACACCCGCCAAACTCCATGCGGGGCTGATTTTACACGAAGAAAACGGCCAATATACCAAAGCCGCCGATGATATCTTGCGTGATGGCGCAGCGATTGAGTAATGTAGCGGCATGAACGATACAACCGAAACAGGCGGCAAAGACCGCACAGTAGAATATATGAAAAAGATCCCTTTTTTGGGTGAATGGCTGGAGCCTACCGACAAGGTTGCGGTTTTGCGTTTTGCCGGTATCATCGCCGATACGACGGTCATGCGCCGTGCGGGGGTGAACTGGAACAAATTCCGCGATGCCATTCCCGATGCGTTCGATGTGAAACGCCTGCGGGCCGTTGCCATCATCATCAATTCTCCCGGCGGTGCGCCCGCGCAATGTTCGCTCATAACGGATCAAATTGTCGCGCTTTCGAAAGAAAAGAAAATTCCCGTCTATGCGTTCGTGGAAGACATCGCGGCATCGGGCGGATACTGGCTCGCCTGCGCGGCCGATGAAATTTACGTGCAGGAAACTTCCATCGTGGGTTCCATCGGCGTGATTTCGTCCAGTTTCGGGCTTGATCAATTCATCCAAAAACATAATGTGCAGCGCCGTGTTTACACTTCGGGCAAGGAAAAATCCTTCCTTGACCCGTTCAAACCTGAAAAAGAAGATGATTTACAGCGTTTGAAAGCCATTCAAGCCGACATGCACGAGAGCTTTAAAGCATGGGTAAAATCGCGCCGTGCGGGCAAGCTGGCAGGGGATGACAATGAATTGATGGAGGGCGCGTTCTGGACGGGCCGCGACGCCGTAGACAAGGGGATTGCGGACCATGTCGGCCATGTTATCACTGTGATGAAAGAAAAATTCGGCGATGAAATAAAATTCGTCGATTGTACGCCCGAAAAAAAATCTTTCCTGTCATCGCTTTTGCCGCTCGGCGCGGATTCCAAACTCGATCTGGGGCAGATCGTAGAAGTTGCCGAAGAGCGCTCCGCATGGAGCCGGTTCGGACTATGATCGATATCCGCGAAGCCACCCGGGATGATATTCCGCTACTCTATAAACTCTATGACCGCATCGGCAAAAAAGACGAAGGTTACTTCGAGCACGCGTTCGATGAAGGTGTTGTCATTCTCATTGCAGCCGATGAGGGCCGCGATTGTGCGTTTTGCCTTTTGAATTACACACCGCGCTATAGCCTGTATAAAAAGCTCGGCATGCCTGAAATACAGGATTTAAACGTTATCGCCACACACCGCAGAAAAGGCATAGCCACTGTACTGATAGGTTGGTGTGAAGGCCATGCTCGTTCCAAGGGGTGTGTGCAGGTGGGTATTTCCGTGGGGCTGTTCAAAGACTACGGCCCTGCGCAAATTCTATACGTCAAAATGGGCTATGTGCCCGACGGCAACGGCATCACGTGCGACCGTGAAACTGTAAAACCCTATGCGTCCTATATGGTGGATGACGATTTATCGCTGATGTTGGTCAAGCAGCTTTGAGTTTACGCAAAAGCGGTTCATACCGTTCGCGGAAATTGTTGGTGGCATCCTCGATCGCTTGAATCGTTTCCGGCGGAAAATTTCTTAAGACTGCGTAGTCCGAAAAACGAAATCCGTTTTCAAGATACATTCTCAATGTATGACGGGGCGCTTCGATTTGTTGAAGAACGGGCTCTGCTTCTTCTACCAGATATTTGAAATAATTGATGGCCATGTTGTATCCGATGAGGGCCTTGCGGCAATTTGGCGGCACGCCGAACACATCCTCTTTCGCATGGGCAAAGAGTTCTTCTTTAATCATATTACACACCCGTTTCTTTTTGGTTTTGCTTGAGGGCCTGTTCTACAGGGCGGGCGTTAAAAAAGGTTTAATATCCAGCGGCATGCCAGCCTTGCGGATTCTGCACGGAGAAGCCCGATTCGCGGTAGCCATTGCCGCATAGAATCGCTATGGTGGTTGCATCATAAGTAACCGTGGAGGATTACGCGCATGGCGCAATGGGTCTATACCTTTGAAACAGGGAAGAATGTTCCCAAAGATTCGCGCAAAAATATCCTCGGCGGCAAAGGTTCCAACCTCGTCGAAATGGTTTCATTGGACCTTCCTGTGCCGCCGGGCTTCACTATCACCACGGAAGTCTGCACACATTTTTACAAAAACAAACAATCCTATCCTACTGAATTAAAATCGCAGGTCGAGAAAGCCGTGATTGAAATTGAAAAATCCGTCGGACTTAAATTCGGCGATGCGAAAAATCCGCTCCTCGTTTCCGTGCGTTCGGGCGCGCGTGTTTCCATGCCGGGGATGATGGATACGGTGCTCAATCTGGGTCTCAATGATGAAACGGTCGAAGGCCTGGCCAAAGCGTCGGGGGATGAACGTTTTGCATGGGATTCCTATCGCCGTTTCATACAGATGTACGGAAATGTCGTGCTCGGCCTAGAACACCATGATTTTGAAGACATTCTCGAACAGCAAAAACGCGATGCAGATGTGACCGAAGACACGGCTATTGATGCCGAGGGTTGGAAAAAAGTCGTCGCAAATTACAAAGCCATGACCAAGCGTGAATTGGGCCGTGATTTCCCCATAGATGTGAATGAACAATTATGGGGCGCGATAGGCGCGGTGTTCGAAAGCTGGCAGGCCGCGCGCGCGGTTACTTACAGAAAAATTCATGATATTCCCGAAGATTGGGGCACGGCCGTGAACGTGCAGGCCATGGTGTTTGGCAATATGGGCGATGATTGTGCGACGGGTGTGGCTTTCACACGTGATCCGTCCACGGGCGAAAATTTTTTTTACGGCGAATATCTTGTGAATGCGCAAGGCGAGGATGTGGTTGCGGGTATACGCACGCCGCAATCACTCACGGTATTGGGCCGTGAAAAAGAGGGGAGCAATTTACCGAGCATGGAAGAAGTCATGCCAAAAGTGTTCAAGCAATTGGATGATGTGCGTCTACGTCTTGAAAAACATTACCGCGACATGCAAGACATAGAATTCACCGTGCAAAAAGGCAAGCTTTATATGCTCCAGACCCGCACGGGCAAACGAACAGCCGCCGCGGCCTTAAAAATTGCCACAGACATGGCCCGTGAAAAACTGATCAGTGAAGAGGAAGGCCTGCTCCGCATAGAACCGCAGGCACTGAATCAGCTTTTGCACCCGACGCTCGATCCCATGGCACATAAGCAGATTGTATCAAAGGGCCTTCCGGCGTCTCCGGGGGCTGCTTCGGGAGAAATCGTGTTCAGTCCCGATGAGGCAGAAATACGCGCGAAAGCGGGCAAGAAAGTCATTCTTTGCCGTATCGAAACATCCCCTGAAGATATTCACGGCATGCATGTGGCAACGGGCATTCTCACGACACGCGGCGGTATGACCTCGCACGCCGCCGTTGTTGCACGCGGTATGGGCCGTCCTTGCGTTGCAGGGGCGGGTGCCATTTCCATTGATTACAAACGCAAATTGATGATCGTACAGGGCGCGGAAATTCCAGAAGGCGACGTCATCACTATCGACGGCGCGACTGGCGAAGTGATGCTCGGCGCCGTTCCGACGGTGCAGCCGAAATTATCGGGCGATTTTTCTACAATCATGGGATGGGCGGACAAAGCGCGGCGCATGAAGGTTCGGGCGAACGCCGAAACGCCTTTAGATGCCGAAACCGCGCGGAAATTCGGAGCAGAAGGGATTGGTCTTTGCCGCACCGAGCATATGTTCTTTGATCCCGCGCGTATTCAAAATGTGCGCGAGATGATTTTTGCTGGTGGCGAGGATGCAAGGCGCGCCTCTTTGGCAAAATTGCTTCCCGCGCAACGTGGAGATTTCGTGAAATTGTTCCACATCATGAAAGGTCTGCCTGTAACCATTAGATTGCTCGATCCACCGCTCCACGAATTTATGCCGCACGGCGATGCGGAAATGGCGCATTTTTCTAAAGAAGCGGGATTGAAGCTTGAAGATGTGCAGCGCCGCTTTGCGGAGTTAAGCGAATCCAATCCGATGCTGGGGCACCGCGGCTGCCGTCTTGGTATTACCTATCCTGAAATTTATGAGATGCAGGCGCGGGCGATTTTCGAAGCGGCGTTGGAATGCGACGTCACGCCCGAAATTATGATTCCGCTGATTGCCATGCGCAAAGAGCTGACCATTTTAAAAGCATTGATTGATGAGACTGCGGAAAAAGTTTTCGGTGCCGCCAAACGCAAAGTTTCTTATAGCGTTGGTACGATGATTGAGCTTCCACGCGCGGCTTTAATGGCCGCAGATATTGCGCAGGATGCGGATTTCTTTTCCTTTGGCACCAACGACCTTACCCAAACCACGCTCGGCCTCTCGCGTGACGATTCCGCGCGTTTTATGCCGGTTTACCTGGGCAAAGGCGTGTTTGAAAAAGATCCGTTCGTTACAATAGACCGCGATGGAGTCGGCCAATTGGTCACGAAAGCTACGCAGGATGGCCGTTCTGTGAGAAAAAACCTGAAAGTCGGAATTTGCGGTGAACATGGTGGCGATCCCGCATCCATTGCGTTCTTTGAAGAGACTGGACTGGATTATATTTCCTGTTCGCCGTACCGCGTGCCAATTGCGCGCTTGGCCGCGGCTCAAGCCGCTATACGCAGCGAAAAGCCCGCTCCGCAAAAGAAAGAGAAAGCAGCCTAGATTTTAATAGGAATGAAACTCTAACATGGCCAAAACACTTTTTTGTGTTTCCGGGGTTTGATCACGAAGCGTGTTATTCAAACCCTTGCCAAAAAATGCGGGCATAGGCACATCAAGGATATCAACATTTATTACCTGTGCCGTCGCGTCGGCGTGTGTGTCTCGTAAGCAGGCGGTTGTGGTGGTCATTTTCTGCTCCTAAATTTTGCTCGGCATAGTGTGTAGTGCGCCGGCTATGCTGGCAACCCGTCATGCATTGCGCGGCGCACCATATATGTGCGGTGCAGCATTATTCCAGATAGGATTTGATTATCCTCAGAAACGGTAGGGGATCATCGTCACCGATATTGCGGTGGATGACAGACATGCCTGCGGCGTGGGCGCTCGCAACACCTTTGGGATCGTCTTCAATGGCGAGACAGTCTTCCTCATAAACAGGTTTGTTCAGCATCTGACGCATACGTGTCATACCGGCAAGGTATGGCGCGGCGTCTGGCTTGCGGCCTTCGTAATCTTCGACGCATAAAACGAATTTGAATCGTTTCACAAGGTCTTTGGCTTTGAGGGCGGCCATGACGGAGCGCGTACGCCCGTTGGAAACAACGCACATCGGTACGTTTGCGTCTTCGAACAGTTTCAAGGCATCGAGAACGCCGCTGCGGATGTGAATGCTTTCTGCGTTTTTGAAATACCAATTGTCTATCTGATCCAAATAATCCTGTTTGGAGACTTTCAATCCGAGTTCGGCACGGAGCCATTCCCAGTTTTGTGAACCGTTGTTCGTGTAAATGCGGTTCTTCCATTGTTCGTCCAGCGCAATACCGTAGGATTTGAGCGTGTGGAAATGTTTGTTCCAGTGATGTGTATAGGTATCGACCAGCGTGTTGTCCGAATCCCAGAATACGTATTTTACAGGCATGTGGATTCCCCGTCCTTGAGCAGTGCTATTCCGATTGTACCACAGGATGAACGCATTTCACCCCCGTTCGGCAAATCGGAAAACGGGGCGAGAGCGGGGCCGGAAAGCGTTACGGTGTAAAGATGGCGTTTGGCAAGACCGCGGTATTTCATGCGGGCCGTGAGTTCTTGGCCCATATAACAGCCTTTTTCCCAATCGACGCCGTTCAGCGTATCAATGCGGGATTCGAGGAGGGTGGAGTTTTCAACCTTCATGTCGCGACTGCCGTCGGGGATGCAAAGGTGGATGCGGCGCGTGTCCCACTCGTGGAAAGGTTTTTCTTCGAGCTCGGGTTTTTCAAAACTGCGGTTTCCTATGTCTTTATGCCGCGGGTCTGGAAGACCTATATCGGCGCCGAATATAGCATAGATTTTATTTTGTTCTTCTACAGAGAGTTGGACTTTGGATCTCAAGCGAAATTTCAAAAGTCGTTCGTACAAATCTTTTGCGCGTTCGCCGCCTTCGCAATCCAACAATAAAAATCTATCGCCCTCATGGATGAAGAAATCATGCAGGAATTTTCCCTGCGGGGTGAGCAGGCATGCGTAGACGGGCGATGCCTTGTTGACGTCGTTCGAAACCAATCCCTGCAGGAAGGATTTGCGGTCATCGCCCTCGATATGGACGAGGCCGCGGTTGGGTAATTGCACATAAAAGGGCTTTGACATGGGGGTAGGATATACGTCTAATGGGGTCTATGAAAATACTCTTTATTACGGCGACGCGGCTTGGCGATGCGATTTTGAGCACGGGATTGCTTGATTATATGCTCCGAGTCTGGCCGCAAGCCCGTGTGACGGTCGCCTGTGGAACCCTGCCTGCTAGTATCTTTGAGGGTTTTCCCAATGTCGTCAAAATTATCCCAATGAAGAAAAATCCCATGAACGGCCATTGGGTCGATTTGTGGAAACAGACCGTGGGCACGAACTGGGATGTGGTCGTGGATCTGCGCAATTCCGCCGTGTCGCGTTTGATCTTCGCCAAAAAACGCCATGTGTTTGGCGCACGCAAAGGCGAAGCCCTGCACAAGGTGGAACAAGCCGCCTATCTGATGAAATTGGAAGAACCACCTGCGCCCAAACTCCATTTCACCGATGCACAAAAGAAATTCGGTAAGAGTATGGTGCCCGAATTCGGTGGCATGGTTCTGGCCGTCGGCCCGTCCGCGAACTGGATCGGTAAGACATGGCCCGCGGAAAATTATATTCAGGTCATCAAAAAACTTACCGCTACGGATGGTTTGATGCCGGGTGCCCGCGTTGCGGTGTTCGCCGCGCAGGGGGAGGAAGAACAGGCCCGCCCCGTTCTGGAATCCATTCCGCCCAACCGCCGCATTGACGGCATCGCCAAAGGTAATCCCGCCGAAGTGGGCGCCGCCATCGCGCGTTGCGATCTTTATATAGGAAATGACAGCGGCCTGATGCACACAGCCGCCGCCGCTGGGGTTCCTGTATTAGGATTGTTTGGGCCTTCCTATCCGCATCTCTACGCCCCTTGGGGCGACAACACCGGTTATGTCACGACGCCCGAAACCTATGACGAATTAATCGATTTCGAAGGCTATGATGCGCAAACGCTCAGCCGTTCCTTGATGGAAACGCTTACGCCGCAAAAAGTTCTGGACGTGCTGGGACAATTCGATCCATTGCTAAACCGCGTGTCGATGCATCTCTACGGAAGCAGCAAAGCGAGCTGTGAGTCTTAATTGTTGACTGTGGTGCCGGGCGAGCTGGTCGCATATCCGTCCGCTGATTTTTCTTTCAACTGTGGATTGTTCGACTGATATTTATAGCCGTACAGCGTGTCCATATATTCCTGACGGGATTTGGATAACTGGTCATAGGGCAGGTTTTCAACTCGTTCCCAGCCTTTGTAATTCATACAGCCTTCGAAATCCGTATAGTTGAAATGTTCGGCGTACAAAAATCCATCGCGTTTCGGTGAATCCCAATTGGCCAAATCGCCGTTTGGCGAATTTGGGTCGAGGACCTGACCGTTTTGCGTATCCGCAGGGATCGCTTCGCGCAGAGGGCCGAGACGTTCGAGCTCGTCAATCTCCGTTACGCAGTTCGCGATGTCCTGATGAAGCGTTTGTTGCGCTTTGGGTCCGCGCAGGTACAACGCGGAGGTCGCGTTTTTGCGTTGCCAGTATTGGGCGTCTTCCAACTTCGGCGGCACCTGACAGGCGGCGAGCGAAAGCGTCGAAAGGGACAAGAGAGTGATGGCGGCGAATTTGAATGTCATTAAGTTACCTAATCAGGAATTTTAGCGAATCTCGTTGCAGTAATTAAACCATATCGGGCATGGCTTTTGAAAGTCCTCCATGGGATTTACGGGCTGTTCATCCACCATGTTTCCAGAACCGTGCCATACAAAGGCATGGTTTCGGGGTGGGCCAGAGGCTGCCAGTACGCGACAAAGTCCTTGGGGTTGTAATATAGCGGAATCATATAGCTTCCCGCCATTAAGGCCGAATCCAGCGCCTGCACCTTGCCGACCAGTTCCTCGCGGGTTTTCGCGGAGGATATGGACTTGCTCAAGGAGTCGATGTTTTTATCGCAAATTCCCGCGTAGTTCCAGCGGGAGGGCGTTTTGGCGGCATCGCAGCTCCAATACAGATACTGCTCTGTACCCGGAGAGAGGGTGGACATCCAGAAATAGAGCGTCATATCGAAATCATAATCCGTCAGGCGGCCGAGGAAGGCGGCGGAATCGAGAACGCGGACATTCGCCGTGATGCCCATGCGCTTGAGCGAGCGGACGAAGGAGAGAGCGATTTTTTCGTTCGACGGATCGTCGAGCATGATTTCGAACGTGAAAGGTTTTCCGGTTTTCGCGTTCACGCGTTTGCCGTCTTTGATGATCCAGCCCGCCTCTTTCAAAAGCGTGTCGGCGCGCTTCATGTTTTCGCGTTTTTCTTCCGCCGTGGCGTTTTTGATTGGTGGCGGTGTGTCGGTGGCGGCGAGTTCCGTGTTGGGGAAATAGGAATTGATGCGCCCGTACAGGCCATAATAAAAATTCTGGTTTAAAAATTCGAAATCCAGCAGATGGTTGAGCGCCTGACGCACGCGGATATCGGTGAACGGTTCTTTGCGTGTGTTGAAGATGAAACCGCGCACGCGGTCTGGGCGGCCATGAGAGAGCGCTTCTTTCTTGGCTTTATCCTTCATGCCCGGAAAGTCATATCCCGATTGCCACAGGCCGGCATCCCATTCGCGGCGCAAATTCAAATCGCCCGATTTAAAAGATTCAAACGCCACGGAATCGTCGCGGTAAAAATCGTAAACTATTTTATCAAAGTTAAAGTGGCCTCTATTGGGCATCAAATCCGCCGCCCAATAATCCTTCACGCGTTCGTAAACAATCCTGCGGCCGGGATCGACTTCGGTGATTTTGTAGGCGCCGTTGGACACGAAGGGCGTCAGCGTAGTCTGCTCGAATGTTTTTCCCGCCCAATATTTTTTGGACAAAACGGGCATCAGGCAGAGGATCATCATCGTTTCGCGGTCATATCCTTCGCCAAAGGTGAACTTCAGGCTGTTTGCGTTGGGGCGTTCGATTTTGGATACGAGTTTGTAGATGCGGCGCGCATTCGGGCGTCCGAATTCTTTCAGGGTTTCGAACGTCCATTGCACATCGTCCGCCGTGATAGCTGATCCGTCATGGAATTTCGCACGAGGGTCTATATGGAAGGTGATCCACGATCTGTCAGGGGCCACATCAACACTTTTGGCGATCATTGGGTACATGGTGAAGGGTTCATCCCAAGCACGGGCCATCAAACGGTCCGTCACAAGGTCCATGCCTACGGCGGCTTTCCCCTTAATCGTGTAAGGATTGATGGTATCAAAACTGCCGATGGCGGCCTGTTTCAGGGTTCCGCCCTTGGGGGCATCGGGGTTTGCGTAATCGAAATGGGCGGATACGGCCGAATATTTGGGTGTTCCGGTCATGGCAAGGCCATAAAGCTCTTCCGCTTTGGCGGTAAGAGGCTGCAAACTGATCACGTAAATAGTAATCCAAAACAGGAACTTCATTTTAAAGCGCACAGCGCAGAAACTGCGCCCCACCAATCCAATTCATACAGACAGTATAATGACATTATCCTAATTAATTGAAATATAACAATAATTCTGTTATCATTCTTCTAAACAACCCCTACACAGATATGAAGAATCAAGGGGTTATGGATTTAAAATACACAAATCCTAAACATAAAGACAGATGACATGGCTTTCCTTATAGACCCCCAAGAACTCAAGAACGGCTTGATTATCTTCCGCAGGGCCCATGTAGCGCATAAGAACTGGTGGTCAACCCCCAATCTTTGGTCCAGGATTAAGTTCGTTTTTTTCACGATTTGTTCTACGTATAGTGTGTCCCGCCCTGCGGTCTATGGAGCGTAGCGGAGTAGCCCGCAGGGCTAACACGTGCCGGTGGTGCGGGCGGTTTGAAGCCCAGCGATGAATGCGGGCGCACGTGATTATAGTGAGTGCGCCATTGTTCAATGATGGCTTGCGACTCCTTCAACGTGTAAAATACTTCTCCATTGAGCAGCTCATCCCGCAGGCGGCCATTAAAGCTTTCCTTGGATCCATTCTCCCAGTGTGATCCCGGCTCGATGTAAGCCGTATTAATGCCGAGCTTATGCAGCCAGTCTTTCAGCGTCTTTGCTATGAACTCGCTGCCATTATCCGAGCGGATGTAATCCGGCAATCCTTCCGTCATAAATAACTCGCTGATGACATCCAGCACATCATCGGATTTCAGTGCATAAACAACACGGATCTATAGACACTTGCGCGTATATTCATCAATGACATTCAGCAGGCGGATTTTATTGCCGTT
>JBEIHF010000004.1:0-92138 GCA_040381535.1 Micavibrio sp. | reverse complement strand
TTGATTTTTTGGAAGGATTTTTTTGGGTCAGGTTTTCAGATGTCGAGCCATGCTTGCTAAACACACGCGTTGAATTTTTACACCACGTAAAAATCGTCATAAACCCCTGCAACCCCACAGTTTCAAAAACGCCCTCGAAAGGAACCTGCAAAATGAATGTTGGAGCGTCTTTTCCCCTTCTTTCATTATCGCCTTGAATTCGTTAAGAATCGTTAAAATTTTAGCTATCCGCCGCTTGGCGGCAAGCCGTTGAAATTATTGGAAAAATAGTGAGTACACAGAAAACGGTACACAGGCATTCCATGCTACCTGAGTTGCGGCCTGTGGAAAAGAGGAAAAACCTTAAAAATATCAAAGGGTAATCAGGAGGTCAGGCGTTGCCTTCAATACCGCTTTTCTTCAAAGACGCGGTATACATCGCCTTGAAATCCACGGGATTGAGCAAAAGCGGAGGAAATCCGCCGCCCATCACGGCCGAGGAAAGCATTTGGCGGGCGAATGGGAAGAGCATTTGTGGCACTTCCACATACAAGATGGAGCGGACGGCCGCGGGCGGTACGTTTTTGACCGTGATCAGCGCTGCGTAAACAATCTCAGAAATGAACAAAACCTGATTGTCCCGCAAGGACTTGACCGTCAATTTCAGGGTGGATTCATAGAGGTCCGGATTGGACTCGTCATTAATTTTTGAGGCATCCAGCATGATATTGACGTCGAGTTCTGGCTTGCCACCGCTCGGGCGCAAGGAATCGGGTGCCATTGGGTTTTCAAAGGAAAAATCCTTAACATATTGGGCGTGAACCTGAACGGGAAGAACGGGAGGTTCGACGTCCACGACGGATTTTTCGGAAGTTTTTTCGCTCATATCATTGCCTCAAAGCTTTACGATGCATGGGAGTAGCATGAAAAATGCATGTTCGTCCACCGTCTGTAACTTATTGTTATAAGGTGAAAATTAGAATAATTTGTACAACGCAACACAGGAAATTAATAAAAACTTTACGATTTAAATTTACATAATCAAACTCCCATAGCGTTTTTATTTTCATAAGAAAATATTAACAACAACTATCACAGCGTTGTTGCAAGCGGCCTTATAGCTTTGCAGTCTGGCGTTTAGGAGACGCGATAGCATAAGAACAAGGGAGTTCGTGCAATGCTTACGCTCGTATTTACATACCTGTATCCTCTTCTTTCTATCTCCACCGTCGCTGGTTATTTGCCGCAAATCAAAGAATTCATCATGACAAAAGAAGCGCCCAAAGGCTTCGCAGTTACGGGCTGGTTGATCTGGCTTGGTGAAAACTTCGTCACGATCGGCTATGGCGCGATCGTTCTTCAAGACCTGATATTTTGCTTGATGACGTCTTTGGATGTCCTCTTAATCGCAGCAACGATCGTTCTTGCCATCCGCGCCAAACGCCGATTTGAACGCGTGAACAGCGCGGGAGACGAAGTTAAAATCAACTTCGTACGCGCAGCGCTCTGCTAAGAATTTTTCGCACCCCCCAAGGCAAACCAAACCCCGATCATTGATAGGGGTTTTTTTGGTCTTTCAGTCTAGGGATCTCTTCTTCCATGCGTATGTATTCAGCTTCTATGATTCCACTTTCTTCACGCCGCTTTTCCTCGCTCCATTGGAAATGCTTGCCCAGTAAGCTTTTAAACGATGTGCGAAGGGGAGGTATTAACAACGCGAAGGCGGCAATGTCGCTTATGAAACCCGGAAAGATGAAGAGCAATCCTGCGATCAAAAGACAGATGCTTTCAAACACCGCCGATGCGGGGCTTTCGCCCTTATCGAAAAGCAGCTGCATGCGCGAGGCCGCCGCGAGGCCTTGTGCCTGCACCAGCCAAATACCGAGCACGGCGCTGCAGCCCCACAGCAAAAATGTTTTGAAAAAACCGATTTTTCCGACCACGAAAAAGAAGGTGAAAAGCTCGAGCAGTATAAGCCCCATCCCCGCTTGCCAGAACATATTGCGCGCGCCTTTCTTATGTCGCTTTTGCCCTTGTTTTTCTCCATAAAACCGCCAATTTATTGGACGGTAATGGACGATTCCAAAGGGTCTTTCCTTTTGGTAAATAGTCTGTGATAAACTAGGGGGTCTGCAGTTCAATGCAAGCAAAAAGGATTTATACATCGTGGATGCCGCTCTGATCTTATACGCCGTCATCGCCGCAGGTCTTGTCATATGGTTGCGCAGCGTTTTGGGCACACGTCACGGCGGTGAACGCGAGCGCCCCAATCCTTTCACTGCACCGCCGCCGGAAAAACCTGCCATTCCTAACCACACAAAAACGAATGAGGAAGCAACGACATTGGCACTCACCGATACCGCCCCCCCCATATTGCCGCGCGGCGTAAGCATTTCAAACGAAACGGTTTCGCGCGAAATATTCGAAGTGGCCCATTCCATGCCCGATTTCGATTTGGCACGTTTTGCGCAAGGCGCGCAGGATGCATTCGCGATTATCGTCGAAGCCTTTGCCGCCGGTGATAGAGATACATTGAAAAATCTTTTGGAACCACAAGTCTACACCGCGTTCGAAGGCGCGTTGAAGCAGCGCGAAGCGGCGGGCGAGATGATGACCAGCGAAATTCATGCCGTGCGCAAAATGGATATTTTGCAGGCGCGAAAAGATTCCAAATCCGTCTATATCAAGATGCGCATCATCGCGGATGAAACCTGCGTCATCAAGAACAAGGAAGGCGCGATTATTTCCGGCGATCCTGACCGCATCACGGAAATGAACGATATATGGACATTTTCTAAACCGCTCAAATCTCGCGAACCTATGTGGTATCTGCACGAAACGCGCGATGGCGATATTACGGAAGACCACAAAACGCCTGTTCCAGACGCGGGATAAAATTTCATATCTTCTAGGCAGGGAATGTTTTTCCATGCGATAAAAGAAGGGCCTTATCACAAGGCCCTTTTATTATTGCCCCTGATTTTTTCTGTGAGGTTTCCATGATCAAACAAATTATTTTTACCGTTTGCGCCGTATCGATTTTGACCGCTTGCGCCACCGGTACGACCACCACTACAACATCCGATGACAAAACACCGCTGCTGTTGAAAGCGGCATCCTTCTCCGATCTTAAGGGATGGGAATCTGATGACATGGCAGGTTTCATGAACGCCTATAACACCAGTTGTAAACGTATCTTGAAAAAATCACCTGCGGATAAATTCTCAAGCAATCCGGAGTGGGGTACATATGGTGACTGGCAGGCGGCCTGCAATGTGGGCGCAGGTGTGAATCCGAACGATCCTGCTGCGGTGAAGAATTTCCTGCAGAACAATTTTAAAGTGGTAAGCGCAACCGCAAACGGCAATCCGCTAGGGCTTTTCACGGGATATTATGAATCCACGCTGAATGGTTCGCGCACAAAACACGGCCCCTATCAATACCCGTTGCTGGGCAGACCGACGGACCTTGTGATGGTGGAGCTGGGTGATTTCAGATCCGAAATGAAAGGCCAGCGCATTGCAGGCCGCGTGATCGAGGGGAAATTGAAACCGTATGAGAGCCGCGCCGACATCGAGGCCGGAAAACTGCCGGCGGAACAAACACGGCCCATCGTTTGGCTGGATGACAAGCACGATGCCTTCTTCGTGCAGGTGCAGGGCTCCGGCGTTGTGCATCTGGATGATGGCGGGGTGATGCGTGTAGGTTATGACGGACAGAACGGCCATGTTTATAATGCGATTGGGCGCGAACTCGTCAAACGCGGCATCTATAAAAAAGAAGAAGTCAGCATGGAGACGATCCGCACATGGCTCAGACAAAACCCCAGCGAAGCCGATGAATTGCTCAACACCAACCCGTCTTTCGTGTTCTTCCGCGAAACACCCGATGACGGAACGGGCGCGGGGCCGCAAGGCGGGGAGGGTGTAAAGCTTACGGCCAAGCGCTCGCTCGCCATCGATCATGGCAAGCTCCCCTATGGCTTCCCTGTGTATGTCGATCTCGATTACAAGGATGAGAACGGCGCGCCGCTTCAAAGATTGCTTATGGCACAGGATACGGGCGGCGCGATCAAGGGCGCGGTGCGCGGTGATTTCTACTGGGGCGGAGGCGAAACGGCCGAAAAAATGGCGGGCCCGATGAAGGCCCGCGGAAAATATTATTTCCTGCTTCCGAAGTCTCTTTAATCGCTGCCGATATTTTCTTCGCGCAGGCGCTTGAAATAGTAATCGCCTGATTTCTCGTAGCCTGCATTTTCGTACAGGCGCGTGGCGGAATCGGCGCCGATATCGGTGTCGAGCTCGATCAGTTGGCATCCTTCTTCGAGCGCGCGGTCTTCGGCGAATTTGATCAATTGCGATCCATAGCCGTGGCCGCGGGCCTTCTTGTCGACGACCACGTGCTCGATATAGGTGACATATCCGTCATGCAGGTTGTGGTTTGCGATCACGCCGATTAGCCCGACCAATTGCTTGTCCACTTCCCCCATGAACATTCTGTATCCCGTGGCGCGGGCGACGAACACGCGGCGCGCATAGGTCTGCATATCCAATTGCGGGAACAGCTGGCGGATGATCGGGTACGCCAGATGGTAGTCGGCGTCAGAACGCGCCTCGCGGATTTCGAGAGGGTGTTTGTTAGGGGTGGTTGTCATGATTTCACGCTTATTTTTTTATCGTTTTGTTAGATGCCCCATCTTAACACGGAGGTGGAAAATAAGCCATTTGAAACAGCACGTTAGCTATTAACCCATTGATTTTGATAATAAAAAACCCCCAAACCGGTATGCGGCGCGGGGGTTTTTTGCAAGGTTTTAACGCTGCTTAGAAGCTCGTTCCGCAAGCGGCGCCAAGGTTCAGGTTGTCGTCGAACGAACCACCGTAAACCACGTTGACAGCCGTGCCGGCGCCGGCGGCATTAGCGGCAGCGCCCCAGCAAGCTTCGTTCTCGCCACCGGTTTCGGTTTCGATCTCGTTCAGTTCAGATGGCGTGTTGCCACCTTCATTACCACCTGCGGCCGTTTCAATTTCATTCAGATCGGACGGGTTGTTACCGCCAGCGAACGTCTGGATGTTGTTGAAGGCTGCAGGGCCGGGACCCGCATTGCCCGTGTTCGGCAAGCCAAGGATACGGACATTCAGGCCGGTGACGTCACCGTTGAACGCTGCGAACTCGTTGAAGATCAGATTTTCATTGATGTCGAACAAGTCGTCAGGGATGAAGCCGAACCAGAAGATGTCAGCCGTCTCTGCGCCTGCATCCGGGAAGTGGCGGAAGCGTGCTTCGAGGAAGGCGTAATCCTCTGGGCTCAGAGCGCCGCCCGTATCGGAGGGCGTGATATCATCATAGGTCGAGTTCAGGCCGTTCAACCAGATCGGCGTGCCATCGTTCGTCAGGGCGTAGTCATCAAGGTATACATAGAAGTCGCCTTCTTCCTTGAAGCCCGTGAAGATTTGCTTGCCGATCGTGCCGCCGAAATTGGTCGGTGTTTCAGGATATGGTGTAGAGCCAGGAGCGTCATCATCTTCCAGATTGAGGTAGGCGAAGTACGGAACAGACTCTTCGCCTTCATTCTCGGGCCAGCTGTAACCGAGCAGGTATGGCGAGAAGCGAAGACCAATACGGCCATTGTCGAAGGTGTTGGTTGCGCCCGTCAAATCGATCAGACCGCTCTCGAATTGAGCGCCCGTATCGAAGTTGGCAAAAGCATTGCCGGAAACGATCACGTTGTTGTGGCCGGGGCCGGAGATGTACAGCCCATGGAATCCGGAGTCGGTGACATTATTGCCATCGCCTTCATTGTTTCCACCGACCAGAACAGGCGCCGTGTAGCCGTAATAGTCGTAAACGCTGTACTCGGACTTGGTGTCTTTGCCGTAGAACATATCGTTGTTGACTTGGATACCGTCATCAAGGCTGTTGTCTACGTCGTTGCGGCGGATTACTACGGAGTATTCCTGATAACCATCACCCGGACCTTCCACTTCATAGATAGTCGGTATGCGGTAGTCTTGCGCGCCAACATTGTTGACGAAGATACCATCTGCGCCATACCAGTCCGCACCGGTTTCATAGCCTTTGATTTTGGCAAAGTCGTATTCGCCTTCATATTCACCTTCGCCGACCCAACCGGAATTCGTCACCGTGTTGTGGTCGATCAGCGTGGAAGCAACATATTCTACATCAATGCCGTCATCGCCGGATTGATCGACCGTGTTGTCGAGTACATCGACTGCATAGCCGTAGAATTCACCGGATTCCGATGCGCCCGCTTCACCGTAGTAGTAACCCGCCGGGTAAACATTTTCCACATGGATGCCATCGCCGCCGGAGTACCAGTAATCAGACTGGCCGTAACCTTCGGAAGGCGCACCCCAACCGGAGTTGGAAACGGTGTTTTGCGAAACCAGAACGCGCTGGGTGTTACCGTAGGTTTCATATTGGCCTTCGTATTCACCGTAGGTGCCGTCTGTGTGGTCGCCATATTCAGGTAGTTCTTCCTCTTCCTCGTACTCTTCCTCGTAATCTTCGAGGAGAGCGACGCGCTCAGAGTATCTTGCTCTTGCCGTGCCGAGAACTTCGATACCGTCATCGAGGCTGTTGTTAACATCGTTGTCGGAAACAACAATGTTGTATTCGCCATTGCCGATGTCGCCTTCACGGTAGTGAGGATTCAGACCATAGAAGTCTTGCAGGTAGACATCGCGAACATGGATGCCGTCTGCGCCGTATTGATCTGCTCCGCCAAAAGGAATACCGAGTGCGCCAACGCCGGAATGTTCAACGCTGTTGCCTGCGATGTAGGCAAAGCCTTCAACGTTTACAACTTCGATGCCGTCATCCGCGCTGCGGGAAACACCCGTGTCATCGCCATAGAAGGAGGCGAATTTGGCATTTTCCGATTGGTCTTCGACGTTTTCATCATTAACTTCAACTTCGTCATCGCCGATGTCAGCGCCAACGCCGTTGTTCGTGATGCGAACGGAACCAGGTTCCCAGACATCGCCGATTTCGAGAATCTTAGATTCGTAATCGCCTTCGTCTTCACCATCACCTTCGACATATGCGCCGTAGATGTTGCGAACGGAGATGCCGTCATGACCACCTTGGAACTCGTCATAAGACTCGCTCCACCAGTTGCCCCAGCCGGATTTCGACACTTTGTTGCTGTCGATTTCCACCGTGTGGCCGTCATGTGCTTCGATGCCGTCATCGCCGGATTTAGTAACATGGTTTTCGCCGATAAATGCGTCGAAGAAGTTGGAAACGTGGATACCGTCCCAGCCTGCTTTCGTGACATGGTTTCTGACGACGTCAACTTCACCTACATTGTCCGTGAAGATACCGTTCTTACCGGTGCGGTAGACATGGTTTTCGGAGATCGTGGTGTAATCGGTGTCTGTAACCAAAATACCGTTGTCCAGCGTGTGGTGAACGATGTTGCCGGAGATGTAGGCATCGTTTCCAACAACTTCGATACCGTCGCCGAGCGTAAAGCCGACATGGTTGTCGTAGATGGAGCCATACACGCCGTAGTCGAGGCGGATACCGTCATCACCCGTGAAGTGAACCCAGTTGTTACCGATTTCAACAAAGTCGGACGGATCAACATAGATACCAAAGCCGCCGGTCAGGGCAACGACGTTGCCGAGGATGTCGACAAAGTGGCTGTCTACAACCTGTATACCGTTATCGCCAACAAGGGCTACACCGTTTTCGTTGATTTCGGCATAGTCGCTATTTTCAAGCAAGATACCGTTACCATCGCCGAGACCTACGACATTTTTCTTGACGTCGACTTCATCGCTGTCCGTAACGTGGATACCATTATCAACGAATTGGTTGACTATATTGCCCAGAACGGCTGCGCCTGTGCTAGTAACAACGCGGATACCCGTTTTGAAGTCTTCGACATAGTTGGTGTCGGAGAGCAGACCGCCGCCGATTTGGGCGTAGTCTGAATCTTCAACATAGATACCGAAGGTGCCTTTGCCGGGTTCCAGGAAGCGTGCGTCAATCAGGTTGTCCGTGATGACGAGGCCTTGAACGTTTTTCGCCCAGATACCATTGTCAACGGTGCCGATTTTGTTGTTGTCGATTTCCATCGTGCCCGTCGTGTTTTCGACGCGGATACCGTCATGGCTGACATCATATACCCAGTTATCTGAGATCTCGTTGTCACCATAGTTGCCGGCAAGGTGAATGCCGTGATGTCCGGTAGAGGAAGCATCGTTCCAAACCACGTTGTTATTCACATAGTGGCTACCACCGTCCACAAGCGTAATACCGCCCCAGGTTGCGAGGTTAGAGTCATACACCAGATTGTCAACAATGGTGGCGTCGTTCGTGCCTTCGCCGTAGATGCCGATACGTGTGGAGTGGCTGATGGCATTGCCTTGAATCAGGTGGCCTGTGCCGCCTGCCATTTTAATGCCGTCCCAATCAGCGTTCGTGATGAGGTTGCCATCCAAAAGATCGGGGCCACCCACAACGATGTTGCTGCTTTGCTTGAGGTAGATACCCGAACTGTTGTCATTTGTATTGTTCTTGGTCGGATCCCATGTGTTGGAGATGATGTTGCTTTGAACATACGTACCGCCGTTTACGTTTTCGATCTCGATACCATCGCCCCAGATGCCGTTTGTTTCGGCATCGCTGGCCAGCAAACCGATAAGGTTTGCTTTGATGTTGATCAGACCGCCAACGAGTTTGACGTAGATACCGTTGCCTTTGATATCGTTGATGAGGTTACCGGCGATGTTGAAATTACCAAAGGCGTTGTGGAGGTAGATACCATCGCCTTGCGTTTTCGACACGGAGTTGAACAAAATATCGGCATCAGAAGCATCAAAAACTTCGATACCGGGGCCTTTGATATTATAAACGATATTACCCTGAATCAGGTTGTTGCCGCCTGCGCCCGCGTGCAACATGATACCTGCGTCCGCGCCGCTAGAGGGGCCCGTAACGAAGTTGTACGAGATCGTGTGATCGTCGCCATCACGAATCGTTATGGCGCCTGCATCGGCAAGGTTCGCATTGGTTACGGAGTTTTTAGTGATCGTGGCGTTGTTCGTACCTTCGCCATAGATACCGATACGCGTAACGTCGGAAATGATGTTGCCTTCGGCGCGGTTACCCGTGCCGCCCCCCATTTTAATGCCGTCCCAATCAACATCCGTGATCAGGTTGCCGTCTAGAAGGCCTGCACCGCCGACAACGATGTTGCTGCTCTGTCTTAGATAGACGCCCGAGCTGTCGTCATTGGTGTTGTCGTCCGTTTCATCCCAGGTGTTGGTGATGATGTTGCTTTGAACGAACGTGTTGCCGTTTACATCGTGGATTTCAACACCATCGCCCCAAATGCCGTCAACGCCGGCGTCGGTTGCGAGTGTACCGATAAGGTTTTGTTTTACATTGATGAGACCGTTTGAGCCCTTGATGTAGATACCGTTGCCCTTGATGTCATCGATGATGTTACCGACGGCTTCAAAGCCGTTGCCGACGCCGTCTGCAAAGATGCCGTTTGCGGAATCAATAACAGCGCCGCCCAGATCATAGATCCTGTTGGACAGAACATGGCCGTTCGTCGAGCCGTTGTTTAGCAAAACGCCATGCGAGGAATTGCCTTTGATGACGTTGTTTTTAACGGTCGCATTGTACGCGCCGTTCACCCATACGCCGTAACCGTCAGGTCCCGTTGCGCCCGTAACGACAAAACCGTCAACGGTGACGTTGTCGGCCGTGATCTCGATACCCGGGGAGTTCGGCTTGATAACCGTCTCGATGATGTCGGGGTTGAGGATACGCAGCAACGGGTTGATACCTGCCCATGCGCCTTGCAAAACAAGATTGTCTACGTCTGCTTTGACGGCTTCGTTATATTCGCCGACGGAAACTTTGACTGCGTTCGTGCCAGTACCCGTGTTCTGGATGGCATCGATCGCGTTCTGGATTTTTCCGCCTATGCCCAGAAGATTGGACTGTTGCAGATTGATCGTACCTGTGCCCGTCGTGCGGACGCTGTTCGCCGCACCTTTGAATATGCCGGATTGTTGGATGTCCACACTGCCGCCTTGCGCATCAACATAACCGTTAATAACCGTGCCGCCCGTCAGAGGGTTGCCGGCCAATGCTGTCGGTACGAGGAAATCGGCGCGAGTCTTGATGTCGCCGCCGTTGGTTTCGATCTTGCCATTGTTTCCGATGACAATGTTGCCTACGCGGGCGCGAAGATCTACATCCCCGCCATTGGTTTTGATCGCACCGTTAATCTCAATATTTTTGAAGGAAATAATGCCGCTTCCAACAGCGTCCATAACAACATTCAAGATGTTGCCTGAGCTTGCGCTGATAGTTTTGCCTGCGTTCAGAATAATACCAGCTGCTGATTCAAATTTCAGCGTGGAATCTGCGCCAGAAGATTTCGTGATGTCGGCATTGATGGTAATGGTGCCGTCCTGAAACAATTTGTTGGGTGAACCGACCGTTGTGATCATAACATTCGCGCCTGCATTAAGGGCGTTTTGGATCGACGTATTTTGCAGCTTAGAAGACGTCAAAAAACCGCCTGTCGGTGAGAAGGGGCTTGCGCCAGTTACGTTCGACGAAGCGCCCGTTACGATTTCTAGGTTTGCGGGGTCGATCAGCCATGTGCCGTTTAAACCGCTGAATGCGGAAACATCGACAGAACCGTAGATGTCTATCCAGCCCTGGCCGGACGTATCAACGAAACCACCCGCGCCGCCAAGTGCGCCGCCACGTGCCGTTGCTGTGCCACCGAAGACGAGGCCGTCACTCGCGAGCAACACAACGGAACCGCCGTCGCCTGCTGTAACAGCGTCAGCAGAGATAACGGAACCGTCGGATGCGAGAATGTTTTCGCCCGTAACCGTAACCGTACCGCCGCCCGTTGCGCCGTTTGCGTTGATCGTACCGTCAACCGTGACAACACCTTTATTGCCGCCGGAAATTGCAACTTTACCGCCTTTGGAGGCGGTGGAAGAAACATTGATGATGCCGCTCATGTTAATGACGGAGTCAACGGCGCCTTTTGCGGCTTGTGCCGCGATAACGACGTTACCGCCGTTTGCGTTGATTTGACCGGAGTTTTGAACGAGGGCGTTTTCGAGCGCGCCATCAACAGCAACGTTAACGAGGCCATCGCCGTAAAGGTCGAGCGTAACAGTGTTACCAGAAGCCAGAACAACATTGCCGACTTTTGCGTTGATCACGCCGGAGTTGGAAACATTCGGTGCTACGAAAGCGGCCAGACCTGCATCGGCTACGGAAATCGTGCCGTTTAGTTCAATGGCGCCGCCGCCGTCAACATCTTTGAATTGAATTTGTCCGTTACCGTTTGTGCCCGTGTTGTCTTCAATCGTGCCGGAGGAAGCAACGATGGAACCCACGTTTACTTGAGAGCCTGCGCCGAAGATAACGCCGTTACGATCGAAGATGTAGACGCGGCCGTTGGAGTTAAGCGCGCCCAAAATATGCGTGGGATCATTTTCGGTATCATATACAACGACTTTGTCGCTGCTAGAGCCCATGTTGATATTGACGGTCCAGTTGGACGTGATGTCAGCATCACCTTGCATGGTTGCGGAAGACGTTGTTTGATTGAACGTCGTTGTGTTTGCAAGGGATGTATCCATCGCACCGCCGCCGGCCGTGTATTCCATGTCGGTCCAGTTGTCTGCAAGAGCAGGAGAGGCGAGAGCCATAAGAGACGTTGCGGTGAGCGCTGTCGTTGTGAGGTAGCGGCGAAGATTTTTCCCCACCAAACCAAAATTATTACCAAATCCGTTTTGAACTACTCTCATCTTCGTGCTCTCCAACTTAAAAGACGTTATTAAAAATTCGAAGCGCGCCCTTTTTGGGCCGCTCCCACACTTCGGGAATATTTGTAACGCCGCATAAATGCCACTTTTTTTGGGCCTTAACAATAGTTTTTAACGAATTATTAATCTTCTATACGAGTGAGTTAATTTAGATAATTCTAATATCCCCAACGATTCCGCCATTTTCTTATGAAAATCTACGTTAATCCCATATGTAAATAATTCTTATGAGGGGGTTTTGTGTCATTTGGGGCACATTCTGGCCCATATATTAGCATTAGCCCTGTTGCCCAAATGCCCGAACTGACGTATTTTTCTAGAGAAAGCACTTGACCTACCTTGTCTTTCCCCCCGCCGTGTAATAACAGTAATCCCGTAATATTCTTTAATTTCATATGCAAAGGGCATATCAATGAAAACCAAGGGTCAGTTTCATACATTCCGTATTGCAGGAATGATCGGCGTATCCGCGCTCGTTCTCGCAGTTTCTCCCGCCTTGGCGCAGATCGATCAGGCAACCGGTATTGCCGATCCTTCGCGTGCCGGTGATGAAATCAAACAACCCGACATGACTCCCGAAGTTACGCCGGAACTCAAAGTGAATCAGGCGGCTCCTTTAAATGCACCCAAAGGCTCCGAGAACGTCAAGTTCACGCTAAAAGGCGTTCATTTCTCCGGCGCGACTATTTACAACGATGCCCAACTGGAAGCCTTGTTTAATGACAAGCTGGGTCAGACAATCAGTGTCGCCGATGTTTACACGATAGCAAACGCAGTCACTCTAAAGTACCGTAACGACGGTTACATCCTGACGCAGGTTGTTGTGACCGAGAACGGAAACGGCGACGGCACACCGACATTGCGTGTTGTTGAAGGCTTTATCCAAAACATCACGTTGCAAAAAGAAGATCAGAACGCCTCTATCGATATGGCGAACATCGAATCCTATGCCTCTCAGATTTCCAAAGGTGGTCCGCTGAATGCGCGCGATCTTGAACGCGAACTTCTGATCATCAACGACTTGCCTGGCATTACGGCCCGCTCTGTTTTGAGCCCGTCTTCCACGCCCGGTGCTGCAGACATGGTGATCATCCTCTCTTATGATCCTTACGATGGCCTTCTAAGCGTGGACAATTATGGTTCGCGCTTCCTCGGCCCCTTACAATTGGGCGCTTCGGCTACGTTGAACTCTATGCTCGGCATGAACGAAGCGATCACGGGTCAAATCGTGATGGCGCCGCAAAGCTGGTACGAGCTCGGCTACCTGTCTGCAGGTTACGAACAACCGATCGGCCCCTATGGCACGAAAGCTCACTTCAACGGCAGCGTTACGGACACGGAACCTGGCTACACGTTGAGAGAATTTGATGTTGAGGGACGTTCTTATCTTCTCAATGTCGGTGTGACGCATCCCTTCATCCGTTCTCGCGCAGAAAACCTGTATGGTCGTTTGAATCTGGACTGGAGACGCGTCAAATCCGAAAACAATATCGAAGAAACCCGCCGCGACCGTCTGACGGTTGCCCGCGCAGGTGGACGCTTTGAATTTATCGACACGATCTTCATGGCAGCTGCCAACACGATCGACGCCGAAGTTTCCAAAGGTCTCGGCATTTTGGGCGCCAGCGATGAAGGCGATGACAACATGACGCGCGATCTGGCTGATCCGCAATTCACGAAACTGGAAGTTGAATTCCAGCGTCTGGAACGTATTACAAACGGCGTCAACTTGCTTTTGGGTGCACGCGGACAATTGGCTTCGAATGCCTTGTTGTCTTCCGAAGAATTCGCCGTAGGCGGTATCAATTCCGGCCGCGGTTACGATCCTTCCGAAATCACGGGCGACCACGGTATTTCCGGTAAGGTAGAGCTGCAATGGAATGACCCTGTGAAGTTCGACACGAACTTCTTGGAATCCTACCAATTGTTCGGCTTTTGGGATATCGGACGCGTTTGGAACGAAGATTTCACGACCAGTGCACAAAAACGTGACTCTGTTGCCTCTGTCGGCGCCGGTGTGCGTTTCGACCTGCCTTACGATGTTGATGCGGGCTTTGCCATTGCTGTCCCGATGACGCGCCGTGTGGCAACGCAGGACCGTGATGGCGGCGACCGCGATCCCAAGGTTTACTTCAACTTGTCTAAGAGATTCTAATCAGCCAAAGATTTTGAATTAATGCGCACGGCCATGATACTCATGGCCGTGATTGCGTTGAGCATCCCCAAAAGCCAAGCCTGCCACAACCCGTAGCCCGTGGTTAAGATACTGAGCATCACAAGAAAGAGCAGCATGTAATATCTTTGCTGCAGGGCAGGAAGTGCGTCTATGCGCTGGAAAAGAAAAAATACGAAAACCATCGCCGCTATAATTCCGACGCCGCCGAATTCCAGCCATATCTGCAACACCGCATTGTGCGGATGCATAACCGTATTGCTATTCATATGTTTCATCACATGGTCGGCTTTTATGAAGCGCATGGAATCCATGCCGTGCCCGAATAAAGGGCGTTCGAATATTTTGTCCGTTGCAAAATCCCAGACTTCCAGACGGTGTGGAATGCTGGCCCGTTGGATAAAGCTGTCTTTTGCGATTTCATCTGTGTTGGCGAAGAAGGCTTCATAGGAAGGTTTGATTAAAAACGGCGCCGCGAACATCATGACAAGAATTACGCTCATCAAAATTCGCCGTGCCTTTTTACGATGCGACGGAAAGAACGCCATAAGGATGCCGAGTGCGCCCGCGATCTGCGCGGTCTGGCTGTCCGTAACACAAAGACAGGCAAGTACGGGCACGAACAGAACGCAAAGAAGCATGTTTTTTTTGATCTTTTCCAAACCCGATGTCCAAACTAATAACGCGGCGGGCAACGAAGCGGCGGTCAGGAGCACGGTGGAACGGTTGATGACGAATCCGTTGCGCATCTTTTCGGGCATATCTTCAAGCCTCATGCCGATGACGCTCCGGGTCAAAAAGAATTTGGAAAAATATTCAAAGAACAAAATGGTGCCTGCCAGAGCACAGACATACACCGCGATAGCCGCAAGACGATCTTTGTTCGGCATTTGGGCAGGCAAGGATTGCGACGAAGCGAAAAGGGCGAGGGCCGGAAGCAATATACCAGCGATTTTGATCGCGCGTTCCGCCGTGTATGAGCCATCCATCGCCCAACATGAGCTGAGCGCGCCCCACACAACGATGCCAAAGAAAAAAACCGCGAGTTTTTTATCGAAGGCGGGAAAGACACCGTGTTTGATTTTTATCCATGCGACGCCTGCAATACCCAGCACGGCAGGCAGGAAAGACAAAAGGCGCGGCACGGCAAGGCACGCGCCTAGCATGGCCAAAAACCCCAGCACATAAAAAAATCCCGCGCGCGGGGACATGGATGGTATGGATGCAGTGCTCATGAATGCATTGCAGCCCGAATGACGGGCTGCTGCAAGTGGAAAAAATCTCTAAACGAGATTTAGTCGGGAATTCCTTCGACCACGGCTTCGGGAACCATCGGCTCCGTGGCAGGTGTGTCCCTCAGAGCTTGGGGTGCTTCATTGGTAAAGCCGCCTAGGAACGTGTCATTGGCATCTACGGTGATTCCATCGCCTGCCGTCGGCATGATGGCGTTCAGTTCTTCGGCGGTCATGTCGCCTGTTTCGGCCACTGCTACCGCTTCGACGTCTTCCAAGACTTCGTTGCGGGCTTGGATATTCGTTTGGGTGCTTTTGATGCCGTCATAAATGCCTTGGGCTGCCAAGGTGACCAAGGCCACGGCCACTACGCCCATGCAGATGAATATAAAACGTACCATTTTTCGCTCCTTATAAGTAAGGGAGGCGCCGGAGCCTTAATCCCTTAGAAAGTATCTTGCATCCACTGGCCCATACCTTCGACATCGCGGCCAGCACCTTCGGCTGTATTGGTACAGCCAGTTACAGAGATAGTTACCATAATTAGTACAAGAACAGCAAGAAGTTTATGCATAGTGGTTAATTCCTGAAAATCTAAGACGTTTCGACGACATGCAGTTTACCACTATCGGAGCCAAGGCAAAGGAAAAAGGGCAAAGAAAAATCGGCTTTTGGATACTGGTCCCTTGCGATAGGAAAAACCATGGGGAAGCACCATGAAAACCATGAAGATGACGAAGACGGTCAGGGCACCGCTCACTCGCATGAATAAAGGGTGGACTCTAAATGGGGGTTGACCAGCCTGTATGCACAGGGCACACCGGCCTTGCCTTCTGTAACAAATCAGAGAAGTAGCTAAGAAATGATAGTGAAAAGGCCGTTCAGAAGAAATTGGTGGAGGTAAGCGGGATCGAACCGCCGACCTCTTGCATGCCATGCAAGCGCTCTCCCAGCTGAGCTATACCCCCACGATGTGAAAGACGTCTGGTAGCGGGGAAAATAGGGAAGTATCTCCGCATTATCAAGTAAAATATCGGCCAGTTTTGAAGAGGCCGTTTTGTAACGCTTTGGAAAAGCTTATTTCTTTAAAAGATCACGGATTTCCGTAAGGAGCAGGACATCGGCGGGAGGTGCGGCGGGGGCAGCGGCCTCTTCTTTTTTAAGGCGGTTGACCTGTTTGACCAGCATGAAAATCACAAAGGCCACGATCAGGAAGTTAATAACCGCGTTGATAAACACGCCGTACGAGATCACGGCGGCGCCGGCTGTTTTGGCGGCGGCCACGGTGGCGTAGTCATTGCCATCGAGCGCGATGAAAAGGTCCGAGAAATCAACGCCCGATGTAATAACGCCGATAATCGGCATGATCAGGTCACCGACCAGAGAATTGACTATGGTGGTAAAGGACGCGCCGATGATGATACCGACGGCCATATCGAACACGTTGCCGCGCGCGATGAAATTCTTGAATTCGTTGATCATGCCCGTGATTTTCTCCTGATATGTGGGGTTGACCCAATCTAGGAGTGCGAAGGGGTGTGGGTCAACCCTTTAAAAGTGCGCGGAATCTTTCGGGGCTGGCCCCATCGGATATTTGTCCCAGAGCATTTTTTTTGCGGTAGATCGTGGAAGGCGAGATTTCGAGCAAGGCATCGGTGCGAAGGTATATTTACGTCGCACACCGCAATCGCTGTTTCGATGGCGGAACGCCCCACCTTCCGCAAAGGCGATATATCCGAAGAAACCAAAGATGCTTTTAATGGAAGAAGGTTCGGGTATATCGATGCTCAGGCTTTCCTCTGGCACAAGGAATCAAAAAGCATTGAGATTGTGATAATGCTTGTTTCGCTTTGCGACCAGATTACAACTTATAATTTTAGTTCTACTTTTGCATCCGGTTTCTAAAATCTAATACAAAAGAATATCTAAAAGGTTAAAAAACCCGCGAGGATTATTTCCACGCGGGTTTTAGTGATTTTTATGGTAGGCAACCCTACATTGTGTGATGCACGATTAGTTGCGGTTACCGAGCAGGTGCAAAATGTACTGGAACATCGCTATGAAGCTGATGTAGAGGTCAAGCGCTGCCGCCCATGCCATGCGCGAATTGGCATCCGCGCCGTGGGAAGCGTGATACATCTCCTTCATCGTTTGCGTGCGGTAGGCGGTAAGGCCTGCGAACGCTAAAAGACCGACGGCGGAAATGACCGTTTGCATCATGCTGGTTTCAACACCGAACATGCCAGCGACCATAGTACCGATGGATACAATGAACACACCCATGATGCCCATGATGGCGAACGTGCCCAGTGCATCAAGGTTTTTCTTTGTCACATAGCCAAAGATGCTAAGCCCTGCAAACAGCGCCGTCGCCATGAAGAAGGCCTGAGCGATGCTGGCTTGGGTATAGATCATGAATATCGCTGCGAAGCTGATCCCATAAAGAACCGACAGCACACCGAACGAAGCCATCAGTTGGTTTGGGGACATGCGCTCGGGACGGAAGCCGAACCACAGAACCGCCAGAGGCGCAAAGATGACGATATACATCTGCGGACCGCCGAGGAAAAAGTTCATCAGCGCCGGGCTGCTGGATACCAGCCAGGCCGTAAGGCCCGTGATGAACACGCCCGCGGTCATGCGGTTGTAAACGCTTAGCATGTGGGCTTTCAGACCCGCATCCACATTGGCGCCTGCGCGTGAAACGGATGGTTGTTGATAGCCGAAATTGTTAGACATTGTCTTTGCTCTCCTAGGTTAAGACTGTGAAAATCACATGGCTAGAATATAGTGCTATTTTACCACATTTCCAAGAGAAAGACGCGTAAAAGCGGCATAACGCCGATTCTCATAATTATTGCCATGGGTTGGAGGGACGGCGCTCCTTGAAGCGCTGGCGCGTGGTCCAATTTTCCCGCGGCGGGGCGGGGCGGCCGAACGCCTCTTCGTCGGATGCGGAGATTTTCGGTTTGATATTGGGAACGGGAAGGGCGGAATAATCCGCGATCGCCTGAACGCGCAAGGCAATCGGCGGGTGCGTTGCAAAGAAACCTAAAAAGGGCCGCGCATTTTCAAAACACATCGCCTTGATATCGGCGGGAGCTTTGGGAATATCCGCCGCGCCGGAGATGCGGATCAAGGCCCGCATCATCGCATCGGGGTTTTTGGTGATGGCGACAGCTCCCGCATCGGCCATATATTCACGCGTGCGGGAAATCGCAAAGCGCGCCAGCAGGGTCGCCATATACCCGATCCACAAAATAACCATCACCGCGATCAGTACAACCCACATCCCGCCGCCTTTGCCGCTGCCGCTGGACCGGCGCGGGATGTAAAGATTGTAGCGCAGATTGCTCCACAGCAACTGACAGGCGATGCCGAGCATCCCCGTGAAAACCACGCACACCATCATCAGGCGGACATCGCGATTGAGGATGTGCGTGAGCTCGTGGGCAAGAACGCCTTCGAGTTCGTCTTTGGACAAGGATTGCATCAATCCGCGCGTCACCGTAATACAGTAAGTCTGCTGGTTGATGCCGCTGGCGAATGCATTTCTGGCG
The DNA here is from genome assembly GCA_040381535.1 of Micavibrio sp. GTDB lineage: Bacteria > Pseudomonadota > Alphaproteobacteria > Micavibrionales > Micavibrionaceae > Micavibrio_A. The sequence goes on along the minus strand of JBEIHF010000004.1, from coordinate 73,351 downwards.
TGGCTTTCTATGATCTCCAGCCGCGGCATGGGCGTACCCGTGGCAATGCACATATTCTCAACGAGGTTGTAAAGATCGGGCTCTTCCTTCCTCGTCACGGGATGCGAATGCGACATGGCGCGGATCATCATCCCTTGGAAGAAATAGGCGATAACGAACCAGACGCCGACCACACCCAATATGATCGGCCACCATTGGTATAAAAGCCCCATAGCATGATCGACATGCATTTCCATGGGACGATGGTTGTTTGAAAAGAAAGAGAGTGCGATCAGGGACGCCAATACCACGCCCGCAAGAATGAACGGATAGGCGCACAGCAGCAGTATGGATTTTATGTTGTTGTCCCAGATAGAGGCATGCAGCCCTTTGATGGGGCGGGGGTCGCTCACACGTTTCTCCTAGAACTTCACGCTCGGCGCGGTTTCCAATGCCGCGCGCGGCATTGACGTATCTTCGTAGAACTGCTCGGAAGTAAAGCGGAACAGTTTGGCGAGAATGACCGACGGGAATTGTTCCGTCGCCGTGTTGTACTGACTTGTCGCGTTGTTGAAGAAACGGCGCGCAGCGGCGATCTTGTTTTCGATGTCGGAAAGCTCGGACATCAATTGTGCAAAATTCTGGTCGGCCTTCAACGCGGGATAATTTTCGGCAACGGCATACAGGCTGGCAAGTGCCATGCCGAGTTTTTGTTCGGCCTTGATGCGGTCATCCATATTGCCCGATGATGAGGCAACACCCGCACGCGCGGCTGTTACGTTTTCAAATACCGTTTTTTCGTGGGCGGCATAACCTTTTACGGATTCAACCAAAGCAGGCACGAGATCGAGACGCTGTTTGAGCTGGACGTCGATGTCGGAAAAAGCGTTTTTGCGGTTCTGGCTCAGGAACACCAATTTGTTGAACAGCACGATTCCCCATATGAGCAAAAGAATGGGGCCGATCGGGAAGATGAGAAGATTGATAAAATTGTCCATCGCGTATCCTATCTTAATAAATAATGTGCAATCGCACAAAAATAATAGCAGAAAAATTATGGGCGCAATAGGTCATTGAAGAGCCGTAATTAAGGCCTATACTGTTATCATGAACGCGATAGCCTCTACAAAGTTCGTCAGCACCGCCCATAAAGGCGAAAATTGGCGCGATATTTCCAAAAAAGTGCTCGAGGATATCGTCGCCATGAAAACCGACGGGTTCAAACCAAATATCGGATTTCTTTATATTACCGATCCTTTGGTTGAGGACGCATCCAGTATTATCACACTGTTCAAATCCGTAACGGGCATCTATCATTGGACTGGTTGCAGCGCCATAGGCGTATGCGGTGTGGGCGAAGAGTTCGTGGACGTCCCCGCGATAAGCGTTTTAATCGGCGAAGTGCCGGCGTCATCTTTTCACGGGTTCTCCGCGTGCGGTCCGAATTTCAAACAATTGCACAAGGATCTTGAGCCGTGGCTTAATAAAAACGATCCAATGCTGGTCATCGCCCATGTCGATCCGCTGGTCGACAAATATCCCGCGCAGGCACTCGGAGAAATAGATGTTCTGGTCGGCGGTTTTTTAACGGGCGGCATGGCGTCTTCACAAAAAGAACCTGTTTTGTTTTCGCACGATGCGCATGCGGGTGGGATCAGTGGATTTATCTTCTCGCAGGATATTCAAGTGGCAACCTCACTGTCGCAGGGTTGTATTCCCATGGGTCCTTTGCATGAAATATCAAAAGCGGGCGACCATGTAATTGCATATCTCGACAGCAAAACACCGTTCGATGTTTTCGGGGAAGACATGCGCAGATTCGCTCAGGAGCGTCTGGGTTATAACGCCGAAGAAGCGATCATGAAGGGCAATCCGCTTCCCGAAAACCTCACGCAATTATTGCAAGGAACCGCGCATGTTGCATTCCCCGTCGCTGGTTCTGACCAGAATGATTTCATGGTCCGCAACATCATGGCGATCGATCCCGAAACGGGCAACATGGCGGTGTCAGAATTTTTAGAAGACGGGCAAAAAATCCTGTTTGTGCATCGGGACAATGAAACGGTGCGCAGCGATCTTTCGCAAACGCTGGTAGCCTTGCGCAAACGCATCATGCATGAACGCGGGGAGTTTACGCCTAAAGCCGCGATCTATGTAACGTGTGTTGCCCGCACCGAAGTATCGTTTGCGGACGATAACAAAACCGGAGGCGAAATGGCGCTCATCCGTGAAATTCTGGGCAATGTGCCCGTTGCGGGTTTTTACGGCAGCGGGGAAATCATGGGCAACCGTCTTTATGGCTATACGGGCATCATTACGCTGTTTTTATAGACGCTTCTTCCCAATTTTGATCTTTCCGAAGGCACTGGCGTACGATAGATTCATAAAGAATTCTGGCCCACAAAGGATATTCCCATGCGCTTTCTTGCCCTTCTTGCCGCCCTCATGATTTTCACGCCGTCCGCCTTCGCGCAAAAAGAAACCACCATTCCCGAAATACCCCAAGCGCTGCAGTTACTCTCGGAGCGCGGGGCGCAGATGCGCTATCTTGGCAACGAACACGGCATGGAAGGCTGGATCGCGATTTATCAAGGTCAGGAACAATATTATTATATCACGCAGGACAAAAAAGCTTTTGTCACAGGCCTGATGTTTGGTTCCGATGGAAAGCCCATCACCATTGAACAAGTAAGTGCCCTGCAGGCACAGAGCGGCGATGTTCTCGATCTTCTTGCGGTCGATAAACCCAAGCCCGAAAACGAAGTCAAAATCGGCGAAAGCGTCACCGACAATATGGAGTTGAAAACACCGGCGGAACGCATGTTCGCCGATGTTCAAAACAGCAATTGGATCAAGCTGGGCAATGAATCCGCGCCCGCGATCTATAGCTTTGTGGATCCGAACTGCGCGCACTGCCATGCTTTCTTGGATGATCTGCGCAAAAAGGACTTGATCAGCAAGGGCGTGGTTCAGGTACGCATCATTCCCGTTGGCTTTCAGGACGGCTCTTTGGCGCAAGCCTCTTTCCTTCTGGCCGCGCCTGATGCGGAAGAGCGCTATATGAAATATCTCGACGGGGATAAAGACGCGCTTCCCGCCAAGGAGGGTGTCTCCACGCAGGCCGTTCAAAAGAACATGGCTCTTATGAACGCTTGGAAATTCAATGTCACGCCTTTGACCATCTACCGCGACAAAACCGGTGAGGTAAAAATAATCAGGGGCCGCGCCAAAGACACCGATGGCCTGATTGCGGACCTTCAGACGGCCGCCAATACGGACGCAACACCCGTTCCGAGCCCCCAATAGCGGGGATTTTCAGACCCAAAGGCGTTTAACCCCTTGGGTTTGGGGGTTAGGCTTGCTAGACTTGCAGTCAATTATTTTCAAGTTTTATGGCCATGGATTCGCGTACCCAATTCCTTCTCCAGCTTTTACAAAAACTCGGCGCGCCTTTGATGGGCGCCGTCTCGACCCATTCGTCCGGTGACGCCACCGGTGAGAAGGACGCCGCGACGCTGGCCACCCTTTTGTCCGAAAGCGTCAAAACAGGCATCACCCTTTCTCAGTCCATGAACTTGAAAACCAATGACGGGGATGCCGATGCCATCCGCGTCTGTCTGGCTGTATTGGCGGGTGGGCTGATTTCGGATTCTTATGAACAAACGGGGCGTGTACCCGCCGACGCCGAAAGCCAGCGCATCGTAAAGGCGTTGCAGGCCGTTATCGCCTTCGCCGATAACTTCGCCCCAGCCGCAGAACACGCGCAGAGATTGAAAACACTTGACGGCACACCGCCATTTTTCGATGCCGTCCAAACCAACATATATGCCATGCACGCATTGCTTCCTGCCATATCCGCCATCGGTGAATTCTCTTTCGGGCAATCTGAGACGAAGCTTATTCAAGACGTCGCGGATCGTTTGGGTAGAGCGGCCAAAGACATGCAGGCATGGTTGGGCGGCTCGGAAAACGCGATGGGCGAACTCGTCATCCTCGAAGCGCTCGGAAGGCTCTATGCCGCGGCTCACCGCAATGAAACGAAACGTCTCAAAAAATCTGGAAGCGATGCTTTGGCCATCATCGACCCCGTGTGGACCGCGTTCGAAAAGCAACGCGCCATGCTTGAAGTCGTCGCCAAATCGATGGGCGGCGGGGCAGGTGGAAAGACCGTATCGCAATCCTCGGGCGGATCTTCTGTAAAACCATCCGTACCGGCAGTACCTGCCGAAACGTTGCCCGCGGTACCACCTACCGTTGCGCCGCCGCCCGCCGCTGCCGAGACGACCACACCTTCGCCCGCGGCGCCTCTTGCAGGCGCACCTGCCAATCCGATGTCCTTCTTTAAAAAGAAATAACAGGTTCCACTCCACCTTTTGATTTTCCACAAGAATCTGCTATGGTTTCAATCCATGGCGTGACCACGCTAAATTTTTCCTTAACCATTTGATGACCTAATATAAGAATGACCAAAATCCTTGCAGCTTGTTTGATGTTGGCCGCGCAGACTTATTCTGTGCCTCCCGCGGTATTGGTGGGAATTCATCAGGTCGAGGGCGGCACGTCCGGTCAGGCCGTCGGGCCCAATCAAAACGGCTCCTACGACCTCGGCCCGATGCAGATCAACACATTGTGGATCCCGCTTTTGGCAGAAAAATGGGGCGTTGCCGAAGACACGGCTTACCGCTGGGTCCGCGACGATCCTTGCACCAATATGGGTGTTTCCGCTTGGATTTTACGCACGCATATGAACGAAACGGGCTCACTTTCTCAGGCCATTGCCCATTATCACTCCCGTACGCCCCAATACGGCCACCCTTATAAGGGCAAGGTTGTGAACGCCATGCGCGCCAAAGGCCTGCTCCGCGACGCCGGCACGCGTTAATATTTCGCCCAACTTCCCAAATTAGGATTCTCCTTAAAGCCTGTGCTAAATTTGATTTAAGGCACTGGATTACTTTAATACCTGTCTTGTTCCCTCTAGACTGAGGGGATAAGCTATTAACAGTATCAAGAAACCGATTCGAAGATCCATGATGAACATGCTTAAAACCCTACGGTCCATACCGAAGTACACCGCCGCATTCGCCGCGGTTTTTCTTATGTCTGCCTGCGCCTTGCCAGAACGCAACGCACAGGTCGTAACCTCCCCGGATAAGGTATCCCTTATGCTGGCCGAGGCTGCGGACAAAGCATCCAATTCGCTGGAAACGCTCGCCGCCATCGAACAGCAAAAATCGCCGGGCGTAGCAGTGCAGCCGATCCACAACGCACCGGATGAATTGTCGCGCGCCATCACGATCACATGGGTCGGTCCGCCCGAACAAATCCTGCACAAGCTTGCCGACCGCGCGAGCTATAACTTTGTTTCCTTGGGTAACCGCCCGCCCGTTCCTCTCGTCGTAAACATCGACGTGCAGAACCAGCCTGTGATTGAAGTTTTGCGCGATGTTGGTTTGCAGCTCGGCGTGCGTGGCGATGTAAAGGTTGATTCCGAGCGCAAAATCATCGAACTGCATTACGCGCCTGTCACAGGCGTAGGAGGCTAGACGTGAAATTGGCGGCTTTCGCACAATTCGCAATTCTTGCAGGGGTGTTCATATGCTTGGCCGCCTTTGAAGCCGCGCCCGTGCGCGCCTCAGCCGTCGAGGAAGTCGCGCCGCCGCCCACGCAATCCGAATTGATGTCGATCCGCAAAGTGAAAAAATCGGATGATGACGAAGAAGCGTCGGCGATGCCATACGACATCAGAAACGATGCGATCAAGGAAGCCGCCATGTCCTACGGCGCGCGCGGCGGATTGAACTGGCGCACTTATTTCATCCGCAAGGAAATGGAGACGCGCGCAAGATATCTCGATAAGGTTTTCGATTTCCGCCAGCTGTTGATTGCAGCGCCCTCGGGTCTTTTGATCGAACCGCCAATTATCTCAGAAGCCGTTGACGCCACCGCAATCGATCAGGGCGGATTGGAAGCGGCTGTTGCCGACCGCGTTTATAATATCGGTCGTAACGCCAAAATCGTTTCCACCGCGCGCACGTGGAGAGCATATCTGGAACGCCAGTGGGGCAATGTTTCCCCGCCGCCGGATATTCTACTTCCCGAAGATAAAGAAGAACAAGCGCAATGGAACACTTGGTTCGAAGAAGGCTGGCAGGCAGGTGTAGAGCAGGCCGATGAAATTTTCCAGGCCGACCTCAATAAACTCACTTCCGATTATCAAGGCATGGTGCGCTACCGCTCGCTTCTTTCCCAAGGCATGGTATCCCCGCCTTACGCGTTGCAGGTTGACCGCGGCGTAACAGGCGGCGGCAACGCGATGCGTGTCGGAGATCGTGCCGTCACCATCACAGGCCTGCCCGCCCTTCAAACAGGAACGCAGGAATGGCAGCCCGCAAACCGGTAAGCTTACTTAAAGCGAAAGACAACATCGCCGAAGCTTGGCCCGATGAACCTTCGCGTTTCACGGACGAACTCGTTGATCCTTTTTTGATGTGGTGCGTGAAGAAAAACTCTTCTGATATTTCCATTCAATCGGACCGTCCCGCTTACAACGAAATTTACGGCACGCTCTATCCCGGCACGTATCGCCCGATCGACGCCGCTGACATGAATGTTTTTTTGAACAAGATTTATGGCCCCGAAGCGGGCGCACGCCTTGCATCCGGTAACGATCTCGATCTTTCGTACGAAATACGCCCCGATCGTTATACGCGCATCCGTTTTCGTGTGAACATCACGCCGATATTATCACGCGGCCGCGATTCCGCCGCCATCACGATGCGTGTTCTGCCGTCCGAGCCACCGAGCATGAAAGATCTGAACGTCGAAGCCGATGTCATAAATGCATGGGCGCCGCGTCAGGGTATGGTGGTTATCACAGGCCCCACAGGCTCGGGTAAAACGACATTACTTGCCGCCGGTATCCGCATGTTGATGGAAAGAAAACGCGGCGCAGGCAAAATCGTTTGCTACGAAGCGCCTATCGAATATGTGTATGACGCGATCAAATCGCCGCGCTCCTTGATTTCACAAACCGAAATTCCCAAACACTTGCCCGACTTCGCGCGCGGTGTGCGTAACGCTCTGCGCAGAAAACCTAACATCATTCTGGTTGGTGAGGCGCGTGATAGAGAAACGATTGCCGCCGGTATCGAAGCCGCGCAAACGGGACACCTTGTATATACGACGACGCACACGACGGGCGTGGCCGCGACCATTCAACGTATGGTTTCTGCATTTGAACCCAATGAACGTTCGGAACGCGCTTACGCACTGATGGAAACTATGCGCCTTGTTGTAACACAGGCGTTGGCTCCCAAGGTCAACGGAGGGCGCGTGGGTCTTCGCGAATGGATGCGTTTCACCGATGACGTGCGTGACAAACTGCTCGCCATGGACTTTCAGATGTGGCCGACGGAAATTCAGCGCATGCTTCCTTTTTACGGACAGACCATGGCTAAGTCCGCTGCAATTGCTTTCGATGCCGGTCTGATTGATCGCCGCAACTATATTATGTTATCATCGTCTTCTGGTGCCGGCGGAGGCGATTAATGTCCCAAAAAGAAGATACAGACGAGGAACGGGCGAACTGGCACTGGAGAAACTCCATGCGCCCTGTGCGTTTTTTCGCGCTAGATGTACGTGCGGGCATTCCGTTCTTCATCCTGTTGTTTTATTTCCGTCCTGTGACGTTGGTCTTTGTGGCTCTCTCCACCACGGCTTTTATGATGATGGAAAAGCGGGGTCTGAGCTTCGATTCCTCTATGCGCGCCCTTCGTTCATGGCTTTTGGGGCAAAAACGCAATGCGTGGCTCAAAATCCGCCGCCGCCGCATGATTGATTTCGGCTGAAATCCCTTAACTTCCGCCTTGAAAATTGCGTCCCGATTCTTTAGGTTACGGGAACGAGCACACATTTTTCGTAAAGGCAAAACGATGACACGTTTCACGAGCGTAAAGATTGCATTGATGGCAGGCGTCCTGATTTCTAACGCGCCCTCCGCCCAGGCAGGATTTGAATTCACGCCGGCTTCCAAGCCTGCCGCCGCCGAAGCGCCCGCCGCAAATCCCAACGCGCCGATGCAACTCGTCCCCGTCACCGTTCCGCCCGTCGCGCAAATGCCACTTGCCGACACCATGGTGGAAGCCATCGTTGAGGGCCCAGATCGCGACAAGGTTATTTCTAAACCCGTCAGCAGCGCCGTGCCCGAAGTCTCTTTGGAGCCCGAAATAGCCGTTTACGTGCGCCGCCAGAAAAATCCCGCCCCCATGCAGGCACAAAAAGCCCAGCCGATGGATGCTGAAATTCTGCTCCGCGCCACCGAACCCGTGGAAGATATCAACGCAGCGCTGGTGATAGATCCATACCCTTTGGAAGAACAAGCCGTTCATAACGCCGACATGACGACGCTGCCCGTAGAGCAAGCAATGATGGAAGAAACGGGCACGTTACGTCCTGTCGGTGTTCCTGGCAGCAACAACAAGGCGGGCATGATGGCGCGCGCTAATATTTCCGCACGCCACGACAAAGGCAACCAGTATCAAAACACAACGGGCAAAAAAGTTTCGAAAGCGATCAATATTACTTCGATGACGCCGATCCCGGGCGGAGAAGGCGAACCATTGAAACCTCTTGCTGATTCTGTCGAACAACAGGTCCTGCCGCCGATCGCCCCCAAACAAATAGCCCAGCCGGTCATGCAACCTGTTGCAGGCAATGCGCTGCGTATGCCGCAACCCGCGCCCGTGATCCAGCCCGCTCAACAAGCAAAAACGACGCCTGCCAATACCGGCTTTATCGAAGCTGTAGGCTTTGGTCACGATCTGCCACTGGCACTGGCTTTGAGCCAAGTCGTACCGCCTAATTACAGCTATGCATTCTCACCGGATATAAATGTCGGAACGAACGTGTCGTGGCAGGGTGGAAAGCCTTGGAATCAAGTGCTGGATGAAATGCTCGCACCCAACGGCATGCGCGCGGTGATCGAGAACAATAAGATCACAATTCGTTCTGTGAATTCCTGATATCTAAAAATTACGTAAGGAAGTTGGCCAGAGTCAACTGCGCAACCAGTGCAGTGACCTGATATGATGCCTGCAATTGCGTTTGCAGTTGCAAGATTTTCGCCGAAGCCTCGGTCGTGTCCACATCCTCGATTTCGCCGATAATGTCTTTAAAGGTACTGATCTGATCGGTGTTGGAATCCTTGACGAGCTTGATCTGTGCCTGCACCTGTGCCAGATCGAATTGATCTTGCGTAAGATCCTGTACAGCAACGGATAGGGATGCGGTCAGATCGTTGATGACCGCGAAGAAGCTTTCCTGTTTTTCCGCCGGAGGATAGGGGGCGGTATCTTCCGCAAAGGTGGTTGCCGTAGGGTCATTCAATGCGCCCGGCGCAAATTGCACGGGCGGGAGGGACTGCAAAACACCCAATATGCGTACGATTTCGCGCAAAGACGGATCGTTGGCCAGCTTCGTGTAATCGAATTCGGAAGTATCGCTCACGCGCACGATGCTTTTGCCCGCCGTGTTGGTGGTCAGCGGATTGGAAAAACCCAAGGTCGTTTCATTCACGGCTTTATAGGACGCGATGAATTGATCCGTCGTGATGGTGCCGTCGCCCCAATCGCCGATCATGCCGCTTGCGACCAATGGCGGATTGGTAAGGTCCGATTCATCGGGCACGAATTCACCCAATGCTCCTTCAAACAAACCACCTTTGTCGATGGGTCTCTCCGATGTATCGCCGCCCGCGAACAAATAACGGTCGCCGTCCTTTTGATTCATGATGTCTTTGATAAAGTTGAGCACGCTTCGTGTCAGTTGCTGAATGCTTTCAAAATCCGGAAAATCACCTTCTTGTACGGCAACACGCAGCCCCTCCAGAATTTTATCGGCTTGTTCCTTGACCTCGCCGAGCGCACTCTGCATCAAATTTATGCGGCGGTTGGCGTTGGTGATGTTGTCGGAATAAATGGTCAATTCGTTAACGCTGACGCGCGCTCTGGACGTGCGCATAATTTCGGATCCAAGACCGGAAAGCTTTTGAGTTTTTTTGCCCGAAGAAATCTGCACGGTCAGATCACCCAGCTGTTGTTGCTGCGTTCTCAATCGCGATATCTGGTCTAAAAACTGACCCAACGTCGATATGCCTGGCATGTTAATCTCCTTGTATTCCCATTATATCGCCGCCAGAAGTTCGTCAAACATTTCGCTCGCGGCGCTTACGGCCCTGGCCGATGCCGCATAGGCGGTTTGTATGACGATCAACATGGAAAGCTCTTCATCTATATTGACGGTTGATTCATTCAGGAATCTCTCCTGCAAAACATCGCGGAGCGTGCCTTCGTCCGCGATGGCGTTATCGTTTAAAATCACGTCCTGCGCATGCGCGTTGACGACTTTTTGCGAGAAATCGATAATGCCCTGACCGGACAAAATTCTCGTGCTTGTATCAAATCCGGGGCCGAGGAAATCGCGGCGGAAAGGAACGAAGATGCCCGAACCCACTTCGGTTTCCGATGCGTATAATACATCTTCCACGGCGTTGATTTGCGTGACCGTAGGACCAGCGACCGTATAGCTTCCGAACAAGGCACTCACGACATTTACACCGCTGGGAAGAGCCGCAAGCGCAGGGTTGACTGCACTGGTAGTCGTGCCGGGGCCGGAAATAATACGCATATCGCCGCCGAAATTGCGGCCGCCGTTGGAATCGTCGATCCCGGGACGAAGCGTGATGAAACCCGTCAGAACATTGAAATCGACATACAGACCGGGGACACCCGTTAGCGTTGCGGGGTTATATTCCAGCTTGGCGATAAGGTCGGTGACGTCTTCGCCGGGTTCTATCGTGATGCGGAAAAATTCTTTGTTGCCGATCCGGATGTCGAAATAGGGGTCTTCGGTTATATATGTACCTTCGTTCAGACCGAGCGCTTCGAAGGCGTCGGTGCCCATGCCGCCCGGGAAGCTGCTGGCGTCATACGTTACGTTGCCGCTGGAATTGATGACCAATTGCCCGTACGTGTTGCGTGTTGCCGCCGCCGTCAATCCTGCGGGAAGGCCTGCGATCGTGATCTGGTCATTGATTTCGGCGATGATCTGGTCGAGCGCATCATTAATCCCGGGACCGATGGGATGGATGATTCCCGCCGAGCTCAAATCTAAGCCAATCGTTACGGGACCAAGGCCCAGTCGCGGTTCGCTGAAGGTTATGCGGAACTGGTCCTGGTTCGGCCAGTTGGGGAAATAATCCTGTAAATCATCGGCGATATCGTTGCCGCCAGGTAAACCGTCATCGATTTGGGAATAGTTGGAAAAATCGATCCCTTGCACGACATTGTTGGTAGAGGTAAGACCGAGCCATGTTTGTAAATCTGTGGCGGGGCCTACGAAGTTCAAATCCGTATCGCCTTCGATCTCTTGATAATTGACGGTTCCAAAACCGAATTCGATGACACGGCGGATGACTTCGTTTGACGCTGTCGGAATCGCAACATCGGATACGTAAGTTCCTTGTTGGAGCAACGTGATGTCGTTGCGAATATTTTGGTTCACCTGAATGACCGATGCAAAACCTACATACGTAACGGGTGTGCCGATCGTCGTGTCGGGCGGCGTATCGAGCGGAACGACACCCGAAGGATCGGTGAACAACCGCAGGCCTTGTGCTTCGAGACGGAGTGCCAGCTTGTGCGCCATCTCGTCGATATGCGTTTGATAGCGCATAAGTGTTTCGTCGCGCATTTCGATAAGGCCGCCCAACTTGCCTCCGAGATTGGTTTGAGTGACATCGAACGCGCTGGGCACAGTGATCGGGTTGCCGCCCACATAAACACCGGCGGCGGACAAGGGATAGGTGGTGGTTGCGCCAAGAGCAGTAGGATCAAAATAAAGTTCCGTGGCAACTTCGTCGGCCAGCTGTGCGCCCGTTGATGTTTGCAAAACGATAGCGTTATCGCCGCGCGTGAACATGGTGAGGTCGATGAGTGTGGAAAGTTCCTTGATCGCTTCGTCGCGCTGGTCTTCGATGCCTGCGATCGTGCGTCCCGTTGCGTACGAAGCTTTGATCTGGCCGTTGAGGTCGGCGACCGTTTGCAAAATATTGTTGATGCGCGTAAGGGTCTCGGCCATGTCGTCTTGCGCTTCGTTGCGCAGATCCGTGATTAGCTGTCCGAACTCGTTAAATTTGTTGGCAACCGTGATCGCCTGATTGAGGGTGGATTGCAAGAGAGAGCCTTCGCCCGGCGAATCGGACAAGGCGGCGAATTTATCCTTCAGCTGGGCAATTTGTGCCGCTATGGATAGCTCCTTGTTCGTAGGGCCGTGGAATTTCTCGATTCGGTCCAGATAGGCGGCTTTGGTGTCGAGAGCGGACACGGCGCTGATCTGGGTCCAGAGCTCTTTTTCCAGATTAAGATCGACGTTACGGATCATAGTGTCCGCTTTGACGCCTATAATTTGTCCAGTAGAATTAATAACTTGGCTAGATTGGGGGAGGATTTTTCGGGTATAACCCGGCGTGGTCGCGTTAGCGACATTGTTGGATATGGTGTTCAGCTGCTGCTGGGCCACACGGAGGCCGGAAAGCGCAGAGTTTAATGCTTGGAACGTCATACGTTCTTGTCCTCACAAAATCCTAATGGGGGCCTTCTTGGAGGGCCCGATTCACATATCAGGAGATATCTTGCAAGGACGGTGCCAAAACTGCGGCGTTTAGGGGTGTTACGGCGCTTCGGTGGCGTCGTTGGTCGGGGTGGAGAACAGGGCGCTCTCGGTTGCCGCGTAGGTCTTTTCCGCGTTGCTCCGCAAGCGCATTTCAAGGATCATGGAAAGCAGCATTTCCCTGCGCAAGAAGGCGGCGTGGATGTCGCGGTCCTGCATAAGCTTGATCGCCTTCATGGCCGCGCGTATACGCTGCACGTTGGCGGGCTTGTCGTAAAGGCCAGTATAGAAGTTCGGGCTTTGGTAGATCTTTTTGGTCAAGAGCTCCATCTGTGCGTAGTAACTAGGATTTTCACCGAGCTGCGCCGCGATCTCGCCATCACCCACCCCGAATTCACGCAGCAGCGAGCGCAAGTAAGGACCGTTACTGATCGTTTCCGGTGCCGCCGTTTTCATAGCGATGATATTGGCGAAAGAGTTTCTGGCGATGCCGCGCATGGCTATGATCGAGCGCAGGTTCGCATAATGATACTGGTATTTGTTTTGACCCATGGCGGACGTAGGCAGTTTTTCACTCTGCTTATGCGCGAAAAGATTGTTGAGAAGGGCGAAGACGGCTTCCTCATCATCCGTTCCTTGAGCGTTCGACATATCGACATCCAACGATAAGGGCTGGTCTATTGTAGTGGTGTAATTAATATCGCGGTTGCGCATGGCGGGTTGTGTTGCGGTCGGGCATAACGTTGCCAACCCGCCGCCGTTATCACCACGGTCGCAGAATGTACTGCGGAATTTTTTCAAGCGCGAAAGACGGTCGGTGTCGGCCCCGCTGCCCATGCTCTCGCCGTTGCCGGTTTCCCGCTGCTGCATGAACTGGACCAGAGCGGTCCGTGTAACGGCTGTGCGCTCTTCGGTCTGATAAAGATCACGCGCGAAGGTACCAAAGGTACACATCTGCTCACTCGGTTGATAATCCCTGTGCGCTTCTGCCAGTTTTTCCTGAAAAAGGCGCTGCGTTTCCAGTTGATGTTTGGCATCCAGCATCATACCGATGGCCAGTATCTGTGATTCCATCATGACTGACGCCTGTTCGGCCATTCGCTGCATGGATCCCGTCCATTTGATTCTCAAATCATTCGAATAGTCATCGGGTTGATCGCCGATGGCGTGAGCGGAGTTTGCGCCGGCGCCGATAAGGCCACAGATCAAAACAAATGCCAGACATAATTTGAAAGAACGCATTATGCCCCCAAATCTTCGGGAATGTGGTGGCATACTCTGATGTCGCGTCCGGCTATATCTATGCAGGCCTCGACGGACCCATTTCCAGCCAGATCGGAGACAAATTCCATTCTGCCGCTCCAATCCATCGGGATATCCGTAAAGGCCGCACGATCGTTTAACGCGAGCGTGACTCTATCCTCGGGGCTGAAGCCATCGATCAAAACACCTATCTTTTTACGATCCTGCGATACGGTGAAAACGAAATCCCGTGCGCCGGTATCTCCGGTATATAAAGAAGACGAAAGCATATAGGGCAAGGATAGTTTCTTTGTCTCCGGAAGATTGAAGCTTCTAGCTTCGGCGCCCAACTCGGTTGTCCCGCCGGTGTCTTGCAATGTTGCGGATATTCTTCCGGTTTCACTGCCGGTGTAACTTAAAAGGTTTGAATATTTTTCCGTTTTCTTTTCTAAGAAAGTAAAAGAAACAATAATCAAAAACGCAACTGCCGTAGCTATGCCGGCAAGAGCTTTATGGGAGTGTCCTATTGCTTTCGGGTGGTCTTGCGTCATGTGCTTACCATCGCTTCCCGTTCTATGGTGCTTCGGGAAGTAATGTGGATTCGCCTTCCATACCGAGACGGTTGATCTCGTTGTTGACGCTTTCTTGTTGCTCCAGCAAAGCCGTTTCCAGCATGACGGAGAGAATAGATTCGGATCGCAGGATACTGCGGTACATATCGCGTCTTTGCATTAATTCGATGGCCTGCATGGCAACCGTTTTGCGGTCCACGTTCGCGGGCTTATCGATCAGTTCTGTGTAGAATATGGGGTTCTGGTAGAGCTTTTTGGTCAGCACTTCCATCTGCGCGTAATAGCTGGGCCGCTCGCCAAGATAGGCAATAATCTCTTCTCCCGCATTATCGTCTTGCGACATACCCATTTCTTTCATGATCGCATACATGTAAGGCGCAACTTCCACCTCACCTTGCGTCTTCAGGGCTGCTATGGCGGCAAAGGAGTTGCGTGCGACGGAGCGCTTTGCCGCGATAGCGCGGATGTCCATATAATTCGTTACGCCTTCCGTGTTGGGAACGCCTGCTTCGTTCGAAAGAAACGCCGCCGGAATTGCAGGCGGTACTTTGTGTGCGTATAAATTCGATGCCAGCGCCAAGATATCTTCTTCGGAAGCTGTGGTGCCGCGGTCGCCGTGATCCACATCACCGCCCGGCGTAAAGTTCAACTGCAGGGTCAAAGGCCCTTCGAGCACGTTGGTATAACTGATGTCATTGTTCACACGTCCAGGATCTGCGGGCACGTTCGGGCAAAGCGCACCAAGGCCAAGGCCGTTATCGCCGCGGGCGCAATAGACTTCGCGAAATTGCGCGATACGGCTCAAGTAATCAGACGTCCGTCCGTTGCCTGCCACCGCGTCGCCGGACAAAAGTTCCCGTTGCAAAACGCGCGTTGAAATGCCGACGGCGCTTAAATCCATGTTGCGGTCAGCGGCGGCCAAAGAACGTGTCACGCTTCCGAACGTGCACATGCCTTCCGATGGATGATAATCCTTGTGTGCCTGCGCCATCATTTGCTGGAACAAACGCTGCGTTTCCAACTGGTGCTTGGCATCTAGAAGCATGCCGACCGCAAGGATCTGGTGCATGGCAGCGGCCGTCAGTTGTTCAGCCATACGTTGCATCGAAGGAAGAATGGTTTGTGCGAAAAGCACATTGACCATCCAGTTGCGGTGCATGGTGAAACGCTGGTCCAGCCACTGGTTGGTGATTTCGGTGTTTACTTCGGAGGTCCTTGTGCATCCTGTGTCGCAAGCAATGTTGCCAAAATTACAAGCTCCATTGCATACGCCACAAACGGCAAATCCTGCGCGTGCGGGCGATAAGGGTGCGAAGGCAATCAAACCGAGCGTGACAACCAAAGATACGGTAAGGGCGAGAGTAGCGATGCGTCTGATAAATGGCTTCATTGCGCGTCTCCCGGGGAGAGTCCACCCAACGCGCTTGCGGCTTTTTCTTGCTCACGCTGCAACATGGTTTCGAGGAGCACGGAAAGTACGGCCTCAGAGCGGAGCAAGCTGTTGTACAAATCACGATCCTGCATCAATCCGATAGCTTGCAATGCCGCGCCCTTTCTCTCGATATTGACGGGCTTATCGATCAGCTCCGTGTAAAAGAGCGGATTTTGATAGAGTTTTTTGGTGAGCACTTCCATCTGTGCGAAATAGCTGGGGTTATTACCGAGCAGGGCGTTGATCTCATCATTGTCCGCCACGCCGAGTTCGCGAATAACGGCCTTCGTAAAAGGTGCCGAAGCAGGATCACCCGCCGTGCGCATCGAAACCAGTGCGGCGAAAGAGTTTTGTGCGACGGAACGTTTGGCGAAAATAGAACGCAAATCCATATAGCGCTCAGACGCGTTGAGCATAACTCTGTTGCTGTTAGGATCCGCGTTAGCCAGTTTGGTGGGTGGAATGAGCGAGGGCACGTTGTGCGCAAAAAGATTTGCGGACAGCGCAAACACATCAGCTTCATCTTCCGAAACGCGCAATGCACCACCGTTGGCGGTGGGCGGTTGGGCATCATCCGCTCCGTTATTCGTATCGGGCGCAGGGGGCTCGGTGAAGTCCAGATCCAGCGTTAAACGTGTTTCGATATTGCGTGTGAAATCAACGTCGATGTTGCGGCGGCCGGGTTCGCCGACCGTCTGGCAAAGATTAATCAGGCCTTTCGCGTTGTCTGCGGGATCGCAATAAACTTGGATGAAACGATCAAGGCGCGAACGGATATCGGAATCGCCGGAATTGGTGGCTATGCCCTGACCGCCCAAGGTTTGTCTTTGCATCATGCGTTGCGCTAAGGTCATTTGGGCCAGATTTGCTCTACGTTCCGAACTTGCGAGCGCCCGCACTGTTGTGCCTAACGTACACATACCTTCCGAAGGGTGATAATCCTTGTGGGCTTGGGCGCTCAGCGTCTGGAACAATCTTTGTGTTTCCAATTGATGTTTGGCGTCGAGCATCATGCCGACGCCTTCGACCTGTAACTCACCGGCTACGCTCAACTGTTCTGCGAACAAACGCATGGCAGGCAGAATATTTTCTTCCCACCATGTGTTCACGATCCAGTCTTCGTGTTCGTCAAAAGAATCGGAAATATTCTGCTGAATCTCTTCGTGGTGCCGGGGAATTTCGGTGGCGCAAGTGGAGCAATTACATCGACCGGTGGCATAGGCAGTTTTTCCTGCCGGCAACAACAACGTCAGCGCAGCGATAAGGCCAACGACAAAAACTCTCGATTTTTTAACCCGTGCCTTGTTCAAGCGGCAATCCCCCGAAGCCTTACGATCCTTATGGCACTCCTAAAGCGATGTTTAAGAGTGATAAACCATAATTCTTTGAAAAAACGCCGTTTCTCCAAAGCCTAGAAAAATTCTACCACAGTTTAAAACCAAAACGCACGTTTGTCTCCCCCCGAAGGCCTTGGTTTTTTGATTTTTACGAGGGGACAACCTTCATATCGGAAATTGTTCTTTTGAAACGAATATGTTCCAATAGAATGGCGATTTGGTTTTAAGGGCCAAATCCGCTACCCTATGCGTCTCGCATTTTTAACGATGAAGTCTTGATCCTATGGCCGAAGATACAGTACCCAAAGCCCCTAACCCTCGCAGCGCAAGGCCCCAAGGCCGCCCGCCAGAAGGGGTGGGTCGTCCAAAAAAGGCACCCGTGACCCGTCCTGACAGCGGCGATACTTCGGGCCTTGGCCGCGTTATGGTCAGAAACGAATTTTACCGCGACGGTTACCGTATGGCGCTTCGTGTGGCGGTTATTCAGTGTTTCGTGATTTTCGGCCTGATCGGGGCGATGTTCTTCGTAATTTATGTACATCAGCCGGAAAACCGCTACTTCGCCACCACGGAAGACGGGCGTTTGATCCCGATGGTGCCGCTGACCGAACCGAACCTTTCCACACCGGCCCTGCTGTCGTGGGTTGCGCAGTCGGCGTCTGAAACGATGTCGTTCTCCTTTAGCAACTACCGCAGAAACCTTCAGGAATCCTCACGCCACTTCACCCGTGCGGGCTGGGACAGCTTCTCCCAAGCTTTACAGCAATCACGTATTATTGAATCGATCGAGGCCAACACGCAGGAGGTTTCTGCCGTTCCGCGCGGCGCCCCCGTCCTGAAATCCGAAAGCGTGGTCGCAGGTCAATATCAATGGGTTGTGCAGGTGCCAATGATCCTGTCTTATGTATCGGGTTCCAAAACCCGTACCGATAAATGGATTGTCACGATTGTTGTTGTTCGCGTTCCCAGACTGGAAAGCCCGAACGGCGTTGGTATCGCGCAATGGATAGCGGTTCCGGGTTAAGAATTAGGGTAAGATTTAGGTGTTGGCATTTATGAAATTACAAAAACCTTTTAAACGGGAAAATCGCTCTCTTCTTATAGTGAGTGCTTTGGTTCTTGCTGCGGTTGCTTTTTCGGCTCCGGCCATGTCGCAGGAAACGAACACGCAACTGTCCGCGCAAGCAGCAGAAGAGCAAGTACCGGCGGCATTTCCCGACATAAACATCCCGCAAGCCGCGCCGGAAGACGCGGCCAAAAAAGCTTCTCGCGCCGATATTGCGGCGGAAGAGGCGACAGAGGCTAAAAATGCTCCTCCTGCCCCCGAAGAAAAGAAACTGGTGCCCGCGACCGCCATGGGCGCCGCTGCCCAGAAGGTAGAAAACAATAAAGAAGAAGGCGCGCCCGAAACGGCAGAAGCGCCTGCGCAAGACGCTTCATCCGATCTCGCGGCGCAATTGGGGGCGACACCTGCCGACGACAAACCCAATACGGTGGAAGATGCCGCCGCTCAAGTAGAAGATGATTCCGCGCCGGCTCTGCCAGACATTCTCGAAAAATACGGCTCCAAATCCGATGAGGTCGGCAAAGAAGACGCCCTGCCCGATGTAGGTGCGCCCGCTATGTCCGATCTTGGTTTGGAAGCTGGCACAGGCGCGGTGACCGCGCGCGGCCAGACGCAAGAACAACTGCAAAACGAAATACGCACCGAAGCTTATGACGCGGCATTGACGGGCACTTTTCCGCTTTCGCCCGATCAGGTAAAAACGCTTATGAAACGCTATGACGAAACGCAAGAAGCGGTGCAAACGCCCGTCTATAAATTGCCGACGCCTGAAATTACGGTACAAAACATATCTTTGGATCCGGGTATCGTTCCACCCACCATCAAGACCGCTGTCGGCAACGTCACGACCATAAATATGCTAGACGCTACGGGCTCTCCGTGGCCGGTGCAGGATGTTACATGGGCCGGTGATTTCGAAGTGGTCGAACCTGAAGAGGGCGGCCACATCATCCGCATCACGCCGATGGAACATTTCGCCCGTGGCAACATCGTCATTCGCCTTCTGACCTTGAAAACCCCGCTCACACTGACGCTGGAAACATCGCGTGACACCGTGCAATACCGCGTTGATGCGCGCATTCCCGAATACGGCCCGTTCGCCGCCGCGCCCCTGATGCAAGGTGCCAAATCCACGATGGTGGCCGGCTCTCCTGATCTTACATCCTTGCTAGACGGCGTAATGCCTACGGGCATGGAAAAACTGGAAGTCGGCGGTGTCGACGGACGCACAACGGCCTATGCCTCTAACGGTACGACCTATGTGCGCACGCCGCTCACGCTTATGTCGCCGGCATGGCACAGCTCCGTATCCTCTGCGGACGGAATGAACGTTTACGCTCTTACCAATGCACCCGTGCTTTTGCTGTCCGATGGCGGCGAGTTCCTGCGGGCCACATTGTCGGAAAAAAAGGACCTGCTCGATGAGTAAAAATGAAAACGATGATTTGGACGTCGAGAATTTTGACGACGGTGGCTTCGATGAATTTTCGAAGAAAGGTTCGCTGGGCGATTTGTGGCGCAACAACCCGATGGTCAAGATCGGCGTCATCTTGGCGGGTCTGGCGGTCGTCGCGGGCGGATTGGTTTTGTTCGGCGGCCCAGAAGAAAAAGTGACAGACTCCACGATTGCCACGGGCGCAAATAACGTCAACGAAGCGCCCGGTACATCCGAAGTTTCCAAGACGATGCAAGATTCCATCGAAGAAACGAATTTGCAACGCGCGGAAGACGCAGCGCGCAAGGAGGAATCCGCCGTTCCCATGCCGTTCGAGCCACCCAAGGGCCAGCTTCCGACTCCTCTCGAAGCGCCGTCGGGTGAAGATCCGCTTGATCGCTGGAAACGCATGCAAGAAGAGCGCGTGCGCCAGCAAGAAACGCTGAAACAAGCGAATCCCCCGGGACAAGCGGGTAAGCAGGTTGATACCAAAACGCCTGCTATCAACGCGATGGCGGATTCGATGGCGGGACAAATGCAATCCATGCTGAAAACGCAAAAGATCGAAGGCCCTCAAAATAAAAACATCACGAGCGTCGATTTCGTGGAAGCGGTGCAGGAGAAAAGACGCAAAAAAGCCGAAGAGCAGAATATGCGCGCGCAGGCCGCCAGCGCTTCTAAAGCAGGCGTGGAAGATGATCAAATCGAAGATATTGTTATTCCTGCAGGCACCATCGAATATGGCCAATCCGTTATCGAGGCCAACACTGATGCGCCCGGCCCCGTCATGGCGCAAATCATTTCGGGTCCTCTGCGCGGTTCTCGCGTGATCGGAAGTTTTACCTCCACGGATGAGTATATCACCCTCAACTTCAACACGATCGTCATCGACGGTATCGATTATCCGGTTGAGGCCGTGGCGATTGACCCAAACAGCACGTTGCCAGGCATGGTCACGGAAATCGATAATCGTTACTTTAAGCGTATCGTCTTGCCGATGGCCGCTGCATTTGTGACGGGCTTTGCCGACGCGCTTTCGGAATCCGGTACCACCAGCGTCTTTATTTCAGATTCTTCCGTAACTGAGTCCACCTCCAACAAGGACAGTAAACAAGAAGTGGCATCGGGGGTTTCCGAAGCGGGCGACAAGCTAAGCGACATTCTGAACGACGAGGCCGACAACACCAAACCTATGCTGCGCTTGGCATCCGGCACCCCCATGGGCATTTTGTTTATTGCCCCTGTCGTGGATACCAGCCTTGAAAGCAGATAGAAAATCGCCTAATTTCAGGCTTGTAATTAACGCTTAGAGAAAACAGCGATCGGAAAACGGGCGGATCAGATGATTGACAAAAACAAAGGCAAAGGCGGCGGTGAATTCGATGACAATGGGCTCGAAGGCGAAGATTTCGACGACGCCTATTTCGACGAAACGGTCGAGGATGCCGGCATAGAAGATCTGCCCTCTGAAGAAGGCGATTTGGGCGACGAAGATTTCGAAGCCGAAGATTGGCAGGATGAAGAAGTCGAAGACGCCGGTAAAAAAGGCAAGAAGGCCAAAAAAGACAAGCCCGTAAAATCCGGCGAAAAAAAGAAAATGAGCTCGAACACGCTGATCATTATGGGCGCTGTGGTGCTCGGCGTCGGCGTGATGCTGTTCAATTTGAGCAAACCGCCGGCAGGCGGCGCTGCGGGCGCTAAGCCCGTTGATAATTTCAAATCGCCTTTGAATATTGGCGGCATCATGGATGGCACGCTTTTAGGCGATAAACCCAAAGATTTGACGGCGGAAAATCCTGTCGAAGAAGACCAAGGCTTCCTAACCAAGGTGCCCGAAGAAACCAATCCGCCGCAACCAACGCCCATCGCACCCGAAGACACATCGCTCGCTTTGACGCCGATGCCCGGTGAAGAAGGTGCGGCGCCATCGGTCGAAGCCCCCCGCGGCCCCGATGACACCGTTCCCGCCGCGAACGGCGAACAGATTCCTGTTGTGCCCATCACAACGGATGATTCCAACGCGTCGGTGACGGTAGAGGCTACTCCAGCTGTTGAAACTCCTGCGGGCGAGACGCCTCCCGAAGCAACCGCTTCTCCGGAAACGCCGAGCGCACAAGACATATTGAGCAAAGCGATTGCAGAGCGCTCCGACGATCAAGCGGGTGATATACCTGCGGAAGAAGCGAAGTCTGAAGAGACAGCTGCGGCCGAAGAAACAAAAACCGAAGACGTGAAAGCGGAAGAAAAACCTGCCGAGGCGGCCGTTGAGATTCCCGTGGCCGAAACACCTTCTGTGGCTGTGGTCGATGCCGAGGAAGTCAAAGCGCTGGAAAGCAAACTCGAAGGCAAGATCGATGAACTCTTGAAACGCATGGAGACAATCGAAACTGACCTGAACAATGTGCGCGAAGCCAAAGGCGATAACACCAAGGATATCGAAGAGAGCGTTCAGTCCTTGAAAGAGGAAATTGCCGAACTCCGCTCGCGCCCCGCCGCTGAGGCGCCTGAGAAGAAAGCCAAGCTCAAAAAGGCTGAGTCTAACCCTGAGCCGTTGGAAAACGCGGCTATAGAAGAAACGGTCGAAGAGGCGGCTCCCGCCCCTGTACCCGCTCCGAAGAAGGCCGCCGCGGCCAAACCTGCTCCAACCTCCCAGTGGGAGTTACGCGCCGCCCAGCCAGGCCGTGCATGGGTTTCCCCGCAAGGCTCCCGTGACATGCAAAGCGTTGTCGTGGGCGACACGCTGGCAGGTATCGGCAAGGTCACGGGTATCGTCTATCAGAACGGTCAATGGACCATTCAAGGCACCCAAGGTGCCATCCACCAATAGTGCAATTCACGGGAAAAGGCCGCATCTAACCCTTTTAATCAAACCTTGCCCTATTCTGACACAATTTTGTCACAATTAGACGTAAGTCAGCACATTATTGAATCAAAATAAATATTATTTTATTAATTAAAAACAATTGGTTATATGTTATTTCCTGACCCCATCTCCACAAATTTGCCTAATTTGTCCAAAATGTGTTTAAATGGATTTATAGGGTGATTGATAGGCCAGCTTGTTTAGGGGATAGCCTGTAAAAAACCTTAGGAGTTCAAATTCGCAAAAAGAATTTTGATTTTGTATACTTGAAGACAGGTGGCACAATATAAGGCAGCGATTCTTTCGAAGAATTTGAAGTGAACGGCAAAGTTTAAAAATTTAACTGTTTTGGTAATTAACGACTTAGAAGGAGAAAGACTATGACGAAATTGAAACAAAAATTGATGGCAGGCGGCGCAGCC
The DNA here is from genome assembly GCA_040381535.1 of Micavibrio sp. Taxonomy (GTDB): domain Bacteria; phylum Pseudomonadota; class Alphaproteobacteria; order Micavibrionales; family Micavibrionaceae; genus Micavibrio_A. The sequence goes on along the minus strand of JBEIHF010000004.1, from coordinate 50,334 downwards.
GTATTTATCGGCATGACGGCCGGTGTGGAATCCGCTTCTGCCGGTCAGAACTTCGGTACGATCGTAACGAACATCGAAAGCTCTATCAGCACGATTCCAGGTATTATCACCGGTATATCTTACATGATGGGTATCGTTCTTGGCGTTCTTGGCGTGTTGAAAATCAAAGACCATGTTGAAAACCCCGGTCAAACACCGCTGCAACAAGGCGCGATCCGTTTGGCAGCCGGTGGCGGTTTGTTCGCTCTGCCGATCGTATACGAAGCCATGTTCACGACAATCGGTTCTGGTGCAGGCGCATCCGTACCGACGGTTGGCGCTATCACGATGGGCGTCAATTAATATAGAAGGCTAAATGGCTTATTTGCCAATAACACTGGGCATTGTCCGATCTTCGGGCAATGCCCAAATTGCCGAAAAGGCTGCGGCGGAATTACAAAGGCTGCGCCCGAAGATACTTGAACGCGATAAACACACCTGCCGTTTCTGTGGCTTTCAATCCCAAAAATATCAAGAATTATCCCATATCAATGGCAATCTGGATGATGTCCGCGAAGACAATCTTGCGACGGCCTGCATCTACTGCCATCAATGTTTTGATCTCGAAAAAACCAGCGTCATGAACTCCGGTGTGATGATCTGGCTACCGGAAATAGGGCAGGCGGAATTGAACCACATGGCGCGCGCATTATACGTTGCGCGCATTTCCCAAGGCACCATGGCTGATGCGGCAAGAGCCGCGATCGACGCTCTCATGGCGCGCCGCGAAGATGTGCGTGCAAGGCTGGCGACGGATGATCCATTCTTTCTGGCGACCGTAATGCGCGATTTTCTGGGCCCCAAACATTACGCTGCCCGTAAGGAAAAACTCGAAGGCGTGCGCCTGTTGCCACTGGATCGGCGCAACATCAGCGAGGGCGAATTGAAATTCAACCAGTTCCCGCAGATTCTGGCTTATTGGCGTTCCAAGGACGGTCCGTTCGCCTTGTATCCGCCCGCCCAGTGGAAAACTATTTATGCAAAAATGAAAACCCAAGCGGCTTGACGTTCCGCAGGTTCGATCACTCCGTTTTGATGCGCTGATTTATCCCTTAAAAACGAATGCTTAGTCCAAATTTCCTCTATGTTCCCAAGACATAGTATACTACCCTTTAGCCTGTAATATTTTTGCAAAAAACACCCCGAAGAATATTAAGCCCTCATGCGCCTTTTTGACAAATTGCTGGCCCCGTTTCAGATCGCTATGAAAGCGTCGTTGGAGACGTTTATACGCTTGGAAACCGCGGACGATGAAGTAACGCTGGTGTCCTCCGACGGCTCGATGGTTACTTATCTGAAGGTGGACGGATCGCGCCAGATTATCGGGGAAGAGGAATATAACTTCCTGATCGAAGGCTCGACCATCAAAATCGGCGCACGTTTTGACCGCATCGGCCACGCAATGCAGGTATATTTCGTGCGCGATCCTGCCCGCATCACACGTCATTTGGAAGATCTCATCAGGCCGTCCCGTGTTTCCACCGAAGCGATGGAAATGGACATGAAGGATATTTTCGATGAACGCGTGCGCCATTTGTCGCGCTTTCTTTCATACGAAGAATGCTATTTCGTTTTGTGGACGCGCCCCAGCATTCTGACGAAGAGCGAACTCAAACGCGCGGCGTCCGATGCGCATGGTAAAAAATGGGTATCGGCGGGCTACGCTCAAAACCCGCTCGCCACCATCGAGGCATTGCGCACACGTCACCGCTCCTATATCGCGGGCGTGATGTCGTCCTTGGATGAACTCGGCATCCGCGCTGAAGTCATGCAGGTCCAGGACGCTCTGCGCGCCGTTAAAAATAATTTATATCCTACCAAAGCACATGAAAACTGGCGCGCCTGTTTGCCGGGCGATGTTATTCCGCCCCGCGCGCCGATGTCGAAAACAGATATGTCGGATATTATCTGGCCGTCCCTGCGCCAACAGCTTGCGCTGGCCGATAGTTATGTTTTGAACGAAACCCTCGTGCGCATCGGGGATCTGGTCTGGGGCGGTGCGGATATAACGCTGGCGCCTATGGATCCGTCACCGTTCCCGATGCTTTTGAACCGTTTATTCGAATCCAAAGTGCCATACCGCATTTCCTTCCTGATCGAAGGTGGCGGCGTTTATGCAACATCCTTGCGTTCGTCTGTCGCGACATTGATGGGCGTTACCAATCCGCTCAACAAACAAATCAAATTCTCGCTCGAGGGTCTGCAGCGTCTGTCTCGTAAAGAACCCGTCGTGCGGGTGCGCATCTCGATGGCGACATGGGCACCGCGCGATAACTTACGCCTTTTGCAGGATCGTTTGTCGAACCTTATTCAGGCCGTGGAATCGTGGGGCTATTGTCAGGTGTCGGAATTCTCCGGCGATCCGCTTGATTGCGTTATGTCTTCCGCCATGGGTATTCATTGCGCAGGCACGGCGCCCGCTGCCATCGCGCCGATGTTCGAAATCATGAAACTGATGCCGTGGCAGCGCCCTTCATCGCCGTTCGCCGCAGGCTCCATGCTGTTTAGAACACCCGATGGTAAAGTCTGGCCCTATCAAACGGGATCGAACGTTACAACCACATGGTTCGATCTGATTTTCGCACAACCCGGCGCGGGTAAATCCGTTCTTTTGAACTCCACCAACATGGCGACCTGTTTGTCCGGCGGTCTTTCGCAATTGCCTTATATCGCGATGATCGATATCGGCCCGTCTTCTTCGGGGATGATCTCGATGATCCGCGAAGCGCTGCCTGAACACAAAAAACATCAAGCCGCCGCGCACCGTTTGCAAATGACGCAGGCTTATTCGGTCAATCCTTTCGACACGCAACTAGGCTGTCGTTACCCGATGATCGACGAACGCTCATACCTCGTCGAACTCCTGACACTGCTGGCAACTTCGGCTGGGCAGGACCGCCCTTATGACGGTATGCAACAGCTCTGCGGCCTTGTGGTCGATGAAATGTTCCGCTGGCGCGATGATACCGCCGCCAACGCGGAACCGCGCCCGTATTTGCCAAGACTCGACTCCGAAGTGGACGAGGCAATTGCCAAACACAATCTGCACCTGCCAACAGATCCTTATTGGTGGGATATCGTGGACCGCATGTTCGATATCGGCGAAATCAACGTCGCTATGTCGGCGCAGCGTCACGCATCACCGACATTGTCCGATGCCATCGTAGCATCGCGCCGCCCGCAGATCAGATCATTGCTGGAACAAACCGGTATCGGCACGACATCGGAAACCGTTATCAACGCTTTCGAGCGCATGATCACATCCGCCATCCGTGAATTCCCGATTTTGTCAGGCATCACGCGCTTCGATGTGTCGGGCGCAAGGGTTTGTGCGCTCGATTTGATGGACGTATCACCGCAAGGGGATGAAAGCTCCGATCGTCAGACTTCAATCATGTACATGCTGGCACGTCACGTGCTGGTCCGTGCATGGTGGGTAGGTATGGAGATGATCGAACACATGCCAGAGAAGTACAAACTCTATCACGAACTCCGCATTCAAAACATTATCGAGACGCCAAAGCGTTTGTGTTACGACGAATTCCACAGAACATCTCGCTCGCGCTCCGTGCGCGCACAGATCGTCCGCGACGTTCGCGAGGGCCGTAAGCGCGGTGTTCAGATTGCACTGGCCTCACAACTTCTGGACGATTTTGACGACGACATGGTCGATCTCGCCACGGGCGTTTGGGTTTTGGGCGCGGCCATCTCTGATCAGGCCGTAGACAATATCCGTGAACGTTTTGGTCTGTCGCAAACCGCGCGTAATATCATACGCTACAAACTAACCGGCCCCCGCGCCGGCGGCGCGCCCGCTCTGCTCGTGCTTGGCACGACCGAAGGTAAATTCGAACAGCATTTGCTCAACACGCTGGGCCCTATCGAGCTCTGGGCGCTGTCGACATCTTCCGAAGATGTGTCTATTCGCGGCCGTCTCTATCAAAAACTGGGCGCGGCGCGTGCACGTCAGATGCTGGCCGCAAACTTTCCGGGTGGCTCCGCACGCGGTGAAATCAAACGCCGCGTGTTGATGCTTTCGGAAAAAGGTGAAGTGCGCTCCGCCGCGGTAAGTCAGGTCATTGAAGACATAGTGGCTGAGCTCATTGCAGCCAGCGTAAGTAGGCTGGATAAGAACCCCGACAGCGAAGCGGCGTAAGCCATGGATGAAAAACCTATTACAAAAAAAATGGGTGTCAACGGGGGCAAACCAAGCCTACCTATCGAAGCGCCGCAAATAGACGAAGTCGATTTAACCGCTATCGAAAACGATATCCCCTCGGAAAAACCCCTCTATGACGACGCACCGGAGCAATATAGAGGCGATGTTTCCATCGATGAGATTTTGTCCGAACAAGCCGAAGTAGATCCTGTCACTGTCGCAAAAAAGAAAAAACAAAACAAGATCGTTGCCAGCGGCGTCGCTGCGGGTGTCGTAGTCATGCTGATTTTGTTTATGCTGGCTGGCGGCGGTAAACCCGGCCCGCAAACCTACGGCCTTTGCTCCGTATGGCTGGAAATGAATACGCCCTATCCACACACGTTGAAATATACCGGCATTGAAGGTTCCGCCACCGCCATCCGCATTTACTTCAATCACATTGATCCCTTCGGCGAACAAAAGGACGAAATGATCGAATGCACTTTCGCGCCAGATGAAAAACAAGGCATGAAGGTCATCAAAATCCAAAGAAACCGCCGCGCTATTGACGTGGAAGAAGTGCGCAAATTCAACAAGCTTTTGCCTGTGGTGGCAAAAACGGAAATGAATTTGATCATGCCGCCGGATTGGAAAAATCCGCTTATCAAAGACTAATAATTATTTTTTTATTTTGTGCAGGGGAGAGATTTGACCGCCTTCACCCATGGCTTGTTTCATTAAGAAACGACGCGCGGGGCCAATTTTCTGTACCATCTTTAAACCCACAATACGCAAAGCACGCAACGATTTTGAATCGTTCGAAAAAATCTTATTCAATATATCGGTCACACCAGCCATCGCCATATTGTCGGCGCGGCGACGGGATTCATAAGCATGCAAAACCGCATCCGCGCCCAGATCCGCGCCTGCCTTTTTAGCATCAATCAAAAGCTCCGACAAAACGGCAATATCACGCAACCCGATATTCAATCCTTGTCCCGCGATCGGGTGGATACCATGCGCCGCATCTGCGATTAAAGCCATGCGCAGGGCAGTATAGCTTTGAGCGTGAATAAGGCCCAGCGGATAGGAAAAACGTTTTCCTGCGGCGCGCACAAAACCGTACGAAGCGGGAAAACGCTCCGTGATCGCGGCGTTGAATATATCCTCATCCCAATGCAAGGCTGATTCATCTTCTTTGCCGTCTTCGGTCCAGACCAATGCTGAACGATACCCGCCTTTATCGTCATCCATCATGGGAAGAATGGCAAAAGGGCCGCTACCGCGGAAATCTTCTACGGCGGTATTGTTGTGCGGGTTTTCATGGGCGATCACACACACCAAGGCGCGTTGGTTGTAATTCCATCCGCGCGTGGCGATGCCCATCTGTTCGCGCGTGAACGAATTGCGCCCGTCCGCACCGATCACAAGCTTAGAATGAATTTCCCGCCCGTCCGCTAGGAATGTTTTTACGGTATCTTTGCCCTGTTCTAAGGCTGTAATTTTTGATGGCGCGATATACTGGATATTTTTAAGAGTTTTGATCCGTTCATACAAAGATTTGCGCAAAAGACGATTTTCCACGATCCATCCGAACGCTTCGGCTTCTGTTTCGTTACGCAGAAATTCGAGAAGGACAGGCGATCCCGATTCCATAATTTTGATATCCTTGATGGGACAGGCTTGCGCTTTTAATGAATCCCAAGCCCCCGCCGCATCGATGATGCGTCTTGAACCATAGGATATAGCGGTGGTGCGCCCGTCGAAATCATTGCCCAGCGTGCGTGCGGGGTCGTCCTGATCGACGCACACGGCCGAAACGCCGCCCGCGCCCAAAAGGGCCGCCATGGTGCATCCCGCGGGGCCGGCGCCCACAATGGTTACATCCGTCCAAATCGGCTTTTGCTTTGCTGCCATGCGCACCGGCGTCCTTTACAAGGCATTATATAAGTTGATAGTTGTATAGACCCGAACGGGGTGTGAAACAATAAGGAACACTTTTCATGAAAATGGTAATGGCGGTTATCAAGCCCTTCAAGCTGGACGATGTTCGAGAAGCGCTGACGGCTTTGGGTGTCGAAGGACTGACGGTGACGGAAGTCAAAGGGTTTGGCCGCCAGAAAGGCCAGACGGAAATCTACCGCGGCGCCGAATATTCGGTGAATTTTCTGCCCAAGGTAAAGGTCGAAGTGGCCATATCGGACAAGCTCGTAAAACCAGTTATTGAGGCCATCAAAAACGCTGCAGGCACGGGCCGGATCGGCGATGGTAAAATCTTCGTCTATGATCTTTCCACCGCCGTGCGCATCCGCACCGGCGAAGAAGGCAACGACGCACTTTAATCTATCGCAATTTTATCTTCCAGTTTCTTCCGCTGACTCGACGCTTTGCTCGTAAAGCGGCTGACGGCAACGGCACAAAAAAAAGGGGCCAATATTTCTATCGGCCCTTAGGTTTTCTTACCAGGGAGGTAAAAAATCTATTGGAATATGATCCCGTATTGCGTGATACCGAGCGTGTTCTGGACCGCCATGACCACGCTGCCGAGGTTCAGGGCTAATACCCCGCCTATCAGGTGCGTAATCGCCGCCATCATGGACGCGTTACCGCCGCCCTCCGACACGCCGCGGATGATGAAGAGACCGCGGATAATACTGACCCATCCGATGATGATACCGAATGCGATGATCGAAGAAATAACCGCGTGGGCATGTCCTACGGAATCGCCCAGACCGTCCGCGTATTGCAGAGTACCGTTCGTTTTAAATGTACCGTCGAGGAACATTGTTTCCGTGAGGTGAGAGCTGAGTGTATTCAAAGAGAACAGGCAGGCCGCCATCAAGAATGTCATGATGGTGCCGATTCCGGCGGGGCCGCGCGGGCCTTCCTGCTCGGATTTCAAAAGGCGTGAAATACCGATTAGCATAAGCATAATACCAGCGACGTAACCGAAGGATGCGAAGATAAGCTGCAACGGCGCGAAGATATCCTGCATCATCGCGACCAGCATGCCGTCCAGGCCAAGTCCATCGCCGACATCTCCGTTAAAGCCGGTTTTGTCATAACCCGAAGCTTGGTTGTTCGTGATGGTGTTTTCGAAAACCTCGCGCAAGAAACCAAGCGCGAAAAGCGCGCCGCCTGCGGCGAAACGTTTCATGGAATCCGAAAGCGGAACATTGTTGGGGCTTTCGACGTGGTTCTTTAATTTGATGATACCGGTTACGCCGAACAAAAGACCAAGCGCATAAGCGCCACCTTCCATGACAGCGATCAGATTATCCGCCGTGCCTTCACGCACACAATTGATGATACCGCCCATCGTATCGGCGCCGCATGCATCCGTGGTTTCCGCACGAGCGGGGCCAGCTGCGGGAGTCCCACCGCCGTTTACCTGCGCAAGCGCATCGATGATCCACGCAAATTGTGTCATCACTAAAACGGAAAAGAACAATAAGAAATTCTTACTTTTTTGAACCATAGACCCCAAGCCTTCAGCTATATACTAAAAGTATATCATAGTGGCATGGCCGAATGAAAATTTGGCTAATGTCCCCTAAGGAGCAGCAGAAACAGGAAAATTTACTCTTTATTTACCAAAATTTTAGGCAACGGGCGCGTCGACCTTCACGGCCAGATCGGTGGCGATCGGTTGGTCGTCGAGCATCCGGATCATACCGCCGGGTTCGACAGCGAAATTCGCGATAAACAGGGCGTTTGAATAATAGACCACGGCGTCGCACAGGAAATGGCCTTCGGCATTCTTGCCCTCGTATGACGCCGGGCGAATAGTGCCTTCGATGACGGACTTTGTGCGGTCGTCGAGGTTTTTGGGGATATATGGATCGTCGGACGTTTCCGCGATCAGGAACGGGCCTTCGTCGCCGCGCACGTAGAAACAAAAGAAACGCAAATATTCCAAAACATTATCATCCGTAATCTTGACGGGTGCTTTTGCGTTGCATTCGTGGATGGGCGGGGAGGAACCGTTAAGCCAGTACAGCTTGCCTTGGTCGCTTAAGTAATAGATGTAGAGGTTCGAAGGAGACCATGCGGGGTCCTTAATGCGGATCATGACCACGTTGTCGTAAAAGGGCAGCATACGGTAGTCGACTTTGGTCGAAGCAGGGTTGACCTTATGCTTGCCGCCGATCGGGTTGACCTGTTCCAAAAATCCGGCCAGTTCTTCGCCCGTTACGGGGATCCAGTTATTGTCTTGATACATACGTCTTCGAAATCCTAGTAAAAAGGCCCCGGAGAAGGGCGTTGTCGGCCTCTATCATAGCACAGGTAAGTACCTGAAAATCAAGCGCGTCTATGGATAATATGAGGGGCTGGGGCCCGAATCGCAAGAAAAATTGACAATCGAGGGCCCTTGGGTTAAAACAGCCTCCGAAATTCAAGAAATATAGAAAAAACCAAGGATTTACCGATGAAACGCACATTCCAACCCAGCCGCCTCGTTCGCGCCCGCCGCCACGGTTTCCGTGCCCGCATGGCCACTGTTGACGGCCGTCAGGTTCTGGCCCGCCGCCGTGCGAAAGGCCGCAAGCGCCTGAGCGCTTAATTTCGCGGGTTTTAGACCCTTTTTATGAGGGCTAAACCAATGAAAGCCAAAAAAGAAGAATTAGAAAAGTTGGACCGTCTTCAAAAGCGGTCCGATTTTTTGCGTCTGGGCACGGGTGCGGACAAATGGGTGGCAAAGGGCTTTACATTTTTGGCATCGCCCAACGGCCTAGAAAAAAGCCGTTTCGGCATTACCGTCACCAAACGCCTTGAAAAATCCGCTGTCAAAAGAAACCGCATGAAACGACGACTGCGCGCGCTTTGCTCGGATGTTCTGCCGTTCCATGCCAAGGCGGGTACGGATTATATCCTGATCGCACGGGAAGGGGCGGCAACGCGCCTTTACACGCAGATGGAAAAAGACCTGATCTGGTGCCTCGATAAAACCGGCTACGGGATCGATGCTTAAATCCGTGCTGCAAGGTCTCATCAAAATTTACGCGTGGGCCATATCGCCGCTGACGGGGCCCAATTGTCGTTTTCACCCCACATGCTCTGTTTACGCCCATCAGGCGATAGAAAATCACGGTGCGTTGAAAGGCTCCGTGATGGCCATAAAACGGCTAATTCGCTGCCATCCCTATTACAAAGGCCCCATGGTCGATGAAGTGCCACCCAGCATTGATTGGGCAGGGATCATCGGCTATAAACGCGGTATTCAAAACAAAGCGCAAAAACAGACGCAAAAACAAGAAAGACAAAATTAATGCAACAACGTGATCAAATGCATCCGCAAGACATCCGGAACCTGATCATCTTCGCTGCGATTTCGATCATGATGTGGCTCAGCTACGATCATTTCATCGCTCGCCCCAATGCCGAAGCAATGAAAGCGGCCGCCATTCATGCGCAAAAAGTTGCAGCCTCCGCGCCCGCCGAAATTCTCGATACCGCAGTTGTCAAACCGCGTGCGGAAATGATTGCCGCGACATCGCGTGTGAAATTCAACAACGACATCATGGATGGCTCCATCAATTTAAAAGGCGGACGTCTCGACGATCTGGAACTGAAAAATTATTACAAGACGGTTGAAAAGACAGAACGCGTCAAAGTTCTCTCGCCCGCGCAAACGCCGTTCCCGCGCTATGTGGAAACGGGCTGGACGGGTAATGCAGGCGTTCCTGATTCTTCCACGCTATGGAACTTGAAATCAGGCGATGTTTTGGCCCCGGGAAAACCGCTTACGATTGCGGCCTCTGTCGGAGGTATCGAATTCGAAAAAACCTTCACGGTGGATGATTTCTCTGCCTTTACTATCGAAAACAAAATCGTCAACAACAGCGAATCGGATATCACGGTATCTCCTTACGCATTGGTCACAGAACACGGCAAACCCGAAGACTATTTGAATGCTGGCGTTGCTCATGAAGGCCCGCTGGGTTATTTCGAAGATAAGCTCGAAGAACGCAGCTATAAAGATTTTGAAGACAAGCGCGAAGAAATTTTCGATGCGCAAAAAGGCTGGATCGGCACGACGGGCAAATACTGGCTCACCGCGTTGGCCCCTGCCGACCAGGCGCAGGCCTCAAAATTCCGTTTCGTGGCATCGCCTGCGGTGAACGAACAAACCAAAGACCGTTATCAATCCGATATCACGGGTTCGCTGCGCACGGTAAAAGTTGGCGAAAGCACCACCTACAAAGTGGATGTTTTTTCAGGTCCCAAGAAACTCGATAAACTGGAAAAGTATGAAAAAGAATGGGGCATTCCGCACTTTGATCTCGCGGTAGACTTCGGATGGTTTTATTTTCTGACGAAACCCTTCTTCCTTGCCATCAATCTTATCTACGGCCTCGTCGGCAATTTCGGCATAGCCATCGTTATCTTCACCTGTATTTTACGTCTTCTGGCTTTCCCTTTAACACAAGTGTCTTATAAATCCTTTGCGAAGCTGAACAAGGTTTCGCCGGAAATGTACACGATCCGTCACGAATACAAGGACGATAAGAAAAGATTGCAGGAAGAGCTGGTCAAGTTGTATCAAAAGCATGACGTCAACCCGATGGCGGGCTGCGTGCCGATCTTGATCCAGATTCCGATCTTTTTTGCGCTATACAAGGTTTTGTCTAACACGATCGAAATGCGCCACGCGCCGTTTTTTGGCTGGATTCAGGATTTGTCCGCCAAAGACCCGACCAGCGTTTTCAACCTGTTCGGCGTTCTCCCCTATGATGTTCCTTCGTTCCTGCTGGTCGGTGTATGGCCCTGCCTGATGCTGCTCGCCATGATCATTCAACGCAACGTTTCCCCGCCGCCCGAAGATCCGATACAGGCAAAATTCGTGCAGATGATGCCGTATTTCATGACCTATATCATGGCGGGCTTCGCCAGTGGTCTGGTCGTGTATTGGACCGTCAGCTCCGCACTGGGCGTGATACAGCAATGCGTGATCATGAAATCGATGGGCGTTCCCATCCATCTGTTCAGCAAAGGCAAAGATAAGAAAAAGCTGGAAAAGGAAATCGCCGAAGGGCCTTCCGTGCACCCTAGTCTTGAAATGGTCGAACATGATATCGAAGAGGCCATCGAAGGCACGGCCAAGGAAATTTCTCCGCCCAAGCCCAAAAAGAAAAAGAAAAAATAATGGAAGAATTCACGCCGGAGCAAATCGAACAGGCACGGCGTGTATTTGCAGGCCCGTGTGATTTTGTGTGGGGCGCGGCGGACCTATCGCAAATCCCCGAACCCGTAATGGCCGAAATCGCCTTCGCAGGGCGTTCCAATGTGGGCAAATCATCCTTGGTTAATGCGCTTACGGGGCGCAACACGCTGGCGCGCACGTCGAACACGCCGGGCCGCACCCAACAATTGAACTTTTTCAATCTCGCGAATGTCATGTTTCTTGTCGACATGCCGGGCTACGGCTACGCGCAGGTTGCCAAAAAAGTGCGCGACAATTGGGATTCGCTTATCTTTCAATATCTGCAGGGTCGCCCGAATTTAAAGACCGTTCTTGTGCTTATTGATTCCCGCCACGGGTTCAAGGAAACCGATCTTCATTTGATGGGGATGCTGGACAAGGCTGCGGTGAATTACCGCATAGTTCTGACCAAGGCCGACAAAGCTTCGAAGAAAGAACTAGAAGAGATATCACGGCAAACGATAGATGTGCTCGCCAAACATCCTGCCGCCTATCCGTTTATCTACACCACGAGCGCGGATAAAAATATCGGCCTTGAAGATTTGCGCGCAGGGCTTATTGCCCTGAAATAATACTGTAATAGGTGAACTGTGTCGCGCCTGTGTTGGAAACGCACAGCGCGGGATGGCCTTGGCATGCCGCGCATATTGCGATTGTCAAATTCGCATTAGCGGGGCCTCCGAAACTGTTGTTTACGAAATAGGTCGCGGGGTCGCCCGTTCCTAGCAGAACAGGAATGGTGGTGGTGCCCGTGATCTTTTTGTTGATGTTGGCACAAACTGCTTGGCTGATGTCATGCGCGGCCAGAACGACATCGTTCGCGGTCGTGGCTGTCCATTCGATATTGTTGAAACGGCCCATATACCATCCCGGCGTGGGTGCCGTATCCGTTCCCGTAAAAAGTTTGATGTCGTCTGAATCGAGCGAAAGCCCGCCGCCGTCGGGGTGGAATATTTTGTTATAGTGAGGGGCGGCGTCAAAACTGGCCACGTTGGGCGTCACGAAATCCAGCGCGCTCACACTCGTGCCCGACATCATCATCTGGTCCACGGCGTTTTTGGCGACACCGGACTTTGCCGTCATTTGGGTGGTCATCAACTCGGCCTGATCCGCGGTAAGGTCATTTCCCCCTTCGTTGGAACCGCGCGCCAAAACCATGGTCAGCGCGCCCAAAAGGGCGATGGCGATCAGGATATAGATCATGGCATTGCCGGATTCTTGGTTTTTCATGTGTTTGTCAGAATTCCGTTGGCTGGGGTCCAAAACTGCTCTAATCTTCATTTTATCATGAATAATAATTTATCGTTACAGGAAGTTGTGCTCGATCCCACATCCCTTATTGCGGGGTTTTTGGTGGGTGCTGCCATTACCGCCCTGATTTTCGGGTTGAAGGTGGCAGCGGCCTCGCGCGAAAACGCATCCCTGTCCGCAAAGCTCGAATCAGAGCGCGCGGCATTGGGCGATCAATTCAAATTGCTGGCGCAAGAGGCGCTCAAATCGAATACGGAAAGCTTCCTTACATTGGCAGGCGAAAAACTCAAATCCGCTCAAAAAGACGGCGCGCATGATTTGGAAAAACGTACGCTCGAAATCGAAAAGATGGTCAAGCCTGTCGAGAAGAATCTCGAAAAGATGAATTCCATCGTGCAACAATTGCAAGGCACGGACAAAGCGATCCGTCAAGATCTGCAAAACCTGCACAAGGAAACATCCAAACTCACGGGTGTTCTGCGCAATCCTTCCGCGCAAGGCAAATGGGGAGAATTCATTCTCGAAGCCATTCTGGACAAGGCCAATCTACAAAAAGGCCTGCATTACCAAACCCAAACCGCCATTGAAGGCGGCGGGCGTCCCGACGTAATCATCAATCTACATGACGGTTTTAAAATCGCCATCGATTCCAAAGCGCCGATCAGCCCTTATATCGCGCGCCTCGATGATGATTTGTCTGATGCCGAAATTACCTCTATAAAATCCGATATGGCCAAAGCCGTACGGGCGCATGTGAAGGCACTGGGGGCCAGATCCTATCAGGAAAATATCGCAGGCTCCGATTTCGTGATTTTGTTCCTGCCATCCGAAGTCGTGTTCAGCGCAACCTTGCAATCCGATCCGACCATTGTGGATTTTGCCGCCGACAACAATGTCGTGATCGCATCCCCGACGCTAATAATCTCTTTGCTCCGCGTGGTCGGTCTTTCTTGGCGTCAGGTGGAAATGGCCAAGAACGCAATGGAAGTCGCGGCGCTGGGTGCGGAACTGCACAAACGCTTTACCAAATTCTCCGAACATTTCGTAAAAATCGGCAAAGGCCTGAATGCGGCTTTCAGCAGTTATGACGATGCTGTGGGTTCGATGAATTCCCGCGTCCTGCCCGCCGCCCGCAAATTCACCGAACTTCACTCCGGGAACCAGAATTCTGCGCTCTTGGATGTGGTTCCGCTCGAAAAAACGCCCAAAACCTTTTCATTTTCCGATGATTCAGGGGTAGACGGCGACGATTTTTCGGGCAATAAAATCTCCCATGGATAAGTACGAAATCATTAAAATTCCTGATCCTGTCCTGAAACAGGTGGCAAAGGAAGTTGGCACGGTCGATGACGCGTTGCGTAAACAGCTCGATAAGATGCTGGAGGCTATGTATGCCGCGCCGGGCATCGGCCTCGCCGCCAATCAGGTGAGCGTACTCAACCGCGTTCTGGTCATGGATATCGCGCAGCGCGAAGACGACAAGGCGTCGCGTCAGCCCATCTTCATGGTCAATCCGCAAATTATCTGGCACTCGGAAGAACCCAGTATTTGGGAAGAAGGATGTCTTTCCATTCCGGGTCAATTCGCCGAAGTGGAACGCCCACTCTCTGTGCGCGTGAAATTTCTGGGCTATGACGGCAAGGTGAAAGAAGAAGAATTCACAGGCCTAGGCTCGCACTGCGTCCAACATGAGATCGACCATCTGAACGGTATTTTGTTCATCGACCACTTATCGACGTTGAAACGCAACATGATAATTAAGAAATTCAAAAAGGCGCAAAAAGATTCCGAACAGGATTCCGACGCGTTGTAGGACTTTTATTTGAGCAAGCAACTCCGCATCGCCTTTATGGGCACGCCCGATTTCGCGGTTCCCGCGTTGAAAGCCTTGATCTCTTCGCGCCACAAAGTCGTCTGTGTGTATTCCCAGCCGCCAAGGCCCAAGGGCAGAGGACAGCATGTGCAGGAATCACCGGTGCACGAAGCCGCCAAGGCCGCCAAGATCGAAGTGCGCACCCCAATCAATTTTAAAAAAGACGAAGATATAGCTTCTTTCATGGCACTCGAACTCGATGTCGCGATTGTAGCCGCTTACGGCCTGATATTACCAAAGGCCATTCTCGATGAACCCAAATATGGTTGTATAAACATCCATGCATCTTTGCTTCCGCGCTGGCGCGGCGCCGCGCCGATTCAGCGCGCGATATTAGCGGGCGATATCGAAACCGGCATCACCATCATGCAAATGGATGTGGGCCTCGACACAGGCGCGATGATCAAAAAGAAAGCCGTGCCCATCCGCCCCGCAACCACATCGGAATCCTTACATGATTTTTTATCGGCCATGGGCGGCTCTCTGATCGCCGAAGTGGTGGAAGAACTGGCGACCAAGGGTGAACTCACCGTCGCCCCCCAGCCTGATGAAGGCGCGACCTATGCCAAGATGCTCAAAAAAGAAGAAGGCCGCATCGATTGGGACGCGGATGCGCCTTATATAGATCGCCAAATCCGCGCCCTCAATCCATGGCCCGGCACCTGGTGTGAAAGCGGCAAGGGGCGCCGCGTGAAAATTCTCGAGGCCGTCGTCATGCCGATGAAATCAGACAAACCTGCGGGGAGCGTTCTCGATGAAGACGGTTTGGTTGCATGCGGCGAAGGCACAACCCTTAAGCTCGAGGCCGTGCAACCCGAAAGCAAAAAACCGATGAGCATCGGAGAGGCTATTCGCGGCGGATATATTGCCGCAGGCCAAAACCTCACATGAGATTTTGGGCATGACACGCTGGAAACTGACCATAGAATATAACGGCATGCCCTATTGCGGCTGGCAGCGTCAGGACGGCCAGCCTTCCGTGCAACAGCATATCGAAGAAGCGATTTTCAAATTTTGTCAAAAAGACATACGTATTCAAGGCGCTGGCCGCACCGACACAGGCGTGCATGCACTGGGACAAATTGCACATTTTGATCTGGATTACGGCGCGCGGCCTTTAAGCGGGTTTGATTTGGCAAAGGCTTTGAATGCATTACTGCGCCCTCATCCGATTGCGATTTTAAACGCGGAAGAGGTTGATGCGGAATTTCACGCCCGCTTTGGTGCCAAAACAAAATTATACCGCTACCGTATTTGTAATCGCCGTGCGCCTGTTGCTCTCAATCAAGGATTTGCATGGCATTTTTGGCAACCTCTTGATGAAAAAATCATGCATAACACGGCGCAGATGCTGATTGGCACGCATGATTATTCCACCTTTCGTGATTCTGACTGTCAGGCAAAATCCCCCGTGCGGAATATTACCCGTATAGATATCACGCGCAGCGGCGATGAAGTGATCATGGAATGCGAAGGCAAATCTTTCCTGCATCATCAGGTGCGCAATATGATCGGAACGCTCACGCATGTGGGTGAAGGCAAATGGACGAAGGATGATTTTAAATCCGCGTTCGATGCCAAAGACCGCACCAAGGGTGGCATTACCGCCCCGCCTGATGGATTAACCCTCGTTCACATCGACTACCGATAAAAAAATCCCCGTGGCAGGGGAATTTGCCACAGGGAGGAGTCAGGGGTCAGAGAGAGTCTTGATAGACATGCGATGCACGTCGTCTTGACATGAGCATACTGCCCCCGAAAAGGTACGGTGGTTTGGCCGGAACATGATGATTTCAAGATGAATTGGGGCTAAAATGTGTTACGCGAAATATCGTTTCAATATTTCAAGGTAAATTAGCTCACATTTTTCAAGATCTTCCAATGTGCAGTATTCATCCACGTGATGGATGGTTTTGCTGGTCATGCCTGATTCGACCACAGGGCAATATTTGGCGATAAACCGCGCATCCGACGTTCCGCCGCCCGCATTCAGTTCCGGCTCCTTGCCCATGACGTGTGTGACCGCACTCCGCACGAGACTGGTCCATTCACCGGGTTCGGTCAGGAAAGGATCGCCGCCGCGGATAAAGTTGATTTCAAAATTATCGCCCATGGTTTTGAGGGTATCCGTGATTTTCTTCTCAAGGCTTTCATGCGTCCAGTTGGTGTTGAAGCGCACGTTGAATTTTGCCACGCCTGCTGCCGGGATAACGTTGAATGCCTTGTTGCCGACATCAATGGAAACGACTTCCAGATTGCTGGCGGGGAAATATTCCATACCATCATCGAGTTTGAGCGTACACAGCGCATCTAAGAACTTTATCAAACGCGGCATGGGATTGTCGGCCAGATGCGGGTTTGCCACATGGCCCTGCGTTCCGCGCGCGGTAAGCACGGCGGATAGGGAACCACGGCGTCCGATACGCATGCTTTGACCCATAAAAGTGGGGCTGGAAGGCTCTCCCACCAGCGCGACATCAGGGATCTGGTTGTTGTCTTTCATCCACTCCAGAACACGCGCCGTGCCGTTGATGGCATCGGCTTCTTCATCGCCTGTGATCAAAAGACTGATGGAACCTTTGGTGTTATCAAACTTGGAAACCGCCGCGATGAACGCTGCGACTTCGCCCTTCATGTCGGATGTGCCGCGCCCGATGATTTTCCCATCTTTGATGGCGCCGCTGAACGGCGGCACACTCCACGCAGCTTCATCGCCCGCAGGCACCACGTCGGTATGGCCGCCGAAACACAAATGCGGTCCCGCTGTGCCGCGCCGCGCGAAAAAGTTTTTTACGGGGTACGATCCGCGCCCTTCGAACGGCAGATCGTAGATTTCAAAACCCATCGGTTTGAGCAGCGAAATAAGATAGTCCTGCGCACCGCAATCTTCCGGTGTCACGGACGGGAATTGGATCAGTTTTTGAAGGATTTCTACAACATTCATAGGCTTACTATGAATCGCCGCAAGCGTTTATGCAACCGATGTTTGGGGAACCGGTGCGGCGGTTCGGTTGCCGCCTGTATCATTGTCATTGGCATTGAACAAATAGCCGAAATGACCTTTCCACGGCTCCAGCGCGGGCAGGATAACATGGCGCATATGCATACTCAGCCTTTCGAATTTTTCGGGCTCCATTGTCGGATCCACTGAATTGGCCATACGCTTGAAACTGACATGGAGGATGTTCCACGCGCCTTTAAGACTCCATTTGGTGGCATTGTCCATGTATTCGTCGAGATCTACAGGATACTTATAATAAGGTTTTTTATGAAACAGATCAACGTTGGCGAGGTAGCGGAAGTGCGGATAAAGAACCGCGCCCATAGTGTGGTCGAGAGTTTTGATGGCTGCTCCAAAAGACTCCCAGCGCTTCATAGCTTTTATTGCGATACCAAAACGTCTCCCATAAATGTCTTCCATACGGTTACACCGCTCCAGAATTTTCTGCGGTGAAAATTTTGAAGCCAGTTTAGTCGATATCGGCATGGAATCAGCCGTTGCGGTATCCAGATTTATACTCTGCAAATTTGTTTCATCTAGAGATGCTTTTGCCAGCTTTTGTGCTCTGGCCAGTGGCCCGTTGACCTCGTCACGCAGGAGCGTGGCCCCGTTGTGTATAAGGTCGGCCATCTTTAACATGATAACGATCGGATTTTTAAGCATACGGTGGGAGAAATCGACAATGTCTTCTTTATCCTGCTTGCCGTCAGCTCTCAATTTCGGCGATCCGTCAGAATTGAAAAGTCTCTTCTGTGTCATCAACTCGATATTGTCCATGCTGAGCAACATCTGTCTTTGGTATTTCGCAATGTCAGCATTAGGCTCTTCGCGTTTTATTTCTGCGATCATACTCTTCATCTGCTGCAGAAGATCTTCTTTGGTAATAAAATCTTCGGCACTATCATGACGCAGGTGGGAAATGATGGCGACCTCGAGCCCGCCCCATTCTTCCAGATCTTTCAAATTGAACCCGCCGTTTTTCTTGCCTCTTTTTGCAAGATCCATAATCATCAAAAGCGGAACCAGTTCGTGATACCAGTTCACCGTCCCATCATCGCGAAACGCCTTGTCACCGCTTTTTTCCGCAAGCAAAGCATCGAAATTTTTTAGCGCCAGTTTGTAATCACATTTGATCAGAAATTCGCGAAAGGCGTTTTTAACATTTTCGGCTGCTTCTGGCGTGTTGGCCATGTGCTCTTCTTCATAAGCCGAGAGTTGATTGAAGAGCTCACGGATATTGCCCCGCACACTGATGGCAGTGGGAGCCTTGGAGACGTTCGGGGCTTGACCAACGTCGAGCATTACAAGTCCTTAAAAATACCCATAAAACGCATTATGACTAACATTAGCGCCGTACGATGTAAATCAAATAGATTGCAGTGCAAAAAACCGCTCTAAATCAGTCTCTTAAAAGCTCGTTGATTCCGGTTTTGGAGCGCGTTTTCGCGTCTACTCGTTTTACAATGACGGCGCAGGCTAAAGATGGAGCGGGGGCTCCGTTTGGCAAGGGCTTAGTGGCGGGCAGAGTACCGGGGATTACGACAGAATAGGCAGGGACGCGGCCCATGAAAATTTCTCCCGTTTCGCGGTCGATGATTTTGGTCGATGCGCCCAAGAAAACACCCATGGAAATCACGGAGCCTTCTTCGACTACCACACCTTCGGCAACTTCCGAACGCGCGCCGATGAAACAATTGTCTTCGATGATGACGGGACCCGACTGAAGAGGTTCCAGAACGCCGCCGATACCGACGCCGCCTGATATGTGGCAATGCTTTCCGATCTGCGCGCAGGAACCGATCGTTACCCACGTATCGACCATCGTGTTTTCACCGACATAGGCGCCGACATTCACGAACGAAGGCATCAAGACAACATTGGGCGCGATATAGGCGGACCGGCGCACGATACTGCCGGGGACGGCACGGAAACCCATTTCCTTGAAACGTTCAGGGCTCCATCCGTCAAATTTGCTCGGAACCTTGTCCCACCAAGTGGAGCCGCCGGGGCCGCCGGAAATTGCTTCGTTGGGATTCAAACGGAAAGAAAGTAGAACGGTTTTTTTCAGCCATTGATGTACGTGCCAGCCGTCCGCTTCCTTGGTCGCGATACGCAGATCTCCGCCGCACAGAAGGTTAAGCGCCTCTGTCACTGCGTCGCGCACTTCGCCTTTGGTGGCAGCGTTGATGGAATCTTTCGCCTCCCACGCAGCATCGATAATTGCGGCAAGATTGTCTTGTTGGGGCGCGGCGGCGGTATGGGACATGATTAGCTTCCTCGAGTGTAAATGGTTTCCAAGACCATACATAATTCATATGACCAATCCAAGGCAGAAAAACCCATGAAATTACAGCTATTTCGCCCCTTTTCGGGAACTGTAAGGGGCGCTTGGCGTTGGTGTTTTGACTGTATTGTGGAGAGAGAATATTTTATGGCTTATATACGCAAAATTATTGCACCTGAAGAAAATTTAATCGGTATCGCCAGATGCCACTGGATTTATGTGGTCAAGGGCCTCGTGTGGTTCGCTATCATGGCCATCGTCGGCTGGGCTATCAACAAGGTCATTATGACCTTTGCTCTCATGCTTGCGGATTGGGCGGATAATCCTGCCGCGCCTTTGCTCTTTATGAACCTCGCCGACGGCGCTCTGTGGATCTGTCTGGGCGCGGGTCTTTTGGTATTTTTCTTCCTCGTGTTGAAAGTGCTAGTCACCGAAGTGGGTCTGACCACACGCCGCGTCGTTTTAAAAGAAGGCTTTATCTTCGTAAAAGTGAAAGATATCGATCTGGAAGAAATCCGCGGGGAAAATCTTGACCTTGGCACGTTTGGACGCATTCTTGGCTACGGATACTTGAAACTCGACTGCCGTTTTATAGGAGATATTATGTTGCCAGCTATTGAAAACCCCGAAGTATTTTTGAACGCGCTTCACAGCGCCCGTTCCAAAACACAAGATGCTTTGTCGATCGTCGTCGGCAAAGGCGAAAAACATCCCGTTACCGAAGCCGCGCCTGCCGCCTTAGTTGAGGGTGTGGATACACCTACCACTGCACCGCAACAGCCGCCGATCCAACCCGTGCCGGAAATGCAACCGGGGCAACAGCCGACGCAGCCCGAAATCCAACCGCAACCCACCACGCCCACTATTCCGCAATCACCAGAAATTCCGACCATGCCGACGCCGCATGAACCGCCGCCACAAACCGCGCCGCTCAACCCCGAACCACCTATGCAGCCACCATCCGGTCAGGTTCAGGCACCACAGCAACCCGCTATTGATTCTGCTGCCGTGGCGCAAGCGATGGAGCAAGTGATGCCCCACATGGTTCAGGAAGTGGTAAAACAAATGGCTGAACAGGGATTGATCCCGAACAAGTACCCCGCCGCCGACGATGATGTTGACACCGATCTGATCTCCAGCTTTGATGAAGCAAGCGAAGAGGGATCAAATGCACTGCGCAATAAAGTGGAACACGCAATCCATTGATGAATGGGAAAGTAAATTTTCCCGTCTGCCAAAGTCTAATATCCTCCAATCTTACACCTACGCGCTTGTAGTCTGCCCTTTGCAAAAACAAAAGGCGCGCTGGGGTATCATTGAAATAGACGGCGTGGAAGCAGGACTCGTTCAAATCTTCGAAGCGGGCATTTTGTGGAACCGCATTCATGCCGTGGTGGTGGATCGCGGGCCGCTATGGTTCGAAGGTTTCGGCAATGCTATGCACGTCAAAAGATTCTTCGATGAATTGAACAAACAATTCCCGCAACGCTGGGGCCGAAAACGCCGCATCATTCCAGAAACCGAAGACGGCATCACCGCGCAAAAAATGATCTGCCAAACAGGTTTGAATTTTTTCGGTAAGGGTTACCAAACCATCTGGCTTGATCTGACGCCATCCATTGAAGAGCTCCGCGCCAACCTCAAATCCAACTGGCGCAACAAACTGAACAAATCCGAAAAAGCGGGCCTCGCCGTCGAATGGGACGAAGCCGGAAAACACCTCTCTTGGCTCATCTGCATTTACACTGCTGACAAAGCCATTCGTGAATATGGCGGGCCGAGCCCCGAATTCTTACGCAAATACTTGCCGCTTCTGGCCGCGAAAGGTGATCTTCTTATCGGCCGCGCCCTGAAAAATGAAGAGAAAGATGGCGAAGCCGCGGCATTCGTCCTACTTGTCCGCCACGGGCGGAGCGCTACCTATTTGTGCGGATGGTCGTCGGAAGCGGGACGTGACACCGCCGCCCATCATCTTATTTTGTGGGAAGGCATGTCTGTGCTAAAACAAAAGGGAATCAAGGAACTCGACCTCGGAGGCGTGAACGATGAAAGTGCGGAAGGTATCAAAACATTTAAAGAAGGTTTGGGCGGTAAAACCCTGCGCACTGTCGGTCATTATACTTAGTCTTTTTTCGCCTAGTTACGACGCCGCCGCAAAACCCGTCGCAACGCCCGCTGTCGCTGATGCCAAACAAATCATGCAGTACGATGTCTATGCGGGAGGGTTTCACGTTGTGTCTTCAGATCTGACCATCGATCTTGCCGAAAAAGATGCATATCTTTTACGTTTGGCCGCCTACACGCATGGATTCCTTGCAAAGCTTGCACCCTGGAAGGGCCTATTTCAGACGACCGGTTGGTACAATGTCAAAGATTCATACCCCCAGCCAGAACTCCATTTTTCTGATACGATTTGGAAGGACGAGCAGGAATTGACGCAATTCCATTATAGTAAGGACGGTACGTTCAAGGAATACAGCGTCAAAAATGAAAAAGAAAACGGCCCGAAAGAACCTGAACCGGGTCTGACCGACAAAAGTACGGATGTTTTATCCGCAACCCTGATGGTAATGAACGAAGTAGCAGCAACAGGAAAATGCGAGGGCACGAACAAAATCTTTGACGGGCAACGCAGCTATAACCTTATCTTCCACCACAAACTGCAAGAAAATTTAAAGGCCAACGAATATAACGTTTACTCAGGCCCCGCTACAGAATGTACGATTGAGGTTAAACCGCTCGAAGGCAAGTGGCACGCTAAACCCCGCGGCTGGATGTCCATTCAGGAACAGGGTAAGGATCGTGGCACCATGCCCACCATCTGGTTCGCCCAGATGGCCCCCGGTGAACCCGCCGTTCCTGTCAAAATTCGTGTAAAAACCGAATACGGCACGCTTTTCATGCATCTAACGCATTATTCGGGACAGGGCAAAACGCTCGACCTTCCGGAAGAAGATTAGTCCTTAAAAAACCCATATATTATGTTACTTTGTGCAACACCTTGTGATTTGAGGTGCGACCGTAATTTTGGGAAAACTACATCATGACACGCAAAGACCCTCTCGCCATCGTTATCCTCGCCGCCGGTAAAGGCACGCGCATGAAATCCGACAAACCCAAAGTCATGCATGATATCGCGGGCCGTCCAATGATCGGCTGGCTGATTGAAACAGCCGAAAGTTTGAATCCCGAAAAAATCATCGTTGTGGTGGGCGAAGGCATGGATGATGTGGCCGCCGCCGTTGCGCCACATTCTACCGCCATTCAAAAAATACAAAAAGGCACGGGCGACGCCGTCAAACCCGCCCTGCCTTTGCTCAAGGGTTTCGAAGGCAAAGTTCTGGTCCTGCTCGGTGATGAGCCTTTCCTCGACAAAAAAGTCCTCGAAGAAATGATCGCTTGGAAAGGCATTTCCGTGATGGGCGTACGCCCACTATCGCCCAAAGGTCTGGGCCGCATCATCACGCACGATGACGGCACACTCGATAACATCGTCGAAGAGCGCGATGCATCCGACGAACAAAAAGAAATCCGTCTTTGCAACGCGGGGAATTTCTGCATCCCCTCGACGCACCTCGCGAAATGGCTGGATCAGTTGCAACCCAACAATGCGCAAAGCGAATTTTATCTAACCGATGTGCCCAAAATTGCAGAACGCGATGGTTTCCTCACCTATGTCGTCGAAACCGACGTGCAATGGGTATGGGGCGTGAACACGCGCTCTGAATTGGCTGAACATGAACGCATGGCACAAATTAATTTGCGCGATAAGGCTATGGCCAATGGTGCAACGCTCATCGACCCCAACACAATTTATTTGAGCTTCGATACGGTTTTGGGAAAAGACGTCGTTATCGAACCCAATGTGGTGTTCGGCCCCAAAGTAAAAATCACAGATAACGTCACCATTCATGCCTTCTCGCATCTGCAGGAAGTCACGATTGCGTCGGGCGCATCTATCGGTCCGTTCGCACGCATACGCGGCGGCGCGACCTTGGACGAAAACGTGAAGGTCGGAAACTTCGTCGAAATCAAAAAATCGGATATCGGAGCGGGTGCAAAGATGAACCATCTCTCTTACATCGGCGATGCGGTCGTTGGTGCTAAATCTAACATCGGCGCGGGTACCATCACCTGCAACTATGACGGCTTCGACAAACACAAAACCAATATCGGGGTAGGCGTGTTCGTGGGCTCCAACTCCACGCTCGTCGCGCCCGTGAAATTGGAAGACGGCTCCTATGTCGGCGCGGGTTCCGTGGTGACATCGGATGTTCCAAAAGATTCACTCCTCGTTGCAAGATCGCGCGCCATTCTTAAAGAAGGCTGGGCGCTCGTGTACCGCAACCGTAAAAACAAACAAAAAGATTCAGCGTAATAAGGGATAAAAAGTATGTGTGGAATTATTGGCATTATCGGTGAAAAAGACGCAGCCCCCAGATTGGTGGAAGGGCTTCGCCGCCTCGAATATCGCGGATACGATAGCGCAGGGATAGCCTGCCTCGTCGACGGCAAAATCGAACGCCGTCGCGCCGAAGGAAAGCTGATCAACCTAGATGCCAAATTGAAAAAAGAACCGCTCGCGGGGAATACGGGTATCGGTCACACACGCTGGGCCACGCATGGCGGCCCCACCGAAAACAACGCCCACCCGCATGCGACAGATAAAGTTGCTGTCGTCCATAACGGCATCATCGAAAACTATGCGCAATTGAAAGAAGAACTGGCGAAAAGCCAATGCCGTTTTGAAACCGACACCGACACCGAAGTCATCGCGCATCTGGTCACGCACAATCTGCGCCAAGGCATGACGCCGCAGGCCGCTGCCGACTCTGCGCTCAACAAACTAGAAGGTGCCTACGCGCTCGCCATTATGTTCACCGAAAACGATAATCTCATGATCGGTGCGCGCCAAGGCACGCCGCTCGCGGTAGGTTACGGTGATGGCGAAATGTATTTGGGCTCGGATTCCTACGCGCTGGCATCATTGACACGAAAAATTACTTTCTTGGAAGATGGCGACCGTGTAAGCCTTACAAAATCCGGCGTTCGCATCTACAACAAGGCCAACGACAATCTCGACCGCCCCATTCGCATCACGGCGCAATCAGGAACTACGGCCAACAAGGGCCAATATCCGCACTTCATGCTGAAGGAAATCTACGAACAGCCCGAAGTTATCGGCGACACATTGAATTCCTTCATAAATCCTGCCACCAATGCGGTCACGCTGCCTGACGATATTCTGGAGATGATCGAAAAGGCGCCGCGCTTGACGCTCATCGCTTGCGGTACAGCATCCTATGCCTGCCTTATCGCCAAATACTGGTTCGAACAAGTCGCGCGCGTGCCTTGCGAAGTGGATATCGCCTCCGAATTCCGTTACCGCGAAGCACCGATGCCCGAAGGCGGCGTGGCGATCTTCGTATCCCAATCCGGCGAAACGCTGGATACGCTGGAAGCTTTGCGTTACTGCAAACGTTCGAGCCAAAAAATCCTTTCTATCGTCAACACGATTGAAAGCACTATCGAGCGCGAATCCGATGCGGTCTTGCACACGCTCGCAGGTCCTGAAATTGGCGTAGCCTCCACCAAGGCTTTCACCACGCAGCTCACCACGCTCGCCTGCATCGCGCTTGCCGTCGCCATCAAAAAAGGCGCGATAGATGCGGCAAAACAAGCATCTTACACCGAAGCTTTGCGCCATCTGCCCAAACAAGCCGTAAAAATTCTGAACCATGACGGCGAAATAAAAACCATTGCCAAAGAAGTCGCTACCGTCCGCGACATGCTTTATCTTGGCCGCGGCGCGCTCTATCCGATCGCGCTGGAAGGCGCGTTAAAACTGAAGGAAATTTCCTACATCCACGCTGAAGGCTACGCTGCAGGCGAAATGAAACACGGGCCTATAGCTCTTATAGATGACAAGGTGCCTGTGGTCGTGGTCGCGCCTGGCAACGATGTGCTGTTTGAAAAAACCGCATCGAATGTTCAAGAAACCGTCGCGCGCGGTGGAAAAATATTGCTGTTCTCCGATGCTGCGGGCGTTGCCAAACTCAAAAAGCAGTCTATATGGTCGGTCACGCTCGATGAGGTTCACCCCTTCACCGCGCCGATATTATACGCAATCCCCGTTCAGTTGCTGGCCTACCACGTCGCTGTGGCCAAAGGCACGGATGTGGATCAGCCCAGAAACCTCGCAAAATCCGTCACCGTCGAATAACAAGGACCTAACATGAAAACCAAATCCTTTGCCGCCCAAACCGCTACAACGCCATTGGGCCCCCATGATATTGATCGCCGCGAACCCAAAGCCAAAGATGTCGCCATAGATATTCTTTATTGCGGTGTGTGCCATTCGGATTTGCACACTGCGCGCGGCGAATGGGCGGGCACGCAATATCCTTGCGTTCCTGGACATGAAATCGTGGGCCGCGTCACGGCTGTGGGCTCGGATGTAAAAAAATTCAAAGTCGGCCAAATTGTCGGCGTAGGGTGCATGGTGGATTCTTGCCGCACTTGCGCATCCTGCAACGAAGGCCTTGAACAATATTGCGAAGGATCGGGTTTTGTAGGCACTTATAACGGCACGCTTGATGGAAAAACCACCTATGGCGGATATTCTGCCGCCATCACGGTCGATGAGTACTTCGTATTGAAAATCAGCCACGATGAAAAAGATCTGGCCGCTGTTGCACCGTTATTGTGCGCGGGCATCACCACATGGTCACCGCTTCGTTACTGGAACATAGGGCCCGGCAAAAAAGTCGGCGTCGTCGGTATAGGCGGCCTCGGCCATATGGGTATCAAACTGGCCCACGCGCTTGGTGCCCATGTTGTGGCCTTTACAACTTCCCCCGATAAAGTAAAAGACGCGAAAGCTTTAGGCGCGGATGAAGTCGTCATTTCCAAAGACGAGAAACAAATGGCCGCACATTTACGCAGTTTTGATTTCATCCTCAACACCGTCGCCGCTCCGCACAATCTCGATGCGTTCATTACGTTGCTCAAACGCGATGGAACCATGACTCTTGTAGGCGCGCCCGCAACGCCGCATCCTTCGCCTGCCGTCTTCAATCTGATCTTCGGGCGCAAATCTTTGGCAGGTTCGCTCATCGGCGGAATTCCCGAAACGCAGGAGATGCTAGATTTCTGCGCCAAGCACAACATCACCTCGGATATTGAAGTCATCGATATGCAAGACATCAATGAATCCTACGAGCGCATGTTGAATGGCGATGTGAAATACCGCTTCGTGATCGATATGGAATCGTTGAAGAAGGTCGCTTAATAAAGTTTGAAATCGGCTTCCGGCCACGCGAGAAGATTCTCGTATTTATGGTCGGGGTTGAACGGCTCCAGATGCGGCTTTTCAGAGCTGCGGTGAATACCGTGGAAACTGTAATCGCGCGGAAAATATTTATAAAGATCTTCCAGAGAGCCGAAATCTTTGCGTGACAGATCGCCCAGCTCAAACACTACGGCGGGCTTGTAAGCGACGATAGTCTGCGCAAGACCGCGCAACACATATTGCTCAAAGCCCTCAGTGTCGATTTTCAACAAAGTCGGCTTGATATTGAGTTCTTGCACAACATCATCCCCTTTTCGCACCTCGAGCGTGATGGGCTTGCCAACATTTTCAGCTTCGGGCATGAATGAACCGCAACCGAGATTTTTCTTCAGAGGGGGGAAATAGGGGAGTCGCGCGGACACATCGCTCAAACCGAACGGCAAAACCTGCACATGCGCAAAATCATTCAATGAGAGGTTTTTGAGAGCCTCGTCGCGCACCCTGCTCCACGGCTCGAACCCATAGGCATAACGCGCCTTGGATGCTACCGCGATTAGGTGCTGGCCGATATTCGTGCCGATATCCAGATAAACAGGGTCCATGCCTTGGGCGGCCTGATATTCCATGATGTCACGCATAAGGCGCAGCGTGGCGGGTTCGTGCGCGCCGTAATAAAATATCTTATCGTCTTGATGGCTTCCGGTTTCCCCTTCAAAAAACGCATCAAACACTTTAATCTTGAAGCGCATACCGGGTTTAGGAGAGCCGATAAACTTCCCTACCTTCTTGCGGAGCCGCAAGGGCATGGCTTGGTTGCGCATGAATTTCAAAAGCATCGGGTTCGTCATAAGGCGTACTCATAAAGGAAAAGGCATAAAAAGTGAAGGGCGCTGAAAGACGGACATTACCGGTCTTTTTATGGGGCGTTGTACCCTTGGCGATCATAGTTATTCAGATTTTCATCGAAATCTTTACGCCCCGCGAATATCTCGCCCCAATGCACACCGAAGGCGGCCCCCACGAAGCCCTGCAATTCCTCGTAGTCGCACTGTGCGTGCCTCTGGCCGCCTATATGGCATGGAAGGTAGAGGGTCTTTATCTCAAGCTTTGGCTCGGCGCCTGCGCACTGGGGTGCCTTTATATCGCGGGTGAGGAAGTAAGCTGGGGCCAGCATATATTCGGTTGGGTCACCCCCGAATTTTGGAGCGCGGTGAACGACCAGAATGAAACCAATCTGCACAACACATCTTCATGGCTCGACCAAAAACCGAGACTCCTTCTTTTCATCGGTTGCGTGGTGGGCGGCATCCTTATTCCCGCCCTGCGCCGCTGGAAACCCGACACGCTGCCCGTGAATTTTGCAACTCTGTATCCGTCCGATCTTTTGCTCCTAGCCGCGCTCGGCGTTTTATTGCCATATACAGTTCAAGAGATCGCAGAGCATTTCTATAACGAGGGTGTTTTCGAGAGAGTTTCGGAAGTGCAGGAACTCTACATTTACTATTTTATTTTTCTGTATCTGCTTGATTTTAAATCACGGATTCTCTCAAGTAAATATTTTAAAAAACAGTAATTGTAGCTTTAAGCTATTATGATTAAACAATTTTTTTGAGTCTTCTGTAAATTTTATATTGCCTTTTCTTTTAATTTCGTATTTACTCATATTCACTTTCGTACATTGCGGTGAGGGAACCAACTACGGGTGTCAGAGCCAATCTTATGCAGGCATTTTGTCTGTATGAGTCGGGCCCTTCGGGGAGTGCTAGTGATATGGGTCGCTTCGATACGATGAATATTCTATGGCCGCCGGCCGGATGGAATCAGTTCAGATCCATCCATTACTCGTCGGGCCAAGCTCTTGCCAAAGATATCGGCAAGGCCCGCATCTTCGGCCTGCAATTCCGGATAGATTCCGTACCCCTTTTTAAAAACGAAACAAAACTTTTCCGCCACGATATCGTGATCGACGGCTGGGAATATTCCATTCTGAATGAAAGCATCGAATATCCGGTTCTCTCGTTCTCGATCATGGACAAATTCGACATGGCCTTGCCGCGGGAATGTTTCATCGCGGACATCCGTTCTTATGATACGCATGTTCCGCATACACTCCGCTCCGCCAACAGGGCCGTCAGTGCGGCCTTGTTCATCATGAAGCAGATCGAAAATGGCAACGTGCCGGACATCAACCGCGTCTTGCGTATCTATAAGCTTCACCCCAACCAGGTACAGATCTACAGCACTGAAAGGCTTCTTGCCGAACAGTTAAAGCAGGCCTTTGCGGAAACCCGCCTAAAAGACACCGGCGCCTAACCCGATAAAACTAGTTACCGCGCGCTTACCCTTGGATTTTATTGAAGGGGATGTGATTTTCGTGCATCTTTGTCATAACTTATAATAATAAACGACGGAATACAGGGTGGGCTAATGTCCTTGCGCAGATTCATAATGGTCGCCCAGATCGATACGATTGAATCCTGCAATATCTCCATATGGGCGGAAGAGCAACGCGAAGGCGAACACGCGCTGGTGTATAGCGAACCTCTGCATGCGGAATATGGCTACGAAACTATTAAAGCACTACAGCGCATAGCTTAAAGAGTTTATTTCCGCATCAACATCGTCATCCATTCGCCTTGCGGAAATTCGCCTGCGAGTTTCAAACCATGTGCTTCATAAGCGGCGATAACGCGTGAAGCTTGCTCTTTCAACGTGCCCGATAAAATCAGATACCCGTCTTTGGCAAGAGCTTTTGATTGCTCCGCCGCCATGTCGATGAGGGGCGCGGCCAGAATATTGGCGATGATGAAATCATAAGGCGCGTCGTCCCACACGGAGCTTTGTGGATCATACCCTTCGGATTGATAAGTGTTCACGCTGAAAATCTCGTTAGATGCCAGATGGCGCTGGGTGACGATCACGGATTCGGGATCATTGTCCGCGGCAAAAACCTGCACATCGGGCCAGAGCTTTGCGGCGGCTGCGGCAAGAATGCCGGAACCGCATCCCATGTCCAGAATATTGCGCGGGGCGAATCTGGAATTCTTCACATGCTCTATCGCCAGAATGCATTGTGCGGTGGTTCCATGCTCACCCGATCCGAACGCGGTTGCCGCCTCGATCAGCAAGGGAATTTGTCCCACGGGCGCCGCACCTTCATAGTGCGATCCGTAGATAAAGAACGATCCCACGGTGAACGGGGGCAGGGCCAGGTAGCTTTCCGCCAGCCAGTCACGGTCTTCCAGAGGTTCGATGGAAAAACCGAAATCGGCACCGGGGCTGAATTGATCGAGCGCCCATTCTATTTGGGAATACGCGAATTCTTCATCGGGCTCATGATCGAAGGTCCAGAGAAAATCCCATTCATCGCCTTTTTTCTTGCAGGAAAACGAGAGCGCGTTGTCTTCGAAGATTGCGGAAAAAAGACCGGCCTGATCGTCGTTCAGGCCGGCTTTTATATTCAGCGCAATGGTAAAATGCGAGGCGATAATGATTATTTTTCCTCGTCTTCGGCGATGTCTTCTTCGATATCGTCGTCTTCTACATCATCAAGATCATCATCGATGGTCAGATCGTCATCCAGCGGGATTTCGTCTTCATCTGCGTCATCGTCATCTTCGGCGATTTCTTCGAGGCTGACGGTTTCCTCGTCTGCTTCGACATCTTCGGTTTCCACAACGACTTCCTCGACCACGGCTTCGACTTCTTCTTCGGCGTCTGCAACATCGCTCAAACGGCCGCGGCGGGCTTTGACTTTGATCTCGCCCGTGAATTCCGTATTACAGGAAGGGCAGATGATGGGTTTTTTGCTCAGATCGTAAAAGCGAGCGCCGCAGCTCATGCAGATACGTTTTAATCCTTTAGGGTCAGCCAAAATTGCCTCCGAGGCGTTATTCTTGTTGTTTGGGGTAAACGAGTTCTTAGGTGCCTGATTTTGCATGGTGTGTCAAAGCAAAATTACACCTCTCAATATCCTCCATGGTAACCCCCTTGAAACGGGTGGACGTACCCCCCATTTATCTATTAAGGTATTAAGAGTATTGCAGTTTTTGTGCGGTACAATGAAGGAATCAAGAGGAATTTTCCATGCAAAAACCGGTTGTCATTTGCGGCTTTAAACGCACTCCCTTTCACTTTGCGGGAAAAGGCGCGCTGGCAGGGGTCCGTCCCGACGACATGGCCGCCGAAGTCATCAAGTCCCTCATTAAAGAAACCGGCGTTAATCCTGCGGACATCGAAGATGTTTTGATGGGATGCGCTTTCCCAGAAGCCGAACAGGGCTTCAACCTCGCCAAAATCGTGGCGCAACTTGCGGGTCTCCCCAATTCCGTCGCTGGCGCGACCGTAAACCGTTTCTGCGGGTCATCGATGACGACTATCCAGATGGCGGCGGGTTATATTCAAATGGACGCGGGCGATGTGTTTATCTGCGCAGGCGTGGAATCCATGACGCGCATTCCGATGGGCGGCTTTAATCCTATGCCAAACCCCAAACTCGGTGAAATCTATCCGCAGGCTTACATCAATATGGGTGAGACGGCCGAAAACCTTGCCAAGAAATATTCGGTGTCACGCAAGGAACAGGAAGAATTCGCCGCTGCCTCTCACCAGAAGGCCGCGAAGGCGCGTCAAGCCGGAAACTTCAAAGATGAAATCGTGCCCATCAACGGCGTGACAGAAGATGGCACCATCCGTCCCGAAACCACTGCCGAAGGTCTGGCGGGGTTAAAACTTGCGTTTGATGAAAACGGCACGGTCACGGCAGGCACGGCCTCACCGCTTACCGATGGAGCGGCGGCTGTGCTCGTCGCTTCGGAAGAATATGCGAAGAAACATAAGCTTCCGATACTCGCACGCATCAAATCTGTCGGCGTTGCCGGTTGCGGCGCGGAGATCATGGGCATCGGTCCCGTACCGTCTTCGCAAAAGGCGTTACAGCGCGCAGGCGTTACGATCAAGGATATCGACATCGTGGAACTCAATGAGGCTTTCGCCGCGCAGGGTATTCCGGTTATTAGGGATCTGGGCATAGATTTAAAAAAACTCAATCTTGATGGCGGCGCTATCGCGATGGGTCACCCGCTCGGCGCATCGGGTGCACGAATCTTAGGAAAACTCGCCTGCTTGATGAAACGCGAAAAGAAAAAACTCGGCCTTGCCACTATGTGTATCGGCGGCGGTCAGGGTGTTGCAATCGTTTTGGAATCTGTTGATGGCTAACAGTCTCGAAGATTCGTTGGTGGCCGTTCAGAAACGTAACCGCTCATCTTTACATGGCGTTCGGATTGAGTGAGTCTGCGAATTATGCTTTCCTCCACGCCTTCGTCCAGGCAGGCGGATATATCCTCTCCACCTTCAGCCTTCCGATCATCAAAAACCGCTGGATTACCCAGAAATTCGGCCAAAACACCTAAAATTTTAGGCAAAACTTAATAAATATTTACCCCGAAACCGTACACTGAAAGGTGGGTATTTGTTTATTGGTTTGAGGGAATTCATATTTTGCAGGTTCTGGATTCAGAACAATTGGAACTGGCATTCCAGCTTCATGGCGTCACCCGTGATACGCAGGCGCGAAAATTCTATGCAGATATCTGGGTGGAAATTCAGGCTGCTGAAAAATCCCGCGACCATCTGACCCTCGCTTTGCACGAAAGACGCCTGCGCACGCTCTGCCATGAATATTTTTTGATGATGGAAGAATGGCGTCTGGAAGAAGAGGACAGAAACGATAAGGCCTCTTATTGCACGCTATCTCGCGACAACTCGAAAGAAGCCCGCGCCGCCATCCCGTTTTTTGAAAAACAGTTTTTCCGTTATGCTATGTGCTATATGGAACTCAACCGCGCGATGATTCACGCCAAAAACCAGATAGCACATTTCGCGCGCGACTATAAAATCACCGATCTGGAAAAAATCATCGAGGTCAATCACTGTACGGGTCAGTTGCTGCAAAAAGCACAGCGTGAACGAAAAGAAATTTTGGACAAACGCCTACGTCTTGAACGCGTGCGCGTAATCTTACATCAATTCGATCCGCTTATGGAACAGCTGGGCAGGGAATTGCCTGCGCAATTGGGAGAAGGGGACAGAGCCTTCACGCAATTCAAGGGCGCTGTCCGAAAATCCAATTTCTCTAAGGCGGAATCATTGGCCAAAGCATGGAAAAAACCTAGGCTCAATGATGTGGCGCGGCAGGTCGTAACGCTGGCACGCAAATATGAAGGCGAATTGAAGGCGACGGACGGCCTTATGCTGCACACGGGCGAACTCACGCTCATCAACATGTTTTTGCATAGCGACGAAGTTCGCATCAACGAATTCATGGCCAAATACGATGTGCCTTATATGGTCTTCCAATTGAAGAACCTTATCCATCAGGGGTTCTTGCTGGGCAGCGTCGGTTCCATCGAAGGCCTTATCATCCACCACGCCAAACTCTTGTCC
The DNA here is from genome assembly GCA_040381535.1 of Micavibrio sp. Taxonomy (GTDB): domain Bacteria; phylum Pseudomonadota; class Alphaproteobacteria; order Micavibrionales; family Micavibrionaceae; genus Micavibrio_A. Next base: position 16,806 of record JBEIHF010000004.1, on the reverse strand, counting down.
CTGGCCGCCCGTCCTCAAGATGATACGGATTATGCCAAAACGCAAGAGAAGGCCGTTCTGGTCCCCACGCGTGTTTTGCTCCAGCATAAATTCAAAATGCTGGGCGCCATTTTCGATGACATGGAAACCACCGTGACCATTCTAAACAAACAATTCGCCCAGACGCGCGAGTTCATGGCTCTTCATGCTACTGCGGCGCAAAAATAATAAATCAGGCCTGCCTTTTTCATCAAATCGCGCTATAATTATCCAAAGAAATTTCGCAAGCGGAGCAAGCATACATGACCATTCAAAAAGTAGCCGTCATCGGATCGGGCGTGATGGGGAGCGGCATCGCCGCCCAAGTGGCTAATGCCGGCATTCCAGTGGTGCTTTTGGACATCGTGCCCAAAAATCTAGCCGAAGGTGAAGACCGCTCGAAAATTGCCAAAGGCGCGATTGAAAAACTTTTGAAAATGGACCCGGCACCATTCATGTCCAACAAGAACGCAAAACTCATCACGCCGGGCAATCTCGAGGACGATTTGAAACTGCTCTCGGATTGCGACTGGGTTTGCGAAGTCGTGCTGGAAGATTTGAAAATTAAACATGTGACCTATGAAAAAATCACGCCTTTTTTGAAAGCGGGAGCGATCGTATCTTCCAACACCTCGACCATTCCTTTGGAAATGCTCACCGAAAACTTGTCCAAAGATTTAAAGAAAAATTTCCTTATCACCCATTTTTTCAATCCGCCGCGTTATTTGCGCCTGCTCGAAATCGTGACGGGCAAGGACAACGACCCCGCGAAAGTAAAGGAAGTTGTCGATTTCTGCGATATCAAACTCGGCAAGGGCGTCGTGAAATGTAAAGACACGCCGGGCTTTATCGTCAACCGCATCCTGACTTTCTTTATGCAGACCGCATTGAACATTGCTGTATCGGATAAAGTATCCATCGAAGTCGCGGACGCTGTTTTAAGTAAACCGGTCGGCATTCCCAAAACGGGTGTGTTCGGACTGATCGATCTGGTCGGCGTGGACCTTATGCCGCATTTGGCCGAAAGCCTTCTAGTGACGCTGCCTAAAGATGATCCGTACCGTAAAATTTATAAAGACTATGAATTTATCGGTGGCATGATCAAGGGCGGTTACACGGGCCGCAAAGGCAAAGGCGATTTCTATCGCCTGTGCCCCGATGGTTCCAAAGAAAAACAAGCGCTGAACCTGCAAATACCCGTGTTCGGCGAAGACAATTACAAAAAAGCCGATAAACCCAAAATCGCGTCGATGGATGCGGGCAAAAAAGGTTTGCGTGCGGTTGTTGAAACCGATGACGAAGGCGGAAAATACGCATGGAAAGTTCTGCGTGATACGCTGGTATATGCGGCTTCTCTTGTGCCCGATATCGCGGAATCCGTGGCCGAAGTCGATGAAGCCATGCGTCTTGGCACCAACTGGAAATCGGGTCCGTTTGAAATGATCGACGCCCTCGGCACGAAATGGTTCGCGGACAAACTGAAATCCGAAGGCATCAATGTGCCCATACTGCTGACAAAAGTAGGCGACGCTTCTTTCTACAAGGTTGTGGACGGTACACTCAATTACTTTGGAACGGACGGAAAATACCATGCCGTACCGCGCTCTGAAGGCGTTCTGCTGCTCTCCGACATCAAATTGAATTCTAAACCGCTTATCAAAACCTCTTCCGCATCCGTCTGGGATATCGGCGATGGCGTCATCTGCGTGGAATTCACGGGCAAAATGAATGCGCTCGACGATCAGGTATTCGAAGCTTACCAGCAAGCGATCAAACTGATCGGCAAGGGCGAAGGCCAGTATAAATCCATGGTGATTTATAATGAAGGCTCTAACTTCTCCGCGGGAGCGAATTTAGGCCTTGCCATCTTCGCCATGAATATTGCGCTGTGGCCACAAATTGAGGAACTCGTCGCGGGCGGACAGAAAATCTACAAAGCGCTCAAATATGCACCGTTCCCTGTGGTGGCGGCGCCTTCGGGCATGGCGCTCGGTGGCGGATGCGAAATACTTTTGCATGCCGATCACGTGCAGGCGCATGCCGAAACCTATACGGGGCTTGTAGAGGTCGGTGTAGGCCTCATACCCGGTTGGGGAGGCTGTAAGGAAATGCTGCTACGCTATCAGGAAGAGGAGCGCGAGCAATATGATAAAAACACAGTCGGCAGGAAAGTTTGGTTCTCCCCCAAAAATACGCCGATGGGCGCAGTGCGCAAAACTTTCGAAACTATCGCGCTGGCCAAAGTCGCAAAATCCGCACAGGAAGCCAAAGAATTCCGCTATCTGAAAAAAACCGACGGCATCACGATGAATCGTGATCGTTTGTTATACGACGCTAAACAAAAGGCCATCGAGCTTTCAAAAAACTACACGGCACCAACGCCCGTCACCGAAATCCGTCTTCCGGGTCCGTCGGGAAAAATGGCGCTCGATATGGCGGTTGCAGATATGCGCAAGAACGGCAAAGCGACGCCCTATGATGTGACGGTCTCTGCCGCTGTGGCTAAGGTGCTCTCGGGTGGCGATAAGGCCGACTGGACGCGTCCTCTGGGCGAGGAAGATCTGTACAAGTTGGAGCGGGAAGAGTTCATGAAACTGGTCCGCCACGAAGGAACACAGGCGCGCATCGAATATATGCTCGAAAAGGGAAAACCCCTGCGCAACTAAGGCATGCCGGGTTGCCAGTCTTGCGGTCTTAATGCGGGAAATAGTCTTGCCACTTCCGCTTCCATGCTGGTGCCTTGGCGAAAGCCCGCGGTCTCTCTTGGCACATGCAGATAGCATTGATAGGCAAGCTTGCCCACGCGGTCACATGGCTCGCCCGTGCCTTTGTACCAGAACCCGTTTGGAAAACCGTTCGCCCCGTGTTGGCGCAGGAAATTGAAAAGCGTTGCGGCCTCTTTTAATGGTTCAGGCAACTCCATACCCTTGTACAGCAAATCACACAAATGATTCTGCACGGAATGTTCGGGCTCGTGCGCGGCGCAATGCGCAATGCCGAGGATGTCGCGTGAATGCTTGTCGGATACGCGGTAATAAAAGCCACTGCGGTCTTGCTTGCGCCGCAGGCTGAATTCGTCCTGATATTTTTCGCTTTTCTCGTCCCACTGAAACGGCACCACTTCGGTGTCTGGATAGTCTTTCATGACTTCGGGAAATCTCTGCCGCCATTGCCGTGCCTGAGCATCGGCGATGAATTGCATGAACTCCACGCGCTCCTCGAACAAAAACGCGGCAATATTTTTTCCTTCATACTGCGCGGCGAAATCGCGTGCCACGCCCTTGTGAATGTCGTCTAGAAGCGCGGTGTATGCGGGCGGCAACGCGATGGTTTTAAGGGCGTCCAGTTGCCCCTGGTAAATATCGGCCACTTCCTCGCGCTCTGCTTGCGTCAGGGCATCGATACGGGCCATCAACGCATCGGAATCTTCATAACCGACACCCAGATATTGCTTCACGTCCTTGTAGGTCCGCGCGGCCGCAAACAGGCGGTCTTCCAAAGGTGCGGCGGCGGTAAAACCTTCTCTCATGTCCTTACTATATATAAAATACATTACGGAAACAAAAAATAGGGATTCAGCCAATAAAAAACCGCCCGTAAAGGGCGGCTTTTGTATTCAGGGGCAAACCCCAAAATTACTTGTTTTGTGCGTTGCTGAAAGTAGCATCGCCGTTAACGACGCTTTCTTTTTGTGCGTGGCCTTGTGCGCAGGCGCCCAGAGCCAGAACAACTGCCAGTACAGATGCGATTTTTGCAAATTTCGTCATATCAGAATCTCCCGATTTATAAGTTTAAACTGGGGAAAACTATCGAAGTTACAGCCCCCAAAGTCAACGCCGCATAACGAGTTTTGCCCCGACTGTGGCCATTTGGACACAGTTTTTCCGGGGGATTTCGGGGGTTTAGCGGTCTGAAACCAGCCATTGGGACGCTGTTTCCACAAGCCCCAGACGTTCCTTTAAGAAAGGTAGGAGGGCTTCATAGCGGGCGGGCACCTGATAGGGCGCATTGAAAAGGATAAGTCCCGATCCGTTGAATGCATTCTCGACATGCCTAGGATACATCAACGTTTCCACGCACCATGTCGATGGAATGCCGAGCGCCGTGGCCGCCTCTTTAAGCCCGCCGATTGCCAGATGCGATTTGATAGGATACCAGAGAAGATACACGCCCGTCGCAAAACGCTTCTTCCATTCACCCATTTGTTTGATGAGCGTTTGAAACTCATCTGTCTTTTCAAACGGCGGGTCGATCAAAACGAGCCCGCGCTTTTCTTTCGGCGGAATATTGGCACGAATACATTCGTAGGCATCGAGATTGCTCACCACCGCATTCTGTTCGCGGCGCAGATTTTCTTTTAAGGTTTCAAAATCTTCGGAGTGCAACTCGTTGGCGATCAATCGATCATTCACGCGGAGCATGCGGTTGATGAGTTTAGGCGACCCCGCATATTGTCCTGCCGTCAAATCATGCTTCACCAGATCGTAATAGATTTTGAAATCTTCCGGCACGGCCACATCTTTGAACTGTCCGATGCCTTCTTCCCATTCACGTGTCTTTTGCGCTTGCGGGGAATTGAGGTCATACATACCGATCCCGCCATGCGCGTCGATAATGCATAAAGGCGCATCCTTGCGCTGCAGATATTCAAGAACGAGCGTGAGCGCCAGATGCTTCATGACATCAGCGAAATTGCCTACGTGATAAATATGGCGGTAATTCATACCATAGGTATTAGAGTATTAACGCTTATCGCTCAAGTAGCGTCGTTCTAAGTGCTGGAGGAGTGGAGCGGCGGAGAGTTCCTCACCTGTGATCTGCTTGACCAGTTCCAGCGTGCCGATGGAACGGCCCTTGGCATGGATGTTTTTCTTCAACCATTCATTGATGGGGCGCAAATCGCCATTTTCGATCATGCCCGGCATACCCGGCATTTCGGAATAGAGTTTTTCATGCAGGGTCGCGGCTATGATTTGCGACAGCGTGTTTGTCGGAATAAAGCCGAAGCGTCCCGTGAACCAGTCGGGGTTTTGCAACGGGCCTTCTTCGGGCGATGCGGGCTTAATACCCAGATATTTTTTGCTCTCTTCGTTCCAACGTTCGGGAAGGTCTTTGACCTCCAGATCGCCGTTGATGAGGTCGCGTTCGATGCGATAACGCAAAACATCGTGGAATACTTTCGTCAACTCGTCGGCCTCGTTGCGTTTGGCCGAGGGCGTGATGATCTTTTTCAAACGGTATAGGTTTTCCGGTTCGAATGATTTGTTTCTGAACTGGCGGAAAACGCCTTCCGCGCGCACGGCGATAAAATCAAAGAATTGCGGCGTGCGGCCGATGATAGTCTCGTAAAGATTCGACAATGAATTCATCATCAAGGAACCGCTGTCTTGACCCACGGGCTGTGTGATCCAGTCATGGGGAAGGTTTTGTAAGTATAATCCGCGTGCGCCCTGATAGAGCGTGTCTTCCATGGAATCGAGGAAGGAATCGGAATCACCGCAACGCACCAAAATGCGTGTATCGTCCGAAGATCCACCCGCCATCGGGGAAAGACCCGTCACCTGCAACGTGCCGCGTGTGAAATCGAATCCCATCATTTCAAGGATGGTTTTGTTCAACCACATCTGGTCGCTGCGCGAAAAGTCTCCGTCTAAAGGAATAGGCGCCGTCTGATGTTGCTGTTTGAGCAACGCGGCGTCGCGTAGCTTAGCCAAAGGCTCAAGCAGTGAATCATAGAGTGCATCCATCTGCGTCAAAGAGATGTCGCTGGCATAGCCTAGCAACAACGCCTTATACGGCGTTTTAACTTCGAATTTTTTTTGTTTTAATTCACCGATCTTGCGGTACAAATCTACGACCTGCGTGATATAGGGTTGAATGTCTTTCCATGTCTGGCCTTGCAACGCCTCGGCGTGGCGTTTGCGGCCCTCGGATGCAATTTGCACGGACGCAATGTAAAGGTCTGGAGGAAGCGACGTCAGATGCGAATGGATGCGGCGCATTTCCGTTAAGTTCGCGGAATTCCAATTGTCCCATTTTTCGGGATTTTTGGCAGCGTCATTTTCAACTTGTTCCAGAAGTTTTGCGAGCGCGGCGGTAGATGTTTCCGCATAGATACGTTTGGTGATCGCTGAAATATCGTGAAGGCGACGCGGGAGGGCGCCTGTAGGCATCGCCGTCATCATATCCATCGCAAGTATGCCGCGGATGGAGAACAGCGTGTTCAAATTGGAAAAATAATATTTGAGGTCGTTATAGCCGGGCGCGATTTCGCCCACCGGCTTGAGATTCGGTTGTTCTGACATTGAAAAGACCCCCGTGACTTGAAAAATATCCAATCATTAGGGTCGCTTATTTGGGTTAAAAATGCTTTAATATCCTTGTGTTATCATGAGAGAATATCATGTTTTGGAAAAAGAAAAATAACGGTAAGGACGTTAAACCCGCGGAAACTGGTGCCAAAAACAACCGCGAGCTGCTGATCGAGCAGGCCAAGGCCAATGCCAAGAAGGCGACGGCAGAAATCGGCGAGGATACGCTCTCCGCGGTACGGGTTGGCATGATGCGCCAGCAACAAAAAGCGCTAATCGATAAGGCTCTGGCGGATATTAAAGGGGCTGACGCGGACAAGGTGCGCGACCATATACAATTCATGATCCGTCACGAGAAATAGTTTTGCGGTGCCGTATACAAAGATTTTCAGTGGCTCTTAAACATTTCTGATCTAATATTATTCTTCCAGCAGGAGATCATCTATGCCCGTTTATCAAGCCCCCCTCGATAATCTGAAATTCGTTTTGCACGAAGTGCTGGGCACGGAGAGCCTTTCGAGTTTACCGGGCTATGAAGACGCCACACCTGACCTTATAGATTCCATCCTCGAAGAAGCCGCGAAGATGTGCGAGGAAGTTTTGTTTCCGCTGAACCAGTCGGGCGACAAAGAAGGCTGCACATGGAACAACGGCAAAGTCACGACGCCTGCGGGCTTCAAGGAAGCCTATGATGCCTTCGCGAGCGCGGGGTGGTGCGGCGCGGTCGCCGATCCGAAATATGGCGGAATGGGTCTGCCCGCGACGGTGGGTTTTGCCATTCAGGAAATGATTTGTTCTGCCAACATGTCGTTCGGCATGTATCCTGGATTATCCGAAGGCGCTTACAACGCGCTCTATCTGCACGGCACCGATGAACAAAAAGATACCTATCTTCCCAAGCTGGTAACAGGCGAATGGTCGGGTACGATGTGCCTGACAGAACCGCATTGCGGAACAGATCTCGGCCTTATCCGCACCAAAGCCATTCCGAATGGCGATGGCTCCTACAACATCACCGGCACGAAAATCTTTATCTCCGCGGGCGAACATGATCTTACGCAAAATATTATTCACTTGGTGCCCGCAAAACTTCCCGACGCGCCCGAAGGCGTAAAAGGCATCTCACTGTTCGTCGTGCCGAAATATCTGGCCGACACGATGGGCGTGAACGCGGTGACATGCGGCTCGCTCGAACATAAGATGGGCATCAAGGCCAACGCTACTTGCGTCATCAACTTCGAAGATTCCAAAGGCTGGCTGGTCGGTGAAGCGCATAAGGGTCTGCGCGCCATGTTCACGATGATGAATACAGCGCGCCTGGGCGTGGGTATGCAAGGCCTCGGCATCGCCGAAGTCGCTTATCAAAACGGATTAAACTACGCCAAAGAACGCGTACAGATGCGCGCGCTGACGGGAACAAAAGCGCCCGACAAACCTGCGGACCCGATCATCGTTCACCCAGATGTGCGCCGCATGTTGATGATTTCCAAAGCCGTCACTGAAGGCTGCCGCGCCATGTCGCTCTGGATCGGTATGGCATTGGACTTCTCCGAAAAACATCCTGATCCGCATGCGCGTGAAGAAGCCGAAGATCTAGTCGCGCTGATGACGCCGATAATCAAGGCCTATCAAACCGATATGGGATTTGAAATCGCTTCCAACACGATGCAAATCTACGGCGGTCATGGTTACATATGGGATACGGGCGTCGAACAATATGCGCGCGATGCACGTATCGCGATGATCTACGAAGGCACCAACGGTATTCAGGCGCTGGATCTCGTCGGTCGCAAAATGGGCGTGGGTTTCGGACGCCTGCTGCGCCGCTTCTTCCATCCTGTCCATAATTTTATAGAAGAAAATATGGGCAATGACGAACTCGGAGAATTCGTCATGCCGCTGACAAAAGCGTTTGCAAAATTGCAGGCATCTACGGGACTTATTGCGCAAAAAGGTTTGAAAAACCCCGATGAAGCGGGCGCGGCGTCATCCGATTATCTGCGTCAATTCGCTCTGGTTGCGCTCGGCTTCATGTGGGTGCGCATGGCCAAGGTTGCGCAGGAAAAACTGAAAAACGGTGATGCGTCCAAAAAAGAATTCTACGAATCCAAAATAAAAACTGCGCGCTTCTTTTTCGAACGTATGCTGCCCGAAGCGGATTCCCGCGCCAAAATGGTCATGGCTGGCGCGAAATCCATGATGGACTTGGAAGAATCCGCGTTTTAAGATAGCCACCATGCGTAAACTCGAATCCATCGCTGCTCTGCGCGCGTTTGTACAAAACAACAGAAAAGCCGGAAAAACCATTTCTTTTGTGCCCACCATGGGCGCGATCCATGAAGGCCATATGGAACTGGTACGCCAAGGTTTGGCAAAATCCGATGTCTGCATTCCTTATATATTCTTGAACCCGAAACAATTCGCGCCGACCGAAGATCTGGGGAGCTACCCGCAACCTTTGGATGCCGATCTCGAAAGATTGAAAACCGTCAATTCGACAGCCGTATATCTGCCGCGTCCCGATGAAATTTATCCCGACGGTTTTTCGACGTCGGTAAAGGTCGCCAATGTATCACAGCCGCTGGAAGGCGAGTGCCGCCCCCATTTCTTCGAAGGTGTAGCAACGGTCGTCTCCAAAATGCTGATCCAGTGCCAGCCCGACATCGCGCTTTTCGGTGAAAAGGATTTCCAGCAATTGCAGGTCATAAAACGTATGGTGAAGGACCTCAATATTCCCGTAGAAATTTTCGGTGTGCCCACGGTGCGTGATTCCGAAGGACTGGCACTATCAAGCCGCAACGCCTATCTGTCAGACGATCAATATCAGGTAGCGATCCAACTCAACAAAATCCTCGCCCATCTCGCGGGCGATGTGCGTCTGGGAAAGGATGTGGCGTCGGCGGAAAAAGAAGCGCATGACGACTTATTGAAAGCGGGCTTTGCTTCCGTGGATTACGTCACCGTGCGCGATGCCAACACGTTTGGCCTGCCGCTCAGAGGACAAAAGGATTTGCGCGTTCTAGCCGCCGTTCGCGTCGGCAAGGCGCGCCTCATCGACAACATGCCCGTATGGCAATAAAGCTTGGCAATAGGAGGAAGTAATGTCACTCGAAGAAATTGCAGAAAAAATGAAAACCCGCATGAACGGATTCAACCACACCGCAAAATTCGATTTTTATTCCGATGGCATTATGTTCGTGGATGCCACACAGTCTCCGCCCGTGATTACGTTTGAGGACAAAGAAGCGGAAGTCACGCTCACCACGTCTCTGGAGACCTTTGAAAAAATCATTAAAGGGGATCAGGACCCCAACATCGCTTTCATGATAGGCAAATTAAAGGTCAGCGGCTCGATGGGCCTTGCCTTAAAGCTCAACGGAATGCTCGAAGAATAATAAAAACCCGCATCGAGCATTCCGTTGCGTTAATTCGGGGTTTTGCTTGGGGATTCTTGTGCCAGCCATGCGGAAATCGTCTCCGCCATGAAGGGGGCCGTGTCGTCTAGTTTAAAAATATGCAAAAGGCGGCCATCGGGGGCGATGAAATAGGTGAAGGTCGAATGGTCCATCGTGTATTCGGTCAAACCTTCCTGCTGTACCTTCGCGGCGTAAATCTTATACGCCTTGAGCGTGTCCTTGATTTCCTGCGGACTGCCAGTAAGGCCGACCAACGACGGGTGGAACAAGGACACATAGTTTTTCATCTTGTCCGGCGTGTCGCGCTCTGGGTCCACGGTGACATAAATCGGCTGGATGTTCTTCCCCGCATCACCCAAGGTTTTCAACACGCTGGTGATTTTCGAAAGTTCAGTGGGGCAGATGGCGGGACAGAATGTGAATCCGAAAAACATCAATCTGTATTTGCCCGCGAAATCCACGTCGGTGACTTTGTTGCCGTTCTGGTCGGTAAGGTTTATCGGCCCGCCGAATTTGTCTTCGGTTACAGCATGAAGTTCGCTGCTCGATTGCACGGCCAAGTTTTTTTCGACCATAAATAGGAGCGCGGCGATACCGAGCCCCGCGATAACGGAAAGAACGAGGATAAGAATGCGTTGTTTTGTCATGGGTTTTTTATAAAGCCGCGGGCGCATCTTGTCCACCATGGGAAAAGCGCCGGAAGATGGTTTTCCGGCGCTTTCCTAAGATTTTGGAACGACTTTAGAGGAGGACTATAAAACTTCGAGCATTTCCGCGACCAAAGGATGGCGCACGATGTCCGCTTGGCCAAGGCGCACCACCGCAATATTGGGCAGGGCGTCGAACTTGTCGGCAACGTCGGAAAGCCCTGACACACCGGGAAGCAAATCCGATTGTCCGGGATCGCCCGTCACCACCATCGTCGAATTCCAGCCAAGACGGGAGAGCAACATCTTGAGCTGTCCGTAGGTGCAGTTCTGCGCTTCGTCGATGACAATATACGCGTTGTTCAAAGTCCGTCCGCGCATGAAACCGACAGGAGCGATTTCGATGGTGCCATCATCCATATACTGGCGGACTTTTTTCCCGCCCAATCTGTCGCCAAGCGCGTCATACAAAGGTCTTAGATAGGGGGCCATTTTCTCGTGCATGTCGCCCGGCAGGAAGCCAAGCGATTCGCCTGCTTCCATGGCGGGACGGGATAGGATGATCTTTTCCACTTTCCCTTTTTCGAGCGCTTCCACGGCGGCGCAGATGGCAAGATAGGTCTTGCCCGTTCCGGCGGGGCCGATGGCGATGGTCAGGTTGTGGGCGGCGATGGCTTCCATAAGGTCGCGCTGTCCGTCGGTACGGGGGCGGACGGTCTTCACATAGCTCTGGTCGCGGCGCTGGTCTATTTCGTCGTCGAGCGGGTGCCAGCTGTCGTCGAAAGCAGGATGGACCACATTTCCGTTCTTGTGCATGCGGCCTTTGTCATGATTGTTATTTTTTTTCATTTTTTTAGACATTTAGAATCCTTCCTGTGGGTAGCGGGGTTGGAGGCGATAATGACTTTAAAGAAACAAAAAAGCCGCGGGACATAAGGTCCTGCGGCTGGCAGCGGGGAGGCGGTCGGAAACCGTTTCAGATTCGGCGGGCTCTAGGGGCACGCCTCTGAAGGATACGGGATGTGTTGGTCTTTCTGGTATCAAGGAGAACCCTTGCTGAAATGGACGCGTGCGGTCAAGAAACAGATAACAACTTATTTGATTCTACCAGAATTTGCGGCCATGCGGCATAAATTATTTCTTTTGTACCGTCTTGACTTGCCCCGCGATGCAGGGGGCCGAAGCTGATAAAGGGGGGTTGAACCATCCTCCTGCCCGTGCGTTTATAGAGTGTCTTACAGGAGAATTATATGAACACAATGATTTCCAAACGCACCTTCTTATCCTACCTTGCCGCATCGCCGTTCGTTCTTTCGGCGCTTCATTATTTTTCACCCGTGAAATTCGCGCACGCGGCTACGGACGCGCCGAAAATATCGGGTCCGTTCACACTGCCGAAATTACCATACGCGAAAAATGCTCTGGAAAAAGCGATCGATGCACAGACGATGGAAATACATCACGGAAAACATCATCAGGCCTATGTAGACAAGCTTAACGAGGAAGTCGCAAAATCCCCTGCGCTCAAAGACAAAATGTTGGATGATATTATTAGCGAAGTTTCAAAATACCCCGCCGCCGTGCGCAACAATGCAGGCGGGCACTGGAACCATTCCTTCTTTTGGAACATCATGACGCCTGAGACAACCACCATGTCCGGCGAATTGAAAAAAGCTATAGAAGACTCGTTCGGCACGGTCGAAGATTTTAAAAAGAAATTCGAAGAAGCAGGAACGAAACAATTCGGTTCCGGATGGGTATGGCTTGTCGTGGCCAGCGAAACAACATTGGAAATTATCTCTACGCCCAATCAAGACAACCCGCTGATGGATGTTGTGGAAATCGGCGGCACCCCGATTCTGGCCAACGATGTTTGGGAACACGCTTATTACCTGCGCTACTTTAATAAACGCGCGGACTACCTGAAATCATGGTGGAATGTGGTGGATTGGAACACGGTCTCGGAACACTACGCCAAAGCCAGGGGATAAATCTTTAACTCTTTGCTAACCAAATCGTAACCTGCTCCTTGTATAAAAGAGTATGGGAAATCTTCACCGTATTCTTGTGATAGGAATTTTTACACTGGCTATAATGTCGGTAGCGTCGTCCGCCGCTTTCGCCGCGGGCTGCAGCGATATCAAACCCTTCGCCACGAAAATAGTCGTGCAGGCCGAACTTCCTGAACCTCTTTATGACCTAAAAACATCCTCTCTGAAAATCAACGACACCAGAGAGTCAGCTAAAATGAAAGAAAGCTGGCTCAAGAAAAACGGTATGCAAAAAGTCTGGAACTCTTCGGCGATGGAAACGCTCGGCTATGCCGAAGGCGCGGCGGGCCTTATCTCGGGTTATAAATTGAATGTAAAAAAATACGATAAATACGGCGTGTATTATTGTGTTTATGTGGAAGAGGTCGAACTCTCCATGATATTCCGCACCAAAATCGTCATCCCGAGCGATTTCAAAAGGGGCGGTTGCCGTTTCAATATCGTCCATGAACATGAATATCGCCATTACATGGCCAACCGCGATACGGTCGATACTTTCATAAAAAAATTACAGCATGATTTGCCGGTGATGATTTCCACCATGGAAAATGCGCAGCCCTATGTCGAAGGCAAGGATGTCGAACAAACGGTCGAAAATTTCAAGGCCAGCATCGCCGACGCGGTCGAGGTCTATATCATGCAGGGGATGACCGATGAACTCGCCCGTAAAAACGGCCTTATCGACACACCCGAAGAATACGCCTCGAGCGGCCCGAAAATGGCGGCTTGTAAAAACTAGGCTGCTTGCTTGGCTACTGCTTCGGCGTTCTTTACGTTCTTTTGAATCAACCACCACGCGATTTTGGATACGCCTTTTCCGGCGAGGCCCTTGGGGTCGAAGCCGCACGCCTTGAAAACCATGGCGACGGCGCGGTCTACTTGCGGCGCTTGATAGTATGAATAGGCCCTTTTCATATATTCGCGGCCCCACACTTTGCGGTCATATTCTTCATTGTCGTTCGCGTTCGCGGCAAAGAACGCGTAAGACAATTCATCGTCTTCCGATTCCGCGATGCGCGACAACGCAACCTTCAAACGCTGGATCCGCGACATGTCTTCCATTTTCAGGTAACGGTTCAACGTATCATAGAACAATTTGTAATGGCGGAATTCATCGCCTGCGATCTTCGCGCAAATTTCCTTGAGCACAGGTTCATTCGTTGATGTGCCGATGGCGGTGTAATAAGAAGATGTGCCTGTTTCCACCATGCAGCGCGCGACCATCTCGGCGGAACGCGAACCACGCACGGATGTATAGTTGTTCAGATGTTCGATTTTGTAACCCGCGCGGAATTTTACCATGGCGTCTTCGAGGCTCCACGAAGGATCGACTTTTTCCGCCCATTTGCCTAAGGATTTGCCGTGCTGTACTTCTTCGGTGGCCCAGCATTCGGACATGGTCTGGAATTCGGGATCGTCATGGAAAACTTTTTTCAAATACGAAGAATACGCCACCGCGTTGTATTCCACGAGCGCCACAGCCTTGACGACTTTGAGCAAATCAGGCGTGACTTTGCCCATATCGATATTCTGATAGGGAATTTCGTTCATATCCCAATGCGGCAGGCCCATATGTGTCTCCTTGAATACGAAAGGAGACACATAGCACCATAGGCTCGGTTATTCAACCTTTTGGGCTTAATTGAACTGTAGCCTATAGGTAAGGCCTGCCGTGGTCGAAAGCCCTTGCGCGAAGCCTCCGTTGGCGTATCCGAGGCCCGCATGCGCTGTCAGATTGTCGGTGAGCTTGAAGGCCGCGCCGCCTTCTATGGCTTGATACTCATCGCCCGCCGCTTCATGGAACGCACCGATGCCCAGATATGTGCTGAAACGGTCAGAATGGGTGAAATCCGCAAATCCGCGCGCCGCAAAATAGGTGCCGTCTTGGCCGCTGACACCGCCGACATTGGATATCGCGCCGACTTCGATATCGCCGCGCAATGCAACGCTATCATTCACGGCATGTCTGACCTGCAATATGCCGAACAATCCTTGCTCGGTGCCGTCTCCTGATGCGCGGGAAAGATACTGCCCTGTGAGCGAAAGTGTACCGCCGTCTTCGCCTGTGTGCGTGTATCGGGCGAGCGCCATGCCTTGCACATCGTCGCTATAATCGTTTTGTCCCAGCACACCCGTCATATAAACGGAATTTCTATCGGACAATGCGGCGGTATGCTCCACCTGAATACCGCGTAGTTGCGGAATGCCGTGCGCGGCGAACGATGGCTCGTCCAGAATTTGCGGTGCAGCGGGCCCCACGCCCGATTGCACCCAGGCTTCGCCGAAATCCTGACCATATGCCCACTCGAACTGGCCCAGATTGATATATGTGCTACCGTCATTCAATTTGAAACGCGCGAACGCATCGCCGACCAGGAATCGTGAGCTGTCCAAACCGATCGTGCCCATATTCTCACCGGGCGGTGAAATGACGTTGCCGTTGAGGACCAGCCGGAAATTGTCCGTGAAATCTATGTTGAGTCCGAGTTAGGGAAGCTCGGTGAATTTGATGTCCCCATCCGCCAATGTGGAGGCGTGAACGCGGACAATTGCATCGGCGCGAATGCCGGGGTCATCGTCTTGTGTCGTTGTGATTGGTGAGGTTGGTGCTTCTTGTGCGTGGGCCGCTCCGACCATTGGAATCGTGGCGACGGCAGCCGCAAACGCGGCTCTCTGTATAATACCCATTGTGCACTCCCTGTACTTTTTTAAGTTTTTATAATTATGGGAAGAATAACAGGTTTTTCGGAAAATTAAAGAAAAAGCGCTAAAGCCCTTATTTTTGGGCAGATTCGGCGCGTAAGACATCCTCAGATTCCTGCCATTTTGCGATATAGGCGGGGATGGCGGGACTGGTCTGCGGCGATCATGATATCGCCCGTCGGAATGCTGGCGCGCGTCTTTTTAGAATATAAACTGCCTTCGACCAATCCTGTGGCGGCAACGGCGCCGTCTTTCTTTCCGCCGCTGATGACGAATCTGTGCTCCATGAACACCCATTTCTCGTCCCAGCAAACGATGCGTGTTTTCAGCGCGTATTTTTGAAACGGCAAAAGCGGCAAGCGGTAGCGCATCGATGCGCTGGAAAGCACGGGGATGTATTTGTTCTTGATGACATAGGCAGCCAAGCGAATGCGCAACACGAAATCCATGCGCCCGATATTCGCAACGTTTTTGGGTCCTATACGGTTTTGGCGGAGAAAATGCGCGAAGGCGCATCCGCCGCGTTCTCATCCCATAATTTTTCCCAATGATAAAACGGCGGGAGCAGCTCTTCATATTGCAAATGTACGGCGCAGGGTTTTAACGGTGAAAACCCCGGAATTTTTGTGAAAAGACGATCGGTGGTTTTTGTTTCGGATCCCGCGCGGCGTTTTTTCTTGTTGCCGACATATTTGACGTTTTCGAAAAAACACCAGTAACGGTTTAAGACATTTCCGTGCGTCATGAATGTGTGGGTCGCATGGCGTATGCTGCGCCAATGGCGGTCCGCTCCCTGAACGATGTACGAAGGATAATGTTTGGAATAAAGCTGCGTGTGTTCTTGCGGATACAAAACTATGTGCCCGCCCGTTTGCGCGGCCATGGATGTGTAAAATTCCCACAGACGGTAAATGCCATCCATCTCATGAAGATAATCATCCTCGACACAATAGATGAGTGTGTCTTTGGCACGACATTCTGCAAACGCCTGATACAACGATGCGCCTTGCCCCGCCTGTTCGGTGGTGTGCAAATCGAATCCGCCGCGCCCTTCTGCGGCGATGGATTTCAATATCTCGACCGCGGCAGCTTCCGATCTGTCATCCAGTATCGTCAGATGGATTTTAAGGTGCGGCGCCGTTGACAACGCGTGATTGATGGAACGTATGAGTGATCGCACGCAGCGATATCCGTTTTCGAACGGATCTTTGCCGGTCAGGCGCGGACGCGGGTTGATATTGCGGTGCTGGCGAAGACAGGTGCGAAGGACGATGTGAATACTGTTGAGGTCGCCTTCCGGCAAAACAGGAACGGCCGTCTGCATCAGAGTGCGAATTGCGCCGACATTGTCCGCGTTTTCCCGTGTTTCCAACGCAGGCACTTTTAAAAAAGTCAGGCCGTTGCGGGGGCGTATCTGGTAACCCAGGGGATGCAGCGTCTTTGATAAAAATTTCAACAAGTCGTTCATGCGGGAATTCGGGTCCATAACGTTGATTATTTGTTTTATAGGCCATTTGCCGCCCTTCGAACAGAAAAAACCCGCACCGGTGGGGGAGCGGGTTTTATCGAAAGCTTGTAATACGGGCTATTCCGCCGCGAGAGTCTCGCCGCCGTCTTCCGTCCCGCCGATCTTCTTGCCATACGTGCCGTGTACGATAGA
>JBEIHF010000003.1:0-98120 GCA_040381535.1 Micavibrio sp. | reverse complement strand
ATCAAAACCGAAGGCCTGAAAGTCGAACTGGAAGTTACCGTTCCGGCGAACGACATCAAGAAGAAGCAGGAATTGCGCCTCAAAGAAGTGGGCAAGACCGCCAAGTTGCCTGGTTTCCGCGCCGGCAAAGTGCCGATGAAAATGCTCGAGCAAAAATACGGCCGCGCCGTTATGGGTGAAGTGCTGGAACTCGTCGTCAATGACGCTTCCGCAAAAGTGTTCAAAGAAAAGAACATCCGCCCCGCGATGCAGCCCAAAATCGAAGTCAAAGAATTCGATGAAGGCAAGGACCTGATCTTCAACATGCAGTTCGAAAAACTCCCCACCGTTGAAGTGGTGGACCTGAAGGGCCTGAAACTGACGCGCCCCGTCGCGAAAGTTGAAGCAAAAATCATCGATGAAACGCTGGAGCGCGTTGCGAAAAGCAACCGCTCCCTGAAACCTGTTGAAGGCCGCGCCACGAAAACGGGCGACATCGCCGTTATCACGTTCCATGGCCGTACGGCGGACGACAATGTCCAGCATGAAGGTATGCATGCGCACGGCATTGAACTAGAACTCGGTTCCAACCGCTTCATCCCCGGCTTCGAAGAACAACTGGTCGGCAAAAAAGCCGGTGAAACGGTTGAAGTAAAAGTAAAGTTCCCCAAAGATTACGGCGCGACCGAACTTGCTGGCCGTGACGCTATCTTCGATACTGTGATTGAATCCGTTAACGAAGCCACAGCCGCTGAGATCAATGACGAATTGGCCAAGCAGCTTGGGATGGAAGACGTCAAAGCCCTCCGCGCCGCCGTTGAACAGCAAATGAATGCAGAATATGAAATGCATTCCCGTATGAAGTTGAAGCGCGCTCTGCTCGACGTTCTGGATGAAAAGCATGATTTCGAAGTGCCTGAAAACATGGTCGAAGCCGAATATCAAGGCATCCTTGCCCAGATCGAAGCCGAGCGTAAGGCGAACCCTGCTGAAGGCGGAGACCTTACGGATGAAGAAAAAGAAGAACTGCAGATGATCGCGGAGCGTCGCGTTCGTTTGGGCTTGATCCTGTCCGAAGTCGGCACTGTCAACAAAGTGACCGTCAATGACAAGGAAATCCAGCGCGCGGTTATCGCCGAAGCGCAGAAATATCCTGGTCAGGAAAAGATGGTTTTCGAACACTATCAGAAAAACCGTCAGGCTCTTGATATGCTCCGCGCGCCGATATTTGAAGAGAAGGTTGTCGAGTTGATCTTCAAGGATGCCACCATCACGGACAAAGAAGTTTCCGTCGAGGAACTGACCCGCGAGGAAGAAGATGCTGAATTGAAGCCAAAAAAAGGCGCGGCCAAGAAAAAGCCCTCAGCCAAAAAGGCCAAAAAAGACGAATAATTCAAAACCCCGCGAAAGCGGGGTTTTTTACGGCCTGAATGTTAAGCATTTTCCATTTAGCGGATAAGGCGAATAGGGGTACATTATATGCCATCTATTACCCGTCTTACATTATCAATTAATCTATAAAAAACTTAAGGAGAGAGACATGAAGTATTTCGTTTTTGCAGTTCTTATGGCGGTTATGACGGCCGCATCGCCGGTTATGGCAGGCGACCACTCGTATAACTGCAGCTACACCAATGACGGCGACGGCCCCAAGCTGGATTACGATTTTGCCGAGCGTAAGGATGTTAAAGCGTCCGATGTGAAGGCGCTGCAGACCGCGCTGCACCAAGCCGGTTATCCTTCAGGTCCTATCGACGGCGTTTACGGTCCGATCACAACCAAGGCCGTAAGAGGCTATCAGGCTGAACGCCATCTGCCCGGTAACGGTAAACTGACGGCGGAAACGCTGCGCGCCCTGAAAATTCATTCCTGGTGCGGTTATGATCACCGCCTGCACCGCAACTACAACGGCTGATAAGAGGCCGTTAGAGTTAAGTAAGACTTGCAGCATCCCGCCAAAAGCGGGATGTTTTCTTTGAGGGGAATATTCGTGAACGAAATAATGTTTATCGGTTCGCTGATCGTGTATGCGGCGATGATTATCGGGGCCTGCAGGCTGGGCAAGGAATTCGTGTTTGCCTTTGGCGCTTTCAATATTGTCGCCAGCAACGCAGTGGTGGGATATGAGATCGAAATTTTTGGATTTACGACGCTCTGGATCGTTCTTCTTTACTGCATGAACTTCCTCGCCATCAACTGCCTTACCGAATTTTATTCCAAACGCGACGCCATAAAATATGTGCTGAACATGGCGGGGATGCAGTTTCTGTTTTACCTGTTCATTCTCACTTCAGGCTGGCTGACGCTGGAAGGTGATGGAAAATACAAGGAAGCTGTCGATGTGGTGTTCGCCGCGACGCCGCGTGTCACGCTGGCCGCAGTGCTTTCCCACATGCTTTTGTTCATCGACGCCAATATCTATAAATTCTTCAAGGACAAGGAAGGTAAGGGCTGGTACGGGCAGTTATGGTTCCGTGCGACGCTTTCCGCGCTGGTCACGCATTTCCTTTTGACCATCTTGTTCTTCTGCGTGGCATTTTACGGCACGCTGCCGAATGAGGTTCTGGTTTCGATCATCGTTTCGAACCTCGTCATTAAATATGCGCTGTCGTTCGCGGAGACACCATTGATGTATGTGGCGCGGTTCGTGATGGGTGCCAAACCAAAGCCTTATGTATAAACGTCGTATTTGTGCGCCTTTTTAGCCCTTGAATAAACCCAGGGCGGGCGATACGTTAATTGTACCGACTCACATCATATAAGAGAGAGCTTTCCCCCCATGTCTATGTTCCCCCGCGACCGCGACCCCGTTGATATTTATCAAAATTATCTTGTCCCGACCGTTATCGAGCAGACAAACCGCGGTGAACGCGCCTTTGACATTTATTCGCGTCTTTTGAAAGAGCGCATCATTTTTCTGACGGGTCAGGTGGAAGATGGCGTATCATCTGTGATCTGCGCCCAGTTCCTGTTTCTGGAATCCGAAAACCCAACCAAAGACATTTCATTCTACATCAACTCCCCGGGCGGCGTCGTGACCTCCGGTATGGCGATGTACGACACGATGCAATATATCAAACCCGCCGTATCTACCGTGTGTATCGGTCAGGCGGCATCCATGGGCTCGTTGCTTTTGACGGCCGGCGCCAAAGGCAAGCGTTTCGCGCTTCCCAACGCCCGTATCATGATCCATCAGCCAAGCGGCGGGGCGCAGGGTCAGGCGACTGACATTGAAATTCAGGCGAGAGAAATTCTGCGTCTGCGTGCGAACCTCAATAATATTTACGTCAAGCACACGGGCCGCAAACTCGCCGACATCGAAAAAGCTATGGACCGCGATAATTTCATGTCCGGCGAAGAGGCTAAGAAATTCGGTTTGATCGATGAAGTCGTGGAAGAGCGCGCACAGATAGAACCTGAGAAGAAATAGCGTTGTCGCAACGCAGCACCAAAACATGTTTTGGTTAATGGCGTATAGGTTTAAAATGGCTGTTTTAACGGGGTTTTGCGGGTTTGGATGGGTTTCAACCCTTGAAATCTTAACCAAAGACGCCCATCTCCTATGATATAATGAAAGATCATGGCCGATAAAAGCTGGGGCTTTTCGGGTCGAAAGATAAGGAAAAAATCATGACGGGTGCCAGTTCCAAAGACGTTTTTGCCGTTTTGCCGTTGCGCGACATAGTCGTATTTCCGCATATGATCGTTCCGCTGTTCGTGGGGCGTGAAAAATCCGTCAAAGCGCTGGAATCCGTTATGTCGGAATCTAAGAAGATTTTACTGGTCACCCAGAAATCACCTTCGGAAGACGATCCGACCTCCAAAGACATTCATCGCATCGGAACCATAGGTTCCATTCTCCAGCTTTTGAAATTGCCAGATGGAACCGTAAAGGTTCTGGTCGAAGGTACGGAGCGCGTCCAAATCACCGGCTTTACGGATCGCCCCGATTTTATCGAAGCTTTCGTTCAGCCGATGAGGGACGAGGCAATCAAGGGTGAGGAGCTTGAAGCCCTGGCCCGCGCCGTTGTTGCGCAGTTCGAACAATACGTGAAGCTTAACAAGAAAATTCCACCTGAAGTTATCGTTTCGGTCAACCAGATCGAAGAAGCTTCGAAAATGGCGGATACGATCGCTTCGCATCTTTCCTTGAAGATCGACGAAAAGCAGGAATTGCTGACGCTCGCGAACACGGCAGAGCGCCTTGAAAAAGTTTATGGCTTCATGGAAGGTGAGATCGGCGTTCTGCAAGTTGAGAAACGCATTCGCAACCGCGTCAAACGTCAGATGGAAAAAACCCAGCGCGAGTATTATCTGAACGAGCAAATGAAGGCCATTCAGAAAGAGCTCGGCGAAGGTGAAGACGGTCTGGATGAAATTGGCGAACTTGAAAAGAAAATTATTGAAACGCGTCTTTCCAAAGAAGCCCGCGAAAAAGCCAAGGCCGAAGTAAAAAAACTTCGTCAGATGTCACCGATGTCTGCGGAAGCGACGGTCGTGCGCAATTACCTTGATTGGGTATTGTCCGTTCCATGGGACAAACGTTCTCGTGTTAAAAAAGATATTAAAGAAGCCAAGAAAATTCTCGATTCCGACCATTACGGTCTGGAGAAAGTAAAAGAACGCATTTTGGAATATCTCGCCGTTCAACAAAGAACGGGTAAAGTGCGCGGCTCCATTCTTTGCCTCGTCGGTCCTCCCGGTGTGGGTAAAACATCTCTGGGGCAATCGATCGCCAAATCCACGAACCGCAATTTCGTTCGTATGTCCTTGGGCGGTGTGCGGGATGAATCCGAAATCCGCGGCCACAGACGCACATATATCGGCGCTTTGCCGGGCAAGATCATTCAAGGCATGAAGAAAGCCAAAACATCCAACCCTTTGTTCCTTCTCGACGAGATTGACAAGTTGGGTTCGGACTGGAGGGGTGATCCTTCCTCCGCTTTGCTCGAGGTGCTAGACCCCGAACAAAACAGCAAATTCAATGACCATTATTTGGAACTGGATTACGATCTGTCCGACGTCATGTTCATCTGTACGGCGAACACGCTCAAGATGCCGCAGCCTTTGATGGACCGCATGGAGATCATCCGTATCTCTGGTTACACCGAAGACGAGAAGATCCAGATCGTACGCCAGCACCTGATCAACAAGCAGATCAAAATGGCCGGTTTGAAACAAAGCGAAATCACCATCAGCGATACGGCGATCCGCGACCTGATCCGTTTCTACACGCGTGAAGCTGGTGTCCGTAGCCTTGAGCGTGAAATCGCCAATATCTGCCGCAAATCAATCAAAGAGATTTTGATGAAAGGCAAGGAGAGGGTCAACGTTACGCCCGGCAACCTCGAAAAATACGCAGGCATCCGCAAATACCGCTTCGGAGAAGTGGATGATCAAGACCGCGTGGGTATCGTATCGGGTCTTGCCTATACCGAATTCGGCGGCGACCTGTTATCGATCGAAGCGGTTACGCTTCCGGGTAAAGACGGTAAAGTTACGACAACGGGTAACTTGAAAGAAGTGATGAAAGAATCCATCACGGTGGCAGAGATGCTGATCAAGTCCCGCGCGAAACGTTACGGTATCGATTTTGACAAATTGAATCTGACGAACGTTCACGTGCACGTTCCTGAAGGCGCTACCCCGAAAGACGGTCCGTCTGCCGGTGCCGCCATGACAACAGCGATTATTTCTGCATTGACCGGCATAGAAGTTAGAAAAGACATCGCGATGACGGGCGAAATTAACCTCCGCGGTTACGTCACTGAAATCGGCGGTTTGAAAGAAAAACTGCTGGCGGCGCACAGGGGTGGAATACGTAAAGTTTTAATCCCAAAAGACAATGCCAAAGACCTTCCGGATATTCCTGATAAGGTTAAAAAGGGCCTCGAGATCGTCCCCGTGAACACGATCGAAGAGGTTCTTGCCCATGCTCTGATCCGAATTCCTGAGCCACTTCAAGAGGATAGCGGTAAAATTGAACCAATTTCCTCAGAAACGGCGGAAAATAAGGGTTCCGACGCAATTCGGCATTGAGTATTCCTCGTAAAAAGCCTAAAACAGAGTCGTCCGAAACCAAGGAAACTCTAGGGCTCCAGCCTGTTTGAGACCTGTTTTCGGTAGTTTTCCGAAGGCGTATTTTCGTGCCTGACGATTGATAAATTTTCGACCTGACAACAACACAAGGGGATACCCATGAACAAAGCAGAACTCATCGAATACGTAGCCAAAGAAGCCGAAATCACGAAAGCCGACGCAACGAAAGCCGTTGAAGCCGTATTCGGTGGCATCACGACCACGCTGCAAAAAGGCGTAGAAGCCCGTTTCGTAGGCTTCGGTACGTTCAACGTTACCAACCGCGCAGCGACCACAGGCCGTAATCCGCGCACGGGCGAAGCCATCAAGATCCCAGCTTCCAAACAAGCAAAATTCAAAGCCGGTAAAGAACTGAAAGACGCCGTTAACAAGTAAGCGTCCGATTTTCCAACATGAAACCCCGCAGAAATGCGGGGTTTTTTGTGGCCATGTCCTGCCGTTTTTGGGGTTGCAAAACCTCATGGCCATATGTATTTATACCGCTTCCGCGAATGCGGGCGTTTAGCTCAGTGGTAGAGCGCTTCGTTTACACCGAAGATGTCGGGAGTTCGACCCTCTCAACGCCCACCATTCCCTCCATTTCTCCCCGATTTGTGTTAGGTTGATGGAATGAAATTTTTTATGTCGTTCCTTGCATTTCTTTTCCTGACATCGCAGTCCTTTGCACAGGATCAAGTCAACGATCCAAACGTCAAACCCGCCATGCGAACCTATATGGGTGCGACATCGACGGAGAAGACGCAAAAAGCGGAGACGCAAAAACGCGAGCCTAGTGTGAAAATCTGGTTGCCGCCTGAATTCCAATCGTCTGAGGAGAAATGGCCGTTGCTGGTTTTTAGTCATGGGTTTCGCGGGTGTGCGATGCAGAGTTTATGGCTTACGCAATATCTAGCAGATAGCGGTTACATAGTCATCGCGCCCGATCACGAAGATGCTAATTGCAGGAGTTACACGGACGGATTGGCATCGAAGCTTCAGGCATGGCGTTCCAACAAATCTTTCCGTCCCGAAAAACCATTTCGCAAGCCCGATATGTGGACGGACAAGACGGAGGCCGACAGGCGTGATGATCTTTTGTTCGCCGTGTCGTCTATGCTCGATGATCGCCAGTACAAGAATTACATCGACACCGACAAGATGGGACTGATCGGCCATTCGTTGGGCGGGTACACGGTGCTGGGGCTGGCGGGGGCGTGGCCGTCTTGGAAGGACAAGCGTTTTAAGGCGGTGCTGGTCTTTTCACCGTTTGCGACGCCCTATTACCCGACGCACGGGATTGCAAAAATCAATATCCCCGTGATGTATCAAGGCGGTACCAAAGACATCGATGTGACGCCGAATGTAAAAAAAACCGCCTATGCACAGGCGAAGGCGCCCAAGTATTTGGTGGAGTTGGACGGGGCGGGGCATTATGCGTCGACGCTTCGCGACAAGGGCTATGAAAGCATCATCAACCAGACCGCGCTGGCGTTCTTCGATAAATACGTGAAGGGCACGGAAGACGTCGAGATATTGCCAGAAGGCGTAAAAATTCCAAAGGTCAGGACCTATTGGAGGGAAGAAGGCAAGGCGTCGGTGGTTACGCCTTGACCATGTTTCTGGCGGCTTCGAGGTCACGGATGATGCCGATGATGTGGGAATCGCAGGCGAGGAATTCGCATTCGGTAAGGTCTAAAGTCATATGTGGCTCCGTTGAATAAGGTTTAGGTGTTTCAATGATGGGTAATTTGCCCATGAATAAGGGCAGAATTTGTTGCGAATTGTGAAATGTTAGAGGCATTTCGTAACGGCAGAGTGACAGACGTTCGTTAACAAACATCTAAGAGATGTTCGAGTTCATAAAAAGATCAGAGATTTTTTGAAATCGTCAGATATCAAATCTGTTGTTGTTGAAGCCGCCGTAGGTCTGGGTTTGACCCTGTATGCTGGAGTCGAAAGCCACAGGCAGTCGTGCTCCGGAAGGGGTTTGCGCTGGAGCATCTGCTGAAACTTCTACAGATGCGGCGCGGTTCTGACGGTATTCCGCTTTGATTCCTGCCCAGTCGAGGGCAGGCACATCACCGGGCACCACAGAGCTGTCAGGCAGTTGCAGTTCGCGGCCAGCCTGTATCAAATTCGGATTCGTGATGCCGTTAAGATGAACCATGTGGTCCACAAGGCGTTCTCTATGATCCTGCGAGAAGTTATTTTCTGGGAATTTATCATTGATGATGTCGGTCCAGCTTTGACCCGTTGTTACTGTGTAAGGCGACGTCTCTACTTCCGCAGCTGAATCAGCTGGACGATCTGCCGTTCTGTCGAGTGCTATCGCTCTTGTCGTATCCGAAACTACATGGGGAGTTGCGTCTGCCACGGGTTCAGGCTGGATAATCACCAGTGGTTGGGCGCTTAAGGGTGGGACTACAGGTCCTGCACCAGAAACCGGAATAATGGTCACATCCTGATCTTGGGCCGCAGCAGCCGTATCAACAACATCTGTTTCGGGAATGATGGTAACCGTGCTGTCGTCCTGACGGGCGGGGGGAAGAACATCTCTGTTCGCCAGAGGGCCACGTCCATAACGGGCTTGCACTTAATCGCGTTCACGATCGCGTCGTTCTCTACGCTCTATGGCTTCGTCTTCGCGTTGTTCCCGAATTCTCTGACTGCGCTCTGCGCCCAGTGCGTCCTGCGCTCCACGGCGTAAAATCGGATTGTCGATATCTCTGGCTTCGCCTGTCAAAACGCTGTTGGCAACGCCGCGAACAACGCCTTCACCGGTCGCGCCGCCAAATATGTCACGGATTACACTCTGGGCCATGCCGCGCTGTTCGCGCGGCAATTCGCCTAATATTTCTCCGACAACCGCTTTTTCGAGCCAACCCATATTTAGTCCCTAGAAACCTTTGAAACTGCTATGAAACAACACTAACATTATCGAAATGTATTTAACAAATTGTGAAGGAATTAGCCCATAGCGGGCCAAAAAATAACGTGTTAATCTGCTGTTTTTAAAGGAGGAATTCATATGATTATCGGCGTGCCCAAAGAGATCAAGGCCCAAGAGCACCGCGTGGGTTTGGTGCCCAACAGCGTTAAGGAATTCACCTCCAAAGGCCATAAAGTGTTGGTTGAAAGCGGGGCCGGTGCGGGCATCAATTTCACCGATGCCGATTATCAGGCCATGGGCGCCGAAATCATCCAAGGCCCCAAAGCCATTTTCGCGAAGGCGGACATGATCATCAAGGTCAAAGAACCCCAGCCGCAGGAATGCAAGATGCTCCGCGACGGGCAGGTATTATTCACCTATCTGCATCTGGCCGCGGACCCCGAGCAGGCGCAAGGTTTGATCGATTCCAAATGCGTCGCCATTGCATATGAAACCGTAACAGGCGCGGGCGGTAAAGGTTTGCCGCTTTTGGCCCCCATGAGCGAGATCGCAGGACGTTTGTCCATTCAGGTTGGCGGCGCATATCTATTAAAGCATCTTGGTGGCCGTGGCCGTTTGATCGGCGGATCGCCGGGTGTTGAGCCTGCAAAGGTTGTCGTACTTGGCGGCGGTGTGTCGGGTTATCACGCCGCGGAGATGGCATGCGGCATGCAGGCCAATGTTGTTATACTTGAACAAAACCATGACCGCATCCGCGACCTCGATAGACATTTCGGGAATCGCGCGCGCGTTATTCAATCCAGCACTGCATCGATCGAGCGTTATGTTCTGGGAGCGGATCTCGTGATCGGCGCGGTTTTGATTCCGGGGGCTTCGGCGCCCAAGCTCGTGACCAAAGACATGGTCAAGCAAATGCGCGCGGGTTCGGTTCTTGTCGATATCGCCATCGACCAAGGCGGTTGTTTCGAGACCAGCCATGCGACCACTCACAGCGACCCTGTTTATACGGTGGACGGCGTTTTGCATTACTGCGTCGCCAATATGCCGGGGGCGGTTCCCATGACTTCGGCGCAGGCCTTGAACAATGCCGTATTGCCCTATGCACTGGCGCTGGCCAGCAAAGGCTGGAAAAAGGCGCTGGCCGAAGATGCCAATTTGCGCAACGGGTTAAACGTGTGCGCCGGCAAAATTACCCATGCCGGAGTGGCGGAATCCCTTAATTTGCCTCTTGTCGACGCACAAGGCGCGCTGGCAGCATAATTGGCCTAAAACCGATTGACAGCGGGGGGGTAGGAAGGCTATTTAACCCCCACGCTTTTGAGCGGGTGTAGTTCAGTTGGTTAGAACGCTTCCCTGTCACGGAAGAGGTCGCGGGTTCGAGTCCCGTCACTCGCGCCATCTACCGAGATGGTTTTCATAAGCATAAATCAACCCCGCGCAAGCGGGGTTTTTTATCGGGTTTTTTTAAACCGTAAAATCCTCTTAAAATCCTGAAACTACGGCCATATGAGCCTTTACAGTATATGCGACGCGGTTTATTTATTACGCCATGGCTTCCACCGAGTTTCTCGCCCAATATCTGCCTATCCTGATCTTCATCGCCATCGCGTCCGTTGTGGCGGCGGCGGCGGTATTTTTGTCACTGGTCGTGGCCAAGCAAAAGCCCGATCCTGAGAAATTATCCGCCTATGAATGCGGGTTCGACGCGTTCGATGACGCGCGGCACAAGTTCGATGTACGTTTTTACCTCGTCGCCATTCTGTTCATTATCTTCGACCTTGAGGTCGCGTTCCTTTTTCCATGGGCGGTAACGCTCGGTAAAATCGGTATGTTCGGATTCTGGTCGATGGTTTGTTTCCTCGGCGTCCTTACTGTCGGGTTTATCTATGAATGGAAAAAAGGCGCGCTGGATTGGGAATAGAACATGGGCCACGATAGAAAAGTCATATTGGCGCCCGATGCGCCGCTGGTTAACCCCAACATGCCGATGCCGCCCGCATCGTCGCAGGACGTTATGCCCGCGGCCATTTCAAAACATCTGGAAGAGAAGGGGTTCCTTCTCACCCACGCCGACAAATTGTTCGATTGGGCTCGTACGGGTTCGATGTGGCCGATGACGTTCGGTTTGGCCTGCTGCGCCGTCGAAATGATTCATTCCTACATGTCACGTTACGACCTCGACCGTTTCGGCATGATCCCGCGCCCATCGCCCAGACAGTCCGATGTGATGATCGTGGCCGGCACACTCACCAACAAAATGGCACCTGCGCTTCGCAAGGTTTACGACCAGATGCCCGAACCGCGCTGGGTTATCTCCATGGGTTCTTGTGCCAATGGTGGCGGCTATTACCATTATTCCTATTCCGTCGTGCGCGGATGCGACCGCATCGTGCCCGTCGATATTTACGTTCCCGGATGCCCGCCGACGGCAGAGGCGCTCGTCTACGGTCTTTTGCAACTCCAGAAAAAAATCCAGCGCGAAGATACGCGCATAGCGAGATAGCATGAGCACGGAAACCATCGAATATCTACAAGGAAAAATCGGCACGCATCTTAACAGTTCGGAAATGCACAAAGACGAGATATGCCTGAATGTCAAACGAGAGAGCATTATCGCCGTGCTCCGTTTCCTGCGCGATGACGCACGGTGCAATTACAAACAACTCGTCGATATATGCGGCGCTGATTATCCGCAGCGCCCGGAGCGTTTCGACATTGTTTATAATCTTCTTTCCCTCACCAACAACAACCGCATTCGTTTGAAAGTGACGACGAACGAAGACGTGCCCGTGGATTCCGCGACGGCCGTGTTCAGTTCCGCCGGATGGTTCGAACGCGAAGTGTGGGATTTTTACGGCGTGTATTTCAACAACCATCCCGATTTACGCCGTATCCTCACAGACTATGGTTTCGAAGGCCATCCTTTGCGCAAGGATTTCCCGCTTACGGGCTATGTCGAACTGCGTTACGACGAACAGCTCCGCCGCGTGGTGTACGAGCCTGTGAAGCTGACGCAGGATTTCCGTCGTTTCGATTTCCTTTCCCCGTGGGAAGGTATGACGGACATTCAATTGCCCGGCGATGAAAAGGCGAGCATTCCATTGGGATGGAATCCGACCGAGAAAAAACTGGTGACGAAATGAGCAAAACAATTCCCGCCGCCAATCAGATCGATGTGAAAAACGAAACGCATATCAAGCCGTATACGATGAATTTCGGCCCGCAACACCCTGCGGCGCACGGTGTGTTGCGTTTGGTATTGGAGATGGAAGGCGAAGTCGTAGAACGCGCCGATCCGCATATAGGATTGCTCCACCGTGGCACCGAAAAACTGATCGAATACAAAACATACACGCAGGCGACCCCGTATTTCGACCGTCTCGATTACGTCGCGCCGATGAACCAAGAGCACACGTTCGCATTGGCCGTAGAAAAAATGCTTGGCATCACAGTGCCCGAACGCGGCCAATATATTCGCGTGCTGTTTGCGGAACTCACCCGCATTTTGAACCACATCCTGAACATCACGACGTTTGCATTGGATGTCGGCGCCATCACGCCCGCGTTGTGGGGATTTGAAGAACGCGAAAAGGGTATGGAGTTTTATGACCGCGTGTGCGGCGCGCGCCTGCACGCCAATTATTTCCGCCCCGGCGGCGTGGCGATGGATATGCCCGCGGGTCTGGCGCAGGACATGATGGAATGGACGGAACAATTCCCCGCGTTCCTCAAAGACCTCGACACGCTTTTGACCGACAACCGTATTTTCAAGCAGCGCACCGTGGATATCGGTGTGGCATCGCCCGACCAAGCGCTCGATTGGGGATTTTCGGGGCCGATGCTGCGTGGTTCGGGTATCGCGTGGGATCTGCGCAAATCTCAACCGTATGACGTGTATGCGAAAATGGATTTCGACATTCCTGTTGGCAAAACGGGCGATTGTTATGCGCGGTATCTGGTGCGCATGGCGGAGATGAAAGAATCCCTGAAGATTATGCAGCAATGTTTGCGCAATCTGCCCGACGGGCCTGTGCGTTCTAATGACTATAAAATTTCACCGCCGCCGCGCGCCGAGATGAAAAATTCGATGGAAGCGTTGATACACCATTTCAAGCTTTATACCGAAGGCTATCACGTACCCGCGGGCGAAACCTACACCGCAACCGAAGCGCCCAAAGGCGAGTTCGGCGTGTATCTGGTTTCGGATGGCACCAACAAACCCTATCGCTGCCACATCAAGGCGCCCGGTTTTGCGCATTTACAGGCGCTCGATTTTATGAGCCGCGGCCACATGCTTGCCGACGTTGTTTCCAACATCGGTTCGATGGATATTGTTTTCGGGGAAATTGACCGATGAAGAAAAAGTTTGAATTGGATGCCGATTATCAGCCGAAGGCATTCGCCTTTAAAAGTGATGTGGTGGTAAACGAGATCATCAACCGCTATCCCAAAGGCCGCTCACAATCGGCCATGATGCCATTGCTCGACCTCGCGCAGCGCGAAGTGGGTGTAGAGGGTGCAAAAGCATCACCTCCCCATGGCGGATGGATTCCTAGAGCGGCGATGGACGAGATTGCGCGTATTCTAGACCTCGCACCGATGCGTGTGTACGAAGTTGCCACGTTCTATTCGATGTATAACCTCGCACCAGTTGGTAAATACCTCCTGCAAATGTGCACGACCACGCCGTGCTGGCTTTGCGGATCGGCGGACATTGTGAAAGCGGCCGAGAAAAATCTCGGCATCCATGTCGGCGAGAGCACGAAGGATGGATTGTTCACCATGATGGAAGTGGAATGTTTGGGCGCATGCGCCAATGCGCCTATGATTCAGGTGAACGATGATTTTTATGAAGATCTAACTCCCGAAACCATGACGGGCCTGCTCGACAATCTCAAAAAAGGCGTCGTGCCAAAGCCCGGCCCGCAAAATGGACGCAACAAAGCCGAAGCCGTGGGCGGTTCGGCCACGCTGAAGAAGGTTGGCTGATATGTTGCTTGAAGACAAAGACAGAATTTTTACGAATTTGTACGGGCGTGGCGACGCTGGTCTGAAAGGCGCGCAATCACGCGGCGATTGGGACAACACAAAAGATATTCTGGCCAAGGGGCGTGACTGGATCATCGAAGAGATGAAAAAATCCGGCCTGCGCGGTCGGGGCGGCGCTGGATTCCCGACGGGCATGAAATGGTCGTTCATGCCAAAAGAACTCAAAGACAAGCCACATTATCTGGTCGTCAACGCGGATGAATCCGAACCCGGCACGTGCAAAGACCGTGAGATCATGCGTCACGACCCGCACAAATTGATCGAAGGATGCTTGATCGCGGGTTTTGCTATGCAGGCGCACCACGCTTTCATTTATATCCGCGGCGAGTTTTATGACGAAGGTTCCGAAGTCGTTCGCGCCATCGAAGAAGCGCGCGCGGCAGGATTGCTCGGCAAAAACGCGGCCGGATCGGGATGGGATTTTGATGTCACGCTTCACCGCGGTGCGGGTGCGTATATTTGCGGCGAAGAAACCGCTTTGCTGGAATCGCTCGAAGGCAAAAAGGGACAGCCGCGCAACAAGCCGCCATTCCCTGCGGGCGCGGGTTTGTATTCCGCGCCGACAACCATCAACAACGTGGAATCGATTGCCGTTGTTCCGGCCATCCTCCGCCGCGGCGGTGCTTGGTTTGCAGGGCTCGGCAAAGACGAAAAAAATACCGGCACGAAATTATTCTGTCTGCTCGGCCATATCGGTACGCCGTGCGTTGTCGAAGAAGAGATGGGCATATCATTGCGCGATTTGATCGACCAGCATGGCGGCGGTGTGCGCGGTGGTTGGGACAATCTGCTTGCCGTTATTCCGGGCGGTGCGTCTTGCCCCGTTATTCCGAAATCCGTGTGCGATACCGTGCTGATGGACTTTGATTCCCTACGCGCTGTGCAATCGGGCCTCGGCACTGCGGGCGTTATCGTCATGGATAAATCCACGGACATAGTTTACGCCATTTGCCGACTTGCGCAGTTTTATATGCATGAGAGTTGCGGCCAATGTACTCCATGTCGCGAAGGCACAGGCTGGATGTGGCGCGTGATGACCCGCATGGTCAAGGGGCAGGCGAAAATCGAAGAGATCGATATGCTCTACGATGTTACCAAAGAAATTGAAGGCCACACGATTTGCGCTCTCGGTGATGCCGCCGCGTGGCCTATCCAAGGGCTGATCCGCCATTTCCGCCCCGAAATGGAACGCCGTATTCTGGATTACAGAAAAATTGCGAAGGCCGCTTAAAGCGTCAGCAGATATTTTGCCAACATAGCAACGCAGACTCCCACGATCAGTGGGCGGATGAGTTTTTTGCCTTTGCTCACCATGACATGCGAGCCGAGATAGGCCCCAAGCATTTGTCCCGCTATCATCACGCCGCCAACCAGCCAAAGCATTTTTCCGCCGATCATAAAGGCCAGCAAACCGCCGATATTCGATGCGAAGTTTAATAGTTTTGCCATGCCCGTTGCTTTGATGATGTCGTAACCACGCGTGAGGATGGCCGAAGCACAGAAGAACGAGCCTGTGCCTGGACCCAAGAAGCCATCGTAAAAACCTATGACGGGGGCGAAGGAAAAATTATAGGCGTCTTGCGATATTTTAGACTCCCTTTCTTCCATATGTGATTGCGGCGAGAAGAGGAAATAAATTGCAATGCCCACGAGCAGAATTGGAATGATGATTTTTAGATTTTCCATGTCTATCTGCATGATCAACCAAGCCCCCAAAGCGCTGCCGATGAGTGATGCAATAAAACCAGGCCAGATAATTTTGAAATCAACCAGCTTTTTGCGGAGCATCATGATGCTCGCCGTCATGGAGCCGGCCGAGGCTTGCAGTTTATTTGTGCCGAGCGTGAAGGCGGGCGGAATGTTGGCAAGGAGAAGGGCGGGTATGGTGATAAGTCCGCCACCACCTGCGAGGGTGTCGATAAAGCCTGCAACGAAAGCTGCGATGAAGAGAAGAAGTGCTAATTCGGTGGTAAGGGTGAAATCCATCAAGCCGACTTGCGCGCGGCGACTACGCCGAAATATTGCGCGGCGTTTTCGAATAATTGCAAACCATCGGCGCGATCGGAAAGTTGTTTTCCTTCGCGGCGGGCTTTGTCCTTCAAGAGCGCATAATCATCGCGCTGCCATGTGAACATGCCGCGTTCTGGGTGGGGCATGAGCGTCAAGATACGGCCCGTGGGGTCGGTTATGCCCGCGATATCGTCGGTGGAGCCGTTGGGGCTAAACGGGAATTCGCCGTTTGCAGGCGAGCCATCAGGCTTTACAAAGCGTAGCGCGATTTGTTTCATGTCCTGAAGGGTTTTGAGCACTTGATCCGCCATCATGAAGCGGCCTTCGCCGTGCGCGACGGGGATGTGGAATTTTTTGATGCCTGCTAGCCACGGGGAATTTGTTTCCTGCACGGCGACATCAACCCAGCGGCATTGATAGCGGGCGGTGAGGTTGTGCGTGACCGCAACAAATCTTTCGCCGTATTTTTTATCAATAGCGGGGGCAAGGCCGAGATTGGCAACGATCTGGCAGCCGTTACAGATGCCGATGGTCAGCGTGTCACGTTCGATAAATTTTTTTAAGGAATCCCAAACGGTGAGGCGCATTTTTTGCGCGAAAGCGTTGCCCGAGCCAGTGTCATCGCCGTAAGAAAAGCCGCCGGGCACACAAAGCACCTGAACATCGTCTAGTTCTTTGGGGTTTTCGGCGAGGTCGTTGATGTGGCGGATTTGGGATTTGAAACCTGCCTGTTCAAAAGCAAAAGATGTTTCTTCTTCGCTGTTAATTCCGTAGCCCGTGAGTACCAGGGATTTTATTGTCATGTTAAAAATCCTTCAACGGGGATTTGTACGCGTTTTCGAGATCGGCGATCTTCACTTCGAAGCCGTTGATCTTGAGAGCGGGTTTGTCCGTGACGGAACCGATCTTTGTCGCCATATCGCCGAACAGTTTTTCGAAGGTAGCGATGTCGTTGGGCGCGACGGTGACAACCACGCGGCCCGTGGATTCCGAGAAGAGGAACGTATCGAGGCGCAGTTCGGATTCGATCTTGATTTCCATGCCGAGGCCAGAGGCGATAGATTTTTTGGCCAGCGTGACGGCTACGCCGCCCAATGTAACAGGTAGGGCGGAGGCAATCAGATGTGCCTTGTTGGCTTTGGTCAGCGTTTCGTAAATGCCCAAATTGATTTCGGCGTCGGTTTCGGGAACGTTGTTCCCTAGTTTGCCGTTCATCCAGTAATATTCGGAGGCGCCGAGTTCGTCGCGTGTTTCACCTATTATGTAGACGAAATCGCCTGTGGCTTTGGATTCCAGCGAAACGGACTGGTTGATGTTTTCAACCACACCGATGCCGCTTACGAGAAGGGTCGGCGGGATGGAGATTTTGATAGGCTTGTCGGCGGCGTCATAACCTTTGAAATCGTTGAACATCGAGTCTTTGCCCGATATGAACGGCGTTTTGTAGATGACCGACATATTGAAGATGGCTTCGCAAGCGCGTTTCAATTGGCCCAAACGTTCCGGATCTTCCGAAGAGCACCAGCAGAAATTGTCGAGGATCGCCAGATGTTCGATCGGGCAACCAGCAGCGACGGCATTGCGTACGGCGATATCGAGCGAGGCGGCCGCCATATGATATGTGTCGATGTCGGAATAGCGCGGGGCCAAACCTTGCGAGAGAACCACGCCGCGAACGTTGTTCAGGACAGGTCGGCTGACCGTGGCTTCGGCATAGACGCGGCCTCTGCCTTGCAACGGGCCCAAGACTGCAGAGCCTTGCACGTTGTGGTCGTATTGCGCGGCGACGAACTCTTTCGAGCATATGTTCAGACGGCCGAGCATGTTTTTGAGCGTCTGCGCGTAATCGGAAGGCTCATCGATATTCGGTTCTTTTTCTCCGCCGCGTGTGAAGGTGGTTTTGAGCGGCGTTTCAGGAAGACCGTCATGGAGGAATTCCATGTCGATATCCATGACGATTTCGCCCATCCATGTGGCTTGGGCTTTACCGCTAGCGGTGAATTCACCGACATCCCATGCTTCCACGCCGCGTTTGGCGAGGAGTGCAAAGATTTTTTGTACATTTGCAGCAGGTACGGCGAGCGTCATGCGTTCCTGAGATTCCGAAATCCAGATTTCCCACGGCTGCATGCCGGGATATTTCAAAGGCACTTTATCGAGCGCGATGATAAAGCCGCCCGAACCATCGCCCATTTCGCCGATGGAGGAGGATAAGCCGCCCGCGCCGTTGTCGGTGATGGCATTGTATAAACCAAGATCGCGGATTTCTTTGATTAAGGCATCAGACATTTTCTTTTGCGTGATGGGGTCGCCGATTTGTACGGCGGTGGCGGGAGAGCCTTCGTCCAATGCAACGGAAGAGAAAGTTGCACCGTGAATGCCGTCGCGGCCGACTTTGCCTCCTGCCATGATGATGCGGTCGCCTGGCTGCGCCTTTTTCACGTGGCTCGGTTTGCCGTTCACGGTGACGGGCATCATGCCGATTGTGCCCGCGAACACCAAAGGTTTGCCCGCATAGCGGTCATCGAAATATACGAAACCCTGCGGTGTCGGGATGCCCGAACAGTTGCCGTAAGCGTTGATACCGTGCACGACGCCTTTAATGATGCTGTCGGGAGACAGAATAGGGTTGGTTTTGTTCTTGCTGCGATAAAATTCGGGATTGCTGTGCGGTGTGGCAAAACAGAAACCGTAAGTGTTCATCACAGGTTTCGAACCGAGGCCAAAACCCATGGAATCGCGATTCACGCCGCCCGTTCCCGTCATTGCGCCGCCGACAGGGTCGAGGGCAGAGGGTGAGTTGTGCGTTTCGACTTTGTGGCTGACGATCCAGTCTTTGTCGAACACGATGCCGCCTGCGTTGTCGCTGAACACGGAAACGCAGATGTCGTCTTTGCCACGCGCTTTGCGAATTTCCTGCGTCGCGCGTTTGATGTAGTGTTTGTAGAGGCCGTCTTTCACTTCATCAATCGGCGAGGCGAAGATGGTGTGTTTGCAGTGTTCGGACCAAGTTTGTGCCAGGGTTTCGATTTCAATGTCTTTGGCAGGACGGCTGAGTTTTTTGAAATAATCCTGAACCGCCTTCATATATAAAGGTGACATGCCTAGCGGACCGCGCCGCGTGCCATCGCTGTTCGCTATGCCGTTCTTGCCGATTTTGGCGAGGTCTTCGTCGGAGATGTTCAGATCGATGTCGTCCGCGCGAATGCCTTGGTTGTCCAGTTTGACTTTGGGAACGACCACATCCATGCCGCCGTCTTTTTTGTAGGTGTCGGCGTTTTTGATCGCGGCGCGTTGGATGAGAGGGTTGTACATACCTGCGGAAAGTTTTTTGACGTCCGCTTCGGTCAACGGGCCTTTGAGGAAGATGATCTGCGAGGAATAAACGGGCTGGTTGTCGTTCAGCGTGAGTTTGGCCAGCTCCGAAACCGTGTGGCCGATATTGTCTGTGACGCCCGGCAAGAATCCGATTTCCACGGCCCAGTCGAAGTCGCCTTCTTCGCCGCGCGCGAGCAGTTTTTGCGTCACGGGGTTCACGAATGATTTGGAGAGGGCCTGCAGGTCTGCGGCTTTTTCGATCTTGTCTTCGACTGTGTAGGTATCGACGATTTTGACTGAAACTTTCTTGCCGGACCGCGCAAAATTCTGTTCCAGCACTGTGGCGCGGCCGTCTTCGGAAACAGTGATTACTTCGATACGCTGAGACATGGTTTCTTTTACCCATGCGGCCAGAGGATTTCCAGTAAAAAACGGCGGGTTTTAGCCTATTTCCACGGCTCCATAGCCGCATAAAGCATAATGCCCGTGGCGATGGCCAGATTGAGGGAATCCGCCCGTCCGTTCATGGGCAATTTCACCGTCTGGTGGACGGCGGATTGGAGTTTTTCGGTGATGCCCGCCTGTTCATTCCCCATAACGAGGATCAGGGGGTTTTTGTAATCGGCTTCGCGGAAGTCCACGGTTTTGTCATTCAGGGCGGTGGCGATGACGGAGCCGGGCCATGTGACGGTGAGGTCAAGGAATTCTTCGCGGGAACAGGGGATGACGGGGATGGAAAAGACCGAGCCCATAGTGGCGCGGATTGATTCCACCGAAAACGGGTCGCAGCACTGGCCGATCAGGATGACGCCGCTAGCGCCCACGCCGTCAATCGTGCGGATGATGGTGCCGAGATTGCCGGGGTCGCGGACTTCTTCGAGGGCGACCCAGCATTTGGATTGTTCGGGTTTGATGTCCGATAATTTGCCGAATTTTTGTTTGAAAACGCCCATGACCATTTGGGGGTTTTCTTTACGCGACAGTTTTTCCAAGACGGCTTCGCCGACCTTCAGGCACAGACCGCCGCGCGCGGAAGTTTCATCGATGGCGCGTTGGAGTTCATCACCGATATCGGCTTCGTCGGAAAAGATAAGCTGTTCGGGGATGACGCCGCATTCAAGGCCTTCGATCACCGAGCGCAGGCCCTCGGCCACGAACAGGCCCGTTTCTTTCCGGTATTTGCGGATGAAGAGCGACGTGATGAGCTTCACTTTCGGGTTCGAGGGGGAGGTGATGTGTTCTATGCGGGCCATAATGTCCTGCCGAGTTTGTATCTGCGTATGAATAAGGTTATAGACAGAAGGGCGTTGGCGGTAAAGATAACCGCAGGATATAAAGCCGTCGTCACATTGATGTTTTCCAGCGCGAAGTAAGTCGCAACCAGACTGATGCATCCAACAACATAATTAAAGACGGGTTCTTCGAATGGTTTGTTCCATGATTTACGGAAGGTCGGGTAGTAGGCGACGCCGTCGATAAAGCTGACAATTACTACGGCCCACATGGCGTTTTTGGTGAAGTACCAGATAGGGATTGCGGTAATGGCGGATAAAAAAGCGATCCAATCCGTGCGCGTGATATTTTTTTCACCTCGGAAAAAGGCATAAACGGCAATAACAGAGCTCATAATGGCGCCTAAACCCGTGAACCATGCGCCCGCACCTGCGCCTTCTGATAGCTGGGCGAAAAAACCGATACCCATCAGCAGCCCCCACAATGCCCATGAAAAAACATGAGGCTTCATAGTGCCTTTGCGCAGGGAATATATATAAGCGAGATAGGCAATCATCGCCAAACTGACGCTTATCATGCCCCATTGTTCATTGCTCAAATCCATTATTTCTCTCTGGAAATGTAAATTTGAGGGGTGTTTTCTTCCTCATCACTATAAATGAGTTTTAATCCTTGAGGTTCAGAGCAGAATTTTACAAATGATTTTTTCGAGGCGAGTTGAATGTTCGTCGGGATAGTGTTTACCGTGAGGTAGGGTTTTTTCTGATAATATTCATGGGTGATGTTTCCATTTTCGGAAAAAATCAGGATCAGGCCGTAATCATTATCCGGCACGTTGCCCCGCATGTCTTTTTTGGATATATGCTCTTGATATGTAATGTAGGCAATTGAGTCATAAGAGCCCGATATTTTAAAAAGGCACATTTGGTCCCAAGGGAAACTGGTGACTTCGGTTAACAAAACGCTTTTTTTGCCACTGTTGAAAATGGCTTCCAGCTTTTGAAACAAAGCCACGCTCTCATTCGGCGCGCCGCAAGATGATAATCCCAATAGCAGAGCGAAAAGGGCCAATGATTTTTTCATTATGCGCTCCATCGTGAAAACATGGACGTTGCCAGGGGGCGGTTTTTGGTTTGGTCGGATAAAAGCAATTCACCGTGATCCATTTTGCCTTTTCTGTTCCCCAGTGCGTCCTTCATCATATGAAAGAGCGAGAGGGATGATAGGCGCAACGCATAGGCCGTCAAAATCATGAACTTCGCATCGGGGGTCAAAAGCGCGGCGCAGAATTCAAGCAACGGGCCGACATCTGTTTCAAATCTCCAGACTTCGCCTTCGGGGCCGCGGCCGTAACGGGGCGGGTCGAGCAGGATGCCGTCATATAAATTACCGCGGCGGACTTCGCGGGCGACGAATTTGGTGACGTCATCGCAAATCCAGCGGATTTTGGATTCACCAAGACCTGAAGCGTCTTGGTTTTCCTTGGCCCACTGGATCGCCTTTTTCGACGCATCGACATGGGTCACTTCGGCACCACATTTCGCGGAGATCAATGAGGCAGCGCCCGTATAAGCAAACAGATTCAAAATCTTCAAAGGCTTTGTTGATTTTTTAATTTCAGTAGAAAACCATTGCCAATGGGGTCTTTGCTCCGGAAAAAGACCCATGTGCCGGTAGCTCATGAGGCGGCACATCATGAAAACGCCTTCGACATTCACGGGCCAGACTTCGGGGAGTTTGCCTTTTTGAGACCAACTTCCTTTTTCGTCTTCTTCTTTTTCGGATGCGTTGGTGAAAGCAGCATCGGCCTTCGACCATTCGGATTCAGGGAGTGATTTTTTCCATAATGCTTGCGGCTCGGGGCGGTTGACGCGCACGTTGCCGAAACGCTCCAGTTTGCGGCCCATGCCGCTATCCAAAAGCGCGTAATCGGCCCAGCCTTTTTCCGTGATTATATTCGGGGTAAAATCCTTCATACGCACCATATAAACCCTTTGAAGCAGTTTGTAAAAAGGGTATATAAACCTCAGACTTTTCCAGCGACTCTTATAAGTACCATTCATGCCAAAACTCAAGATTAACGATCAAGACATCGAAGTTGCCCCCGGGACCAGCATCCTTCAGGCGGCAGAGCAGCTAGGCATTGAAATTCCAAGATTTTGTTATCATGATAAGCTGAGCGTGCCGGCCAATTGCCGCATGTGCCTCGTCGAAAT
This sequence comes from Micavibrio sp., assembly GCA_040381535.1. GTDB lineage: Bacteria > Pseudomonadota > Alphaproteobacteria > Micavibrionales > Micavibrionaceae > Micavibrio_A. Next base: position 75,347 of record JBEIHF010000003.1, on the reverse strand, counting down.
CGAAGGTGCGCCCAAGCCAGTGGCCTCGTGCGCCATGGCGTGCGGCGACAACATGATTGTCCGCACCGGTTCCGAGAAGGTCAAAAAAGGCCGCAAGGGCGTCATGGAGATGCTCCTCATCAACCACCCTCTGGATTGCCCGATTTGCGACCAAGGAGGGGAGTGCGATCTGCAGGACCAAGCGGTTGCCTATGGGTTCGACCGTTCGCGTTACGAAGAAAACAAGCGCGCGGTGAAAGACAAATATCTAGGGCCCCTGATTAAGACATCCATGAACCGCTGCATCAATTGCACACGCTGCGTTCGTTTCGGCGACGAGATTGCGGGCGTGGAAGATTTGGGTCAGTTGAACCGCGGCGAAGATGCGGAGATCAGCACCTTTATTGGCAAAGCCATATCTTCGGAAATGTCGGGCAATCTCGTGGATGTTTGTCCCGTGGGTGCGTTGACGTCCAAGCCGTACGCGTTCAAGGCGCGTCCGTGGGAGCTGCGCAAAACGGAAACGATCGATGTGCATGACGCGCTCGGTTGCAATATCCGTGTCGATGCGCGGGGCAACGAAGTGCTTCGCGTTCTGCCGCGCCTCCATGAAGGTATCAACGAAGAATGGATCAATGACCGCACGCGTCATGCCGTGGATGGTTTAAAATATAAGCGTCTCGACCGTCCGTATGTTCGCGAGAACGGTAAACTCGTAGAAGCGACATGGGATGAAGCGTTCGAAGTTGTTGCTGCTAAGCTCAAAAAAGTATCCAAAGATAAAGTCGCCGCGTATGCGGGCGATTTGGCCGATACTGAATCCATGCTGGCGTTGAAAGATTTGATGGGCGGTATCGGCGTTCACAATCTGGAATGCCGCGTCGACGGCACGAATTACGATGTGCGCGAACGCAGCGGTTATATTTTCAATTCCGGTATTGCCGCCATCGAACAGGCGGATGTTATCTTGCTGGTTGGGACCAATCCGCGCCATGACGCTTCCCTCATTAATACGCGTATCCGTAAAACACTGCTCGAAAATCCTAAAGCGCATGTGGGCGTGGTGGGCGAGGCGGTTGACCTGACCTATCCTTATCATCATGCGGGTGCGTCGCTTGATTCGCTCGATAGAATGGTCCAGCAATATAACGGCAAGGTGCAGGCGGAACGCCCGATGATTATTGTCGGCGCCTCCGCGTTCAAAGGCAAGAGCGGCCCCGCTGTGCAGGCGTTCGTGCGCCGCGCCGCCGAAGCGCTCGGTTGTATCAAACCTGATTGGATCGGTTTCAATGTTTTACAGACGGCGGCTTCCCGCGTCGGTGCGCTCGAAATCGGCTTCCTGCCGTCCAAGCCTTTTAACGCGGCGGATATGGAAGTTGTTTACTTGCTCGGTGTCGACAACGAAGAGACGCTTTCGCAGATCGATAAAAACGCCTTCGTGGTTTACCAAGGTCATCATGGCGATGCGGGTGCAAAACGCGCCGATGTTATTTTGCCGGGTAGTGCTTATACTGAGAAGCATGGTCTCTATGTGAACACCGAAGGACGCGTGCAGATGGCAAAGAAAGCCGTCGATGCGCCGGGCGACGCCAAAGAAGACTGGAAAATTCTGCGCGCGTTATCTATCCACACAGGAACGCCCCTCAAATATGACGATCTACTCCAATTGCGCGCACGTCTTGTAAAAGAATTCCCGCAATTTGCCGCGCTCGACCAATTGCCCGAAGTGAGGTGGGCGGATTTCGGCGTTGAAGGTTCCGTGCCCAATGACGCGCTTCAAAACCCGATCAAAGATTTTTATCTGACCAACGTAATAGCCAAGGCTTCGCCGACGATGCAAGAATGCTCGCGGATGTTCACCTATGGCGATGAAATGATGGAGGCCGCCGAATGAAAGATAAGCGCAGCACGCTCGAAAAAGTGCAGGAATTCCATGAAACCTATGGGCTTCCCGTTCACAAAGAAACCAATCTGACCTGCGCGCAGACAAAGGTGCTTCGTATCAATTTGCTTCAGGAAGAACTGGATGAATTGAAAGAGGCGCTTGCGAATGATGATCCGCAGGAGACGCTCGATGCGTTAATCGATCTGCAATATGTTCTCGACGGCGCGTTTTTGTCGTTCGGTTTGCAGGCCGTGAAAGACCTCGCGTTCGATGAAGTGCATCGTTCCAACATGTCCAAGCTGGGCGCGGATGGTAAACCGATCCGCCGTCCCGAAGACGGCAAGGTCATGAAGGGTCCGAATTATTTTGCGCCTGACCTTGGAAAATTCGTGAAGAAAGACAAAGACGCCGCATAATGACCGTGGAATTTATGGACGTATATTTCTGGCCGCTGCTCTTTATACTGGGGCATATCGGTGCGATCATCGGCTGTATCCTGCTGGTGATGGCGTACTACACTTATGCGGAGCGCAAAGTTTTGGGCGCGATGCAACGCCGCCAAGGCCCGATGACGGTGGGACCGTTCGGTCTGCTCCAGCCGATCGCGGATGGTATCAAACTGCTTTCCAAAGAAACCATCATTCCATCACAGGCCAGCAAGGTCGTATTCCTGATCGCGCCGATGCTTACATTCTCCCTCGCGCTCGTTGCGTGGGCGGTTATTCCAATCGATGCGGGATTGGCGCTTGCCGATATTAATGTCGGGATTTTGTATCTGTTCGCGATTTCGTCGATGGGCGTCTACGGCATCATCATGGCGGGATGGGCGTCGAATTCAAAATATGCGTTCCTCGGCAGTATGCGTTCCGCATCGCAGATGGTTTCTTACGAAGTTTCGATGGGTTTGGTGATCGTCACGGTTTTGCTCTGCGTCGGATCCTTGAATTTGTCCGACATTATTACCGCGGAGCGCCCTTGGTGGATGCAGATCATGCTCCTGCCAATGCTGTTCGTGTTCCTGATTTCCATTCTGGCGGAATGCAACCGCGCGCCGTTCGATTTGCCCGAAGGCGAATCCGAAATCACCGGCGGGTTCATGGTCGAATATTCGGCTATGACGTTCGCGCTGTTTTTCTTGGGCGAATACACCAACATGATTTTGATGTCGGCCATGACGACGGTGTTATTCCTCGGCGGGTGGCTGCCGCCGTTCAATATCGAAGCATTGGATTTTGTGCCGGGGTTCATCTGGTTCATCCTGAAAACCTTCGGCATCATGTTCTTCTTTTTGTGGGCGCGTGCCACGTTCCCGCGTTACCGCTATGACCAATTGATGCGTCTGGGCTGGAAAATCTTCCTGCCGCTTACTTTGATCTGGGTTCTGGTGGTTTCGGGAACACTTATATATATGGATGCGTTGCCGGGGCAGGGCCAATGATCAAGAATTTTTTAAATTCCTTTCTTTTGATCGAGATCGTCAAGGGTATGGCGCTCACGCTCAAATACATGTTCTTCATGCCGCGTGTGACGATCAATTATCCCTATGAGAAGGGCCCATTGTCCCCGCGTTTTCGCGGTGAACATGCTTTGCGCCGCTATCCGAACGGGGAAGAGCGATGCATCGCTTGCAAATTGTGCGAAGCGATTTGTCCTGCGCTTGCCATTACCATCGAAGCCGAGCCGCGTGAAGACGGATCGCGCCGCACTACAAGATATGACATCGACATGACGAAATGTATTTACTGCGGTTTGTGCCAAGAAGCTTGCCCTGTCGATGCTATTGTCGAAGGTCCGAATTTCGAATTCGCCACCGAAACACGTGAGGAGCTTTATTATAATAAAGAGAAGCTGCTCGAAAACGGCGATCGTTGGGAGGCGCAGATCGCGGCCAACCTCGCTAAAGAAGCGGCCTACCGTTAAGTGGCCGGAAAAAAACTCCGCCTCGAAAGACTTCTTGCGAATCTCGGTTACGGTTCCCGGAAAGAGGTTTCTAAAGCCATCAAGCATGGCGCGTTCAAGATAGGCGATAAAACCTATACCGATGCGGCGGAACAATTCGATCCCACGGAATTAAATCGCGCGACGTTCGATGACGAACCGCTCGATCCCGTTTCCCCATTGACCGTTCTTTTGCACAAGCCTTCGGGTTTTACCTGTTCGAGCGATGAGCAGGGGTTGTTGGTCTATGATCTGTTGCCGCCGCGTTGGAAACAACGTGACCCGTTGTTATCTTCGGCCGGAAGGCTAGATAAGGATTCCACGGGACTGGTTTTGTTGACCGATGACGGGCATTTACTCCACCGGGTTATCTCTCCCAAAATCAATGTCGAAAAGCGATACAAGGTGACTTTGGCGAATACTTTAAAGGGTGACGAGGCCGCGCAGTTTTCTACGGGGGAGTTTCTCCTTAAGAATGACAACAAGCCGCTTAAGCCCGCGACATGGATTCCTGATGGGCCCAAAAGCGGGACTATGATTTTGCATGAGGGGCGGTATCACCAGATCCGGCGCATGTTCGGAAGCCTCGGTAACCATGTAGAATCCCTGCATCGTTATTCATTGGGTGGCTTGGATCTAGGAAACTTAGCATCTGGTAACCATCGGGTTTTATCGGAAAGCGATGCCGCAAAAATTTTCACGGTATAAAATCTCCGCCAGGTTTAAAAGTTTGGGCGCGGATTTTTTTTGTTCATTTTTAAAGTTTAGCCGCAGCAACTGCCTCTTTTTATGATCATGCAGAACAGCGCATAAACGCTGGACAGCCCGATAAATATGTAGATGATTTTAACGAGGATCGGGATGCTGCAGAATATGGTAGCGACCAGATCAAGATTCAGTAAACCCACGAGTTCCTAGTTGATAGCCCCGATGACGATTAAAATATATGCGATTTTTCCTATGATTGGCGGCATCTAATCTCTCCTTTATGTTAATAAGAACTTTCTTATACAAGGGTATGCGATTTTGGCTAAGGGGTAACGTTGCGGTGCACGCGGCGGGTGAAAGATGCAAATTTGCGCAACGGCAAAGCATTATGGTATTTGTGATCCTTGAGTAAGAGGTGAAAAATGGCCTTATTTTGTGAATCTTCAGATGAGAAATTAACCGTTACGGGTTTGCCTATCGGTTTGATAAAGGCACCGGATGGTAGCGGTGAGTTGGTTTTAAATTTTCTGACGGTTACCACCGGCACGGGCGATGTGTTGCATATGGAACATGAAGGCAGGGTAGGTCTTTCCAAAGAGATGTTCGAAAAAGTGGGCGCTCTTCCTTACGATCCCAAATCCCAGCTGTCTCTTGCACTCGAAAAAGCTTTCCTGCCGCCAGAGCACAGAGATTTAACCGATGTGATGATGGGTGATCATGTGAATTTTTATCAGGTCAAAAGCGTCGCATCGGAACCGGATCCATTGGCCGCGTTCCGATAAAAAAATCCCCGCTCTCTGTGGGGATTTTAAATTGTAAATATTCAATCCTAGAAAAGGCTGCCCACCGGCATGTGGTAATACACGTTCAGGATTTCCGTCCCCGGATTGTCATCTCCCAGATCAGCGTTTGAAATGTGGCCGAAAGCAACGCCCAGACGGTGGGTGTTGTCGAATTCATAACCAGCTTCGAGTTGGGAGCGGAATTCAATCGGGTGATCGAGGTCTTTGTCGCTGCCGCCATCCGTGTAAAGACCGACGCCGAAAGATGGCGTGATGTAGATGTTTTGCGCGGGTTTGAAATCGGCTAAAACACCGACGCCTCCCCAGATGGAACCGTCCGTAGTGGCTTCAAGACCTCCCCAAGGCTTTATTTTCCAAAATAATGGGTCGCCGTGGCGGTATTCGACACGCAAATCTGTCGCCATGTCATCATCCTGCGTGACATCCCAGATACCAACACCTAGGGAAAGGTAGGAGGATTCCGCGCTTTCATCCTGTGCGAAGGCCGGTGTGGCGGTAAAGGTAAAGCCGCAGATTGAGGCGGAAAGTATAAGTTTTTTCACTGTGTAGACCCCTTAAAATCCAAAATTTATGGCCAAATTCTCAACTAAAGAGGGAAAAAAGCAAGGGGGAACAACAAGGGATGAGCTTAAAGCATCGGCATGTATGGCAAAGTTGCCACAGGGGGCGCCGGAACCCCTTATAATTCCTGACATTCATGGGGGTTTTTTCACTTCACGCCTTGCACCCAATGGGCATTGAGATTAGAAAAGGCTGTTACAAAAACGCCAAGTGATTCAACGATGTTACAGCCTTTAGCCTTTTATCTTTTCAGCCTCGTTACGCTGCTCAGCGCGATGTTCGTCATCACGGCGAAAAACCCGGTTCACTCGGTTCTTTTCCTCATTCTGGCGTTCTTCAACGCGGCGGGGCTGTTTGTCCTGCTCGGCGCGGAATTCGTGGCCATGATTTTGGTCATCGTTTATGTCGGCGCGGTGGCGGTTTTGTTCTTGTTCGTCGTCATGATGCTCGACACAGGCTTTGCAGAATTGCGCAAAGGAGCGCTTCAATATGTTCCGGTCGGCCTCGTCATCGGTGGAGTTTTATTGGCGGAGCTCATTTTCATTTACAGCGCGTGGGAATTCGCGCCATCCGTCGCGAGCAATCTCGCCAGTCCTGTTTCGACAGAGAATAACACGGAATCGCTCGGGCTTCTTCTCTATACGGATTATGTGTACGCGTTCCAGATTGCGGGTTTGATCCTGCTCGTCGCCATGATCGGCGCGATCGTTCTGACGCACCGCCAAAGATCGGGCGTGCGCCGCCAGAAAATCAAAGAACAAAATACGCGTAAACGCGAAGACGCAATGGAAGTCGTCAAAGTTAAGACGGGTAAAGGTGTGTAGATGGAAATCGGTCTGGAACATTATCTCACGCTTGCCGCCATCCTCTTTACAATGGGGATTTTCGGCATCTTCTTGAACCGCAAGAACGTGATCATCATTCTGATGTGCATTGAATTGATGCTGCTCGCTGTCAATATCAACTTTGTGGCGTTTTCGTCCTTCCTCGGCGATCTGACGGGGCAAGTGTTCACCATGTTCATCCTGACCGTCGCCGCCGCCGAGGCCGCCATCGGTCTCGCCATACTTGTCATCTTCTTTCGCAACAAAGGCTCTATCGCCGTGGAAGATATTTCGAGCATGAGAGGATAACCGCATGATCGAGTATTTTGCCATATTCCCGCCGATCGTGGCCTTCATAATTTGCTTCCTCTTCGGCAAGCAATTGGGCAACAAGGTGGTGGAGCTTATTACCTGCGCAGGCGTTGTCACCGCCGCGTTTTGTTCCTGTGCCTTGTTCGTCGATGTCGTGCTGGGTTCCGATCCGCGTACGATCACCATCATGAACTGGATTTCTTCGGGAACACTTGTCGCCGATTGGGCTTTGCGTATGGACCAACTCGCCGTCGTGATGATGTGCGTCGTGACCATCGTATCAAGTTGCGTTCATGTTTATTCCACGGCCTATATGCATGAAGATAAGTCACTGGCGCGTTTCATGTCTTATCTGTCCCTCTTCACCTTCGCAATGTTGATGCTGGTAACGGCCGATAACCTCATCCAGCTGTTCTTTGGATGGGAAGGGGTGGGCGTTGCGTCCTATCTTCTGATCGGTTTCTGGAACCACAAGGATTCCGCGAATGCCGCCGCCATCAAGGCGTTTCTCGTCAACCGGGTAGGGGATTTCGGTTTGGCGCTCGGTATCTTCGCCTGTTTCATGTTGTTCGGTTCGGTGCAGTTCGATGTTTTGTTCGAAAACGCCGAAAGCCTCGTCAATGCCCGTTTCAATTTCTTTGGGTTCGATCTGCCCGCGCTTACCACAACCTGTTTGTTGCTCTTCATAGGCGCAATGGGTAAATCCGCGCAGCTCGGTCTGCACACATGGCTGCCAGACGCTATGGAAGGGCCCACGCCCGTGTCGGCGCTTATCCACGCCGCGACGATGGTAACAGCCGGTGTATTTTTGGTTGCCCGCATGTCGCCCGTGTTCGAATATGCGCCGGACGCGTTGATGGTGGTTTGTATCGTCGGGGCGTGCACCGCGTTTGTCGCCGCCACGATCGGCCTGACGCAGTTCGATATCAAACGCGTGATCGCGTATTCCACGATGTCGCAGCTCGGCTATATGTTCTTCGCGCTTGGAGTTTCCGCTTACGGCGCGGCGATATTCCACATGATGACTCACGCTTTCTTCAAGGCGCTTTTGTTCCTGGGCGCGGGCTCTGTGATCCACGCCCTCCACCATGAACAGGACATGCGCAATATGGGCGGCGTGTGGAAGAAAATTCCCGCGACCTATGTGATGATGTGGATCGGTTCGCTCGCACTTTGCGGTGTGCCGTTCTTCGCGGGTTATTATTCCAAAGACATTATATTGGAGAGCGCGTTCGCCGATCATACATCGTTCGGTATGTTCGCTTACTGGATGGGTATTATGGCCGCGTTCATGACTGCGTTCTATTCGGGGCGTTTGCTGTTCATGACGTTCCACGGCAAACCGCGTATGGACCACCACACTTTCGATCACGCGCATGAATCCCCGCCTGCCATGTTGACGCCTTTGGTCATTCTCACCGTCGGTGCATTATTTGCAGGCGCACTGGGTTATGAAGGTTTTGTCGGGGGAAGCAGAGCGGGCGGCCATGAAACCAAAACCCAAGTCACACAGGAACTGGAATTCGAACACACGATCGAAGCGCCCGTTATAGAGGAGCTGGATCATGGCACTGAATTGAATCGTTTCATTTTCTGGGGAGATTCCATCAAGGTTCTGCCCGAAAACGATACGGTTGAGGGCGCGCACCATGTTCCGGAATGGGTGAAGTTGCTTCCGACATTTGCGGGCATTTTGGGATTGTTTCTGTCTTGGGTTTTCTATTCCAGATTCACGAACCTGCCCGCCAAGGTGGTCTCAACATTTAAAGGCATTCATGCGCTGTTCTTTCGCAAATGGTATTTCGATGAAGCCTATGATGCGATTTTCGTCAAAAATACCTTGCGTGCAGGTTTCATATTCTGGAAGAGCGATAAGAACATCGTCGATGGCCTAGGGCCGGATGGCGTAGCTGCCCGTTCTCTTAATATCGCTTCGGCGCTTCGCAAATTCCAGACTGGCTATGTTTTCCATTATGCGTTCGTGATGCTGGTCGGTGTGATCGGCTTTATCAGCTGGTTCTTCTATAAATTGGGCGGGGTTTAAGAGTTTAAAATGCTGGCCAATATTCTTTCATACCAGATTTTTCTGCCGCTCCTAGGGGCGCTTGCAATAATCGCTTTGCCAAAGCTGAGCGATACCGCCGCCCGTTGGATCGCGCTTGCCGTTTCCACCGTAGTGTTTTTTATCTCGCTGGTCATGCTCAAGGATTTTGACAGCACCAATGCGGGTTACCAGTTTGTTGAAAATTCTTCTTGGTTCCCCGCGCTGAACCTCAAATATCACGTGGGTGTGGATGGCATTTCTCTCTATTTCGTTCTGCTTTCCACGTTCCTGACGCCGATCTGCATCATTTCCTGCTGGCATGCCATCGACAAGCGTGTGAAAGAATTCATGGTTGCGTTTCTTATTCTTGAAACATTTATGGTCGGCACGTTCGTTGCGCTCGACGCCATTCTGTTTTATGTGTTCTTCGAAGGCGTTTTGTTGCCCATGTACCTTATTATAGGTGTGTGGGGCGGGAAGCGCCGGGTTTACGCCTCGTTCAAATTCTTCCTCTACACGCTGCTTGGCTCCGTTTTGATGCTGGTCGCGCTTTTGTACCTGTATTACGCGACGGGAACGACGGATATTGAGGCCTTGGCTCAAAATGATCTCACGCGCGATGTGCAGATATGGTTGTGGCTCGCGTTTTTTGCATCTTTCGCGGTGAAAATGCCGATGTGGCCCGTGCATACATGGCTTCCCGATGCGCACGTCGAGGCGCCGACGGCGGGGTCTGTTATCCTCGCGGGTGTTCTCTTGAAGATGGGCGGTTACGGATTCTTGCGGTTCTCGCTGCCGATCCTTCCCGACGCATCGGCCTATTTCACAGATTTTGTCTTCGTATTATCCATCATCGCCATTGTTTACACGGCCTTGGTCGCGCTCGTGCAAGAAGACATGAAAAAGCTGATTGCCTATTCATCCGTTTCGCACATGGGTTTTGTGACCTTGGGCATTTTCACTGGCACCCAACAGGGCGTCGATGGCGCGATGTTCCAAATGCTCTCCCATGGCATAATCTCTGCAGCGCTCTTCCTTTGCGTCGGTGTGGTGTATGACCGTTTGCACACGCGTGAGATTTCGCGCTATGGTGGCCTGGTCAAGAATATGCCGAAATATGCGACGGTGTTTATGATTTTGACCCTAGGTTCCGTTGGTCTTCCCGGAACGTCGGGTTTCGTCGGTGAATTCCTCACGCTCCTCGGTTCATTCCAAGTCAACACCTATGCAGCCGTGTTTGCGACGACGGGTGTGGTGTTCGGCGCTGCCTATATGCTCGTGCTCTACCGCAAAGTGATTTTTGGCGAACCCAAAAACGCCGATGCATCCGCTATGCCCGACCTTACCAAAACAGAATACGGATATCTGGTGCCGTTGTGCATTATGGTTATCCTGTTCGGTGTCGCGCCTTCGCTTGTCATGAAAAATATTTCACCGTCGGTGGCCAAACTGCTCGAACATTATCAAACATCCCAAGACGGCACCGAAACCTATGCGAATGTTGATTTAAAAGAGGCAGGCAATGACTGATTTCTCCTTTGCCTTTTTGTCGCCCCTCGCGCCCGAAATATTTCTGGCGCTAGCCGGTTTGTTCCTGCTGATCGTTGGCGTGTTTCGCGGTGACAAGGACACATCGCTTGTGGGATGGATGGTCGTTTTGGCCTTTGCGATCACGGGCTATCTGCTGCTGAATGGCAGCTGGGAAGAAACGACCGCGCTGAACGGTATGTTTATCATGGACCAGTTAGCGGGGATTTTTAAACTTGTGATCCTAGTGGGTCTTATTATTTCAGTCGCGCTCGGCATAGACCATATCAAACAGGAAAATACTGCGCGGTTCGAATATCCGATCCTGACCTTGTTTGCGGGTCTTGGCATGCTTTTGATGGTTTCGGCGAATGATCTACTCTCTTTATATATGGGTCTGGAACTCCAATCGCTCGCGCTCTATGTTCTGGCCTCAATCAACCGCGACAATGTGAAATCCTCGGAAGCCGGTTTGAAATATTTCGTGCTCGGCGCGATTTCTTCGGGGATGCTGCTGTTTGGTGCGTCTCTTGTGTACGGCTACACGGGTTCAACCAATTTCGCCACGATAGGTGAGGCATTGGCACAACAAGGTAGCATGGGCGCGATCATCGGTCTTGTGTTCATGCTTTCCGGTCTTGCGTTCAAGGTTTCCGCCGTGCCTTTCCATATGTGGACGCCCGATGTGTATGAAGGCGCGCCGACATCCGTCACCGCATTCTTTGCCATGGTACCCAAAATCGCTGCCATTGCCCTTATGATCCGTTTGTTGTTCGAGGCGTTCCCCAGCGTCGCGGGGCAGTGGACGCAAATCATCTGGATACTCTCCGCGCTTTCCATGGCGGTCGGTGCATTCGCCGCGCTTCAACAAACCAACATCAAACGTCTTCTGGCCTATTCATCCATCGGTAATATGGGGTTTGCGCTTGTTGGTCTTGCTGCAGGAACGGCCGAAGGTATCGCTTGCGTTGTTGTGTACATGGTCATCTATATGATCATGACGGCGGGAACGTTCGGAATAGTTCTTTCCATGCGTCGCAACGGAAATGCGGTGGAAAATATTTCCGATCTTTCAGGGTTATCACGCAACAATCCCGTAATGGCGTATGCGCTCGCGATTCTGATGTTCTCTATGTCCGGCATTCCGCCGCTCGCAGGGTTCTTCGGCAAATTCCTCGTCTTCAAGGCGGCTGTTGGTGCGGGTCTGTACGGTTTATCTGTGTTCGGCGTTTTGTGTTCGGTCGTTGCAGCATATTATTACATCCGCATCATCAAGATCATGTTTTTTGATGAGCCTGTCGCCAAATTCGATGCGGGTATTCCTTTCGCGCGCAATTTGATTGTCGGATTATCGGTTGCGTTTATGTTGCTGTTCATCTTCAACCCGTCGCCGCTTCTGGATATCAGCCGCGATGCCGTCAGCGTTTTCTTTCACAATGAGTGAGAATTTCTGGCGCGTGCAGGTTTTGGGCACAACGCCGAGCACGCAAGACATGGTCCGCCATATGGCGGACGCGGCTGAACCCGAAGGACTTGCTATTCAATCACTTTTACAAACCAAGGGCAGGGGCCGCCATGGCAACGAATGGTCTTCGCCCATGGGCAATTTGTATCTTTCCGTTTTGCTTCGCCCGACTTGTAAAGCCGATGTCGCAGGACAGATGGCGTTCGTTACAGGTCTCGCGCTTTCGGATGCGATCGGTGAAGTAATGGATGCCTCGCACGCCAAAACACTCAAATGGCCGAACGACATTTTAATCGACGGAAAGAAGATTTCCGGCATCCTTTTGGAGAGCAAGCTCGATAAACACGGGCGCGTGGATTACCTTATTATAGGGACGGGCGTGAACATATTTTCCCCACCTGAAGGTGCCGAAGGGCTTGATCGGATTAAAAAAGAACGGCTTGCGGTCAACACTTTTCGCGATTTGTACCTCGAAAAGCTGTTGGACCGTTATACATCATGGCAGAACAAAGGATTTGCGCCTGTGCGCGAAGCGTGGTTAAAACAGGCCCACGGGATGGGCGAGAATATGAAAATCCGCCTGCCCGAGATAACCTATGAAGGCATCTTCCTTGGCATCGACGAAACCGGCGCTTTGATCGCCGACATGGACGGAACACAAAGAACTTTCACCGCGGGTGAAGTGCATTTTGGAGCGAACTAATGTTACTGGCCATTGAAGCAGGCAATACCAATGTGGTGTTCGCCCTTTATGACGGAAAAGACATCGTCCATTCGTGGCGGTGTAAGACCGATGCGGGCCGCACGGCGGATGAATATGCGTCATGGCTGTATCCGCTTTTTTTGAAGGCTGCACTAGATTTCGACGCGGTGGACGATGCGATCGTCAGCTCCGTCGTGGCGGACGCCAATTTCAACCTGCAGCGCCTGTGCAAAAAGCATTTCGATACTACGCCGATGATGGTGGGGCAGGACCCCATTCAGCTCGATATCAAAGTGAAAATCAAAAAGCCCGAAGAAATGGGCGCGGACCGTTTGCTCCATGCCATGGCGGTGAAGCGTTTTTATAAGTATCCCGCCATCGTGGTAGATTTTGGTACATCCACCACCTATGACGTGATCGATGAAAATGGCGACCATTGCGGCGGCGTTATTTCGCCGGGCGTCAATCTTTCCATGGCGGCGCTCCGCCAAGCAGCTGCAGCTTTGCCGAAAATCGCCATAAAAAAAACTGACACGGTCATCGGCAAGGATACGGTCCATGCCATGCAGTCCGGCATTTATTGGGGTGTGATAAGCTCCGTCGAAGGTATGATCGCGCGGCTGTCCGCTGAAATGGGCGTTAAGCCGCTTGTTATCGCTACAGGCGGATTGTCGCCGTTATTCGCCGATGGAACCAAAGCCATCGACAAACATGATGAAGACCTGACCATGAAGGGCCTCATTGCTATATATGAACACACACGCAAAAAATCGAAAGCAGCATAAAAAACTATGAACTTTAAAAAAGAAGAGCTGTATTTTATTCCGCTGGGCGGCGCCGAACAGTTCGGCGTGAATCTCAATATTTACGGGTATCAAAACAAATGGCTTATCGTTGATTGCGGCATGGGTTTTGCCGACGAGAGGCATCCTGGCATCGACATTCTTTTGCCCGATCCGAAATTTGTGGAAGAACGTAAGAAAGACGTGGTGGCGATGATTATCACCCATGCGCACGAAGACCATGTCGGTGCTGTCGCGCATTTGTGGCCGCGTTTGCGTTGTCTGATTTACGCCACTCCCTTTACCGCCGCCGTTTTGCGCAAAAAAATGAGCGAGAATAACGCCTGTCGTGACGCCGAGATTATCGAGGTGGGAGCAAACGAAACCGTTTCCTTAAAGCCCTTTAAAGTCACCTTTACTCCCGTAACGCATTCAGTGCCGCAGACAGCCGCGCTGTTCATCGAAACCGATGTCGGCAATATCGTGCATAGCGGCGACTGGAATCTTGATCCGAAACCGACCATTGATTTCCCCACAGACCCCGTGCCGTTCCAAAAATTCGGTGCCAAAGGTGTTCTGGCCTATATCGGTGATTCCACCAACGCCGAAGTTGATGGCGTTTCAGGTTCCGAAGACGATGTCGAAAAAGGTTTGTCGGCGTTGTTCAAGGAATGCGACGGACGCATTGCCGTCACGATGTTTGCGTCCAATATCGGGCGTTTGAAATCTGTTTGCCTGGCGGCGAAAGAAAACGGACGCCAAGTTGCGTTAATGGGAAGATCGCTCCATTCGATGGCTTCTGCGGCCCGGGATTGCGGATATCTCAAAGATGTTCCGAAATTTGTGGATGAAGACGAAGTCGGTTATTTGCCCGACGACAAGGTCGTGATGGTGGTAACGGGTTCTCAAGGCGAGGCGCGGGCGCAATTGGCCCGTATCGCACGCGGTGAACATCAGGAAATCAATTTCAAGCGCGGCGATACGGTTATTTTCTCCGCCCGACCTATTCCGGGGAACGAAAAAGAAATAATCTCGGTCAAAAACAATCTGGCGGCATCATCCGTGCGCGTTGTATCGCCGCGTGAAACCAAACATTGCATCCATGTGTCGGGCCACCCCGCGCGCGATGAAATCACCCAGATGCTGCAATGGATCAAGCCGCAATCCGTGATTGCTGTGCATGGCGAACGCACGATGCTCGAAGCCCATGCCGAAATTGCTCGTGCCTGTCAGGTGCCGACCGCGATTGTTCCGAATAACGGTTCGGTTATCCGTCTTTTCCCCGGCACGCCATCGGTTGTCGACCATGTTGAGACGGGCCTTTTGGCGGTGGAGCCACAGCGCATTATAAGTGTGGATCACCAAGCCATCGTCCAACGCCGCAAATTACAGTTTTCCGGGACCGTGCATGCGACGCTCGTGATGGATGCGCGCGGCGATATGGTTTCCGATCCGAAAATTTCTACCGTGGGACTTATCGACCCCGATCAAGAAGACGGTCAGAAGTTTGAAGACGCTATCATAGACGAAATCGAAGATATTCTCGCGGATATGACGCGCGAAGAGCTTTATGACGACGAATTCATTTCCGAAGAAATGCGCATCGGCATCCGCCGTTTTGTTCAACACAGACTTTCTATGAAACCGAAAACCACCATCCACCTTGTGCGGGTGTAACGCATGACCATTTTCACCGGCGTCATTCTTTATATAATGATTTACTGGCTGATGCTGTTCGCCGTTTTGCCGTTCGGCAATAAACCGGTGGAAGAGGTAGAGATGGGCAATGCCACGTCTGCGCCCGCCAACCCCCGCATGAAAATTAAGTTTTTGGTGACGGCAGGAGTGGCCGGAGCAATATGGGTCGCCGTGTTTTTGATGATTCATTTCGATGTGATCGATTTTTACGATATCGCCGAACAAATGCAAACGGAGGATCTGACCCGATGAAAAAAATTCTGGTTTTTGCACTGCTGGTTTTTGCCGTGCCTGCCATGGCTAATGAACTTCCACCTGAATGCCGCATGCTCCCTGAACACAAGGCGCAGGCCGATGTGGCCTATCAACCGGGTGTGGATGTGAACGGCAAGGCCGTTGTGCCCGCCGATATTAATGCCGCGCCGATTGCGGTTCCCGAAAGAATTGTTATGCCGCTTACCATTCAAATGGCGCAGCTTCTCCAGAACAATAACGTGCAGGGATTAAACCTTGAAAGCACGCTCGGATTTCTAGAGATCGAACAGAACGGGCGCGTGACGTATGATGGGCAGGATATCACCTCCCAAGTCTATGTTTTATGTGACAAAAAACATGAAAGCGCGGTTCCTGCGGCCGATGGACAGACGCCGCCCGATGACGTAGAGTATGCGCCGGAAAACGTTAAGGAATCCCATGAACAACCCGGCCCCGAAAAATAATAAACCACCGACTGCTATCACGCCCACGCGTGCCGATGATTTTCCCGCTTGGTATCAGGCCGTGATCAAAGCCGCTGACATGGCGGAAAATTCGTCCGTGCGCGGATGTATGGTTATCAAGCCGTACGGTTTTGCCTTGTGGGAAAACATTCAAAAATATTTTGACGCGATTATAAAAGATCTTGATGTTCAAAATGCATACTTCCCGTTACTCATCCCCATGAGCTATCTGGCGAAAGAGGCCGAGCATGTGGAAGGCTTTGCCAAAGAATGCGCGGTTGTTACGCATCACCGTCTCGAGCAGGGGCCCAATGGCGGACTTATTCCGGCGGAGAGCGCAAAACTCGAAGAGCCTTTGATCATTCGCCCGACATCTGAAACCATTATCGGCGAGAGCATGGCCAAATGGGTGCAATCTTATCGCGATTTGCCGTTAAAGCTGAACCAGTGGTGCAACGTGCTTCGTTGGGAAATGCGCACGCGTTTGTTTCTGCGCACCGCCGAATTCCTCTGGCAAGAAGGCCACAACGCGTTTGAAACCTATGATCATGCGAAAGAAGACGCGCTGAAGATGGTGCATGCCTATGCGGACTTTGCGGAAGCATACATGGCAATTCCTGTGTTCCGCGGCGAAAAAACCGAAGACGAACGTTTCCCTGGTGCCATCAACACCTATGCAATGGAAGCGATGATGCAGGACGGTAAAGCTCTGCAGGCCGCCACATCGCACAATCTTGGGCAGAACTTCGCGCACTCAAGCGAGATAAAATTTCAAGGTCGCGAAGGCAAGGAAGAATTCGCATGGACCACATCGTGGGGCATGTCCACGCGCACGATTGGTGGGATGATTATGGTGCACGGCGATGATGACGGCATGATTATGCCGCCGCGCCTAGCGCCCGTTCAAATCCAGATCATTCCCGTGATGAAGGATGATCGCGATCTGGCTTTGCTAGATTATTGCGATTCATTAAAAAAACAACTCAAAGCCAAAGGCCTACGCGCCGCCGTGGACGTAAGCGAGGCACGTACGCCCGATAAAATGTGGGGATGCGTCAAAAAAGGCGTGCCAATTCGCGTGGAAATTGGCGGCCGTGAAATGGCGGAAGGAAAATTGACGCATGTACGCCGCGATATTGGCAAGGATTCCAAAGCCACGGTGAGCGTAGATGAATTCGTAAACGGTGCGGAAAAACTCCTTACCGACATTCATGATGCGTTGTTTGCGCGCGCTAAGAAATTCCGCGACGAACATGTGTTCGAGGTAAAAACTATAAAAGAAGTGGCTGAATTCTTCGCCGCCGACAAAGTCGGTTTCTGCAAAGCCGATACATCGTTGTTGGCCGATAAGGAATGGGAAGCCATTAAAAAAGAATATTCTCTTACGCCACGCTGCATGCCGTTTGAATTCAACGGCGCAAAAGTTTTGATCGCGAAGTCATACTAATGGCATTCTCCCCCTTTGAACGCATGATGGCAGGAAGATACCTTCGCGCACGTAAGGCCGAGGGTTTTGTTTCTGTGATAGCGGGTTTTTCTTTTATGGGCATTATGCTGGGCGTTGCGACGCTCATCATCGTGATGTCCGTCATGAACGGTTTCCGCGAGGAATTGGTCGGGCGCATTCTGGGTCTGAACGGGCACCTGAATGTTTATGCAACGCAGGGGCCGCTTTATAATTATGCCGATATGGTCGACAAGATCGCGAACACAGCGGGTGTGAAATCTGTGCGCCCGATGATCGAGGGGCAGGTTCTGGTGTCCGCCAACCAGACCGCGAGCGGGGCCATGGTGCGTGCATTGACGGTCGAAGACTTTGCTACCAAGCCAATTTTGTCGGACGGCATCACGGCGGGCGATATTTCCAATTTCGATGAAAACCATGTCGCCATCGGTGTGAATATGGCCGAGCGGATGAAGCTTAAGCTGGGCGATTCCATCACATTGCTATCGCCTAAGGGCAAAGCCACGCCGTTTGGCACCGTGCCGCGGTCTGCCAGTTATGTCGTGATGATGATTTTCGATGTAGGTATGTATGAGTATAACAACGGCTTTGTTTTCATGCCGCTAGATGCCGCGCAGAAATTCTTCCAGATGGAAGACGCGGTCAATACACTAGAAATCATGGCGGATTCCCCCATGAATGTAGAACGTGTGAAGGAAGATGTGATTTTTGCCGTAAACAACGAGGCCAAGGTGTATGACTGGCGCGATGCCAATAAATCCTTCATCAATGCGCTGAACGTGGAACGGAACGTGATGTTCCTGATTTTGACGCTCATTATTATCGTGGCCGCGTTTAACATTATCTCAAGCATGATTATGTTGGTCAAAGACAAGGGCAAGGATATCGCCATCATGCGTACGATGGGGGCAAGCCGTGGCATGATGCTGCGCATATTCATTTTAACTGGCGCTAGCATCGGTGTGGCCGGTACTTTCTTCGGCGCTTTGCTTGGCATTTTGTTCGCCACCAACATCGAATCCATTCGTCAATTCATCCAAGGCTTGACAGGGACGGATTTGTTCGCGGCGGAGATTTATTTCCTGTCGCAATTGCCCGCCATCATCGAATGGCAGGAAGTTTTCACCGTGATCGGCATGGCGCTCGTGATATCGATTGCGGCTACCATCTATCCCGCTTGGCGCGCGTCGCGTTTGGATCCTGTGGAGGCGCTGCGCTATGAGTGAGGTGCTTCTTAAAACCGTTGGGTTGCAGCGCGTGTACCAGCAGGGCGGCGAAAACCTCACCGTCCTTCACAACGCCGATATCGAAATAAAATCGGGCGAGATCGTCGCGCTCGTCGGGCCTTCGGGCTCTGGAAAATCCACTCTCTTGCAAATGGTGGGGCTGCTTGATAAACCCACTGCCGGAAAAATCTTTGTCGCGGGACAGGATGCCAGCAACTGCAATGATGACGAACAGCGCACTGCGCTCCGCCGCAAATTCATTGGGTTCGTTTATCAGTTCCATTATTTGCTGCCCGAATTTACCGCGCTCGAGAATGTCGTTATTCCGCAAATGATAGCGGGTAAATCACGCAAAGCGGCGGAAGAAAAAGCTAAAGACCTTTTGGCGCGGTTAAAACTCGACCACCGTTTTGAGCACCGCCCTGCAAGATTGTCTGGCGGAGAACAGCAACGTGTTGCTATGGCGCGTGCGCTTGCCAATGATCCAAAACTTCTGCTGGCGGATGAACCCACGGGCAATCTCGACTCCGAAACTTCCGAGGCCGTATTCGAGATGCTTACGGAACTCGTGCGCGGTGCGGGAATCGGCGCGATGATCGCCACGCACAATATGGACCTTGCCGAGCGCATGGACCGCATTCTTGAGCTAAAAGCAGGGCGGATTATTTCCTATTGAAATTTGCGGGCTTCGTAAGCCATGTCTGTCAAAAGAACCGGGTGCAAGGCCGCCGCATGTGGCGCACTTTGCTTCATTTCGTGTAAGGCGAGGCTTATTTCCACCTTGTCGTTAGTTGAGTAGAAGCTTCCTGCGCCCTGGCTGCAAACCTCGAATTTTTGCGATAGGGTGTTTTCGCATCTTTCAGCCGCGTTGGGATCAATCGCCTGCATCCTTCTAAGGCTCACGAGCGGAAATTGCGGATTGTTTATGCTGTGCGCCTGAGCGTGTTCTGGTGCTATCAAGAAAACAGGATAAAACTGGTATTACCCAACACAATTCAAAAGGTTTTTGAGGCCAGATTTAGGAAAAAGATCGAGCGTGGGAGGCGCCGCGTTTTCTTCAAGCGTTTTGCGACGCCGCGTCTTGTAGTCCTTGTACTCGCTCTTTAGCAGCGGCTCGTTGAATACTTTGCGCAACCTTATGCCGACCAAATTAAAATAAACGTAGGTTCTCGTTTCCGAACAAACGTAGATGTGATTGCTATCAACTATGGTTTCAGGTGAAAACTTTTTATCCTTGCGACGTATCCATGGAATTTCTGCGCGTTCCTTTTCGTTCATATTTTGCAAGCGAGGATCTTCGCGCGAAAGACTAAGATGTAATGCCCCATCAAGCTTTTGCACATCCTGCATAAATGAGTTGACCATCATGACGCTGCCGGTCCGTAACACGACCTGACCCAAAGCCCGGCCCCTCCCGTCGCTGGTGATCTTTTCGATATGCTTGCAAATCTGGGCGCGAGTGTTTTCCGGTATCAGCGATAAATTTTGCATCGAGACCGTGTAATGCATAATTTCGCCGCTAACTTCACCATAAGAGGCCGATTTAAGCAGATAAAAATATTTCTGTTTTGGCTGTGGTGCCTTGAAGAGGCGCCGAATATCTACATCGATTCCGTTTGGGAGGCGAAACCTCGCTTCATCGCTGATTATCCCGCCGTTACGCATACCAACATCGCCATAATGTGTGGGGCCGAGTCTGTTGATATGAAATTTTTTCTCCCCGAAAGAAAGACCAGATTCTTCGGGCAGATCGACGGCCTCTAACAGCGTTTTGATATAGAGGGGGAAATAGTCCGGACTTATATCTTTCAGTTTTTCGGCCATATCCCATATAAACAACATCGGTCTTATGTCAATAAATATCTGTGAATTACCGGACTTTGGCGGTTTAAAGGTCCAACCAAACCCTTATACTCGGCCTATGGAACCTTTTATTCACCTGCATGTCCATTCTGCGTATTCGCTCGCCGAAGGCGCGATCCGCATCAAGGATCTAGTCAAGCGTTGCAAATACAACGACATGCCTGCGGTTGCCGTGACGGACACGAACAATTTGTTTGGTGCACTTGAATTTGCGCTTGCGGCAGCGGAAGAGGGTGTTCAACCCATCATCGGTGCGCAGATCACTATGGAAGATGCCACGCAGATTGTTTTGCTGGTGCAGAGCGAACAAGGTTATCACAATTTATGCAAGCTGGTTTCCGATGGATATATGGGCGGCGCGGGCGGTAAGGATTTCGTTGCGACATATGAGGCCGTGGCGGACAATAGTGCGGAGATTATCTGTCTTTCGGGCGGGCCTGTGCATGGTGTGGTCGATCAGACGAAACTAAGATTTCTACACAAAACTTTCGGCGACCGTTTTTATATAGAATTGCAACGGCATGAAGATTACCGCGAAAATCAGGCTGAAGATGCGCTTGTCGATTTTGCCTATGCCGAAAACATACCGCTTGTGGCGACCAACGATTGCTATTTTTTCGATCCGACCATGCACGAAGCGCACGATGCGTTGCTTTGCATTGCCGAAGGCCGCTATGTGAACGAAACTGAACGTCGCCGCGTAACCAAGCACCATTTTTTCAAATCCGCCGAGGATATGGAGAAAATGTTTAAAGATCTGCCCGAGGCCATCAACAATACAGGCGTTATTGCAAGGCGTTGCTATTTCCTGCTTAAAGCCATCAAGCCCATTCTGCCGCCATTCAAAACCGAGAGCGGGCGCGGTGAATCAGAGGAATTGCAAGCGCAGGCGCGTGAGGGTCTTAAATGGCGTCTTGAAAACTATGTTGCAAAAGATAAGGACCATACGCCTTACAAGGAACGCCTGGAATACGAGCTCCAGATGATCGAACAGATGGGTTTCCCCGGATACTTCCTGATCGTGTCCGATTTTATCAAATGGGCAAAGGAACACGGGATTCCCGTGGGGCCGGGGCGGGGTTCCGGCGCGGGTTCCGTTGTTGCTTGGGCCTTGCTTATTACGGACTTGGATCCACTGCAATTTAATTTGCTGTTCGAGCGTTTTTTGAACCCTGAGCGTGTGTCCATGCCAGACTTCGACGTGGATTTTTGTCAAGACCGCCGCGACGAGGTGATAAGTTACGTCCAGCAACGTTACGGTAAGGATCGCGTGGCGCAGATCATCACGTTTGGTAAGCTGCAGGCACGCAACACGGTACGCGATGTAGGGCGTGTGTTGCAGGTGCCCTACGGACAGGTAGACCGTCTTGCCAAAATGATTCCGAACAATCCGGCAAACCCCGTGACGTTGCAAGAAGCCATCGACGGCGACGCAGATTTACGCGCGATGCGCGACCAGGATGAAACGAGCCAGAAACTCATCAATATAGCGTTGCAACTGGAAGGGCTGTACCGCCACGCGTCCACCCATGCGGCGGGCGTGGTGATTTCCGATAGGCCGTTGTACAAGCTTTCGCCGCTATACCGCGATCCGCGCTCCGATATGCCCGTCACGCAGTTCAACATGAAATATGTCGAACAAGCGGGTTTGGTGAAGTTCGACTTCCTCGGTTTAAAAACGCTGACCGTGGTGCAAAAAACATTGCAGTTGATCGAAGAAGTCCATGGCAAGGCCATCGATATTTTGCAAATCCCGCTCGATGATAAAAAAGCCTACGAGATGATTGCAAATGGTGAATCGATCGGTGTGTTCCAGCTGGAAAGTTCGGGTATGAAAGACACACTGCGGCGGATGAAACCTAACCGTTTCGAGGATATCATCGCGCTTGTCGCGCTTTACCGTCCCGGTCCCATGGACAACATCCCGAAATATATTTCTGTGAAAGACGGCAAGGAAGAGGCGGATTATCTGCACCCCAAATTGCAACCGATGCTGGAGGAAACCTACGGCATCATGGTTTATCAGGAACAGGTTATGCAGGCCGCGCAGATCTTGTCGGGCTACACGCTCGGCGGCGCTGATTTGCTACGCCGCGCCATGGGTAAGAAGATCAAATCCGAAATGGACGCGCAGCAAGCCATGTTCGTGCAAGGCGCGAAAGAGCATTCGGGCGTTCCCGCGAAGCAGGCGGAAAATATTTTCCTCCAGATCGAAAAGTTCGCAGGCTACGGCTTTAACAAATCACACGCCGCCGCCTATGCGCTTGTTGCGTATCAGACCGCGTGGCTCAAATCCAATTACCCCGTGGAATTTATGGCGGCGTCTATGACGCTCGACTATGGCAACACCGACAAGCTTGCCGTGTTCAAACAGGAAATCGACCGCATGGGTTTGAAGCTCCTGCCACCCGATATCAACAAATCTGGCGTGATGTTCGTGGTAGATGAGGGGAATATTCTTTACGCGCTCGCCGCGCTGAAGGGGGTCGGTTATGGCTCCATGGAAAAATTGGTGCAAGACAGAAAGGTTAAAGGCGTGTTCAAATCTTTGCCTGATTTTGTCAACAGGCTTGATTCCAAGGTCATCAACAAAAAGGGGTTCGAACAATTGGCCTGTGCAGGGGCTTTTGATTCCCTTTATCCCAACCGTGGGCAATTATACGAAAATGTGGAAACCTTGCTCCGTCATGCGCAAACGCAGGCCGATGAGCGCGCAACGGGACAGGTGAGTTTGTTCGGTGATGCGAAGGATGAGGGAGAAAGCCTGCCGCCCTTAAAAGATACGCCGAACTGGGATGCCCTCGAACAACTCCGTTACGAATTCGACGCGGTTGGTTTTTATCTTTCCTCGCACCCGCTCGGCACAAAAACCGCACAGTTGGAGCGCATGCGTATTGTACCTTTTACGAGGCTGCGCGAAGAACTGGACCGCAAACCGTCAAACCGCGTGCAGATGGCGGGCATTCTTATAAAGAAAGTCGAAAAGGTTTCGGCGAAATCTGGCAATAAATTCGCTTTCTTGCAAATGTCCGATGCCACAGGCGTGTTTGAGGTCATGATTTTTTCGGAAACTCTTTCGCGGACACGGTCTTTGCTCGAGCCCGGCAATGCGCTGCTGCTCACCTGCGATGCTGATGTGAAGGATGACCAAGTACGGCTCCTCGGCCAGATCATTACGCCGCTTGACGATACGCTTGCAGAAAAATTGGCGGAACTCAACGTGCATATCGATGCCGCCGCGCCGATCAAGAAAATTCATGACCTTATCAATATCGAAGGCAAGGGCGGCGTAAAGGTAAGTGTCTTTGCCTATATGAATGACGGGCAGGTGGCGGAGATTAATTTGAAAGGGCGGTGGGGTTTATCGCCCTCCGCTATAGCCGCTATCCGTTCGACCCCTGGCGTCATACGCATAGCCGAATGTTGACACATGGGAATAAAGGATGCCTTTCAAAAATATTTTATAGATGATGTTGCCCCCGACAGCACCCAAGAAACCCGTTTGCATGTTTTGGACGGCATGCGCGGATGGGCCGCGCTTTCCGTGGTGTTCTTCCATTTTTTTTATGAATTGTTCGGGGGGCTTTATCCCGTGTTCCGTGCGGACTATGCCCATTTCCTGACCAACGGGCCATTCGCTGTTGTTACCTTCTTTATTTTGTCGGGGCAGGCGCTTTCGATTCCCTACATTCATAGAAGAAACGAAGAATCTCTGAACCGCATGGCGATCAAACGTTACCCGCGTCTGGCCATCCCTGTTCTGGCATCTTGTTTGATTGTGTATGTGTTGATGAAATGCAATTTGGTTTGGAATGTGCAGGCAGCGGAAATTGTCGGACGTCAGGATTGGCTCGGTTCGTTTATAAATGTAGACCCGAGTTTTGCAGGAATGTTAAAGGACGGGTTGTTCAATGCGTTCGTCAGTTTCAGTGACTATAATTTCTTTTTGTGGACCATGAAATACGAGCTTTTGGGCTCTGCTTTGGTGTTTTTGCTCTTATACTTGTACAAATTTTTGGTAACCCCTGTCGTGGTTTGCCTGTTGCTGGGCTTTGTAACGCTTGCGCCCATGCCGTTCATAAGCTGTTTCTTCTTCGGTATTGCTTTTTCTTTGTTTCATACGAACGGGTTTTTTGAAAAACTTAGGGCAAGCAAATCTTGGCAATATGCTGGGCCGCTGCTTTTGGTCACGATTGTTGTGTTGGATGTATTATTTTGTCCGCAGAGCGATCAGGTAGACAGGCTTCATATTCTCTTAGCACTTGTTTTTGTTTTTGTTGCGCAGACGAACAGAGCATTGAGCCATTTTTTTGAAATGAAAATTTCGCAACTCCTAGGAAAGCTTTCTTTCCCCGTTTATCTCGTTCATTTGGCCGTTCTGGTTTCGGTGACGTCGTGGATGATTGTGCGTTTGCCTGCCGCGCCGACATTTACCGATGCTTTGTGGATCGGCGGAGCAGGGGTTTTGATTTCCTATCTGGCGGCGTTCATGTTCTTGCCCGTGGAAAAGCTGACTTCAAAGATTGGGAATGCAATCGCCGATCGTCAGTTTTAGAACAGAGGTTAGCCGTTTTATTCGATTTTATTTGGGTTCGAAAGGGTTAACGCCATGAAGCCCTGCCGATGGAACTTTTGTAGCTCGGAAATCCCATTTCGGTTTGACGTTGCTGAACATGAATTCTGTGTCGGCAAATACTCTTGGCGGCATGATATGCACCATCAAGGCGGTGCTCAGATAGCGCATGGATACAGAGCCTTCGTCTGTTTCGGGACGTGGTAACATGATGGATCTGTCTTTCAATTGCTCGCGCAAGGCGTTGCCCATCTCCAGATGGAGAAGGTTACGTTTCGTATCCACGCCTTCGGCGCGGGCATAGCTTCCGACATCGGTGAATGCTTTGATAACTTCGGATTGCTCACTGTTGTATTCCACATAGTCTTTCATCAGACGCATCAGCGGGTCCAGACGCAGCTTTTCGGAAGAGATTAAAACGTTTTCTGTTTCGGTGCGGTCGGGCAGAATGAAATCTCCCAGCACGTCCATGAAAATTCTGCTTTGATCGCGCCGTACGGAAATTCTCGCGGCTAACAAATCCGAACCTTCCGGGAGCGTTTCGGGCGTATTGTAGAGAATAGTCATTGTGTTGTGGGTTTGCCAAAGATCACTGGCGGTTACCCTGCGTTCCTCGGTGATGAGTGCTCTCATCTCGTCCGTGGCATTTTCTATCGGAAAGCTTTCAGATTTGAATATAATGGGCACATGGCCAGAGCGCGAGCTTTTAAACATAGTTATAAATTACATAATATATACAGCCTGTCCAGCCGTTTTCCCTTGCATTTCTGCGGGCTACGGGGCATAAACCCGCCCAGAAGCACGTTGCTTCAAATTCACAGGTAAGTTCCTAAACCGGTGTTGAGAGGCTAACCCCTTGAAAACCAAGGCTTACCGAGGAAATAACCGGATATAAAAAAGGAGACCATATCCATGGCTATGCCACAATTTACTATGCGCCAATTGCTCGAAGCAGGCGTTCACTTCGGACACCACACCCGCCGCTGGAACCCTCAAATGCGCCCGTACATTTTCGGCGTACGTAACGGCATCCACATTCTCGACCTGCAACAAACCGTTCCTATGCTGAACACGTCTTTGAAAGCCCTGCGCGATATCGTCGCCAACGGCGGCCGTGTTTTGTTCGTCGGCACGAAGCGCCAAGCACAAGACAAAGTTGCCGACGCTGCAAAACGTTGCGGTCAGTACTACGTCAACCACCGTTGGCTAGGCGGCATGATGACGAACTGGAAAACCATTTCCGTTTCCATCGCCCGTCTGCGCGAAGTTGACCAATTGCTCGCCAACCCGACATCTGGCCTGACGAAAAAAGAAACCCTCATGATCACGCGCGAGCGCGAAAAACTGGAAACCGCTCTCGGCGGTATCAAGGAAATGGGCGGTCAACCTGACGCTCTGTTCATCATCGACGTGAACAAAGAAGACATCGCGGTTCAAGAAGCCAACAAACTCGGAATTCCTGTTTTTGCTATTCTGGATTCGAATTCTTCGCCAAAAGGCATTGATTACCCTATCCCCGGCAATGATGATGCCTTGCGCGCCATTGAAATGTACTGCGACCTCGTTGCAGATGCTATCCTCGATGGTATTCAGGCTGAAGTCGGAAAATCCGGCAAAGACGCCGGCGCTGCCGTTGACGTAAAAGTCAAATTGCCGCCGAAAGTCGCAGCGGAAGCCGAAGGCCCGACGCCGGGTGAAGTTGCCGCTTCTGAATTGAAAACGGCGACCGCTTAATCACAGCGTCATCCAAATCATGCATTCCCGCGTATAAAAGCGGGGATGCCTTCAAACCAAACATAAGGAATATAGAAATGGCTGAAATCACAGCATCCATGGTTAAACAACTTCGCGAGACAACAGGTGCAGGCATGATGGATGCCAAAAACGCTCTCGTTGAAAATAAAGGCGATATCGAAGCCGCTGTTGATTGGCTTCGTAAAAAAGGTCTGTCCAAAGCCGAGAAGAAATCTTCGCGCACAGCCGCAGAAGGTCTGGTCGCGATTAAAACGAGCGGCAAAACTGCCGTGGTCGTCGAAGTGAACTCCGAAACGGACTTTGTTGCCCGCAACGAAGAATTCCAGTCTTTCGTGAAATCCGTGACAGAAAAGGCCGGATCCGTAAACGACCTGCAAGGTTTGTTGAACGCGGACCTGAACGGCAAACCCGTATCCGAGAACCTCACGGATAAAATCGCTAAAATCGGCGAACATATGGCTATCCGCCGTATGGCAAAATTGTCGGTCAATGACGGTGTTGTTGTCGGTTACATGCACAACGCTGTTGCGCCGAACCTCGGCAAGATCGGTGTTTTGATCGCGTTGGAATCTACGGGCGATAAAGAAAAGCTCGCCGCGCTTGGCAAACAAATCGCCATGCACGCCGCCGCCGCCTTTCCGAAATTCCTGAAGAAGGAAGACGTGGATGCTTCGACGATGGAACGCGAAAAAGATGTTTTGCGTGAACAAGCGAAAGCCGAAGGTAAGCCGCCGGAGATCGTCGAGAAAATGCTCGATGGCCGTATGCGCAAATTCTATGAAGAAATCTGCTTGCTTGAGCAAGTCTTCGTCATGGATGGTGAAACGAAAATCTCCAAGCTGCTCGAAAACGTCGCCAAAGATATCGGCGCTCCTGTCGCTCTCACGTCTTATGCCCGTATCCAGTTGGGCGAGGGCATCGAGAAGGAAGAAGTCGATTTCGCCGCTGAAGTGGCCGCAACAGCCAAAAGCGCCTAATCAGGCATATCAGATAGGTACAAAATCCCGGCTCACGCTGGGATTTTTTTTGTCTTTATTCTGCCATGATCGGGGTGGATTCTCTTTGCAAGGAGACGCCCATGAAAAATCATTTATTTTATTGTTTTTTATTGCTTCTAGGTTTTTTTACTTCGCCTGCATTCGCTGCTGTAGAGCCGGACTATGACCCCGGTAAGCCACCTGTAACCACTCCGTGGTTTGCCAATCAGGGAAAAGCGGAACAGGAAGCGGATCTTTGGTTTATTAAAGGCATGCGCCCACATCATGCGGGCGCGCTTACGATGTCGGATGAATATCTAAAGAGCGGCAAGGCGACGAATGAAGGTCTTCAGCGGCTGGCACGTGGTATCGTCAAGAATCAGACATTTGAAATCGGTATGCTGGATCGCGTGGAAGAGCTTGTAGGCAGACCTGTCGTAGGTGAGCGCGAGTGGCGCCAAATAGCAGAAAAGGGATTGGCGCAGAAGCAACGTTTTATACGCGCACCCATGCCCGGTCCTTGGACGAAGGGCAGAAGTCCGGTTTCTGTGCGTGATGTTCAATTCGCCAAGGCCATGGTCATTCACCATCAGGGTGCGCTTGATATGTGCCGCGAATACCTGGATAAGCCAACTGCGGAAAACAAATATCTACGCCTATTGTGCCTCGATATCTTTGTCGACCAGCAACAGGAAATCGATTTCATGAACGCAGTTGTAGGGTTGTATCCAGGCAATCCCGATGATGTGAAGATCGACTCATCCATGATCCACGGTATGGAAGGGATGAGCCATGGCGGAAACGGCGGTGGGCACGACGGCGGGGGGCATGCAGCTCATAAACAGTCCGCAAAACCCAAAGAGGCCCACGACCATGGTCATACAGGCCATTGATGGTCCTAAAAGTTGCTTAAAAAGCCCTCGTATCCTTTTGGAACGGGGGCTTTTTCTTGCATGTTGGGGGTAATGGCTTTAAGCATCTTCGCCAGTGGACAGCCATCCCAAGTTCCCGTATTTTAACGTGGTTTGAGAAAGAGCATTAAATTATGACAAGCACAGCAGAGAAGCCCGAACTTTCCAAGAAAGCGCGTTATCCGCGTATCCTTTTGAAAATGTCGGGCGAAGTCCTGATGGGGGAAAAGGAATTCGGTCTCGATTCCAAAACCTTGAACCGCGTGGCGCGCGATATCAAAGAAGTCATCGATATGGGCGTGGAAGTCTGCGTATCCGTCGGGGCAGGGAATATCTTCCGCGGCGTATCGGGTGCGGCAGAAGGCATGGACCGTACCCAGGCCGATTACATGGGGATGCTCGGCATTGTCATCAACGCCCTAGCTTTGCAATCCGCGCTTGAAACACTCAATGTCGAAACGCGCGTGATGTCGGCCATTCCGATGTCCGCGATCTGCGAACCCTATATCCGCCGCAAAGCGATGCGCCACATGGAAAAAGGCCGCGTTGTTATCTTTGCCGCAGGAACGGGCAACCCTTATTTTACGTCCGACACCACCGCAGCTCTGCGCGCTTCCGAAATGGCGTGCAACGCCATCTTCAAAGGCACGAAAGTGGACGGCGTTTACACGGCGGACCCTAAGAAAGATCCGTCCGCCAAGCGTTTTGAAACCGTCACCTATATGGATGTGTTGACGAAAGACTTGCGCGTGATGGATGCGACGGCTATTTCTCTGGCGCGCGAAAACAACATCCCGATCATAATTTTTAACGTACGCGAGGAGGGCAATTTCCGCCTCGTCATGTCCGGTGAAGGCACATTCACCACGGTTACCAGCAAGTAATAAGAAGAAGGAGAGAAAAGATGTCTTTCAACAAAGAAGATTATAAAAAGCGTATGGAAGCGAGCGTCGACGCTCTGAAACATGAATTTTCAGGTCTGCGCACGGGCCGCGCAAGCACAGCTATGCTGGATACGATTACGGTCGAAGTATATGGATCGCGTATGCCGATCCTTCAGGTCGGTTCCATTTCCGTGCCCGAGCCGCGTCTGCTCACCGTTCAGGTCTGGGATAATGGCGCGGTGAAAGCCGTGGAGAAAGCCATTCGTGATGCTAACCTTGGTTTGAACCCGCAGGCCGATGGAAACCTTGTCCGCGTGCCTGTTCCCGAACTTAATCAGGAGCGCCGTAAAGAATTGGTGAAGGTTGCAGGCGGTTACGCTGAAGCCGGCCGTGTCGCCGTGCGAAATATCCGCCGCGATGGCATGGAATCTTTGAAAAAATTGAAAGAGACGATGGGAGAAGATGAAAACAAGCGTCTGGCCGACGAAGTGCAAAAGCTCACAGACACGCATATCCAAAAAATTGACGCAATGCTGTCCGACAAAGAAAAAGACATTATGACGGTCTGACAGAACTCATGGAAACAGCCCAGCACATCGCAATCATCATGGACGGTAACGGTCGCTGGGCACAACAACGCGGACTGCCGCGCACGGCCGGCCACCATCAAGGTATCGAAGCTTGCAAGCGCACAGTGCGCGCCGCCGGTGAACTCGGCATTCAATACATAACATTGTTCGGTTTTTCTTCGGAGAACTGGTCTCGTCCCGCGGAAGAGATCAACGAATTGATGCGTTTGCTCCGTATGTTCTTACGTTCGGAAACGGCAGAGCTGCACAGAAATAATGTGCGCCTTCAGGTGATCGGTTCGCGTAAAGAACTTTCCGGCGATATCGTTGAATTGATAGAGAACGCGGAAAAACTCACCAAAGACAACACGGCATTGTTTTTGACCATCGCGCTTAACTACGGCGGACGGAATGAAATCCTTGAAGCCGCCGCATTGTATGCGCAGCAGATGGCGAAACGCGGGATCAATCCTTCTTTTGAAACCGCCGAAGAATTTTTCCCACAAAGCCTGATGACAGACGGTATGCCCGACCCCGATATTATGATCCGCACCAGCGGCGAGCAGCGCATTAGCAACTTCCTGCTCTGGCAATGCGCTTATACCGAATTCGTGTTCTCGCAAACATTGTGGCCTGATTTCGGTAGGTCTGATCTTGAGCATGCACTGGCCGAATTCAAAAAACGCGATCGCCGTTTCGGCGCCGTGAAACAATCGTAACAAAGGCCATACATGCCTTTTGATAAAAGCCTGACCTTGAGAATTGTTTCCGCCGCGGTTTTGATGCCCGTGGTTTTGTGGGCGATCATGTATGGCGGTCTGCCTTTTTATATCTTGGTTGCAGTGGGTGCGCTCGTTTCTTTTTATGAATGGTTTGGCATGACCAAGAGCAAGCTCCTATGGTTGTTTTGCGGCCTTATTTATCTCGTTTGTTGTTTTGCGGCGTTCATTTATCTGCGTCTTTATTATTCGCCGGACTCCGGCGTGCCTTTCGCCTTCGTTCTTTTGCTGTGCGTATGGGCGACAGACATAGGCGCGTATTTTTCCGGTAAAACCATCGGCGGCCCGAAAATGGCGCCAAGCATTAGCCCCAACAAAACATGGGCGGGACTTACGGGCGGCGTTGTATCCTCCGTCATGGCGTTCTTTTTGTTCGCGCAATACATTGGCCCGTTTCTGGGCGAGGCTATCTGGAGCACGAATAATCTGCCCGAAGGTTTCACTACGCCCATCATAATCGGCCTTGGTGTCATGATCGCTATCGTCGGGCAAATCGGCGACCTCGCCATTTCCATGGTAAAGCGCAAAGTCGGCGTCAAAGACACGGGCGCTCTTATCCCCGGACATGGTGGTATTCTCGATAGGATTGATTCTCTTCTTTTGGCGGCTCCCGCATTTCTAGCTTGTCTGATGGTGCTAGGCCTATGATGCGGGGCGTTTCCATTTTGGGTTCGACGGGTTCCGTTGGCGCGGCGACGCTTGATGTCGTTTTGTCCCAAAAGCAAACCTATTACATCGACACATTGACCGCGCAGAATAATGTCGCATTGCTGGTCAAGCAGGCGAAAAAGTCCAACGCGAAGCGTGCTGTCATCGGCAATGAAAGCCTGTATCAGGAATTGCGATCGGGACTGGCAGGAACAAAAACCGAAGCGGCGGCAGGGCGCACGGCTTTGCTGGATGCCGCGAAAGACGCGCCAGAGTTCACGATGGCTGCGATTGTCGGTATGGCAGGGTTGGAATTGCTGCTCGCTGCCATCACGCGCGGCAAATGCGTGGCGATTGCGAACAAGGAACCTTTGGTCGCGGCGGGCCTGCTCGTCATGCAGGCGGCGCAGAAATCAGGCGCGACCTTGCTCCCCGTGGATTCCGAACATAACGCCGTGTTTCAGGTTTTGGAAGCTTCACAAAAGCACGCCGTTCAAAAAATCATTCTGACCGCATCGGGCGGACCGTTTAGAAACTGGGCGATGGAGCAAATGGATGCCGCGACGCCCGAACAGGCGCTGGCCCACCCGAACTGGAACATGGGCCCGAAGATTTCCATCGATTCCGCGACCATGATGAATAAGGCGTTGGAAGTGATCGAAGCCCATCATTTCTTTGGTCTGCCGCCCGAGAAGATAGAGGTCGTCGTCCACCCCCAATCGGTCATCCATTCCATGGTCGAATATACGGACGGCTCGGTTCTGGCCCAGATGGGCGCTTCGGACATGCGCATTCCCATCACTTATACGCTAGGCTGGCCCAACCGCTTGAACGGACCTGCACAACGGCTTGATTTTAAGAAGATTTCCGCCCTTACGTTTGAGGAGGTGGACGATCGCCGTTTTCCGGCCATAAAGTTTGCCTATGATTGCATCGAACAAGGACAATCCGCCTGTATCGCGCTGAACGCCGCTAACGAAGTGACCGTTTCAGAATTTCTGGCGGGACGCATAGGTTTTACGGAGATTTTTGCCATTACGCGCGCAATAGTGGAAAATGGTGGAGAGCAGGCGGGCGGTGGTCTGGAAGCCATTCTTGCCTATGACGAATTGATGCGTAACGAAGCGAAAGCATGTATATTTAAACGAAACTCTTCCAGTGATTCACCCCCGAAACGGAAAGTACTATGACCTCATTTTTTGATATGTTCCAACTTGTCTTCACTAACGTCTGGACCTATGCGGGGACGTTCCTGCTCGTCTTGTCCATTTTGGTGTTCGTGCATGAATGGGGTCATTACATTGTCGCGCGTCTTTTCGGTGTGCGCGTCGAAACTTTTTCCATCGGTTTCGGTAAAGAGCTTTTCGGCCGTTACGATAAACATGGTACGCGTTGGAAATTCTCGCTCATACCCCTTGGCGGTTACGTCAAGATGTTTGGCGATACGGACCCTGCCAGCACCAGCCACACGGAAACAGTGGGCGAGGGGCTGAAAGCCCGTCCTCTGAGCGCCGAGGAACGAAAAGTCGCATTCTTCGCCAAACCCGTATGGCAACGCGCGCTGATCGTTTTCGCGGGGCCCGCCATCAATTTCATTTTCGCCATCATCCTTTTGGCGGGGCTTTATATGTTCTACGGCCAGCCGGTCACACCGCCCACGGCCGCAGCTATCGTCAAGGATTCCGCCGCCGATAAGGCTGGTTTCGAACCGCATGACCGCGTGGTTGCTATTGATGGGGTTCCCGTCAAACGTTTTCAAGATATCCGTCAAACCGTCATGGTCGCACTCGACACGCCGATGACTTTCACGATCCAGCGTGGCGACAAGGAAATCAATCTAGAAGCCACGCCCAAACGCGAAACATTCTCTGACCGTTTCGGTTTCGAACATGCGCGCGGGGTTTTGGGTCTTCTGGGTGCTGTCAATGGTTTCGGCCTTAAGAATGTGATTGCCATTAACGGCACAAAAATAACGAACGAAGACCAAGCCGTCGCCGGATTCAAAAAATCCTATGACCGCGACATGGAAGTGACGTTCAAAGGTATTGAAGGGGAGAAGGACAGTACGCTGATCGTTCATCCGTTCAAGCGCCTTAACGAAAAACTGGATACGCCCGAAGAGGGCAAAGACAAGATGATCGTGATCTCCGAAAAAGTGGGTGATGACATCGTGAAACACGGTCCAGGCTCCGCCATCGTCGAAGCCGTTCGTGAAACCAAGGAGGTTACCGTCGGTACCCTTAGGGCGCTTGGACAAATAGTTACGGGTACCCGTTCGGCGAAAGAACTGGGCGGTTTGATCCGTATCGGCGCCATGGCGGGTGATATGGCTCAAGCCGGTATAATTGCTGTAATCACTTTCACCGCACTTCTGTCAATCAACCTTGGACTTATTAACCTTTTCCCGATCCCCGTTCTCGACGGCGGCCATCTGGTCTTCTATGCGCTGGAGGCCTTAAAAGGCTCACCGGTGCCTGAGAGGGCGCAGGAATATGCTTTCCGTTTGGGATTCACCATTTTGATCGGTATTATGGTCTTCGCGAATCTGAGTGATATTCTCCAGCTTATTCTTTGATTCTTAAAAGAATTGGTTGCCGCCCGCCTTAAAATATTCTACTGAATTTGAGGTACAAACCGTTACGTCAGGAATGCGATTCATCATGACTCGTTCACGCTTTTTCATAATTTTTATTTTTGCACTCGTTCTCAATTTTTCCGCCTTCGCTGCGGAAATTCTTCGCGAGATCCGCGTCAACGGCGCGCAGCGTATCGAGCCCGCAACGATCCTTACATATCTGAACATTCCGACCGGTCAGCCTCTAACCGAAGACGTTATGAACGAAGGTTTGAAAAACCTTTTCGCGACCGGCCTTTTTGCCGATGTTAAAATCAAACAACAGAGCGGCATCATGTTGGTCGATGTTGTCGAAAACCCGATCATCAATGAGATCGCGTTCGAAGGCAACGACCGCCTTGAAGATGATGAGCTGATGTCCGAAATTTCCCTGCGCCCGCGTCAGGTTTACACGAAAACCAAAGTGCAGAACGACGTCTCGCGCGTTTATCAATTGTATCAACGCGACGGCCGTTTTGCCGTGAACGTCGAACCCAAAATCATTGAACTCGACCAAAACCGCGTCAACCTCGTCTTTGAAATTGTTGAAGGCGATGTTACGGCCATCAAGGGCATCAAATTTGTCGGCAACAAAGAATTTGACGATGATGCCCTTCGCGCCGAACTGTCCACCAAGGAAGAACGCTGGTATCGCTTTTTCTCCTCGGACGATCGTTATGACGAAGACCGCGTGAAATTCGATGAGGAACTCCTGCGTCGTTTCTATTTGCGCAACGGTTATGCGGATTTCCGAGTAATTAGCTCCAACGCCGAATTGTCCGAAGATAAAGAAGACTTCTATCTGACATTTACGGTGGAAGAAGGCCCACGTTACAAAATCGGTTCGATAGGGATCAATTCCGACCTACGCGGTTTTGACGGCACGCCTTTGAAGGATGCTATTAAGTTCCTACCAGGCGAATGGTATGACGCCGACGAGGTCGAAGCGAGCGTGGAAGCTATGTCTACCCAATTGGGCGATGTGCAATACGCGTTTGCCGATATCGATCCGCAAGTCAACCGCAACGCGGCCGATAGTTCCGTCGATATCGTTTTCAACATCGGTGAAAGCCCGCGTGTGTTCGTCGAACGTATCGACATTCACGGCAACGTCCGCACCATCGATAAGGTTATCCGCCGTGAAATTCTTCTGGTCGAAGGCGATCCCTTCAGTAAATCCAAGTTGGCGAAATCCGAACAGAACCTCCGCGACCTCAACTTCTTTGAAAATGTCGTGATCAAGAATATGCAAGGCAGTGCGCCGGACAAAACGGTTGTCGACATCGAAGTCGTCGAACAATCCACGGGAGAACTTTCCATCGGTGCCGGTTTCTCGACGCAAGACGGCCCTTTGGCTGACCTGCGCATCCGTGAACGCAACCTGCTCGGCAAAGGTCAAGATTTAACCTTTGCCACGACGCTGGCCGGTAAACGCACCGAATTCGATGCATCGTTTACGGAGCCTTACTTCCTCGACCGCGATCTGTCCGCTGGTGTGGATGCGTTCCACATTACCCGCGACTTGCAGGATGAATCCTCGTTCGACCAGAAACGCACGGGCGGTGCGTTGCGCATGGGTTATCCTCTGTCTGAGAAATGGCGTCAGGGTTTGAAATACCGCTTCGAACAAAACGAAGTTTACAACGTGGATGGTGACGCTTCGCGCTTTATTATCGATCAGGAAGGCAAGCGTTCAACCTCCGCTATTTCCCAACGCCTGACTTATGATGACCGTGATTCCACATTGTTCCCGACCGACGGTTTGTATTCGTGGCTCGATCTTGAATATGCGGGTATCGGCGGCGATGCAAACTACGTGTCCGGCGATATCGGCTCCAGCTACTTCATTCCTGTTTACGAGAAGAGCGTTATCTTCAACATTCTGGGTGAAGTCGGCGCCATTCAAGGTATGGGCAGCGAAGATGTAGAGATCAACGAGCGTTATATGCTCGGCGGCAACAATCTGCGCGGCTTTCAAAAGGGTGGCCTTGGCCCCCGTGATATTTTCACGGATGACGCGTTGGGCGGTAATTTGTACTACCGCGGTTCCGCCGAACTGACATTCCCGATCGGTCTGCCCGAAGAGATGGGCATCGCAGGCCACGCATTCAACGATTTCGGATCGCTGTGGGATGTGGATGAGACAGGTCCCGAAGTGGTGGACGAGAATTCCATTCGCGCCGCGGCTGGTTTGGGTATTTCCTGGAGATCGCCCATGGGTCCGGTCCGTGTAGACTTCACGTTTCCGTACATCAAGGAAGATTTCGATCAGGAAGAAAATTTCCGCTTCAGTTTTGGAACACGGTTCTAGGCCAAGCGTTCAACCGCTATTTTTAAGGAGTATTCGAGATGTTTCAGCGCGCCTTGTTTTTGACCCTGCTGGTTTTCGCTTTTGCCGTCGGTGGTGTTTCGCCTTCGCATGCGGCCAGCCCGACCATCGCCATGGTGGACGTGGATAGGATTTTGGCGGAATCCAAAGCGGCGAAAAGCCTGCAAGCCCAGATTCAAGCCAAGAAAGATACTTTTCAAAAGGAATTTGCGGCTAAGGAAAAAGAACTAAAGACCACGGAAACGGGTCTTCTCGCCGAGCAAGGAAAGATTCCTGCCGAGGACTTCAATAAAAAGCGCAAAGCCTATGAAGAGAAAATCATCGAAACACAAAAGCTTTTCAAAAAGCGCCGCAACTCTCTTGATGAGGGTTTGAACAAGGCGATGCAGGAATTGCGCAAAAATATCGTCGAGGCTTCGGCGGGTATCGCAGACGAAAAAGGCTATGACATCGTTCTCACGCGCGAAAGCGTTCTTCTGGCCGAGAAGAGCCTCGATATCACGGACGACGTTCTCAAAGCACTCGATGCCAAGCTCGCGGATATAAAGCTTCAGGTTGAGTAGGTCGCTTAAAATTAGCAAAGCGGGCGGATATTGTGGCTGATCCACGGTTCTTCAAAAAACAACCTGCCCAATCCCTTGCGGATCTGGTCGCCATTGCAGGCGGCATATTGGCGGGAGGCGCCGATCCGAAATTTATGATCGACGATGTCGCTCCCCTCGATGTCGCGGGCGCAAGTCACATAAGTTTCCTCGACAATATCCGCTATAAAGAATCTTTCATAAATTCGAAGGCAGGGGCGTGCATCGTTTCCGAAGCGATGGCTTCGTTCGCGCCCAAAGGTATGGGTGTTATCATCTGCGAGGCACCGTACAAATCCTATGCGCTCGTCGCACAGGCGTTCTATCCCGATGCCTATCCGAAATCCCACATCTCCGGCGCCGCGCATATTGATGAATCCGTCTTCATCGGAGAAGGCTGCACGATAGAAGCTGGTGTCGTCATCAAAGCCGGTGCCAAAATCGGCAACGGTGTCTGGATCGAAGCCAACGCAGTGCTGGGCGAAGGCGTTGTTATCGGTGCGAAATCGCGTGTAGGCGCAAATGCCAGCGTTTCCCATGCGGAAATTGGCGAAGCAACGCGTTTGTATCCTGGGGTGCGCGTGGGACAGGACGGTTTTGGTTTTGCGATTGACCCCGCGGGGCATGTAAAGGTTCCGCAACTGGGCCGCGTTATCATCGGCGACCATGTCGAGATCGGCGCTAATTCCTGCATCGATCGCGGGGCGGGGCCGGACACGGTGATCGGCTCCGGCACATGGATCGATAATCTGGTCCAAATTGGACATAATGTTAAAATCGGCCACGGATGTGTTTTGATCGCCCAGTGTGGCGTGGCGGGCAGCACGGTTTTGGAAGATTATGTGGTTCTGGCCGCCAAAGTGGGCGTGGCAGGGCATCTGAAGTTAGGCAAGGCGGCCCGCATCGGTGCCATGGCAGGCGTCATGAAGGATGTGCCCGCCGGTGAGCAACAGTTGGGCGCGCCCGCCATGCCGGCCAAGGAATTTATGCGTCAGGTCATTGCACTGAAACGCTTGACCAACAGGCAAAAAAGCGAATAAAAACAGGTGGTCATGAACGAAGCAGATACCAAGGTAGATATCGTTGCGGTGATGGAGATGATTCCCCATCGCTATCCCATTTTGCTGGTCGATCGTATTCTCGAATACGTTCCCGGGATCCGCGCCGTTGGTTTAAAAAATGTCACGTTCAACGAACCGCATTTTCAAGGTCATTTCCCGGGATGGCCCGTGATGCCTGGCGTTCTGATCGTCGAGGCCATGGCGCAAACTTCCGCCTGCCTGGTCGTTAAAACCCTGGGCGAAGAGGCCAAAGGCAAGGTTGTTTATTTCATGAGCATCGAGGAAGCCAAATTCCGCCGTCCCGTAACACCCGGGGATGCGCTTCATATCCATGTCGAAAAGATCCAGAACCGCAAGAACGTCTGGAAATTCAACGGCAAAGCCTTGGTCGGTGATTTTGTCTGCGCCGAAGCCGTGTTTTCTGCGATGATCATGGATCAGACGTCAAAGCCCGTATAACTGTAACACCCTGAAAAATTGTGTGATTTGTGGCTTGCCACATGCCTTGGTATGTCTTGAGAATGAGTAATATTCACCCAACTGCTATCATCGACCCTAAAGTCAAAATTGGAGCCAATGTTTCAATTGGGCCTTACTGCGTTATCGGTCCCAATGTCACGCTCAAAGACGGCGTGGAATTAAAGGCGCATGTTGTGTTGGATGGGCACACAACCATCGGTGAAAACACACGCGTTTTTCCTTTTGCGTCGCTCGGTTCTGCGCCGCAGGATTTGAAATATCACGGCGAGCCGTCCGAACTTATCATCGGTAAGAATAATACAATCCGAGAACACGCAACCATGAATCCCGGTACCGAAGGCGGCGGGATGAAAACGACCGTTGGCGACGACGGATTGTTCATGGTTGGAATCCATATCGCGCATGATTGCAAAATTGGCAACCGCGTTATCATGGCGAACAACGCTACGCTCGGCGGGCATGTTCATGTCGGCGACCATGTCCTCATCGGTGGTTTGGCCGCCGTGCACCAATTTATCCGCATCGGCGCGTTTGCCGTTATTGGCGGCATGTCGGGCGTCGAGAGCGATGTCATTCCTTACGGCCGCGTAAAAGGCGAGCGCGCGCATCTGGCGGGCTTGAACCTGATCGGACTGGAGCGCGGCGGCATGGAAAAAGACAATATCAAAGCACTACAAAAGGCCATGAAGAATCTTTTTGAAGGCGGCGGCACTATGGAAGAACGTATCGAACAAATGTCTTCCGAATATGCGAATGACAAAATGGTTATGCAGATGATCGAATTTGCCCGTACCAAAGAACGCTTCGGGCTTTGCGGTCCTGAACCGCGCAAAGCGGCGTAGAATATCATGACCGCTCTTCCCGCAAGACTAGGCATTGTCGCAGGCGGCGGGAAATTGCCCTCCAAACTTCTCGAATTCTGCGATGCCCGTAAAATCCAAACTTTCATCATCGCTTTTGAAAATCATACAGATTTGAATTTGCTAGACGCACGGAGCTATTCGCTTCTGCGGCTGGGCGCGGGTGGTGCGATGGTGCGGATATTTAAGGAGAAGAGTTTTAAAGACCTTGTCGTGATCGGTTCTGTAAGACGCCCCCATCTTTGGGAAATGCGCCCTGATCTTTATACGATAAACTTTTTTGCCAGACTGGGTTTCAAGGCGCTTGGCGATGACGGCTTGCTTCAGGCCATTCATGCGCAATTGAACGAAGAAGGATTCAAACTGCACGGCATTCATGAAATCATGCCCGATTTTCTTATGCCCGATGGGCTGCTGGGATCTGTTGTCCCGACGAAGTCACAATTAGACGATACCGCGCTTGGATATGTGGCCTCGAAAGATTTGGGCGCGAAAGATATCGGCCAATCGGTCGTGGTATCAGGCGGTAAGGTTATCTGCTCCGAAGATTCCAAAGGCACCAACGCGCTTATCAAACGCAGCAGCGGCGGCATTCTGGTAAAAACCTGCAAGCCGCAGCAGGACCGCAAACTTGATTTGCCAACCATCGGCGTAGAAACCATAAAATTGTGCGCTGAGCGGGGATTTTCCGGTATCGCTACAGAAGCGGGCGCATCGATCATTGTCGACAAAGAAGAATGCATTGCTACCGCAGATAAAGCAGGCCTGTTCCTTATTGGCGTCACTCCATGAGGATTTGTGTGATCGCAGGCGAACCGTCGGGTGATTTCCTCGGCTCCAAACTAATAGCCGCCATCAAAGCACAGCGTGCGGATGTTGAATTCCACGGCGTTGGCGGCCCGTTGATGATTGCGGCGGGACAGCCATCTTTGTTTCCGTATGAAGAACTGGCCGTGATGGGCGTGGCAGAAATCACGCCGAAACTGATTGGCCTTTTGTCACGTATCCGCCATACGATCAACCATATCAAGGAAACCAAACCCGATGTTGTGGTTACGATTGATTCCCCCGATTTTTGTTTCCGTGTGGCCAAAGCTGTAAAACACGAGATGAAGGGCGATGCACCCAAGATTATCCATTACGTTGCCCCGACCGTTTGGGCATGGCGTGCTGGGCGCGCGGACAAGATCAAGGCCTTTCTGGACGGGCTTATCTGCCTGTTCGACTTCGAGCCGCAATATTTCGATTTCTCAACGGTGGCCGCAGGGCATCCGATGGCGGAAGGCAATGCGCTCAAAGCCGATGGAGCGGCGTTTCGTGAAGATAACGGCATTCCCAGCACTGAAACCGTTATCGGTTTGTTGTTTGGCAGCCGTAAAGGCGAATTGAAACGCATGGGTAAAGTTCTGTGCGATGCGGCGTTCAATGTGGCCGATCGTATGGCGTCATTGCCGCAGATCGTGGCGCCGACCTTGCCGCATTTGCGTAAAGATGTGCATGACTTGCTGAAAGAATATCGCGGCGAGGTGCATATCATCACCGATGCGGGGCAGAAATGGAATGCGTTCAAATCCATGGATGTCGCACTTGCCTGTTCGGGCACCGTGGGGTTAGAGCTTGCCATGCTCCAGACCCCGCACATTATCGCGTACAAGGTCAACCCGATCACGTTCGAGGCTCTGAAACTCCTGGTCAAGGTTAAGTACGCGCATCTGGCGAACATTATCGCTGATCGCGAGATCGTGCCTGAGTTCATCCAGAATGATTGCAAAGCGGACGATATTGCCGATAAGGCCTTCCATTTGCTTATGAGCCCAGACCAGCAGCGCGAGCAGTTCGCGGGTATCGCCCGCAGATTGGGTGCCCACCAAAAAGAAACGCCGTCGCAAAAAGCGGCGGCGTTTGTGTTGGGTTTCGCGAAGTAGATTACTTGCGTTTCTTGATGTCCACATATTCGCGAAGGGCCGGACCCGTGTACAACTGACGCGGGCGACCGATGCGAAGTTCGGGTTCTTCGATCATTTCTTTCCATTGGGAAATCCAGCCGACCGTACGCGATACGGCGAACAGCACCGTAAACATAGAGGTCGGGAAACCCATGGCCTTCAATATGATGCCCGAATAGAAGTCGACGTTCGGGAACAATTTGCGGGAGATGAAGTATTCGTCTTCGAGCGCAATGCGTTCCAGTTCCATAGCTAGTTTGAGCGTGGGGTTGTCGCGTAGGCCGAGTTCGTCCAAAACTTCGTGGCAGGATTCACGCATGATTTCCGCACGCGGGTCGAGGTTCTTGTAGACTCGGTGACCAAAGCCCATGAGGCGGAAGGGGTCGTCCTTGTCTTTGGCTTTCTTGATGTATTCGGGAATGCGATCCACAGAGCCGATTTCGGCGAGCATTTCCAAGACCTCCTGGTTCGCGCCGCCGTGGGCGGGACCCCAGAGACAGGCAATACCGGCGGCGATACAGGCAAACGGGTTCGCTTGCGAGGAGCCCGCGATTCGCACTGTAGAGGTTGAAGCGTTTTGTTCGTGGTCGGCGTGCAGGATCAAGATGCGGTCCATAGCCTTGGCCAGTACAGGGTTCACCTTGTATGGTTCGGCAGGCACGGCGAAGCATTGATAAAGGAAGTTTTCCGCATAGTTCAAATCGTTGCGCGGATACATGAACGGCTGGCCGATCGAGTATTTGTAGGTCATGGCGGCAATCGTCGGCAATTTCGCGATCAAACGGTGCGCGGAGATTTCGCGTTGGGCGGGATCGTAGATATCCAAGGAGTCGTGATAGAACGCGGCCATAGCGCCGACTACGCCGACCATAACGGCCATCGGGTGTGCGTCGCGGCGGAAACCACGGAAGAAATAGTTCATCTGGTCGTGGACCATCGTGTGCATGGTGATGGAGTGTGAGAATTCCTTGAGCTGAGTTTCCGTCGGCAGGTCGCCGTTCAGGAGCAGGTAGCAGACTTCCATGTAGCTGGATTTGCGAGCCAGTTCCTTGATGTTGTAGCCGCGGTGTGCCAGAAGACCTTCGTCGCCGTCGATAAAGGTGATGCGCGATTTACACGACGCAGTGGAGGTGTAAGACGGGTCGAACGTGAAATTGCCCGTTTCCGCGTAAAGTTTGCGCACGTCGATAACATCCGGCCCCATTGTGCCCGACAACACAGGGAGTTTGACTTCCTTGCCCGTGGCATCGTTTGTCAACGTGAAGGTTGCTTGGCTGTTCGTGGCTTCGGCGGCTTTTTTGGCTTCGGTCATGATTGGTCCCGTTCTTTGTGATTTTGAACGCAGAGGAACTCTGCCCTTTAAAAATACGCTCCGAATGGTTAAAGATCAATTTACAAGATACTGAATTGGTTTGAGTTTCCGTATTGTTGCCTTGCGAAAGAATTGGGACGTCCTTGTAATTCCTGCCTTAGGTCATCCTAAAATTGACAATTACATAATAAAGTGCGATACGACTGCATGGCAAAGAAAGACCGTGCGCAAAGGATCGCCCTTATTTCGGAATGGCTGGAAAGCGCTTCTGATGAAACGCTCGCGCGCGTGGAAAAATTGCAAAAGCGTGTGAGCAAGAATGCGC
Organism: Micavibrio sp.; assembly: GCA_040381535.1. Classification (GTDB taxonomy): domain Bacteria; phylum Pseudomonadota; class Alphaproteobacteria; order Micavibrionales; family Micavibrionaceae; genus Micavibrio_A. Next base: position 32,241 of record JBEIHF010000003.1, on the reverse strand, counting down.
AATTGTCGCAGGAGTTTGATAAGCAGGCTGGTTTTGATTGGGACGCATTCGCCGCGCACGCCGCCGCTAACCAATGGCGCACGCGCATGGAGCGCGGATATAAAAGATACCCAGACTTTTTCGGATTTATCCAAGACGTTTACGGCCCGTGGATTGAAAATGCAAAATTGGCGGGGCGCCCGCTGGTGCAGGCGGATATCGCCAAGGTGGATGATGCATTATACACGCGCCTTCTTGTGATAGTTTCTAAACAGGGTTTGCCGGACACACTTGATTTGCCCGCATCGAAAGACCTTGCCTTGCGCGGCCTGAACGATGAAGAAAAAGAACGTTTGCTCGAACGGCGCAGGCTCACGCGTGAGTCCGTGCATTTGTACCGGCTTTCAAGGGAAGATTAGGAAGGCTTCTTCAGCCATTTTGCGTATTCGGGAATCGCGGCGGCGTCGATTACAAGAATGCAGGGCAGTTCATACGGGTGGATCTCTTTCAGGCGTTTGATCAATTTGTCTTTCTTGTCAAAAGGGGCCTTTATCAACGCGGCATATTCTTTATCTGTCTTCAATTCGTCTTTCCAAAGATATATCGCCGTGTGCTGCGCCATGATATTGCCACAGCCCGCGAGGCCTTCCTCAATCAATGTTTCGATTACCTTCACCGCGTCTTCATGCGTCCCGAAGGTAGTATATATAAGAGCGATGTCTTTCATCATTTGTTTCCGAACGTGTCGCAATTCGCGGGTTCGCCGCTATCGAAACCCGTTTTGAACCATTGCATGCGTTGTTGCGCGGAGCCGTGCGTGAAGCTATCGGGCACGGCATAGCCTTTGGTCTTTTCCTGCATCTTGTCATCACCGACCTGACCTGCGGCACGGATGGCCTCTTGTAGATCGCCATCTTCCAATGCTCCGAATTCAGCAACATGGTGCGCCCAGACGCCCGCGTAGCAATCCGCCTGCAATTCTGTTTTCACGGAAGAAGCGTTATCTTTGCGTTTGGCGAGGTTGCCTTGGAGGTTTTGAATATGATGGCCGACTTCGTGCGCTATCACATAGGCGCGCGCGAAATCACCGGGCGCGCCGAGTTTGGCATCGAGTTCGTAAAAGAAATCTAGATCGAGATAAACGGATTGGTCGTTAGGGCAATAGAACGGGCCCATGGCGGATTGGCCTGTGCCGCAGGCCGTGTCCGTCGCTCCAGCGAAAAGCACCATGCGCGCTGGCGGGTATGAACCGTTGGTAACGAATTGCGACCAGACATCTTCGGTGGAACCAAGCACGGCTGCAGCGAAATCTGCCTGTTCCGCCTGTTGCTCGGGGGAGATTTTTGAGGGGCGCGATACGGAGGATTGAATCGTGCGGTTGACGCCTTCCATGATGAGCGAGGCGGGGTTGCCGCCCAAAAGATAGACTACGAATGCGAGGGCGAAAATTCCGCCGACGCCGCCGACGGATTTGGCACCCATGCCGCGGCGGTCTAATACATTCGAGGATCTTCTAAAATTATCGAGACGCATCAGGCCCCACCGCTTTCAAACGTTTGATGGTTTCTTCCTTACCCAAAATTTCCATGGCGTGGAAGAGCGAGGGGGATTTGTCACGCCCCGTCAACGCGGCGCGCAGCGGCATCATGACTTTTCCGAGTTTGCCGCCCGCGATGTCTTTGGCGAGATCGCGGCAGGTTTGTTCGATGGCGGGGGCCGTGAAATCCTGCAGCGCGAGGATTTTATCCGTCGCAGCCTTGATGGCAACCTTCGCATCGGCATCGAGAAGTTTTTCGGCCTCGGGTGTGAAATCTAGCGGCACGGATTTGGCGAGGAACGCCGCTTCGTCTGCGAGTTGAATGAGCGTGACGGCGCGGGATTTCAATTCCTGCATCATTGCGAGGATGCGCGCGTCGTTTTTGGCAGGCAGAAACGGCGCGATGAGTTCGAGCAGGCGTTGATCATCCGCGAGTTTGATGTAGTGCGCGTTCAGATGGTTGAGCTTGTCGAAATCCCAACGTGCAGGGGAGCGCACGACATGTTCGAGATTGAACCATTCGAGCGCCTGCGCATCGGAAATGATTTCATCGTCGCCGTGGGACCAGCCGAGGCGGAGCAGATAATTCCTCATCGCTTCGGGGAGGTATCCCATATCACGGTATTCTTCGACGCTTGCTGCGCCGTGGCGTTTGGACATTTTTGAACCGTCGGGGCCGAGTATGAGCGGCAGATGCGCGTATTCGGGTTTTTTCCAACCCATCGCATCGTAGATGAGGTTTTGTCGGAAGGTATTATTCAGATGGTCGTCGCCGCGGATGACATGCGTGACGCCCATATCGTGATCGTCCACCACAACGGCAAGCATGTAGACGGGTGTGCCATCGCTACGTAGGATGATCATGTCATCAAGTTGTTCATTGTTTACCGTGACATCACCCTGCACATGATCGGGCACCGTGGTCGCGCCATCGATCGGCGCCTTGATGCGGATAACGGGTTTGACGTCCGCGGGCGGGGTTTCTTTGCTGTCGCGCCAACGGCGGTCATAGAAAGTGGGCTTGCCTTCGGCTTTCGCATTTTCGCGCATGGCGTCGAGTTCATCGGGAGAGCAGTAGCAATAGTATGCTTTTCCTGCCTTTAACAATTCCTGTGCGACTTCAGCGTGGCGGGTACGGTTTTCGTATTGGGAAAAAATTTCGCCGTCGTAATCGAGACCGATCCATTTCACGCCGTTGATGAGCGCCTGTACGTGCGCGGGGTCGTAACGTTCGCGGTCCGTGTCCTCAATACGAAAGACGACCTTACCGCCGTGCTTGCGCGCGAACAGCCAGTTGTACAGCAGCGTACGGGCCGTGCCGATATGCATCAGGCCTGTAGGAGACGGAGGAAAACGGGTGACGACAGACATTTTATATGATGTTCCTTTGAAATTCGGACTAATTTACAAGGGAAATGCCTGTCATAACAAGGGGTTTTCGTGGGATTTTCCGCGTTCCATGCGCTGTATGATTTGATGCTGTCGGGCACGGGCAAATTGGTCGGCGTGGGGCAGGGTGGCAAAGTTTATGTTTCCAACGGACGCGCGGGTTTTGAATTTGTACGATTTCAAGGACGAGAGGGCGTATAGCGTAAAATTATACCATGGTGTGGAGATTACATCGGTGAATGATATAGTCGGAAACCGTCCGTGGACGAAATCAGTGATACGTCCGCATAAGGGAAACTAGTTTTCCTTGAATGGTTACGCGGTTTGGTTCGAATTCGCGGGGTTCGTATTGGTCATTTTCGGGGATTAGAATGACTTTTCCTTTGGCGCGTTTCAAGCGTTTGAGCGTGACTTCCTCACCATCTACCAGTGCTACAACGATTTCGCCGTCATTGGCGGTGTTGCATTCCTTTATGATGACTGTATCGCCGTCATTGATGCCTGCGTTGATCATGGAATCTCCATCAATCTCCAGCGCGTAATGCTTGCCCGCGCCGACCATGCCGGCGGGAATTTCGACCGTGGTGTTTTCATCCCGGATAGCCTCAATCGGCGTACCTGCGGCGATGCGTCCGTGCATAGGCAATGAGCGCATATTTGCAGCGTGGGCGATGACGGCGGATATTTCGCGCGTTTGTGTTGCGGCACGCGTGTTGTCATTCGTTTTGGGGTTGGTGCCTTCGGGAAGTTTTTTGACTTCTAATGCGCGTGCGCGGTGCGGCAGGCGCTCTAGATAGCCGCGTTCCACCAAGCCTGTGATCAAACGGTGAATGCCCGATTTGGATTTTAATTTTAGCGCTTCGCGCATTTCATCAAAAGAGGGGGCGATGTCGCCTACGGACATGCGGTCATGGATGAAGAGCAGCAGATCTTTTTGCTTCTTGGTTAACATGTGTTTTTTCCTTCGGTGAACGGGTTTATTCCGTTATGTTCATTCACTGTTCTACTCTTGTTCTCTCTTTGTGTCAATTGCTGCTCCTGATAACCTTTTACTTTCTATATTAGAAGAAGTCTATTTTTGCCCGAAAATAAGGGTATTCGCATGGCCAAACATATTGTCTATCTTGATGGTGGAAACAAAGCCATTCCGTAACTGTGCCCGATGTCTTTTAACGGCATCAACGCGAGCAATGATTTGCGCGCCGATCTTTTGCAACATTTCGTAAGCACCTGTGCCGATGCGTGCGAGAACCTCAAGCCCATATTAAGAAGGGTAAGAGTTTTGACCGAAGAGTTTTCAAAGACGTCTATACCCATTGGTGAAGCGGTAAGAACCGTGTGCACAAACCCGAAAGGTTTTCCGGGGTATGACCAAGACAAGGCCAACATGCCAGAAATTTTTCGCTTATAATTATTTGCCGAGTATCTTGCGCGTCGCGTGGCCGATATCGGATTCGCGCATCAGGCTTTCACCGATCAGGAAAGCATTGAAGCCTGCGGCGGCAAAGGTTTCCACAGTTTCATAATCATTGATGCCGCTTTCTGCGACGCGCAGGACATCTTGCGGTATTGAGAGCGCGAGATTCATGCCCGTCGCCAGATCAACCTCGAGCGTTTTCAAATTGCGGTTGTTTACGCCGACCATTTTGGGCGCAAGCTCAAGACAGCGTTCCAGTTCGGTTTCATCATGCACTTCGAACAGCGTGTCGAGTTCGAGTGATGTGGCAAGGTCGTACAATTCGGCGGCCTGTGTGTCATCGAGGGCCGCCATGATGAGTAGAATACAATCCGCGCCCATCGCGCGCGCTTCATACACTTGATATATGTCGAGCATGAAATCTTTGCGCAAAATCGGGATGTTTACGGCGGCGCGGATGGCGATGAGGTAGTCGTCATGGCCCTGAAAATAGGGTTCGTCGGTGAGGACGGATAGGCACGCCGCGCCGTTGGATTCATAAGTCTTGGCGATGGCGACGGGGTCGAAATCTTCGCGGATGATCCCCTTGGAAGGGGAGGCTTTTTTGACTTCGGCAATAAGCGCGGGATTTTGAGACTTCAAAGTCCTGATAAATCCGCGTGTTGGTGATTGCTCTTGAGATTTTGATTTAAGATCGGAAAGGGCGATATAGGATTTTTTCCGCTCGATGTGGCGGCGTTTTTTGTCGCAGATTTCGTCGAGGACGGTGCTCATACGACATGTGCCTTGTATCGTTCCAAAAGATCTTTGGCCGCGCCGCTATCGATGGCGGCCGCTGCGTCGGCCACGCCTTTTTTTAGTTCGCGTCCGTCGTGAAGATACAGCACGGCCGCGGTGTTGGCGAGTACCATATCGCGGTACGCGGATTTTTCGCCGGCGAGAAGTTTCGAGAGCGCGGCGGCGTTATATTCCGCATCACCGCCGACGAGTTTTGTAGGCACCGTGCGCGGCAGACCGAATTGTTCGGGCGCAAGAGTTATGTGCGAAACGTAATCTTCCATCAAAAGTACGGCGTTGGTTTTCGATGTCAGCGTTATTTCATCGAGGCCGTCTTCCCCGTGCACTACCAGCGCGGATGTCGCGCCCAATGATTTCAATGCTTGCGCCATTGGCATCACCCATTTTTTGGCGAAAACGCCTACAAGCTGTTTTTTCGCGCCTGCGGGATTGGCGAGGGGGCCGAGCAGATTGAATATGGTGCGTGTGCCCAGAAGTTTGCGCACGGGGGCGACATGTTTCATTGCGGCGTGGTGGTTTGGCGCCATCAAAAAACAAAAGCCGATATCGTTGAGCGCGGATTCCAGTTTGTCTTTTGCTGGCGACAAATTCACGCCGAGTTTTTCCAGGACATCCGCGGCGCCCGATTTGGATGTGCTTGCGCGGTTGCCGTGTTTGGCAATTTTTGCGCCGCAGGATGCGGCGACCAAGGCCACGGCGGTGGAAATATTATAGGTGTGCGTGCCATCGCCGCCCGTACCGCAGCAATCGATTGTGCCTTCGGGCGCTTCAATCGTGGAGGCGAATTTACGCATGGCGCGTGCGGCTCCAGCGATTTCCGCCGCCGTTTCGCCGCGTTTGTGCAAGGCCAGCAGGAAAAGGCCCGTTTTGTCTGGTTTTGCTTCGCCTGACATTATAAAAGAAATGCAGGCTTCCATTTCATCTTCGTTAAAAGTTTGGTCGTAGAGCGCGCCGTTCAGGAATTCTTCAAATTGAGGCATGGCTAGATAATCTTCAGGAAGGATCCGATGATGTCATGGCCGTTTTGCGTGGCAATGCTTTCGGGATGGAATAATACGCCATGGATGGGTTTGGTTTTGTGGGCTAGGCCCATGATGATGCCGTCTTCCGAGCGCGCGGTTTCCTCGAATTCTTCGGGGAAGGTTTCGCGTTCGGCGATGAGTGAGTGATAGCGCGTCGCCTCAAACGGTTGGGGCATGTTTTTGAAAACTGATTTGCCGTCGTGATAAATGGCTGAGGTTTTGCCGTGCATGGGTTTTGGTGCGCGGACTATTTTTCCACCGAATGCGGCAGCCATGGATTGAAAACCCAAACACACGCCGAAAACCGGAATGTCTTTTTTCGCGGCCTCATGAATGAGGGGAATGCAAATCCCAGCCTCAGCCGGAGAGCATGGACCAGGCGAAATTACGATGGCCTTCGGTTTGGCGTTTATGACTTCATCGACGGTGATTTGATCGTTCCTGTGTACATCGGCGGATGCGCCCAGATCGCCCAGATACTGGACGAGGTTGTAGGTGAATGAATCATAATTATCTATCAGAATAATCATAATACTTTATGCCGCGCCCGTGGACGTATGTCCAGAGGATTGGTAGGATCCCGCTATGGCCCTTCGATCCGCACAGCCGGGAACTTTAAAATTCATCGCGATTGCGGTGGTTTTCATGCTGCTCATCGACCATTTCGTGTTCGACGGCAAGCGTTCCTATATAGAAGACGCCAGAGTCCAAGGCGAGGCTAAAAACTTCGAAACCCTTGTTCAGACCGCGCCTGTGCCGCTGCCGGCCAAGGTTGTGCCGCCCGAGGGTAAGAAATATTTCGAAGCGCCGCCGGAATCCATCGTCTTCACCGAAGACCCCGAGATAAAAAAAGCGCTCGACACGCCCATACCGCCCGCGCTATTCACCAAGCCCGTCGACGGAGCGAAGATTGCCATCATCATCGATGATCTAGGCATGGATATAAAACGCAGCCGCGAGGTTTTGGATTTGCCCGCGCCCGTGACGCTCGCGTTGTTGCCATATGCGGCGCACGTGCGCGAAATTGCGGATGAAGGCGCGGCGAAGGGTCATGAGATGATTATCCATGTTCCCATGGAAGCGATTGACGGAAAGCAGAATATCGGCCCCGGCGGATTGAAGCAGGCAATGACGGCTGAAGAATTTACGAGCGCGTTCGGCACTATGCTCGGCAGTTTCGAAGGGTATGTCGGCATCAACAACCATATGGGTAGTAGATTGACGCAGGACGATGCGGCGATGACGCGGTTGATGGGGATGCTCGCATCCCGCGGATTGTTTTTCGTGGACTCCAAAACCAGCGACAATTCTGTGGCGACGGATGCGGCCGCACGCGCGGCGGTCCCCTATGCCAGCCGCGATGTATTTTTAGACCATGAAGACACGGCGGCGTTCGTACACGGCGCACTCGAGAAAGCTGAGAAGCTGGCGGCGCGGCGCGGCTATGCGATTGCCATCGGCCACCCTAAAGACCATACGATTGCGGGATTGAAAGCGTGGATTCCAACATTGAAGGAAAAGGGGATCGAGATCGTGCCCGTGAGCGAGCTTCTTAAAGGGCAGCGGGTTGAGAGCCCAGACCCTGCGCCTGAGCCACAGAATCATCAGCCGCCTGTACAATCGCCTTAGCCTTGATGATGCATTCATTGTGTTCGGATTCAGGATTTGAATCCGCCACGATGCCCGCGCCGGAACGGACATGGACTTTTCCGTCTTTAACCAGCGCGGTGCGCAGGGCTATGCAAGTATCAAGATTGTCATTGCCGTCGAAATAGCCGACACAGCCGCCGTAATAAGTGCGGCGGGAGGATTCTAGTTCATCGATGATTTCCATGGCGCGGATTTTGGGCGCACCTGACACTGTGCCCGCAGGGAAGCCCGAGAACAGAGCATCGAACGAGTCCAGATCATCCCGTAATTCGCCTTCGATGTTCGAGACGATATGTTGGACGTGGGAGTATTTTTCGATGACGAAGCTTTCGGTGACTTTGACGGAGCCGATTTTGGAGACGCGGCCTACATCGTTGCGACCCAGATCGAGCAACATCAGATGTTCGGCGCGTTCTTTGGGATCATTCAGCAATTCCGCGGAGAGTTTTTCATCTTCGGCGGCGTTGGCACCGCGTTTGCGCGTGCCCGCGATGGGGCGAATAGTTACGCGGCGGTTTCGCACACGCACGAGGATTTCAGGTGACGAGCCAACCAGTTGGAAGCCGCCGAAATTGAAATAGAACAAAAACGGGGAGGGATTGAGGCGGCGCAAAGAACGGTAAAGCGCAAAGCCCGATAAATCAAACGGCACGGAAAAGGATTGGCCGATCACGACCTGAAAGATATCGCCCGCACGGATATATTCCATGGCGCGGCTAACCATGGAAAAGAATTCTTCCTTTGTGGTGTTGGATTGAACGGGCAGAGGGGCTTTGAGAAACGTGTTGTATTTCAGCGCCGTGGTGGGTAGAGGGTTGTGCAAAAGATCAACCGTTTTTTCGAGTTTGCGCTTGGCTTCATCGTAAATATTTTGCGCATCACCATTCGTTTCACGCACGGTCGTCACCACGCAAATGCGCGATTGCACGTTATCAAAGATGACCATGATGGTCGGGCGGATCATGATGGAATCTGGAATGCCTATTTCATCGGGGTTCGCATCGGGGATGTTTTCCACGAGTTTGACCATGGCGTAGCCCATAAAGCCAAATAGCCCCGAGGGACCCATGGGCGGGATTTCGGGAGTCACGACATCTATGCGGGATTCCCGCACATTTTTACGCAAGGTTTCCAGCGGGGATTTTTCGGAATTCGTTTTGTATTCCCAGATCAAATCCGGTTCCATGCCGATGGCAGAGTAACGTCCCAGATTGGCGCCGCCTTCGACAGATTCTAGTAGAAATGTGTTTTTGGAATTGCCCGTCAGTTTGATGTAGGTGGAGACAGGTGTTTCCAGATCAGCGGAAACCCACGTCCAGATCAGCTGCGTTTTGCCCGCGTCGAAATTCTTTTTGAATTCATCAAACGAAGGCAGTGCATCCATAGGTTACTGTTGTTCCTGCGGAGCGAGGTAAACTTCTTCAAGGCGCGCCTTGTTGATCTTAATTTTTTTGTCCTTGCTCAGGCCCGCGACATATTCGCCCAAGATGTCTTGGGTAAGCGAGCGGCCTGTCAAATCTTCCAGATCCGACAATTCCTTCGCGTCCGGTTTTAGATCGGACGAGGGGAGGGAGATGCCTTCCACCGTGCCGACGATATAGCCACCCTGAATTTCGCCCGAAAAACTTTTGCCTTTGTCGGTGGCGAAGATTTGCGCTGCGGAAACGGCTGTCAAAGGCGCAGTGGGACTTTTTTTACGGTTTACGCCGCTGATCGTCTGGACGATGCCGCCGTTTTTGGAGGCAGCGTCTTCCAATTTTGCGCCTCCTTCGATTTCTTCAGCGGCTTTTTCGGCTTTGGCTTTTGCGGATAATCTTTGTTGTTCGCCAATCCAGCGTTTTTGCAAATCGGACTTCACGACATCAAAAGGTTTGTAGGTATCGGGAATAACCTGATCGATGCGTACCAGATGGAATTGTCCGTCCGCCGTTTCGACAAGGGGGGCGATTTCCTTTTCCTCGTAATCATAGGCAGATTGAATCAGTTTCGTGCGGTCGGTGGCGTAGGATTTGAACAAATCCTTGCCGTCCTTATCGTATCCGTTCTGGCGGAAAGGCCCAAGGATTTCGGTGGTCATGCCGTATTCCTGAACGAGGTTTTCAAGGCTTTCGCCGCCCGCGACGCGGTCTTCGATGGTGTTGCCAACATTATAGAGTTCTTCGGTCACGGCGATGGATTGCATTTCCTTGCGCAGTTTTTCTTTGACTTCGGCAAACTGGATCACATCTTCAGGCAAAATATCGACGATCTTAATGACGTGCCAGCCTAGGGAAGTTTTTACAGGGCCGACGATGGCGCCTTTTTCGGCGGCGAATACGGGGCCCGCAATATCGGGTAGAAGACCCGCTTCATTATAATCCTGAGTGACGGAATCCTTCATTCTCTTGCCGGCTTCGGCGCCCACGCGCCCCGCTTTGGCTTCTTCTTCGGTATTAAACAAAGCCTGTTCAACTTTGCGGCGTTGCGGATTGGTGAAAGAGGCGATGTTTTTGTCGTAGTCGGTCTTTAGCTGTTCATCCGTGATTTTCACGGTTTTGGCCAACATGTCGGTTTTGAGCGTCGCCATGGTGATGGTGCGGGATTCCGGAATGAGGAAATCCTGTTTGTTGGTTTCGTAGAATTTTTTCAGTTGTTCTTCGTCTGCGGGTTTAGCGTCCGAAATATTCGCGCTTTTGAAGACAATGATTTTCGCTGTACGTTTTCATTGTCGTAGCGGTACAATTCTTTTGCCATCAACGGAGAAGACAGCGTGGCCGGAGGCGAGAGCGCGGAGCGGAGAAGCGTATTCGCCATTTCCTGACGGATAGAGCCGACGAATTCGGCCTCAGATATTCCTTGGGTTCTCAATATCTGCTGGAGCGCTTCTTTTTTCGTGGCGCCGCCAGCAGCCAGAGGTTCGGCCAGTTTCGCGATTTGGCGTTTAACGGTTTCATCGCTGACTTCCAAACCGAAGCTACGTGCTTCGGACGTGAACAGGCGGTTCTGAATTTCGGAATTTAAAATTTGGTCCACGAGACCGAGCTTCATGGCTTCGGCGGGAGGAATTCCTTGCGAGGACAAAGCGCGGCGTAGCGTGCGGTCGAATTCCATCACCCCAATATTCACGCCGCCGCCCTTGACCACGGTATTAGAAGACATGTTGCCCGTAAAAAATCCGCCGACATCCATAAGGACTAGACCGCTGACGGCCAGAACCATTAGACCCAGAAAGATAAATTTGAAAACTCCGGCGTAGGAGCTGTTGCGCATCCATATAAGCATGGACATCCTCTCTTTTCATTTAACGTGCCAAGCACTATAAGGAGGGAGGAAAACGGGAGCAATAGGGTAAGTCTATGAAAAAGCTGATTGCAGGCAACTGGAAAATGAACGGGAACGCGGCAGGTGCCGTGGCCCTTATCACCGAGGTCGAAAACAAGATCACGGCCACCAGCGGAATCTTAAGCAATTGCGATTTTGTGGTTTGTCCGCCTTTCGTCCATATAGGGGCGGTTAAAGCGGTTCTAAAATACTGTGATCTGGGCGGTCAGGACGTTTCCGAAAAAGCCAACGGCGCGTTTACGGGCGATATTTCCGCCGAGATGCTCAAAGACATCGGAGCCACATATGTCATTTTGGGGCATTCCGAGCGCAGGCGGTATCACGGCGAGGGCGATGACTTGATCAATTCAAAAGCCGTTGCCGCGCATCGCGCGGGTCTTACTACCATCATCTGCGTCGGGGAAACCGAAATCCAGCGCGAGCGCGGACAACAAAACGATATTGTCGAAGAACAGCTTCACCAATCCATCCCCGAATGTGCGGATGCCCAAAACACCGTGATTGCATATGAGCCCGTCTGGGCGATCGGCACTGGAAAAACCGCCACGACAGAAGATATCCGCGCCATGCATGGGTTTATTCGTGAACGCCTCACCCAAAAAGTGAAGGGCGGGAAGGATATGCGCATACTCTATGGCGGTTCCGTGAAACCCGCTAACGCCACCGAGATTTTCGCCGTGGAAAACGTGGATGGTGCGCTGATAGGTGGGGCATCCCTTAAGGCAGAAGATTTTCTCGGTATCTCTGCTGCGGCTTAAATTATGAAAATAAGTGTTTTTCCGATGAAAACCACGTGACTTTCTCGTTTCAGGCACTATAAAAGATGCCATGGAAAACGTCGTTCTCGTCATACATTTGCTCCTCGCCCTGTCCCTGATCGGGCTTATCCTGCTCCAACGGTCCGAAGGCGGAGGCCTCGGCATCGGAGGCGGAGGCATGGGCGGTCTGGCTACAGCCGGCCAAACGGCCAACGCGTTAACCAGAGCCACGGCTTTCTGCGCGGCGGCGTTTTTTGCCACTAGCATTATCCTCGCCATTCTGGCGGGAACGCACCACAAATCTGGTAGCATGCTGGATTCTTTGGATAACCCACCTGCAGTTGTTGACACGAAAGCTGATGCAAGCGATAAAGAAACCCCGAAGGCCTCGGACAAACCGAAGCCGCAATCCGGGGCTCCTTCCGCACCGATTTCTGAATAAAAACCGAACCCCTTGAAAGAGGGGTTTGTAGTTTTAATGGGTTTTTAATGACGCGTTTTATTTTCATCACGGGCGGCGTGGTCTCCTCTTTGGGGAAGGGCCTCGGCTCCGCAGCCCTTGGTGCGTTGCTGCAGGCGAGAGGATTCAAAGTCCGCCTATGCAAGATGGACCCTTACCTCAACATTGATCCCGGCACGATGAGCCCGTTCCAGCACGGCGAAGTTTATGTCACCGACGACGGTGCGGAAACAGACCTTGATCTTGGCCACTATGAGCGTTTCACCGGAAACCCCGCGTGTAAAAACGACAATATTACCACCGGCAAAATATACATGAACGTCCTGCAGCGTGAGCGCAGAGGCGATTATCTGGGCGCGACCGTGCAGGTTATTCCGCATATCACGGACGAGATCAAAAACTTCATCCGTGAAAAAGACAAGACGGCTGATTTTGTCCTGGTCGAAATCGGCGGCACGGTGGGCGACATTGAATCATTGCCGTTCCTTGAATCCATCCGCCAGTTTGGCAACGAAGTAGGGCGCGAGCGCGCGTTATTCGTGCATGTCACCCTGCTACCCTATATCGCGGCGGCGGGGGAGTTGAAAACCAAGCCCACGCAACACAGCGTGAAAGAATTGATGAGCGTTGGTATTTCGCCCGGCATTTTACTCTGCCGCGCGGATCGCGAGATCGAGCAGGACGAGCTCCGCAAGATCGGTTTGTTCTGCAACATCGCGGAGAAGAACGTTATTCCCGCGCTCGACGTTAAAACCATTTACGAAGTGCCGTTGTCGTATCACAAGGTCGGACTCGACACGCAGGTGCTCGATTATTTCGGGATTGAAGCCGCAGAACCCGATCTTTCCAAATGGATAGAGATAGTGCGCCGCATCAAAAACCCCGAAGGCGAGGTCACCATCGCGCTGGTCGGCAAATACACGAACCTTGCAGATTCTTATAAGTCGCTGAATGAGGCGTTGATCCATGGTGGTATCGCCAACCAGAACCGCGTGAAGATCAAATTCGTGGAAAGCTCCAAATTCGATAACAACGAAGGCATTATTTCCGAGCTCGAAGGCGTCAACGGCATTCTGGTCGCGGGCGGTTTCGGGGAACGCGGCGCGGAAGGCAAGATCAAGGCCGCGAAATTCGCGCGCGAGCGCAAAGTGCCCTATTTCGGGATTTGTTTCGGATTGCAGATGGCGGTTTTGGAAGCGGCGCGCAACACGGCGGGCATAGAAAAAGCCAATTCCACGGAATTCGATTTCAAAAAAGACGATATTCCGATGATCGGCATGATGACCGAATGGACCAAGGGCAATGAGAAAGAACAACGCAAGGCCAATGGTGATATGGGCGGCACGATGCGCCTCGGCGCTTATCCCGCTGCGCTCAAAAAAGGATCCAAAGTGGCTGAAATCTACGGCGCCACCGAAATTGAAGAGCGCCACCGCCACCGTTACGAAGTGAACATGAATTACCGCGACCAATTAGAAGCGAAAGGATTCATATTCTCCGGCGTTTCACCCGACGGGAAATTGCCCGAAATTGCTGAACGTAACGACCACCCATGGTTTATCGGCGTGCAATATCACCCCGAATTGAAATCCAAACCGTTTGCGCCGCACCCGTTATTCGTGTCCTTTATCAAGGCGGCGATCGATCAGGACCGTTTGGTGTAAGGCATGGCAGATAATGCTGCTACAGGTTTGTATTTCGTCGGCGAGGCTATTGCCGATTTGCGCACCCAGCCTAACAATGTCCGGGCGCTCAACATCAATCTGGGCGGTTCCAGTTATTTCGGTAGCATCGGGGCGGCAAATGCCATTAAACGCGCGGGCGTGGGTAATATCAAAAGCTATTATGTTGGGTCGGTTTCCGAAGATTTGTTCGGCGGATTGTTTTTGGAAGATTTCAAAACGCACGGCGTGGGTATCGATTATATCCGCCGCATCGAGCATCTTTCCATGCTCTCCGTCATCAGCGTGGTAGACGGTAAAAACAAATTCGATTTTTACGGCCGCCAGAAGCCCAACACGATCGACGATTTGAAGGTCGACGAGATTGTTTATGATCTGAAAGAGCCAAACCAGTTGTTTTGCGTGGGTTCTGTGGTGATGACCGTGCCGAACGCACGCGACGCCGTGACAGAATATGTCACGCGCAAAAGTGCGGACGGGCACATCGTTTATTTCGATCCGAACACGCGGCCTAATATCATTCCCAACCGCAAAGAATATACGGATCGCCTGCTCAAGATCGCGTATCAAGCGAGTGTTGTGCGTTTCAGCGAAGAAGATGTGGCGTGGACGTTTCCCGAGGACAGTCATGACGATGTGGCGGCACAATTCCTGAAAGTCTGTCCATCCGCCATTATAATCACGCATGGTGGCGGCGGTTGTACCGTGTTCACGAAAGACGGTAAGCAATTTATTCCTTCGGATATCAATGCGGGCATCGTTTTCACGGTGGGTGCGGGTGATAATTTCAACGCAGGTGTTTTGACGGCACTTGCTTCACGCGGCGTTTCCCGCGGCGAGGATGTACGCAGATTATCTCTAGATGTATGGGTGAAGATTTGCGCCGAAGCCAACGCGGTGGCCTACAACCATCTGCTTCGCGTCAATGGCCTTGCCAAGGTAGCATAATTACGGAGCTGGATCGGTGGGCTTTGATCCTTTGCCCGCATTTTTCTTCGCGCTCCATACAGCCACAGCCATTCCCACAAGCGCGGCGAAAATTCCGCCGAGCATAAGTTTCGGCCCTGTCGTGCTGAGCGGTTCGGATTTATCGAATTTCGATTCTTTTGGATCGGTCATTTTATTCTCCCTATAAGTTTTTTCTTTCCAATATACGCCCCAACGCAAAACGCCGCCAGAAATTAATCGGGCGGCGCCATAATTCTTATGATTCCAAGGATTAAGAGTGGGCGGCTTTGGGGGCTTCACCAGTGGTGATGCTATATCCCAAGGCGCGTCTTACAGCAGTGTGCTCGTCTATCCCCTTGCACAATTGCGTCTGGCCCATTTTCAAAAACGCCTGAGAGAATAGTTCGCGCGCGCTTTTTTCATCGGAGGTAGTATCAAAGGTCAGGATATTTTTGTGGGGGTCTGTTTTGAGATTCGCGAATATCTTCGATTTATTTTCGCTATACGCCATTTCACTGACGATGGTAAACAGTGATTGAAGATCACCTGCTAGTATTTCGCCAGTTAATTTTACGGTTCCTTTGATGGCCATGATTATACTTCCCTCTATTAAACACAGGGGGAAGGGTAAGCAGAATTGCCAATTATGTCCAATAAAAACAGCCAAGTATCTGTTAACAATAAAAAACCTTGGCAATACAAGGCACAGGCGGGTAAAAAGAGGGCATGAAAACCGTTAAAATCCAGAATTTTGAAATCGCCAACGACAAGCCTTTTGTTTTGTTCGGCGGATTGAATGTGCTCGAAAACCTCGACATCACGCTGCGCGCGGTCGAGGTTTACAAAACGATCACCTACAAGCTTGGTGTTCCTTTCGTTTTCAAAGCGAGTTTCGACAAGGCTAACCGTTCTTCCGTGAAGAGCTATCGCGGGGCGGGGCTGGAAGCGGGGATGGAAATTTTCCGCAAGGTCAAAGAAAAATTCGACAATGTTCCGATCATCACCGACGTGCATGAAATTTATCAATGCCAGCCTGTGGCCGATGTTGTTGATGTCATTCAATTGCCCGCGTTTCTTGCGCGCCAGACGGATCTGGTGGAGGCGATGGCGAAAACCGGTGCGATCATCAATGTCAAAAAACCGCAGTTCATGTCACCGTATCAGGTGAACAACATCATCGATAAATTCGAGGAATGCGGGAACAAAAAGATCATCCTGTGCGAACGTGGCCATTGCTTCGGATACGACAATCTCGTCGTCGATCCGATGGCGTTCGGTGTGATGAAGGAAGTTTCCAAAGGCGTGCCGATTATCTGCGACACGGTGCACGCATCGCAGATGCGTCTGCCGGGTTCCGAGGCTTCGGGCGGACGCCGTGCGCTTGTTCCCGATCTGACCCGCGCGGTTCTGGCCATCGGCATCGGTGGTATATTTATCGAAGCTTACGAAGACCCCGACAAGGCGAAATGTGACGGGCCATCCGCGTTGCCGTTCAACAAGCTGGAAGAATTCATCGTACAGGCAAAGGCGATTGATGATTTGGTGAAATCGATGAAGCTGGTTCAGGTGAAATAAAAACCAAAAGAGAGTATTTCTGAGTATGGCTATTGAAGTTAAAGTTCCCGTAGATTTAAAACCGAAACAGGTTTTTACTGGCCTGTATCCCGTTTTCAACGTATTGAATGCGGACCGTACGGCTTTCGATTATCACATGCATGTGCCTGTGTTCGGGCAACACCGTGCGGAAGCGGCGGAGTTAAGATTGCGTTTGCTGGAAATGCCGAGCGACGATTTGAAAGTGTCCGAGATTTGGGATCCGCGAGGCCCGCACATCAAATATCCTTATTTTTCCGCCTATTTTCCTGGCACGCTTTTGAAGCAAGTGGAGGATGTGGTGGACCAGAACCGCGGCAATGCGAGTGTGATGATTCATCCCATTACGGGTTTGCAGTTCGCGGAACATTCTTGTTTCGCGCGTTGGTACGGCCCGAAAATTCCCGAGGCGCTCGATTGGGATAAGCTTAAGGGTATCGATAAAAAAGCGGGCCTGGTTTATCCCGGTCTTTAGACCGTATACACGCCGTCTTTCTTAACGGCCTTGATATCGCCCGTGCGGATATGATCTTTCAATATATCGACGTTGCGGCGGTTGGCTTTGAAACTCACATCGAAGATATCGCCGACGAACGGCACGAGGCCCACAAGCCAGTCCATAAAAACATTTCCGGCCATGTGCATGAGCAGCACAGGGTGTACGCCGCTCTTATGCGCTTTGTGGATGATGTATCCGGCAACGGCCAGCGCTGCGGTGTCTCCGATGCCGGGGAGCAGGCCCAAGATGGCGTCCAGCCCTATACGGATTTTCGTGCCGGGGATGATGAAGGTGTTGTCCATCAGGTCGGCGAGTTGGTCCAATTTGCGGAAATCGTCTTCGTTCATAAGCTATATACGCACGGGGAGGAGGTTTGGTTCAACCCCGGCCTGTATTGGGGACTGGACGAAAACCCTTAAAAACCTTACATTACAGCACGTAATAGAAAGGTATTTTCATCATGAGCGCTATAATCGACATCACTGCCCGCGAAATTCTGGACTCCAGAGGAAACCCCACCGTGGAGGTGGACGTCCTCCTCGAGAGCGGAGCGCAAGGCCGCGCCGCCGTGCCTTCGGGCGCATCGACAGGTGCGCACGAAGCGGTCGAACTCCGTGACGGCGACAAGAAAAGATATCTGGGCAAGGGCGTTTTAAAAGCCGTTGATTTCGTCAACACGCAACTGGCCGAAGCATTGGTCGGCGTGGACCCTGAAGAACAAGTCATGGTCGATCAAACCATGATCGAACTGGACGGTACGCACAACAAAGCGAAATTCGGCGCGAATGCCATTCTGGGCGTTTCGATGGCCGTGGCACGCGCTGTGGCGGACGAGCTCGATATGCCGCTCTACAAATATCTCGGCGGCCCTTACGCGCATTTGCTGCCTTGCCCGATGATGAACATCATCAACGGCGGTAAGCACGCCGACAATCCCGTCGATTTTCAGGAATTCATGATCATGCCCGTGGGCGCGGAGTCTTTCTCCGAAGCGCTTCGTTGCGGCGCAGAGATTTTCCATGCGCTGAAAAAACAACTGCATGACGCGAAGATGAACACAAATGTCGGCGACGAGGGCGGTTTTGCGCCTGCGGTTTCCTCTGCTACGGAAGCACTCGATTTCATCATGAAATCCATCACCGCAGCGGGATACAAGCCCGGCGAGGATGTCGTGATTGCATTGGATTGCGCCGCGACGGAATTCTTTAAGGACGGCAAATACCACCTCGAAGGCGAAGGCCGCGTTTTGACGAGCGCGCAATTGATCGATTACTTCGTGCAGCTGTGCGACAAATACCCGATCGTTTCCATCGAAGACGGTTTGGCCGAAGATGATTGGGAAGGGTGGATTGCCCTTACCGCGAAACTTGGCGACCGCGTGCAATTGGTCGGCGATGATTTGTTTGTGACCAACTCAGAGCGTTTGGCCCAAGGTATTGAGCGCAAAGCGGCGAATGCAATTTTGGTAAAAGTAAACCAGATTGGAACGCTGACGGAGACATTCGAAGCCATCGAGATGGCGAAACGCGCAGGATTCGGCATCATTCTTTCTCATCGTTCCGGGGAAACCGAAGATTCTACGATTGCAGATCTGGCCGTGGCAACGAATGCAGGGCAGATCAAAACGGGTTCGCTGTCGCGTTCCGACAGGATTGCGAAATATAATCAGCTTCTGCGTATCGAAGAGGAGTTGGGCCCAGCCGCGATATATGCGGGCGCGAGCGTTCTGCGCAAGCAGCCACAAAAAACCGCGAAGAAAAAAGCAGCCTAGAAATCAAAAGCCCCTCAGGTGTAGGGGCTTTTTTTGCCTTTTCGTTTTTGATGCCCGTTAGAGTGTCGCAGTCGTATTCCGGATTGCGTACTTTTGTAGGTGTGAAACCTGCATCTGTTAGATCCACATAAGTGTGTTTACCCATATCGCGTATGGTTTCATTAATGAGAGCTTGCCTCCAAGCGGCATCGCTGTGCGATGAATAGTTTGGACGGCTGTTTAATTTTAGATTACGTGCTTCAAATTCAGGATGAAGTTTTGCAATAGATTCTTTCATATTTGAGTGCAAGCGCCATCCTGCATTTGAAGGTGTCATGCGATCCACAAAATCATGCGCAGGTATGCTCAGGCATTCTTTTGGAATACTTGCCGCGAATGCATCTTTGACTGTTGGGGCATCTATAATTGTCATGGGCAATAAGATATACTATATTTACATAATAGATAAGTATTTTTACTGCTTAATTTTAGTGAATCATATGAGTCACTTAGTCCTTATGTTCTGCGAATCTACCCACATAACTCTTTGATTCATTTCGCGGTTTTGTTTGACCCCGAGACTCCGGTGTGATTCATTAGAAGACGTGAAGAGACTCATCGAGCAAAAATACATTTTCCGCCAGAACCTGATAGTCGTGATCGGGGTCTGTCTGTCGTTTTATTTCTGCTATCATTTGATCGCCGGAGAGCGCAGTTATCTGCGTCTTATTTCGCTTAATTCACAAATCTCCACCACCGAAAAGCAGCTGGATATTGCTTCCGAGCAACGCACTGGCATGGAAGAGAAGGTCGTGATGATGCGCCCGGGTTCGGTGAATCGTGATTTGCTCGAAGAGCAGGCCCGTTCGGTGCTCGGCTTCCACTATAAGGATGAGAAAGTTTTGATCAAAAGCACCAACTAGTTCGGTTCTTTTCTTTCTCCTTTTATAAAAATCCATTCTACATCAGTATGTTGCATCGCACAAAAAGTGCATTTCCTCTAGCCTGACTTGGGGAAATGTTGTATCTCAATTCTGCCTTTCAAACGTAAAATGTAGCCAATAGAGACAAGGTAATATTATAGTGACAACTGACAAAAACAAACCTAAAAAGCCCAATCTTAAAACCGTATCCAATACATCGCCCGAGCCTACGGTCGAGGAGATGAAAAAACTCTACCGCGAGATGCTTCTGATCCGCCGCTTCGAAGAGAAAGCGGGACAGTTGTACGGCATGGGCCTGATCGGTGGTTTTTGCCACCTATATATCGGTCAAGAAGCCGTTGTAACGGGCATCAATTCCGTCCAGATCGGGGGCGACACTGTTATCACCACTTACCGCGATCACGCGCACATGCTCGCCTGCGGTATGGAAGCCAAAGGCATCATGGCCGAGCTTACGGGGCGCCGCACAGGATATTCGCGCGGTAAGGGCGGATCGATGCACATGTTCAGCCAAGAGAAAAACTTCTTCGGTGGTCACGGCATTGTCGGCGCTTCGACATCGCTTGGCACTGGACTTGGTTTCTATCACAAATATTCGGAAGACGGCGGTGTTGCCGTTGCCTACATGGGTGACGGTTCCGCAAACCAAGGACAGGTCGCCGAATGTTACAACATGGCGGCGCTGTGGAAATTGCCCGTGCTGTATATCATCGAGAACAACCAATACGGGATGGGTACATCAGTTGCGCGTTCTTCCGCAGGAAAACTTTATTCCCGCGGTGCGGGTTTTGGGATTCCCGGCGAGCAAGTGGACGGCATGGATGTTTTTACCGTGCAGGCCGCGGCGCGCCAAGCCATCGATTATGTGCGTTCGGGCAACGGCCCTTACATTATGGAAGTGATGACGTATCGTTTCCGTGGACATTCGATGTCCGACCCCGCGAAATATCGTACCAAAGAGGAAGTCGACGATTTCAAAGGCAACCGTGACCCGATTGCGAATTTACGGGTGCGCATGATTCAAGACGAAGGTGTTTCCGAAGATATTTTAAAAGTGATCGAAAGCGATATCAAGGTCATCGTCAACGAAGCCGCAGATTTCGCGACGCAATCGCTTGAACTGGACCCGTCGGAGCTTTACACCGATATCCTCAAAGAAGTGACGGCGTAATGTCTGATCCGGATTTTGAGGAGTTCAACAGGGTTTCTTATGAATTGATGTTGAAGATCGGTCAGGTTTGCGAGGGTCAGGATATCGGCGTTACTTTAGCCGCCATGACCAGAATAATCGCCAAAATGACAGCGACGTCTGTTGACCCCAAAGGGATTGAAAAGGTCCTTGTTACATTGAAACTTTTACATGAAGACGAATTAAAAGAGATAAAAAATGCCAACTAACATTCTCATGCCCGCGCTTTCGCCAACGATGACGGAGGGCAACCTTGCCAAATGGCACAAAAAAGAAGGCGATACTGTGAAAGCGGGCGAAGTCATCGCCGAGATCGAAACCGACAAAGCCACGATGGAAGTGGAAGCCGTGGATGAAGGTATCCTCGGTAAGATCCTCGTGGCGGCGGGAACGCAAAATGTTTCTGTCAATACGCCTATTGCGACACTACTCGCGGACGGTGAGACAAACGATAACAGCGCGGCCGGACCCGTGCCCGTGAAAAACGATTTGGATATTCCATGCCAGCCGCAATCCAAGCCACCAGAAGGCGGCCCAGTAAAAACGCAGGTGACCAACCAGCCTTTAGGTAACCATGTCGAGGGCAACCGCGACATCCGTTACGCCAAGGGTGAAATATTCGAGCCGCCCGTCTTTGATGAGGCCAAATTTATGGCGAACACAAAAACGCAAACGGTGCGCGAAGCATTGCGCGACGCGATGGCCGAAGAAATGCGCGCCGATGACAAAATTTATGTCATGGGCGAGGAAGTGGCCGAATATAACGGCGCATATAAAGTGACGCAGGGTCTTTTGGATGAATTCGGCGCGAAACGCGTGATCGACACGCCAATCTCCGAACACGGTTTTGCGGGTATTGCCGTGGGTTCCGCATTCAAGGGATTGAAGCCCATCGTCGAATTCATGACCATGAACTTCGCGATGCAGGCCATCGACCACATCATCAACTCCGCCGCGAAGACATTATATATGGCGGGCGGCCAACTTGGTTGCCCCATCGTGTTTCGCGGCCCGAACGGCGCGGCATCCCGCGTGGGCGCGCAACATAGCCAAAACTATGCATCGTGGTATGCGCACGTGCCTGGATTGAAAGTGATAGCTCCATGGAGTGCAGCTGATTGCAAAGGCATGATGAAGGCAGCCATTCGCGATCCCAACCCTGTCGTTATGCTCGAAAACGAAATCATGTACGGGCAATCTTTCGAAGTGCCTATGAATGAAGACTATGTCATTCCGATCGGCCGCGCGAAGATCGAACGCGAAGGCAAAGACGTAACCATAGTCGCGTATTCCATCATGGTGGGCAAATCATTGAAAGCGGCCGAACAACTCGCGGCCGAAGGCATCGATGCGGAAGTTATCAACCTTCGTACCATTCGCCCGCTTGACCGATGGACGATTTTGGAATCTGTAAAAAAGACCAACCGAATTGTTTGCGTCGAAGAAGATTGGCCGTTCGCAGGTGTCAACGCGGAGATCTCAGCGCTCGTGATGGAACATGCGTTCGATTATCTTGATGCGCCTGTGGCCCGTGTTAATGCTGTTGATGTGCCATTGCCATACGCTGCGAACCTCGAAGCCTTGGCGCTGCCTCAACCTGAGCACATTGTCGCTGCCGTGAAGAAGGTATGTTATCGTGGCTAGGCAAATTAAATTCTTCACGCAGTTTCTGGGCCACTTCGCGCATGCCATCGCGAAGGCTGCCTCTGTCCGTGATGAATTTGGCACGGTAGATGGTACGAAGTTCGCCGCAGGTATTTCCTGTGGCTGTGGCAAGCTCTTTAAACAAATCGCGGGTAACGTGATTGTTCATCTTGTCCGTAAGGCGCAGCGCCTCGCGAAGATGTTTCGGGTATTGTGTAGACGCTGCGCGGGAAAAACAATCAACCAATTTAATGGCTTCGCGTCTGTAGATATCACGCTTGTTGCGTCGGCCCATAATGCTACCCTTCAGAATTACTCGAAAAAGAGCCATAGCTACTATAAAAAATTATGTCAAGAAATATGACGAGGTTTATGCAACATGACCATTAAAGTATTAATGCCCGCGCTTTCGCCGACTATGACAGAGGGAAACCTTGCCAAGTGGCATAAAAAAGAAGGTGATGTTGTTAAGGCCGGTGAAGTTATGGCCGAGATCGAAACCGACAAGGCAACCATGGAAGTGGAAGCGGTGGACGAGGGCGTGCTCGGAAAAATTCTCGTGCCCGCAGGCACCGCGAATGTGAAAGTCAACGATGTGATCGGTATTTTGCTCGAAGACGGCGAAGATGCAAGCGCGATTGCCAACAGCAATTCTAAACCTGCGTTAGCGGCTCCTGTTTTCTCTGCTCCCCCGCCGCAAGCGGCAGCACCTATTCCCGCACCAACTCCTGCTGCAGCACCCGCAGTGAAAACTGGTGATCGCGTGTTTGCAACCCCGCTCGCCAAACGTTTGGCACAACAAGCGGGTATGGATTTGAAATCCATCAAGGGTTCGGGCCCCAACGGGCGTATCGTGAAAGCCGATATTCAAGGCGGCGGTGCGAAATCTTCTGCCGCGCCTGTCTCTTCCGCGGCTCCCGCGGCTGTTTTGTCTGGCGATGAAAAGGTCAATCCGTTCGGCCAGATTTATAAAGAAATTCCGAACAACAATATCAAAAAAATTACCGCCAAAAGATTGCTGGAATCCAAAACCACGGTGCCACATTTCTATCTGGCCATCGATTGCAAAATCGACGATCTGCTTGCGACCCGCAAGGTGCTGAACGAGTCCGGTAAGGACAAGATCAAATTGTCCGTGAATGATTTTGTCATCAAAGCCTGTGCCATGGCATTGAAAGCTTACCCCGCCGCTAACGTTTCGTGGACCGAATCTGCAACATTGCAATTCAAACACGCGGATATTTCGGTGGCGGTTGCCACACCGAACGGTTTGATGACTCCGATCGTGAAAAAGGCCGAAGAAAAAGGTTTGGCCGTGATTTCCGCCGAAGTCAAAGACCTTGCAGTACGCGCGCGCGATGGAAAGTTAAAACCCGAAGAATTCCAAGGCGGCACTTTCACCGTTTCCAACCTCGGCATGTTCGGCATCACGAATTTCCAAGCCATCATAAACCCGCCGCAAAGTTGTATCCTCGCAGTCGGTGCAGGACAAGAGCGTCCGTATGTTGAAAACGGCGAGGTCAAAATAGGCACGTTCATGTCATGTACGCTTTCTACCGACCACCGCACTGTTGACGGCGCCGTGGGCGCGGAGTTTTTACAGTATGTCAAACGCTTCATCGAAACGCCGGCATCGATGCTGCTCTAATAACTGCCGACAGGGTGATATTTTCAACTTTTTACAAGGAGAGAAAACATGTCGCGTTTATTTTTATTGATTTTATTGGTTTTGACATTCGGCCTCGGCGCCTGTGCCGTGCCCGAAGGCCAGCACCCTGATGGCGGATGGAAAGCAGATTATGAAGACCACCATGGACGTTTATAATTAAATGAAAGTCAGCTGGCATAAATTTGACGGGGTGGAAGCCCAAGTGTTCGAGCCCGATAATGGCTCGAACAGCGTCGTTCTTTTATGCCCCGGCTTTCCCGGCCTCGGCGCGACGATGTTCGAACAACGTCATGCCGCGGCCTTCGTTGCTGAAGGTTATGCCGTTTACGTCATTAAGCACAAAGGCACGCGCCTCAACCTCCCCATGTCGCCCGTGATGGTGAATAACGCGGCACGTATCATGGAAGGGCGCGCGAAAGGCGAGTCGCATCTGGGCGGCGGGGCCGCGACCATCGACGAATGGATGAGCGAACCCTTACGTACACTCAAAGTTTTGCACACCGCGTATGATTCCATCTATGTTATAGGAAATTCCTTCGGGGCGTTGTCGGCTATATGGTCACTGGGCGAAGAAGATGCGCCGATTTCCAAGGTCAAATCGCTTTTGCTCTGGGCAGGCGCGCAAGGTGTAGATGACCAATCTGAAAATTCTATTATGCGCATTTGGCAGCCCGCATTTTTGATGGATGCGCGCATTACGGACAAGGTTACGTTGAATGATGCGTTCGAAGTTGTCGAAACGTTGCGCCGCGGTTACAGGGTTTTGACGGAGCGGGCCAAAAACCTGCCCGCGCATATCAATATCAATATTCTCGTGATCGAGCGCGACGAGATTTTAAGGTTGGCCGACACCGAAGCTTTTAATAAAGCCATTGGAGGCCGTGCGAAAATCACCATCAACATGGACGAGAAAAGTTTTTTGGAGCACGGGTTTATGGCTCATGATTCACCGATGCTCAAAACGGAAGATTTATTGGAATTGATAAGAGGATAGTATGACCGACAAAGGTTTCGATGTGATAGTTATCGGCGGCGGGCCGGGCGGATACGTGGCGGCGATACGCGCGGCGCAGCTTGGTATAAAAGTTGCCGTCGTCGAGGCCAATCATTTGGGCGGGATATGCCTAAACTGGGGGTGCATTCCGACCAAGGCACTACTCCGTTCCTCCGAAGTGTTTCATCTCATCAAGCATGCCGAGAGTTTCGGCATTACGGTGAAAGATGTTTCGTTCGATTTGAAAAAGATCGTTGAGCGTTCCCGTGGCGTGGCCAAACAATTGTCCGGCGGTATCGGTCATTTGCTCAAGAAAAACAAAGTCACGGTTTTCGATGCATACGGCAAGCTGGCGGGCAAGGGCAAAGTCACGCTTGAAAAAGACGGCAAGAAGATAGACGAGTTGACTGCTAAGCATATTATCATCGCCACTGGCGCACGCGCGCGGCAATTGCCTGGGTTAGAAGCGGACGGCAAATTGATCTGGACATACCGCGAAGCTATGGTGCCCGATGTTATGCCCAAATCCCTTCTGGTCGTAGGGTCAGGCGCTATCGGCATCGAATTCGCGTCATTTTATAAAACGCTTGGTGTTGATGTAACAGTGGTCGAAGTGCTGGACCGCATCATGCCCGTGGAAGATGACGAGATTTCGACATTTGCGCGCAAATCGCTTGAAAAGCAGGGCATGAAAATTATTACGGGTGCAAAAACTACCAAACTGGAAAAAGGTGCGAACAACGTCACCGTGCATGTCGATGTCGGCGGCAAAACCGAAAAGATTACGGTGGACCGCGTTATTATGGCGGTGGGGATTTCGCCCAACACCGACAATATAGGCCTTGAAAATGTGCCGGGCGTAAAGCTTGACCGCGGGCATGTTGTCACAGACGGATATTTGAAGACGGGGGAAGCAGGCGTTTATGCCATTGGCGATTGCGCGGGCGCGCCGTGGCTCGCCCACAAAGCATCGCACGAAGGCATTATCTGCATCGACAAGATCGCGGGCCAAAAAGACGTGCACCCGATGATAAAGTCTAACATTCCGGGATGCACATATTGTCATCCGCAGGTGGCGAGCGTCGGTATTACCGAACGCGCTGCAAAAGAGCAGGGGCTCAACGTCAAAATCGGGCGTTTCCCGTTTATCGGGAACGGCAAGGCCATCGCGCTCGGCGAACCCGAAGGTCTTGTCAAAACCATATTCGATGCAAAGACGGGTGAATTACTCGGCGCGCACATGGTCGGCGCCGAAGTGACGGAACTCATCCAAGGTTACGTGATCGGGAAGACCAACGAGTTGACCGAAGCCGAGTTCATGCACACGATATTTGCGCACCCAACATTGTCGGAAATGATGCATGAGAGCGTTTTGTCCGCATACGGAAAGGCGATTCATTTCTAGGATGAAGCAAAAACTCATCACCACCGTTGTTGTTGTGGTCATGTTTGGGCTGGGTTACGGGCTATTTACATTCAGGCCTACGGAAGTGAATAAAAAACTGGGGACTGCGACGGCAGGAGCCATGGAGTATGGGCTAACCGTCATCGAAAACAAATATGTAGATTCCAATTCTGCCTGCGTGGCGTTGGTGAACGAGCGCGTGTTGGCCGAGCAAAAGAAAGGCCCCGGAATAAAGGTTGTAGATGGTGGCGCGATGGTGAAAGGGAAATGGTCCGACATGCCCAAAGAAATGGATGCCTTCGTTCTGTTTAAAGGTAATGTCGAATTGAGCAATATTCCCTGTATCCCTGGGAGCGATGGAAGGTTCGCTTATATGTATACGTTAAAGGACGAGTAGAAGTGAGCAGAGGCCGCATTGCTTTCCTAATGATTTTATCCGCGGCGTTGGGTGCGGCGGGGCATTTTTTCTGGAACACATACACAACCGTCGAGAACGCTAAGAAGGCGCAGGTCGAAGATTCTGCGGCGATGGCGCAGTTGGATAAGGATATGTACGGGACCGTTGAAGGTGTCGCGGGCATCAATCAAGAAGAGGCTGCACGCGCCAACCAAGACCGTGCAGACAAACTCGAACGCATCAAAAAAGAATATCTGAACGACAAAGCCGATGTTCTGGATTCAAAAGTGTTCGAGGACAAGGCGGCATGTGACGCCACCGTGCGAAAAGTGGCGGGGGAATATTCTCGCCGCGGCATTTCATCGACCGATATGGTAGAGACATCGCCGTTCCCCGGTTCGACGGGCCTTGTTGTGATGCTCCGCAACGACAAATATCTATATTATGCGGGGTGCGTGACGAACAACCAGATGGATTGGGCCGCATATATCCATTTCAAGCCCAATGGAAAGTAATTCTGGAAAAAACGTAAAGATTCTATAATATAAGCAGCCATGACCTATAACCCCGATCTTTTGGACCGCGCGAAGCGCCACCCCGAGAAACAAAAACGTCCGGATCGCCCAATGGGCAAAAAGCCGGACTGGATCCGCGTGAAAGCACCGCAGGGAAAAGTTTATTCCGAAACGCTTGCCACTGTAAAAGGCTTGAATCTCACGACCGTGTGCGAAGAAGCGGGATGCCCGAATATAGGCGAATGCTGGGACAAGAAACACGCAACATTCATGATTATGGGCGAGGTGTGCACACGCGCCTGTTCTTTCTGCAATGTTGCGACGGGCAAGCCGAATGACTTAGATAAATATGAGCCTTTGCGCGTCGGCGTTGCCGTGGAGCAAATGGAATTGTCCCATGTCGTGGTGACATCCGTGGACCGCGACGATCTAGAGGATAGCGGCGCGGAGCATTTCGTGAAAACGATTGCCGCCATCCGATTCAAATCCCCGGATACGACCATCGAAATTCTGCCCGGCGATTTTCGCGGCGATATGGACGCGATTGATTCCGTTATCCGCGCCAAGCCCGATGTGTTCAACCATAACCTTGAAACCGTTCCACGCCTGTACCCGACCATTCGCCCGGGCGCGCGTTATTTTAGAAGCCTGCAATTGCTTCAACGTGTGAAGCAGGTCGACCCGATGATGTTCACCAAATCCGGCCTGATGGTCGGGTTCGGCGAAACCAAAGAAGAGATCGGACAGGTGATGGACGATATGCGCGCCGCCGATATCGATTTCATCACCATCGGACAGTATCTACAGCCCACACCCAAACACGCAGCCGTAGAACATTTCTGGACGCCCGAACAATTCGAAGGGCTAGAGAAGATGGCGCGCGCGAAGGGATTCCTTATGGTATCCGCCACGCCGCTCACGCGTTCTTCGTATCATGCAGGCGATGATTTCGTGCGTTTGAAAAAGGCGCGGGAAGAAAAGCTCACCAAGCTCGCTGCCGAGTAACCATGCTACGGCATATCGAACAAAAACATTTGCCTTTTACGCCCGAACAGATGTTCGAGCTCGTCGCAGATGTGGGCCGATATCAGGAGTTCGCTCCCTGGTGTATTGCGTCGCGCGTTAACCGCCGCGAAAGTGATTCCGTTTTTTATGCCGATCTTATCGTGGGATACAAACTGTTCCGCGAACGTTTTTCATCGAAGGTTGTTTTAGAGCGACCTGATAGCATTCATATTGAATACCTGAAGGGACCGCTCAAAAATCTGCGCAACCATTGGAAATTTATTCGCCAGCCTGACGAGTCGTGCCTGATCGATTTTTCCGTGGAATTCGAATTTTCGAATGTTGCACTGCAAACGCTTGCAAATATGTTCTTTAACGAAGTGGTTAAGCGCATGGTCGGCGCCTTCGAAGCGCGTGCACAACAACTGTACGGTTGACATAATTAAAAAGGCATCCATATACTTTTATAAGAAAGATGGGAAGAATGCCGAAGGCCATACGCAGATTTGACACAACCGTTTTGTTCGAAATGGCGACGGGAAATTTTAGTGGCGCCACGTCATCTGTGGCACTATCGCCCGTAATATCGCATGTTTTTCCCGGCATTGATTATTGGCAGCGGCAGCAAAAGCAGATTATCAAAGACCGCGTTGCGCCCGAAATTTCCAAACAACACCCGCGTCTGGCAGATTTCAAAACAGCGGCCCAAGCCGTTGCCGTGTTGGGAAGGGATCTACCCGTTCATAAAGTCCAACGCTGTGATGGTTTTGAATGGATGATACCGAAAGCCGCACCGCACGCGGCGTAAATTTTACGTGCCTAGTTTTTCGATGAGAAGTTCCAGTGCCTTTTCCACCGTCGCCTGACGGATGGACGTTCTGTCGCCATCAAAATTGTTTTTCCACACTTGCGGTTCTTTGTTTTGCAGGGCAATGCCGATATAGACAAGACCGACTGGTTTTTCTTCCGTACCGCCGTTCGGACCAGCGATTCCTGTGACGCTTATTGCGATATCAGCGTGGGAATTTTTTAGCGCGCCTGTTGCCATTTCGCCGGCGGTTGCTTCGGACACCGCGCCATGGGTTTCTATGGTTAAGGATTTTACCCCTAGTTCTTCGATTTTGGCCTCGTTGGAATACGTTACATAGCCGCGTTCGAAGATGGAAGAAGAGCCGGAGCGGTCCGTCATCGCTGCGGCGATCAACCCGCCCGTGCAGGATTCCGCTGAAACGAGGCGAAGATTTTTATCCGTCAGCAGCAGTGATAATTCTTCAACCAGCGAATGCATAGGTTTGTATCCCCCATAAACAGATTGCGGCGGCGATTCCTGCGGCCACGTCGTCGGCCATAACACCCAATGCACCTTTGATATTCTTATCCATCCATGAAATAGGCCATGGTTTCAAAATGTCGAACGCGCGGAACAACACAAATGCTAGCACGATGTATATCGGTGCCAGTGAGCAAGCCAATAGCGTGATCCATATTCCCACGACTTCATCGATAACTATCATGCCATGGTCGTGGGTGCCTGTCATCGCCGCGAATTCTTTTGCCGACCACATGCCCATAATGAAAACGAGAAATATTCCAGCGGCCAATGCCGGTTGCCCGCCTAGAGTGAGCAGTATGAGCCCGATGGGAAGTCCGCCTAGCGTGCCCCATGTTCCTGGTGCAGGGCGCATAAGTCCACAGCCGAACCATGTCGCCACCCATGTGGCGGGATTTTTAAAATCCAGTTTTTTCAGGAATTGGGGATCGGGCAGTTGGAACAAATTCATGCAGGTAGGGTAACAGAAGCCACGGCCTGTGCAACTATGCCCTCTTTGCGTCCCGTAAAACCAAGGCCTTCTGAGGTTGTGGCCTTTAATCCCACCCGGTTCGTTGCGATGCCTAGCAATTCCGCGATGCGCGCGATCATTTTTTCACGGTGCGGCCCGATTTTCGGTTCTTCGGCTATCAGCGTGATATCAGCGTGGATGATTTGTCCCTCTTTTGCCCTCAAGCGTTTGACGGCTTCGGTGATGAAAATTGCGCTTTCGGCGTTTTTCCATTTTTGATCTGAAGGCGGGAACAATTGCCCGATATCGCCTTCGCCGATACAACCGAGTATTGCATCGGTGAGCGCGTGCAAGATTACATCCGCGTCGGAATGACCGAGCAGTTTTTTGGTGTAGGGAATATCAATTCCGCCCAAGCGGATTTGTGTTGCAGGCGCGGGATCGAACGCGTGAACGTCATAGCCGAAGCCTGTGCGGGTTTCGCGCGCGGCGGTCAAAAGTTTTTCGGCCATGACCATGTCTTCGGGTGTTGTGACCTTGAAGTTTTCGCGGCTTCCTTTGATCAGCGTGATGCTTTCACCGATGGCGGCGACAAGGCCTGCATCATCTGTAAACTTGTCATCATTGCGGAATTGTTCGTGCGCGCGTTTGAGCAGGGATATCTTGAAAGCCTGTGGTGTTTGTACGGCATTCACGGAATCACGATCAACCGTGTTGTATTCCGCATCAACCAGTGTATCCGCCACAGGTGCGGCCAATGTCGCGGCGGGGGATTTTTGCATTTCTGTCAAAAGCGTAATGATGGAATCTTCGGACACGAACGGGCGGGCGGCATCGTGTATTAAAACCAGATCATCTTGTTCGTTCGCCTTGAAAGAGGCGATGCCGTTATAGACGCTTTGTTTGCGTGTGGCGGCGCCCATGACTGGCGGGAGGAGGTCTAATCCTTCGACAGCTTCCTTGTACAAAAGGATGTGCGAGGGATCGATAATCACGCGTAATGTTTTGAGGCCTTGGATCGATACGAATTTTTCGATGGTGTGACGAAGCAAAGCTTTGCCCGCTACTTTCTTGTATTGTTTGGGAATTCCTGCGCCCGTGCGTGTGCCTGATCCGGCCGCAGGGATGAGCACGTGGAAGGGTATTTGGGCTTCTTTTGACATATTCAATTTACTTGCCTTTTAAGTTAAGAAATTGGATAGTCTTAAATCGTTAAAAGGTCAATATAGACATAATATAATAATGCTTTCCTCGCCCTCGCAACAGCCTGAAGAAACGTTGAAACGCCCCTCGGGCGGGATCAGCCTGTGGAAGGCGTTAGAACGGGCAACCGTAGGGCGCAATTCGTCCGTTGGCAGAGTGGGGCGGATTTTCTTCAGACGGGGTTGGAGCGGGAAGCTTGCTCTTTTGCTCATCGCGGGGATCATCGCTTCGGGCTTGGCTACTTATTTTGCGCTCTCGGAAACGCCGCCGTTTGGGAATGACCCTAATACAGTCATATGGCTTTTGAACCTTGACCTCGTGATCATGATCGGTTTGGTGACGCTGATCGCGCGGCGTTTTGCAAAACTACTTTCGAGCCGGCGTAAAAATATTGCGGGATCGAAATTGCAGATGCGCCTTGTAGTGATTTTTTCCGTCATGGCGGCGGCGCCCGCAGTTATCATGGCTATCTTCTCCACCTTCTTCTTCCATTTCGGTGTGCAGGCATGGTTTTCAGACCAAGTGAGAACCGCGGTGGAAAGTTCGCAGATTGTTGCAGAATCCTATCTGGAAGAACACCAGAACGTTATCAAGGCCGACATTCTTGCCATGGGTAATGATCTCGATCGTCAATCCGCGCTGTATTACGAAAGCCCGAAAGAATTCGAAGGGTTTTTGGAAACACAATCTTT
>JBEIHF010000002.1:0-115373 GCA_040381535.1 Micavibrio sp. | reverse complement strand
TGGTCGCTATGAAGATGCTCTTTAATCCCAGCGCGGCGAAAATCGCTTTGATTAAGGCTGCAGCTTTAGCCCCGCCATCAAGCACCAACACGTTTATTTTGTTTAATTTTTCTACAGGATCCACCGATAATGGTGGATTTCTAATGTAATAGGACATCCGCAGTTCTTTCAAAATTGATTTTCTGATGAACAAATGCACATCAGTTTTAAAAATAAAAATTTAAAGAGAACGACTAAGACGCCGAATACGGAGGAAACATATTGCTTGGTAATTTACGCAATGAAAAACTGTTTATCGTGATTATAACTATCCGCTTCTTGCATAACAGATAGCAAGTTTTATGATGACATATACACACCCAACATGATTGCACTCAGGGAGAACACGCTTGGGCTCAAAATGGAGAGGTAACCCCCATTACGGAAATTTTTTCAGAGTAAAATTGAAATACTCGCAAATATAAACGAGCTATGTTTTGTAATAGTTTTTTGGCAACTTCAAAATCGCAATACAGGTTCTTTATTGCTCCAGGACATTACTTCTTTCCTGGGGAATCTTTGCAAAATCCGCACGTATGACTCTCGCCGATACACGCGACCCACATCAGACTCTTTCGCACGTTACAAAGAAAGACGAGCTGAGCGCGTAAACATCTAAGAGTAATGAGATTCAAAATTTGAGATAAAACTGGCCCCCTAATGGGGAGAAGAAATTGGCGTCCCGTACGGGATTCGAACCCGTGTCGCCTCCGTGAAAGGGAGGTGTCCTAGGCCTCTAGACGAACGGGACGCAAAACAAAGCCGTTCAGGCCAACAGGAGGCTTTTCTAAGGGCTAGCGTGCCAAAAAGCAAGTCCTAAATAAGCTTATGTTTAGATTGATAAAAAGACGTGCTTTCAGGCATTCATTTTCGCATTTTGCCCCATCCTTATTAACCGGAACCCAATACTAAACCACCTAGTTTGGCTTCAATCCTTAGCTGTATGGAAAAAATCTGGTGGATTCAGGCTAAGCCTTTAGCCGGGCTTGCGGGCATGACTGCTCAATGACGCTTATATTTTTCATGATCATCAACGCGGCTCTGATCCGGATCGAAACCCAGAAAACGACGTCCCCATCACGTGTGTTTATGTGCCTGCTTTGGGTTCCAATCGCCGGTCTGATCTCCAGCATAATGCCGTTAGCTCTGGACCTTGTTGTCTTATGAGTCCTGCCGAAGTTGTGGCTGTGCGCGCGGTCTGAGGATAGCTATTCTCGGGGTTAGAGAAAAGTTCACGATGGACTGATGGCTGTGGGTGTAGCTATCTGATAAGTTTTTCTAGCGATTTTTTGTAATAGGGCAATTCTCTTATCATTGATTGCGAAGGTAAATGGCGGGCGAAGAACGTAATACGTTACCCATGACTGCCCAACTGATCGCCAGTGTCAGGAAAATGCCGGCGAGAAGCGTTAAAATTGCAGGTACCGGATAAAAGGCCCATGACAGATCCATCAAAAACACCATCACCGCCCACGACACCATGCTGCCCAGCGCCAGAGAAACGACTGCGGCGATAAAACCCAGCAAACCGAATTCCAACAAAAAACCCGATATGATCGTAGATCGCCTTGTACCCAGAACTTTAAGAATTACCGTATCATAAACCCTTGCGGTGCGCGTGGCCGCCAGACTGCCCGCCAGAACAAGAATGCCTGCGATGATTGCGACCAGCGCGGTTCCCCTTACCGCATTAGCCATGTTACCCAGAAGGGCGCCTGCTGTGTTGACCGCATCGGAAAGCCGGATCATGGAAATATTCGGAAAGGCCAGTCCGATATTGCGCTGAATGGCCGTTTCTTGGGCGGGATCGGCCACGACGGTGGCAAGCCAGCTATGCGGCGCGGCCTCCAGCGTGCCGGGTGCAAAGCTGATCGCAAAGTTCACGGTAAAATTCATCCAGTTGACGGTGCGGGTGTTGGCTATGGTGGCCTCAATATCTCGCCCCAGTATATTGACCACCATCTTGTCACCCGGCTTTACATCGAACGCCTTCACAACATCGTCAACAACCGAAATCAGCGGCGGCCCTGTATAATCCGAGGGCCACCATTCGCCATCCATTACTTCCGAATGGGCGGGCAGATCCGATATGTAGGTAAAGCCGCGATCATTTTGTAAAAGCCAGCGTTCCGATTGATCTTTAAGCGCGTCGACGGCGGGCACACCGTTTACGCTGACAATCCGTCCACGTAAGTTCGGAGACAGTACCGTCGTGGTCGTGCTTTCTTGTTCATCGAGCAGCTTTATAAAATCGTCTTTCTGGCTTCCTTGAATGTCCATGAAGAAAAAGGCTGGAGCATCTTTGGGTAAATTCTGAACGATGCCGTAACGTAAATTTAACTCAATCAGACTGACACTGATCATCACAGTCAAGCCAAGTCCGAGTGATATAAGGATATTTGCAGTTGCATTTCCAGGCCTGTGTAAATTCCGAAGCGCAAGTCGCACTGCCGGATAACGGGGAATGGGTATTCTACCCGAGATGGCGGCTATCAAAATTCCCAAACCATAAAAGAAAATAAGGCAAGCGGCTCCACCAATGACAAACCAAATTGCGAACAAGATATTTTGTGCTGTGCCTATCGCGGTCGCAATTAATGTAAGGACAAGCAAGGCGTTAACTAGCTGAAATTTTCGAGAAGGCCTGGCGGACAGAGGCGTGCGGGCGGAATGGAAAAGTTCCAGCGGCATGGTTTTAACGGCCTGTCCCAAGGGCCATACAGCGAACACCGCGACAGTCAGAAGTCCATACACAGTAGGGATCAAAACGCCTTTCCACGTCAGTACCGGCTCCACCGTGAAGGGCAAAATCTCTGTCAGCATTGGTGCGACAAAATAAGGAACTAACGCACCTACAAGACTTCCGGCAAAGGTGCCGGAAATTCCGATAAACGTGATTTGTAAGGAATATATTTGTACGATGAAGCGCACGGGCGCGCCCAGACATTTTAAAACCGCGATGGTTTTCAGACGCTCTTCGAAATGCGCTCTGATTCCATTGCCTATACCGATACCCCCGATCAACAGCGCGGACAATCCCACCAGCGTCAGGAACATCACCAGCCTATCGACGAAGCGTTTGATTTGCGGTGAGGCGTTGTCAGCATCTGTTATCTTCCATCCGGCACCGGGGAAAGACGTTTCCAGAGACTCTTTCGTTTCTTTCAAATCCCTACCTGGTTCCAATTTCACGCGCAGGTCGTAATAGATCATGCTTCCGGCCTGAAACAATCCTGTGGGTTCCATGTCGTCCGTGGAAATCATGGCCCGCGGCGCCAGACCGAAACGCGATCCCCCCGCCCTGTCAGGTTCGTTGACGATAAATCCACGCACCTTGAACACGGCTACGCCCAACCGCACCTCGCTGCCCACCTGCAAATTCAGCCGGTCACGTAATGCTGGATCTAGTAAAATTCCTTTGCCTTCCAAAGATTGGGGCAACGGGGCATCGGAGCCACTTTGGAATATGCCATAGAGCGGATATTGTTTGGGCACAGCTTTGAGTTCGACCAGTGTGTTATCATCACTTTGCGCGTTTGCCAACATGACACGCGCTTCGACCGTTTCAATCGTTTGTGCTTTCCTCTGTGCAAACCATTCTTTTAATGCTTCCGGTGTCGGCTCATAGATACTGCGGATAACCATATCGCCGCCCAAAATGGTGCGGCCGTTTTTTTCGATGCCGTCCAGAACCGTCTGACTGGTGAATTGCAAAGCGGCAATCACGCCCACGCCTAAAAACAGGCATAAAAAAGCGATTTTCAGCGATGATAAAGCGCCCTTTAAATCGCGCATTGCATAGCGCAGAGCCAATATCATACCTCGACAACCTTTCCGTCTTGAATATGGATTTGTGCATCACAAGCCTTCGCCAGCAAGGGATCGTGCGTGATAAGAACCAGCGTCGCGCCCTGTGCCCGCACGCGTTCGAACAGCAAATCCATGATGGAACGGCCCGTTTCCTGATCAAGATTTCCGGTCGGCTCATCGGCCAGTATCAGTTTTGGTTGCATCGATAAAGCCCGCGCTATAGCCACCCGCTGTTGTTCACCACCCGAAAGTTGAGAGGGATAATGATCAAAACGATGCGGCAAACCGACATCGGACAAAAGCGCGCGGGCACGGGCCTCCGCTCCTTCGATGCCAGCCAATTCCAAAGGAATGGACACATTTTCAAGCGCCGTCATGGTGGGGATCAAATGAAAATCCTGAAACACCACGCCCATATTGTCGCGGCGCAGCGTTGCCAATCCATCTTCCTCAACATGGGTAATATCGGTGCCTTCCAGGAAAACACTGCCTTTTGTGGCGCGCAGCAGCCCGGCACATATCATCAAAAGCGAGGTTTTTCCAGAACCGGAAGGCCCGACAATCGCAATTGCCTTGGCTCTTGGCAAGGATAGGGAAATGCCACGTAAAATGGAAACATCGCCGTTGTTGGCGGGTAAGGTT
Source organism: Micavibrio sp. (assembly GCA_040381535.1). Taxonomy (GTDB): domain Bacteria; phylum Pseudomonadota; class Alphaproteobacteria; order Micavibrionales; family Micavibrionaceae; genus Micavibrio_A. Next base: position 110,882 of record JBEIHF010000002.1, on the reverse strand, counting down.
AGATGGATGTCATTCAACGTCAGCAGCATGGGTCGCGATAATTCCTTTAAAATACGTGGGCTGGTTATCTTTTTGGGCCGTTTTATATTATTCTACAGCAACTTAAATTTATTGGAGAGCATAACAATGCGTCTAGCCGTATTCTTCCTGATTTTAACACTTTTTGGCCCCCGCGCGATGGGGGCCGAGACCGTAAGAATAGTCGCGCTGGGTGATAGCCTGACGGCGGGTTACGGACTTGAAGAAGGTGGGGATTTTGCCACAAAATTACAAGAAGCATTGGTTACAGACGGTATCGAAGCCAAAATCGATAACGCTGGTGTTTCGGGCGACACGAGCGCCGGAGGGCTTGCAAGGCTAGATTGGGCCATACAAGGGGAGCCCGCACCCGATCTGGTCATTGTAGCCTTGGGCGCAAATGATATGCTGCGGGGGATAGATCCGTCCGTGACCAAGCAAAATCTGTCAGCCATCATCGATAGATTAATAGCGAAGAATATACCTGTCTTGCTTGTGGGAATGAAAAGCCCCGTGAATATGGGGACTTTTTTCCAAGGAAAATTTGATAAAATTTACACAGAGCTTTCCAAAGAGCATGACATACCGCTTCACCCTTTCTTTCTTCAAGACGTTGCAATGAAGGCGGATCTGAACCTTGCCGACGGCATGCATCCCAATCAAAAAGGAATTTCCATCATGGTAAAAAGCATCCTGCCCACCGTTAAAAAAACTCTCAAGTAGAAAGGGTAAGGTCTTTTGGGAAGTTTGCCTTACCAAGGAATTCTTTAGCGCAAACGATAAGGAGGTTGATAAAAAAACCAGCAAGAGATATACGGCGGGACAGATTATAGGGTTTTTGCTTCAGGCCAAAGAGCGGGGGCGACGATAGTTATAAGGATCTATGTTTGCCCTTCTGGACGTTGTGTTCCAGCCCACGCCCTGTTCAAAGGTTCAAATGTGGAAGAGAAACGCCGACCCTTGAATTTCCTATTTGTGTACCTAAAATTAAAAGGGTCAACGCTTTGTTATGAATTGAGAAAGCCGTTCGACAGGATGTTAGATTATACCAATTCTATTAAATGGCTGTGTGGGTAGTAGTTGTGTAACGATTATCATGTTGCGTTGAGAATGCCGATCAATATTTATATGACAACTTGAGAGATGGCTATTTTTTTCTCCATGAACCATCGGCACCTTGGTAAAAACTGCCTACGGGAAGACCGTTGATGATGTTTTCAGCGGCCACTCTGCCGACAACTGAAACAGGCTGCTTATTTTCTTTCGAAATTCTTTCGTATTCCTTGCTACGGCGCGCGTTGATTTCATTCACAACGGCACTCGCATCCGAGGACGATTCTATAGCACCGATATAACCATCGAGTCTTTCCCCAACGATGCCTTTTGCACGTGCTTGTGAAAGCTCCATAGCGAAGGCTTCAACGGTGAAGAAAACACCAATAGCAAATAAGGTGGTGATAAATATGCGTTTCATGAGGACCTCTTAAAAAATATCTTTGTTATTTTTGATGGCGTTTTTGACGTCACGGTCGATCTCCACCTTAATATGGTGCTCTATCTTGACGTTCATGTTGATTTCAATCGGCTTGTCCGGCGCCTCGACTTTCACAGTAGGAGTGCAAGCGGCAACAAGTGTAAGAGTCATCAAAGACGTTAAAATTTTGTTCATTGTGTTCCCTGCTCCAGCAGTTTTCCAGGATTAGTAAAGAGCGTAGCGTTTTGTTGGATAAAGTCCAGTACATCGCCCGTAAGATTAACATTTAGCTTCACAATACGACCATTATAAATATCGGGATTGTTACCCTCCAGTGAAAGCCTTACCACCATACCATCCGCCCCTGACGTATCAACAGCGGCGCTAAACAACGAATAATGAAGGTTTTTCAGTATCTCGCGCACTAGCTGTGTCTTTTCATTATCGCCAGGAATAGCTTCGCCAGGCATCTGGAGCAGGCCGTTACTGTCCGCCTTCAACGTGCCTTTGCCTAGCGTATAAGAGCCGTCAGGCTTCAGGATGACGGGCAAGCGCCCAGAAACCGTGCCTGTCGCCGTCACTTTCTGACCCGTCAGTGTCTGCATCAGATCGTTGAGCGATACTTTCCTGATATCCAAAGTAACCGTTATATTTTTATTCCGTTCAAAAGGAATGCGCGTGTCCTTGGCGAATATAAATCCCTTTTTAAATGGAAACGCCGCCGATTTCACAGTAAGCACATTTTTTTCACTCGCTTTGATATCGATTAGCGAAGAAAAAGCAGCGTTGTAGCTTTTATCCGCACTGACGATCGTGCCATCAATTGTCACAATGTCGCCGGCATTGGCGAGCGTGCCGTTTCCTTCTAAGACTGGAATGGGCATCGCCTCACCCAGATCAAGCGATTCCAGATGCCACACGCCCTTCCAGTTGTGGTTTTCGTCAGGTTCGGCTTTCAGCGTGATAATGCCTGACGATGCTTGCAACGATGCCGTCTTGAAATTGGTGGCATTGATAGTCATATCCAAAACCGTTTTTGAGTTTTTTGTCAGACGCATGCTGAACGGCAATGACGTCTGCAAAGTTTCCCCGGAAATGTGAAGATAACTATCCTTAACATTGACAATGGAAAACGGTAACAAATCGATGATATTGGACAAAGTCGGCGAAACTTCGCGCGGACTTTTGGACGATTTAAAATCTTCCAACCCCGATATTTTCCAGCCCTCTTTCGTCTGAAGAATTTGTATATTAAGCCCTGTTAAAACGATATCTTGGATATTTCCATTCATCATTTCTCTTGGGCGATATTGCACGGTGACGGATTGGAGAAGTAACGGGTTCTCTTTACCGATTTGTATACTGTTGAATGTCGCCTGATGCAGACCGACATTGTCAATTTTAAAAGAAATATTTTCTAAGCCTCGGCTTTTCAAAAATGCTGTAATCCGCTGCTCCGCCACTATATTCCACGGCACGGCGAAGTAGCTTACGACTCCACCCAGCGACAGTAAAACAAAGATGAGAAGGAGAATCCGTTTCATTACTTAGCCTGTAATTTCTTATCGATTTTTACGTACGCTTCCCGTTCAATATCTTGCAACAATTTCTCAAACTTTAGCATGATCTGGTCAAGCCCGTATCCCTGCAAGGGCGCCTGCTTGGAAACGTAAAATATCTGATTATTTTACCTGATGGCAAACTAAATGACTTGCAGTAATTAGAGCGAACCTAGAAATGTCGGCAATTCTCAGCAATTACCTTTTTTAGCTTGTCCCGGTGGACAAAAATGGCCGTCATGAGGATGTCCATAGTGGGCGGGATAGCAAGCACTCACGCTCAGTGTGACTATTGTCAGAACGAAGACAGATTTAATGAATTTCATTGGAAAGTTCCTCTCAGATCGAGATACTAACCTTTTCCTGAGTGATTGGTTCCAATGATTCAGTGGGGTTTAGGGACAGTAATCCTCATGTTTAGAGAAAAACTCGCGATTTACTAATGGCTTTGCTTACAGTTAGTCGATAAATTTTCTGTTGATTTAATGTCATGTAAACAAAACTATGGATAGCAAAGCCATTTACAGTTTGATCTCCAAATGAACACTGAGAATATAGATATAGCGTCACTGGAATCATTAGTGTCCTGCTTAGAATAAAAAAGGTGCGGCGCGTTGGAGTGCGCCGCACCTCTTCTTCGAGAAGATGAAGAAACCCGCCTAGGCTATGAGCGTGCCTTTGTCCATTTGGCTCTGCTCATCGTTAAGGCCTGTGGCTCCTACCAGCAGTGCCACTTGAACAAAGGTAGAGCCGTTTGCCGCACCATCCTTGTCGATAGACAAGATACTGTTTTTTCCTGACTGGTCGATGCGCACGAAATCGGTGATAGCCGATGTAAGTGGATCATACCCGTCCAGGATATCGGAGATATCGAGCTTATCGCCCTGTGTGATTTTAAAGTCCTTTACCGTATCAAACACGCCTGCTTCTACAACCGTGAACTTGAAAGTATCGGCACCCGTACCACCTTCCAGGCTGTCGGCACCACGGCCACCAACCAACAGGTCTTTGTCAGCGCCGCCACTCAGCGTATCGATGCCAGATCCGCCATACAGGAAATCATTTCCTGCATCGCCGAACAATTTGTCGTCACCATCATCGCCATATAGACGATCACTGCCACCCAAGCCGTAGAAGCGGTCGTTGCCGCCGTTTCCAAACATGATGTTATCAAACGCGGTGCCGGAGGTTTCGTCTTTGCCGCTGGTTCCGTTTGTGGCACCGGCCGGTAAAGCAACGCGGATGGTTGCGCTTGCCGTATCGGTTCCACCATTTCCATCGGTTACCGTGTAGTTAAATGTTTCGGTGCCCGGAGTAACATATCCGTTATCCACCTTGTACAGGAAAGACCCGTCGGCTTTGATGGATACGGCATTGCCACGTGAAGAAATAGCGGTTTCTACGATAGCGGAAAGCCTATCACCGTCTATGTCTACATCGTTGGCGAGCACGTTTCCGGCCAGTTTCTGCCCAAATGCAAAATTGTAACTGTCATTACGAGCATCCGGTGCATCATTAACCGGCAGAACGGAAATATAGGCAACGGCCGCTGCAACGCCGCCATGCCCGTCCGTGATCTGGTACGTAAATTGGTCCGGACCATTGAAGTTTGCCGCAGGCGTGAAGGTGAAGTTGCCGTTTGAGAGCAGACGCACCGTTCCGCCACCTGCTGTCGTGATAACCGCAGAACCGACCGAAACAGCATCACCGTTCGGATCATGATCCGCGCCGTTACCGTTATCGGCAAGCACGTTGCCCGACAATACCTTGTCTTCATCAACGATGAACAGATCGTCTTTGGCAACCGGACCGCTATTGGATGTAACATTAATAACGACCGTACCGACATCAGATTCACCATACGCATCAACCAACGTGTAATCAAAGCTGTCGGCGCCGTTATAACCGGATAATGCTTGGTATGTGAACTGTCCATCGGTGCCGATCGTAACCGTGCCGCCGTTTGCGGTGGTCAGTGTTTGCCCAACCACGGACAGGCTGTCGCCTTCCGGATCGTAGTCTGCACCGGAAGCATTGTCGAAGAGAACGTTTCCAGAAAGTTCTTCATGGCTGTAGGTTGTGAACGCATCATCGATAGCGACGGGGGCAAAGTTACCATATGTGCCAATATTAATCGTTGTGCCATCGGAGAAAACCAGTTTTTCCACGCGTTTATCGCCGCCCAGAAGCTGACCTTCGATGCGGATCAACGCATCAGGACGCGACAGAAACCCGATTTCCAGATCGGAACCGGAAGATTGCAACACAACATCCGAAGGCAGGATGCCTTGGCCAAAACGGATGATATCATTCAATCCGCCTTCTTCGTTGATAACATCCATACCGGATTCGATTGTTTCATATAGATATGTATCGTCGCCGGTTCCGCCGTTCAGGGCGTCAGATCCACGCATGCCGGAAAGAATATCATCGCCGCCAAGACCATAGATCGTATCGTCGCCATCGCCACCGTACAGACGGTCATTGCCTGCGGGACCACCTGCTTCGTCACCGTAAATTTTATCAGCACCGATACCACCTGCAACAAAGTCGTTGCCGGCGCCGGCGTAGATCACATCATCACCGTCGCGGCCGTCAATAACGTTGGCCACACCATCGCCGGAAAGAAGATCAGCATCCCCCGATCCGTTGCGTACATAAGAAAAGAATGAGCCTTGAAGACGCGTATCAGCAACGCCGCCGCCGTTGAGCGCAACATATTCAACGCCGGCCAAAATATTTCCGGCATCATCCACGCCATAGTTATCGACCAGGCGCGCATTGGCAACATGTACATCCGCGCCATCGAACGAGAAATTCAGCAAGAACTGGCTTCCGAACGCGCTTATATCAACCGTGTCGGTTACATCCGCAGCAGATTTCTCTTCATAGATATCAGCAAGACCATAGAGGGAGCCCCAAATGATCGGGGTGGAATAAATAGGGAAGCTGACCGGCGCAATCATGATGTATTTGTCATTACCCGAACCACCGTACATCTGCATGACTGAAGGAATGGAGTTCGTATCGTCGGGCGTGCTGCCCGCGTTAAAGCCGATAGTTCCGATCAAGCTATCATCGCCGGCAAGACCGTATAGCACGTCTGCAACGGTGGTAGCTTGGAGGACGGGATTGTTGATTCCGTTATCGTTGAATTCAGTTCCGGTAATGATAGCCATGTGTAACTCCTTCTAGATGTTAATCTTCGCAAGACCCGTTCAAAGGGTGCGCGAGCGAACCAGATTATTAATAAATTTCCTGCAAATTATTTTGCGGGAAATTTTTCCACTTATTGATGTTACTAATGCATGGGAATTCTTCCCACGTCAAGACTCCTGATGTATAGTGCGGTCGGCTGTGTGGGATGCACCCTGGCCATTAACAATTTTATGTATTAAGAACAGATAGTTACAGTATGACTGCAGAAAGGAGTAAGCAGCGCGTGGCCCAGGCTGCCGAACAGGCGGTACGCCCCTTGGTGCGATTTCTTATTCACTGGGGCGTAGGTTACAAAGACTTTTGTGAGCTTTTGAAACGCACTTATATGGAAGAATCCGCAAAGTCGTTAACCGATGACGCCAAAGAAGTTACGGCCAGCAATCTGTCACTCGTTTCGGGGATCCATCGTAAAGATACGTCTTTGTTTATCAATCAAGGGCAAAATACATCTTCCGAAAATCCGCCGCGTGTAAAATCTTCCGCTGCGTTTTCGGTGTTCAGCCGGTGGATCAGCCATGTGAAGTATAAGAATACGCGTGGCCAGCCTCTTCCCCTGCCCTACAGTTCCGGCAAGAAGGAAAAATCCTTCACGGGCCTTTGTACGGAGATCACAACAGATGTGCGTCCGAAAGCCATCATGCAAGAGCTGTTACGGCTTGACTTGATTGCCGAGCAAGATGAAAATCTGCACATCAAGCAAGATGGCTATGTTCCGCAAAAGAGCCTTGAGGAAAAACTGCGGTTTTTTGCCAGCAATATAGGTCAGCACATTGAATCCGCAGCCTCCAACATTATCGGGCACGAAGAATTGAGGTTCGAACGCATGGCCCACCGCGGCGGCTTGAGCGCGGCGGATATTGCCGAACTTAAATTCATAGCCAGCCAAAAAGGCATGGACCTCTTGAAAGAGATCTATGGAATGGCCGAAGAAAGAGCGTCAAATAATGACGACACATCTGACAACGATCACGAATTTTCACTGGGCGTTTTTGTAAACCATTCCGCAAAAACCCCGGAAACAGACAACAAGACAGCACACCGTAGACCAGCGAGAAAACAGACATGAAAGTCATGACAAACGCACATAATAAAATCCCGGAAGGCCTGCTCTCAAAATTTGGCCTGATCACGATCATGATCGTCTCCCTGTTATGGTGTTCTTCTGCGAAGGCCAATCCTTGCGCCACCGAAAGCGGCTTTCTTGACACGGGCATTGGCGGTACGGGCCAAAAAGTTACAACCAACATTAATAACAATGGTATTGGCGGTACGGGCCAAAAAGTTACAACCAACATTAATAACAATGGTATTGGCGGAACGGGTCATAAAGTCACGAGCAATGACGGCATAGGTGGCACCGGTGCGCCTGTCGTTAAAGACGATCTTATTTATATATCTGGCGTAATCAGCGGATTTGGCAGCATTTGTGTCAATGGCGTTGAAGTTGAATATGACGAAGATACGCCTGTTACCGTTGACAATGTCTCTAAATCTTCGCCGGCAAAATTGCGTATCGGTCAGGCGGTGAATGTACTGGCGGGTCACAAGGCTGGTAAAGAAGCACCGCACGCCCGCTCTATCAATGTCCGCTTCCCTGTTGAGGGCCGCATCACGGCCGTTGCAGAAGGCGGCAAAGAAATTCGTGTTGCAGGTAAATCGGTTCTGGTTTCCGCCAAGTACGATAATGCGCAACTGAAACCCGGCGCTTCGGTGCGTGTAAGCGGCATAGCCGGGCGGGATGGACGCGTTGTGGCAACATATATAGAGAGCGGGCCACCGGGACTAGCTGACAAGGTTGACCTCAAACCTGCGAAGATACCCCATGACGTAAAGCACGTTTCCATTCAGGGATATGTGGATTCTGTGTCAAACAAGGGCGATGTTGTTGTAGCGGGCAACCACTTTGCAATCGGAAAATCCACAGATGGTATCAAGACAGGTGAACATATCATCATATCCGGTGAGCGCAACCAGAACGGGCAAATCGGTGTAAGGCTTCTTTCGCACGAAAGAGAATCCTTCGAAACGCGCGTTGACCGCCATGGATCCAGCAGCGGCAAGAGCGATGACGATCGTGGATATCGCAATGAAGATCGTGACGATACGCATGATTCTAAAGACGAAAATTCCGTACGTGATGATGACAGAAGCGGTCGCTCCGGAAATGACGACGATGATAATAGTGGTCGCGGCAACAGTCGTGATGGCGACAGAGTCGAGCGTGAAAGCGGCTCAGACGACAAAATAGAAGCGCCCGAAAAAGTGGACAAGGTTGATAACAGTGGCAAGAACGAAAAGCCCGAGAAAATAGAGAAGAACGACAAGGTTGAAACCGTCGAAAAAATCGAAAAAATTGAGAAGATCGAAAAGGTCGAAACCTTGGATAAAATAGACAAGATCGATCGTTCCGGGAAAGATGACCGCATTGAAGTGGAGAGAATTGATCGCAGTGGTTCTGGCTCAGATGACAGACCCAATCGCGATGACGATTAATATGTCTGTTTTTATTCGAAGAGTTTAAACTTATAGGAAATCTGAGAGCCTACGGCCATGTCGGGACTTCCGTCTGAAAGACCGCCGACGCCGTAAAGTTGCAGGCTGACCCTGTCGGTGATTTTGTAATTCACGTATCCGGTAATTTCACTCGGGTTATCGCCATCGCCCGCGGACTGACGAAAATCGTAAGATAGGCCAATATTGGTTTTTGGTAGAACCTGATAATCCGCGCCCACATTCAGCATCCAGACATTGTCCAGATCCAGGTCGGAATTTTTTCCAACGAATTTTCTGCCCACGCCGCCATAGACACTAGCTTTGCCAACTACTTTGGTCACGTCTATAGTAAGCGTGTAATCGGTCTCACCTGTTCCAAGGCCCTTGTCTTCGTCCGCTATAGGAATTTTGGCCTTACCCGTGAAGTCCAGATAAATATCTTGCGCATCGATATCCTCCGTATAAGTCAGGCTGGTGACCACATCACCGATACCATCATCATCTTTCAAAACACTGCCGGACGCGACATCGATAATACCCTCTTCTCCGATAACCGAACCAAGGCCTTCGATAAAAAGATATGGCACGGTTACTTTTGCCGCCCACGGTCCGTAAGTTAGTTTTATTGAACTAGGGACATAGAGGATATTTGTGTCCTCCGTATCACCATAATCGCCCTCGCTATAGTCAAAGCCGGTGGAGATTTTCATCTCAATCTCTTCGGCGCGAAGAACTTCAGGTACGCCCATCACAAGAAAGGCCGCGCACAATGCCGGAACGTGAAAATATTTGCGAAGATGTGTCCCCAAAAACATACTTGTCTTTATTTAATTATCTAGCGGCGGGCTAATATAACTTTGTGAATTATAAAAAATAAAGAAATTTCTTTTTTCTTAAGTTTTCTAAGCAGCTAACAATGGTTAATGGGGATGTAAGAAAGGCCCTCATGTTTGTTGTCGCATTATTTTCGGTCTAACCCTCTGATGTGTAACATAATTCATATCATTGACATAAATACGACAGTCGGATAAGAAGGGGGCTTACTGAGGCTGTGTGTAATGCGTACGCTAATTTTCATTGATCCCGCATACGACGAAACTTATGTTGCGTATTTAAAGCAGGAACTTCCCAAACGCCTGAAGCTCTTGGAAAAAGAATTTTCTGCGACACCGTGGTCGGCTGCTTTTGCCGATGAAGAACTCGACGCAGAAGATATTGAATCTTTATCCAAAGACCTTCCCCGTTACTCCGACTCTTATGACGCGCTGGTTATAGTCCCGGAAGCCGAATCTATAGAGAGCAAGATTAAAGATGTTTCCAGAGATAACGGTTACATACGCGCCTTAAGCTCACTGATCACCAAATCCAATGCACGCGGACTTCCCGTCATTGCCTATGTCGATGAACCGGGCCCCCAAGTGGATTTCAACCTAACCATGGCAGGTGTCACAAGCGTCGTGGACAACACCTCCGAACCTGCCCTGCTCCCCTTAAAAGTAGCCAAAGCCGTCAATAAAAATGCCGACGTTGACGGCATGGTCAATCTCGGAAAACTTCGCATCGATATGAAATCGGGCCGGGTGACGCTCGAAGATAAAATTGTCCCTTTCACGTCGTCTGAAAGAGGAATATTTTTATCCCTTGTAAGGAATCAAGGAACCGTTCGTTCAAAAGAGCGCCTTTTACAGGAAATGTATGAGTTTGATGCAGAACCAGAGATAAAGATAGTCGATGTCTTTATAACAAAAATCCGTCGTAAAATTAACGAAGCGTCGCCGGGCCTTGGTTTTGATCTTATCCGTACGGATTGGGGCGGTGGATATACTGTTCCCGGTAAACTTCCACAAGAGAGGCTACATTATGGACTTTTGCGCCTAGACCCGCAGGATGACGGACGATACCGAATTCCCGAAACTGAACTCTCATTGGGAAAAGAGGAATTCCAGCTTTTTGAACATCTGTTTAATGAAAAAGGCAAACCCTCCGATCTGGACAGCAACTTTATTAAATCCAATGCCGAAACGATGGAACGGCTGGAAAGTATTTTATCGGGATATCTGGTTGCTTTCGGCCCTGCACTTCAGATCGATGTTGAAGAAAATACAGTTCGGCTTAATACGAATTATTTTGATATAGAAAAATTTACAGCTGCTGATTTTTCCAGTATGCTCAAACAAGAAATCGTTGCGGTTGGTCCTTACCGTTTTATCAGGAATTCTCCAAGCCAATACTCTTTACAAAATACGGAAGCAACATTTACCACACCGGAAATTCGACTGTTGGAAAATTTGTACAAAATTCCGCAACAAGCCATACGTGCTCGCACATTATACAGCAACATTCGAGGCCACAGCCACACGCTTCGTGGTGGGAAAAGTATGGATGAAGACATCATCAATCTTGCCAAGGAAGTATATAAAAAGCTGGAAGATGAAAGTGGCGTTGATGATATCGAAGCAAAAATTCATTTTTATCACGATGAGTATCTATCTTTCGGCCCCGCGGAAACCGTTCCCGATCCCGAAGCCCTAGAACAAGAACGCAAAGTGAGATTACAGACTCAAATAAAACAACGTCTTGAAACTTCAACCGGGGCTAAAGTAAATTTGGAAGCGGTAGATCTCGGTTATTTCACCTTGATGGTACACCCCACTCTCAAAGTATCCATGGTAGAAGGTAAGAACGTTACGTTTAATGCGGAACAGACGCGCCTGATGCAGGCCATCTTCATTGCCCGCCCGGAAATCATTTCGCCCCGTAAGATTTTTGAAGAAGTTTACCCAAACAGACCTTTCGATCAGCAGAGAATGTCTCAAAAACTTACGAATTTGAGAAAAATTCTTAAGGATACTATTCCTGGCTCCGAAGCGCTGCTTACCCACGCCCGCGGCCATGGCTATATTTCTTTACTGCCCGGTGATGAAGTTCCTGCCATCGTGGTACAAAAGGTAGCGTCACCCAAAATTGTGAAAACTACGGTTGAAGTCGAACCTGAGGAAGTTGAACTGCGCTCCGGTCTAATACTTCTTAAAAACCCGCTTACCGGAAACGCCAAGGTCAAGGATACAGAAATAAAACTCCGAAAGCCTCAAGCGGAAGCATTGGCTTTTCTAAGCGAACAATATCCGCGTACTGTTTATGATCAGGAACTTGCCCGGTCGACAGGCCTTAAGGGCATTCGCAAAATGATGAAAGACCTTGAGGACGACTGGAAATTGCACTCACCGTTTTTTCCTGTGTCATCCAATTCTCTGGGCTTTATGTGGAAAGATGTAGACAGACAGATTTCTGTTGCGAACACCGCCGGTGCAGGCAATACGCAGCTATTTAATTTTACCGCAGCAAATGGTTTCGTTCGCAAATGCATAAATCTTGAGAGAGAATTCACGGTAAGAGAAGCGGAAATATTGGAGATATTGGATACGCGCAAAGGACAGACGCTGGATGGCGACACCATCCGCAGCCTCGCTTCTAAGTTTGCATGGCCTGATAATGTGATCGCTCAAACAATAGTAAACGTCGAAAGCAAGATTAAAGACACACCTGCGGAGGGCCGTCTGAAGGTTGAGAAAAAACGCGGTGGTGTTGTTTTACTGACTTTGCATTAAAAGTGTCTGGAAGTGCAGCCCGGCAATAACTTTTTTACCCCTGCCCGCCATACGGATTTTTTTGCCCGTAGAGAAAACGCGTAGATTTTGCGCAGAGACCAGCTTTCTCTGAACGTGGCAAACGGAAGACTAGATGGGTGTGAGGATAGTCACATAATTACGCTTCTATGCCATTTATCAATATCAAGGCCGGCCAAATTTTGCCCTATAAAGCGTGCATTTTTTCCACCTCTTTTATTGTACGGCGGGTAGGTCCGCGGCTGGTCAGAAGGCGGTTTACACCGACGCTGTCAGAAAGCACCTTTAAAAACATCTCTTCATGTATGAACTTCCTTATTCCCTGACTGATGCAGGAAAAATTGTCATCAATCTGGTCAAGACATGTCACGGCAAGGCGATATGTTAAGCCATGTAAACCTTTCGCATAACCAAGATCGCGTTGTATCGTCTGCGCCAGAAGGTCAACATCCAGGTGCGCATAACGCAAGCTTCCCTGATATTCATTGTGGATGTTTGTTTCATCAACAATGCCCGCATAAGGTTTGTGTGATAGCTCGTATGGCAAAGGCCCTGCTCCGTGCCGCGTGTTGTAGGCACGGGTAATATAAGTGACATCGATTTTTTCGATCCCTGCCTCGTCCAATAGCATCAAGGCATTTTTGATACCGGTCGAGGACCTTGTGACATGCGGAAACCAGCCATGGTCCTGATCCAGCAATAGGCCTTGTGCCCCTTCGAACACCAATGCACAGCTGGATTGTAGAAGATCTTTGGGTGCGGTGCGGGCTGCTGCCGAAAAATCCTGCGCCATGGCGGCATACCAATCCAAAATATGGTCCGAATAGAAGCGCTCTTTCCAGATAGGCGGAAGCGTTTCGATGCCAAGCATTGCAAGGCGTTTGGGAAGCCATTTTTCACGGATTTTACGCAAATGGTCTTTTAAATCGCTTTTTCCCAAATCACGGAAACATAATCTGCAAGCGGGGCGCAGATGTCGTTCGAGAGTTTCACCAAAACCCACGCCGCAGCTTCCGTGTCTTGCATTGCCTCGATGTTCTTCGATGAACTGGTTTAGCATCATGTCGATATACGTGCTCACAGGTGCTGCGGGATCGACATAGACCAAAGGGTCTACACCCAGTGCGCGGAGTGCTTCGAGCTCCTTGAAATACAAAATGGGGTTACAGACATAAAAGCGGCTGAGAAGCGTTTGTGCGCCCACAAGACTTCCGCTGCTAAAATGTTTGAACACATGACGCTTACCATCCGGGGTCGTCACAGTGTGGCCAGCCTGCGCACCGCCATTATGGCGGACGACCAGCGTATGTTCTCTATGTTTGGATGCCAAATAGTCGGTGACGAGGCCCTTTCCCTCGTCACCGAAATTGGCACCGATGACAATGTCAGCGCGGTTTGCCATAGATTATGACCCCATACCGAGTTTAGGATCGCCCGGCCGCCATACGCCGTCGTTCTGGTTAGCGGGGTCGGTGAGCACTCCGGATTTTTTTCCGGTGGGTGTCAACGCGCCAACGGCGTTTTTGACCACCAATGCCGTGCTTCCGCTCCACGATGCCACAACATCCTGGGTAGGCTTGCCCGCCATAATTTCTAGCGTCGAGACAATAACTTCCGGAACCTTGGTATAATCGGTAACCACGATGGCTCTTTCACCCATAAGGTCTTTCCATTGCTTTTGTAACTGCGCCATGTTGCTTTGGCCGTGATCGATGATGAGGTGGAAAACCTCAAAACGCTCTTCCACCATGCGTAAAAGATCTTTGGTCGAGATATCGGATTCGAGATCATCGCCAAAAATCGCCTTCGCATGCTGTTTTAAAAGTGCCCCGTGAACAGGCTCGTCACCGATGGTGAACAAAAGCCCTTTCTGACCGCGTTTGGAAAAGGAATCTATGGCGGTTTTGCGTGCGGCAAAATACCATGGCAGATAATAGCTTTCGCCACCATTTCCACCTCCTTCTCCTTCCAAATACAGTTCTTTCAACTGTTCTGCCACACGGATATCAGCTTCGAACTGGGTTGCCTGTAAAGGTGCCCTGTCCGTATATGCATCACCGACCGCCATGAACATGATATGCGGGTTCGATACCGGCTTACGGGTGATGATTTCCGTTGCCATCGTGCCGAGTCCGTCTTTGATCAGGGCTTCGGGGATATGCCCCATAGACCCTGTGACATCCAATACGACGATAATCGGTGTCGAATTCGGATTGTCAGGTGAATCTACAGACTCTCTGACCTTAATCTGCGCAGGATCAAACTGCGGATTAATGTTAGAACGGCTGAAGATCTGCTGGCGCGTATACGCCTGACCTGTAGTCTGATTTACTGTTGCACTGGATTTAAAATCGTCCCAGTCGCCTGGGGTCCAACTGCCACCTCCCATGATAATTCTCCTTTCAATTTTGTTATTATGGTTGGGTTAAAAAAGGCCGCACCTGTCCTGTGCTCCAGTCACGAAAACAACAGGAACAGGTCTAGCTTTAGGTTTTAGTGCTTACTTAAGGTGTTACTGGTTCGGCCGCAGGACCCTGCGGGAGAACAATATCGGCTACTGGTGTCTCAACATCCGTTGAGACTATTTCTGTTTTTGGGGTTATTTTGTCCCAATCTTCAGCAACAACGCTTACGCTTCCCATGTTCATGCTCCTTTCTTTTTATGATGTTAGTTTTGGATACACTTCATTCGGATGGACATTCAGCTCCACGAATCTTCGCTTGCCGAAACTGTCCGCCAGAATTTTTTCACGCCATGTTTGAAAATCTTCCATGGCACTACCGCTGCCCGGCAGGACCATCCAGTCCGCCATGGGTCTTGGTATATTTTTATCGTGTAAAAGGCGCACGCCCGTGATGTCACCAAGCAGTTCGCGCCCTATGACGCGTATCATCGTGCTGTCTATTCTGGAATCAGCCACGCCGCTCATCAGTGCCTCGCGCGGCGCGAAGTTTACGGCACGGTTGGGCAGGCCTAAAAGATCTTTGCCCTCCCCCGCCGCATACCACCACCCTCCCAAGACCGACAGGGAATGATCTTTAGGGGAAATATCGGTTGCCTTGCCCCGCGCAAAATCATGGTCTTTGGGAATGATAAAGCATGTGTCCATCGTGATGCTGTTATGCGTAAGCCCTGCCCATTGCAGATAGCTTGCAAAATTGTGCAGGCGGCTCATGACCCAAGCAACATGTTCTGGCTTCATCGCGCCGGACGCATGGTTGAAATAATCTTTGAGCAAGATGGCATTAGGGTCGCGCTCGACGATAAGCACATGATCACCACCACGTGTTTCGAATTTTTTGAAGATTTTGGGAATGTATCCTGAAATACCATCGCGCATTTTGTCGTTGGCAAATTTCAGCCCTTCGATGGTTTTGACGCCGTTGTCATAGAGATCTTTGTAGGCACCGCGCACGATATAGGCGACTTTTTTACCGGAGATGTAGAACTCGCCGAGTTCGAAACTGTGCTTTTTCAAATATGACAGTGCAAATTTCTGGCCGTCCTTACTATGTAGTTCCAGCTTGCCGGGCGTTTCCCAGCCGCCATTATCGAGCTTGCTTTCCGCGGCATCGGCCAATGCCAACACATGCGTGAACACATCGCCGGCCTTCGAATCCTTGTTTGTATCAGGATGCCATTTCAGGGACAGGGCTTTTCTGAGCTTTTTCAATTCTCCACGGTCCTTGGGAAAGAGCTTCTCGGGCTCACCCGCAGGGATTGCTAGAATTTCGCTTGCAGAAAGCGCTTCTGCATTCGTAATGAATGCCGACGACATGATATACCTCACCTGACGCGCGCGAATTAATTTCCGCGTCGTTATTTTTGCTTAAAACTATAGGGGTTTCACCTAACTGTTTATTAAATCAAAATAGCTGGTTTTGGTCAAGTAAATTTTTAAAAGTTTTTTAACCAATCGGTTAATACCAACTATATTGTGAGGTTTTGTTCCGCAGAAAAACCTGCAAATTTTCCTTGAAAATCATAGTATTCCTGAATTTCATGCCGCACAGCACCAATCAATATATTAATCCATGGATAACGATCTTCATCCGCGGCTGATTCCGCCTTAGGCTTAACACTTCCTTCCAGAAAAATAGAATCGGCCGCACCATTCTTGTCGAATCGTTCGGCCTTTATTGAATCCAGACCGAATGTTAACTTCATCACGGACTTTTCAGGCGTTATTCCTACACCTATATTCCAGCGCACGATCTTTTCAATCGTGTCCAATCCCTTCTCTATCGCCGTGTCGTATATGTCGACATCGAGACGGTTTAAAAAAATTACCATGTCGGTTTTCGGGTTGTAAAGCTTTGCAAATTCGACGGGGTTTCTTTCCCCTTCTATTACGCGCGGCATGCTTGATTTTTTGAACAGATCGGTAAGATTGGCCAAATGGCAATCTGGGTTTTGTGTAAGAATACCAGCAGAAAATGCCGATAGATCGAAGACGAACTGGCGACAGATTGTATCGGGCTGGCCGTATTGTTCGCGGAAAAAATCGCCGGTGGAAACAGGCTCGAAACCCAAAGGCGCTATTCCATTCCTCGCCACCGCGGTCTTGCATGAACGCGTTGCGCCTATAACCCAGATGACCGGATAATTGTTACCCATACTTCCCTGTTATTTAATCTTCTTGTTATAAGAATAATGAAACAGGATTTTGGCGATTTTGTATAGGAAATTTGGAAGGATGGCTGGTAGTAATGAGTTCAAACTTGCACATGGCGAAAAAAAGCCCGGCATATCGCCGGGCTTTTTAATTCTTGGAAATTAAGCTGCCGACTGAAGATTGGTTGCAGCTTCCTTGCCGCGATCAGACGTAACTTCGTAGCTGACTTTTTGGCCTTCGTTCAGGGAACGCATGCCGGCTTTTTCAACAGCGCTGATATGAACAAATACGTCCGCACCACCATTATCGGGTTGGATAAAGCCGAAGCCTTTTTGAGCATTGAACCATTTAACTGTACCTTGTGCCATGTTGGCCTCCTTTGATAAACGCACTTAATGTGCATGAATTTGCGCGACATTGCTCAAATCCCATGTCGAAAAATTTAGACTTTCGATATCTATCCCAGTGAAGGTCGCAGAAGACGAATGACTTAAGGTAAAAACCCTTTAATTTTTCTCTAGTCTTATTAATAGCATAATTGCGGAAAGGGCAAGAAATTCCTAAACATTTGGGCTTAATTTGATTCCGCCACGCGGCCTTTTGGCTCATAGAGAAAATGCAGGGATTTTGCCCAAAATTGGGTTTTCTGTGAGCGTGGCAAATGTTGTGAGCATGAAAATTCCCTCAGAACTGCGGGGCTTTGAGGATACTTTTCTCTACTGCGTCGCAAAGGAAGACTAGATGGCTGGGGCGGGAGGGATCGAACCTCCGAATGTCGGAACCAAAAACCGATGCCTTACCGCTTGGCGACGCCCCAAAATCCTATCAGGAATGGCGAAAACTATAGGATATTCTGGCCCTAGGCAAGCACCTTTTTAGCGCGGAAATCCGCCCTTTCGGCCCTGTGGACAGAGTTCCATAATTTCCTTGGTACGATTATACAAAATCGCTATATTTACCTTAATTCAAAGCCAGTTTTGCGAAAAGGATAGCGCCTATGAAACAAGGACGCACGCCCGACAGAGTTCATGTGGTCCGCCCGCCGGAAAACGATCATGACGGATCATCAGCCATGCCCGCAACGACGGGGCAAAACCGTGCCATGGAAATCATCCGTACACTGGCACAAATAAGCGACAAGCTGAAACGTTCCGAAGCCGAGCGCTATGAACTGCTCGCTGAATTGCGTGAATACCGCAAATCCTTGCACGAACTGGAAGACAAAGCCGATAAATCAGAAAAGGCTTATCTCGCCCTCGAAAACAAAATCAAAAGCACCGCCGCCGATCCCGAAATCCTGCAGCGTCAGAGCCGTTTCGAACGCGCACTCAAGGAAACCGAAAGCAAACTGGTGCAGGCCGCCGCAGGGCAGAGCCTTCTCGACAAACGTCTTTCAGATACGGAAGCATATCACGCCGGCGTTACCTCGCGCCTCGATGAAACCGTGATGCAACAAGCGCGCCTTGACCGCACGCTGGAAAAAATAGGACAGGATAAAGCCCGTGTTCTTCGCAAAGTCGAGCGCATGGAAGAAATCCTCACTGAAACGCAAGATACGCTCAAAGCCCGCGCGCTGGTTCTTTTGACGGACCAGAGCAGCGCAAACTCCTCCCCCTTCCCGCAAATCGCAGCTTATAAAGGCGAAGCCACCAACACCAATTCGGATCTGCCGTGGTGGAGACAATCTGTCCGACTGCAGGGCATCGGTATGGCCGCGATGATCGTAACCGCCTTGTTGTTCGGCTGGGCCATCAATCAGGTGCAACAACCGGAAATACCGAAGATTGCCATACTCGAAAACGGCGGTCTCGCCCGTTTGAATCTGGAGAACAATACGTGGGAACCCGTTTCGGCGAACTCCGCCAATGCTCCTGGCGCTGTTTTGCAAACCCCCGAATCCGATGCGACGCTGATCGAGGCGGAACAAAATGCGGTGGATGCGCTTAATCAACCTGCCACGGATGAATCCGCGCAAACCCCCGCCGCAGACGCCGCAATCAATGCGTCCGACGAACAATTGATGAAAGCTTTGGATGAAGATCCCGAAGGTCTTGCTTCGCAATTGAATGAAATCGCACCGGGTGCTTCGGCTGAACTGGCAACGCCGACTGAACAGGCCGCATTGCCGCCTGCAACATCATCCTACAATCCTCTGGCACCCGCAGGCGCGAAAGCCTTTGCGCAAGACCCACAAGTGTCAAACCTGATTGCCAAAGAAAAAGGCAACGCGCCTCTGAATGAACGCATCGCAAGAGATTCAACCCTGCCCGCTTCGTTGAAAGACCTGGAAACCCAAGCCTACAAAGCCATTCCCGAAGCGCAGCATGACCTCGCTGCCATTTACACGGCAGGCCGCGCAGGCGTGACGCAAAACTTCGACAAAGCCGCCTTGTGGTTCCGCGAAGCGGCCGATAACGGCATCGCCAACGCTTCCTACAATCTCGGCGTTCTCTACCACCAAGGCCTTGGCGTGGAAAAAGACCTCGACCGCGCACTGTATTGGTACCGCGAAGCCGCAAAGAACGGCCACCCTGAAGCGCAATATAATCTTGGCATTTCCCACATCGAAGGCATCGGCGTGGATTACAACGCACCGCTCGCCGCCGCTTTCTTTGAAAGCTCGGCTAACCAAGGCATTGTCGAAGCGGCTTACAATCTCGGTCTCATTTATGAGAACGGTTTGATCGGCGGCGCCAATAAGCAAGAAGACGCTCTGATGTGGTACAAAATCGCGGCCGACGGCGGCTCTACGGATGCCAAAGCGGCATTGGCACAACTGGCAAGCGGTATGCAAATCGGTGATGCCGAAGTGAATAAGCTGGCGGAAAAAATGCAAGGTCTGTATCAATCCGCCTATGGCCGCCGCGCGGGACCGAAAGGGAATGCCAAGAGCGTTCAAAAGGCTGATCCCAACCGTGAAATCGTCGCGCAAATTCAAGAAGTCCTGAAAACCGAAAGCATCTATAGCGGCCCTGCCGATGGCGTTACCGGACCACAAACAGTGGATGCCATCCGCCAATATCAGGCCAGCCATGGCATGAAAGTCACAGGCCTTGCCACGCAAGACCTTCTCGCCGCGATGCTCGCAGGCCAATAACTCAATCTATTTTTGCTGATCTTCCGTCATCTCGCGCTCGAGACGTTTTGTTACGTCCATGGGCGATCCCGTTTTGCGCGATATCAACTGATATGCAACGGGGACGACGAACAATGTGAACAACGTTGCGGCGGCGACACCGAAGAAGATTACGATGCCGATGGCTGAACGTGTTTCGGAACCCGCACCGCCCGTGAGGATGAGCGGTACCGCACCCGCCATCGCCGTAATGGATGTCATCAGGATGGGACGCAGGCGCAAAGAACACGCCTCGATCAAGGCTTCTTTGAATTCATGCCCTTCATCGCGCAATTGGTTCGCGAATTCGACGATCAAAATACCGTTCTTGGCGGCAAGGCCGACCAGCATGATTAATCCGATCTGCGTGAAGATATTGATGGTCTGCCCTGTAACGTAAAGCCCTGCCAATGCCCCCGCCATGGCGAGCGGCACGGTCGTCATGATCACAAACGGGTGGACGAAGCTTTCAAACTGCGCTGCCATGACAAGGAACATCACGATAATGCCGAGCAGGAAAACGAAATAAATCGATCCGCCCGAATATTTGAAGTCTTGGGATTGGCCCTTGTAGTCGATCACGACTGTGTCTGGCAGATTATCGCGCGTGGTTTTTTCCATGAATTTTAATGCTTCGCCCAGCGTGTAGCCTTTGTCGAGGTCTGCCTCGATCGTGATGGAACGCACGCGGTTAAAACGGTTCAACGTGTTGGTATCGGCGAATTCGCGGATGGTCACGAGGTTCGAGAGCGGAATCAGCGCTTGCGTGGTTTTTGAACGCACATAGATGTTTTCCATGCTGGTCGATGTGCGTTGTTCGTCGCGCTCGCCTTCCATGATGACGTCATATTCCTCGCCTGCGTCAATATAGGTTGTAACGCGGCGCGAACCCAGCATGGTTTCCAGCGTCTCGCCGATATTGGATACGCTCACACCCAAGGACGCCGCGCGGTCGTAATCAACCGCCACTTCGAATTGCGGCTTGGTTTCTTTGTAAGTCCAGTCGATGGAATTCAGACCCGGATTGTTTTCATTGATTTTGGCAATCAAGGTGTCGCGCCATTCGCGCAGCTGTTCATACGTACCGCCGCCGATCACGAACTGCACGGGCTTTCCCGCTGCGCCCGCGAAACCTTGACGCATGATAGGCGATGCGCGCACGCCCGTTAGGTCCGATAACTTGCCGCGCACTTCATCCATGATGACTTGCGCTGAGCGGCGATCACCCCAATCACTGAGCACCGCTATCACGATACCGGAATTGAACGAGGCCGTGTTGCCGAACGAACGTGGCGCACGTATCAGAAGGCTCTCGATCTCGCCGCTTTCCTGATAGGGCTGTAAACGGCGTTCGATCTCGTCCATATAGTCTTTCATATACGCGAATGTCGCGCCTTCGGGACCGTTGACGTTAATCATGAACGCACCGCGGTCTTCCTTGGGCGTATATTCGGTCGGTGTGATGGCATAGAACAACACTATCAATCCCAAAATTCCTGCAAAGCCTGCGAACACGTAGAAAGGCCGCGCCAATATACGTGTCAAACCACGCGCGTATTTTTTACGGATTTTGAGAAAGCCTGAATCTATTTTTTGCGTCAGTTTATTCTCGCCCGATTTGTGGGTTAGAAATTTGGACGCTAGCATCGGTGATAAGGTCAGAGCCACAACTCCGGAAAAGCCTACGGCGGCGGCCATGGTTACAGCAAATTCGGAAAAGAGCCGCCCGATATCGCCTTCGAGGAATGTAATCGGGAGGAAAACCGAAATCAGCGTGAGCGTCGTGGCGATAACCGCAAAGCCCACCTGTTTTGTGCCACGATAAGATGCCACCAACGGGCTTTCGCCAAGCTCTCTCATACGCCGTACGATGTTCTCGACCACGATGATAGCGTCATCCACCACCAACCCGATGGCGAGGATCAACGCCAGTAGTGTCAGAATATTGATGGAGAATCCCATCGCCAGAAGCACCATGAATGAGGATATGAGCGATACGGGCACAGCCACCGCGGGCACGAACGTCGCGCCGAAACTCCCCAAAAACCCGTAGATAACGAGCACGACGAGCACAACCGCAATGCCGAGCGTGACATATACTTCATTAATGGCTTTTTCCACAAAGACGGACGTGTCATACCGTTCTTCGATCTTCATGCCCTGCGGCAGGGATTTGTTGATCTCTTCGGCCTTGGCCTGCGCGGCCCTTGCCACGGAAATGGTGTTGGCGGTGGATTGTTTGATGATGCCCAAACCCACTTGCGGCGTCCCGTTGCCGCGGAAGATGTTGCGATCTTCTTCCGATCCGCGCTCCACGCGGGCGACGTCGCCCAATCGCACCAGGTAGCCGCCGTTGCCGCGGCCGATCACAAGGTTTTTGAATTGGTCCGCGTCCTTGAACACGCGCACCATGCGCACGGTGAACTGACGATCCGAGGATTCGATGGAGCCTGCGGGCAATTCGACGTTCTCATCGCGCAAAGCTTGTTCGACATCGTTCACAGTTAACCCACGCGCGGCGAGTTGCGTTCGGTCCAGCCAGATTCTCATGGCGTATGTCTGCGCGCCGCTGATGCGGATTTGCGAAACTCCGTCGAGGACAGAAAACTGGTCGATCAAATAACGCTCCGCATAATCCGTCATTTCGGCAATGGACAAACGGTCGCTTATAAGGGAAAGCCAGATGATGACATCGTCGCTCGAATCCACTTTTTGTACTTCGGGCGGGTCGGCCTCTTCGGGTAGATTGTCCATGATGCCAGAAATCTTGTCGCGCACGTCGTTTGCGGCGGCTTCGATGTCGTTGCCTACTTTAAATTCCAGGGAAATGCGGGACCGCCCGTCTTCTGATGTCGATTCAATGAAATTGATACCGCTGATGCCCGAAATGCGCTCTTCCACCACTTCCGTCACACGGGATTCCACGATGGCGGCGGATGCACCCGGGTAATTCACGTTGATGGACACGATAGGCGGGTCAATGTCCGGATATTCGCGCAAGGACAGCCGCGTAAAGGATACTATACCAAATGCCACGAGCAGCAACGAGACGACGGCTGCGAATACGGGCTTTTTGACGAATACGTCAGAGATAAACATGCTTATTTCTTCTCTTCCGATTTATTCTCGTCAGGTTTCTTGTCTTCGGCTTTCGGACCTTTCAGGCGTTTTAAAACATCCTGCAGACTTTCGCCCTTGCCCTGCTCCGCCGTAATTTTTACCGCGCCGGCGTCTTTTACCATCATCGTGCCTTGAGTAACAACGGTCTCACCCTCTTTCAGATGTTCGACAATCTCCACCTCACCCGGTTTGCGCGTGCCGATGACGACTTCACGTTTTTCCGTGACGGGCGGGGTTTTCGCCTTGTCAACAACAAACACGAAATGCTTGCGGCCTTCGGGGATGATGGCATTTTCGGGAATACCCACGCCTTCGCGCGGATTTTTCAAAAGATTGACGGTCATCAAAAGACCGGGCTTCAAGGCGCCCTCGGGGTTCGGGATAATGGCGCGTACGACGACAGAGCGCGTGGCTTCGTCGATCTGGGAATCTATGGCTGAAACCTCGCCTTTGAATTCTCCGTCAAAGCCGGAAGCTTTGGCGACAATCGTCGTTCCGACTTTCAGGGTTTGCAAAAATACAGACGGTACGGAAAAATCCAGCTTCATCACGGAATCATCATCGAGCGTCGTGATAACTGTTGCGGGTTGCAACAATGCACCCACGGAAATATTGCGCAATCCTAAGATTCCATCGAACGGCGCGGTGATGATGTGGTCATCCAGACGCGAAGCCAGTGCGGCCAAGCCCGCACGGGCAGATGTTGCATCTCGCTGACGTTCTTCCAGTATGGAGGCGGATACAGCGCCTGTTTTGGAAAGCTCCTTGGCGCGCTGCAATTGTTTTTGCGCTTCGTTCACCAGCGCCTTTTGTTGATCCAGCAGGGCTTTTTCTTCTCCGTCCGCCATTTCAACCAGCACATCACCCTTCACCACGCGCTGCCCGTCGGTGAAATTGATGGCGGTGACGGTTTCGGTCACGGTGCTCGCTACCGTAATGGTTTCGTTGGCGCGGAGCGTGCCGATGGCCTCGACCTGATCGACGAATTGTTCGGTGTAGGCCTTGGAAACGATGACGGGGGTGGGTCCTTGCGGGCCTTTATTTTGGGCCATGGCGGGCATGTTTGCCGCCGAAATATATATAAGAGCAGGAAGAACGGCCAAAAATCTCATGTTTTTTCCAATTATATCAATAAGATAAATTATAGAGGCGAAGATATAAGATCTATACGCGCCAAAACAGCGAACCCTTGGCTCATAATTAGGGAGAAATGCCCTTTTCTCAAGGGCTTAGATTCTAGGAATTTCAGGCGGATTTGCGCATTTCATCGAGTTCGAGCCAGCGGATTTCCGCCTTAGCCAGTTCTTCTTTGAGTTTTTCGAGCTCGTGTGTGGTTTTGAGGAACGCCTGCGCATCGCGCGCGTAAAAAGCGGGATCGCCGAGCATATTGGTCAGATGGTCGATGGTGGTTTCCATGCACTTCATTTTTTCGGGCAGAGTGTCGAGTTCGTGCTGCAATTTGAAGCTGAGTTTTTTGGCAGAAACTTTTTCATTGGTTTCCGCTTCCTTTTTAAGCTGCTTCTTGATCTCGATGACAGGCTCTTCCGTCTTCTCGCTTCTTTTCTTTTCAAGATAATCGCTGTAACCGCCAACGACCCCGTCTACCAAGCCATCGCCTTCGAACGCGATGATTTTTGTAACCGTCTGGTCGAGGAAGTCGCGGTCGTGCGATACGACAATCAGTGTGCCATTATATTGCGATATGATATCTTCGAGCATGTCGAGCGTGTCCATGTCGAGATCGTTCGTGGGTTCGTCCAGAATCAAACAGGTTTTCGGGTTGGCGAGAATTTTCGCGAGCATCAGGCGGTTTTTCTGCCCGCCCGATAATGTACCGACCGCGTGATGCGCCTTGGCGGGATCGAACAGGAAGTCCTTTAAATACCCGCACACATGGCGCGCCTTGCCCATCACATCCACATGGTCGCCGCCTTCGGGACACAGCGTTTTCCAAAGGGTTAAATCGTCTTTAAGGTCTTTGCGCTTTTGATCGAAGTAGGAAAATTCCAGTTCCTTCTTGCGTTTGACGGAACCACTGTCGGGCTCCACCTCTCCGATCAGCATTTTCAAAAACGTGGTTTTGCCCGAACCGTTCTTGCCGAGAATGCCGATCTTGTCACCTTTTTGAATGCGCAGATGGAAATTTTTTAGGATCACCTTCTCGCGGCCGTCCTCGAAGAATGTTTTGCTGACATTGTAGAATTCGCACACGATGCGCGATGTCATTTCGACATCGACCATCTCAACTTTGATCTTGCCCATCATCTTGCGGAACGATGAAAGATCAGCCTTCAACTGTTCGCGGGCGAGTTTTACCATTTCAACGCGGCGGACATTGCGCTTACGTCTTGCTTTTACACCGCGCGAAGCCCATTCAGATTCTGCTTCCACGAATTTCTGACGGTTGGCGAGTTCGCGCTCTTCTTGTTCGATGAGAAGTGTCGACCATTCCTCGAAATATCCGAAACCTTTTGGACAGACTTTCAATCTGCCGCGGTCAAGCCAGAAGATGGTGTTGGAAATATTGGCAAGAAACGTCCTGTCATGTGAAATACAGATGATTGAACCCTGATAATTTTTGAGGTAATTTTCCAACCATTCGATGATGACCAAATCCAAATGGTTCGTCGGCTCGTCGAGCAGCAACAAATCTGGCTCTTCCACCAAAGCGCGAGCCAGTGCAGCGCGGCGCAACTGACCGCCCGACAAAACTTCCATGCGTTCATCGATGTGCAGGTCGAGCGGCGTTACGACCATGTCGATCTTGTAATCGCGCTCCCATTCCTCATGGCCCTCGCCGAATGTTTCAAAGATGAAATCGTAAACCGTCTGGCCGGGCTTGTAATGGACTTCTTGTTGCAAATATCCGATTTTGAGGCCATCCAGAATCCAGCGCTCGCCGTCATCCAAATCACGCGCGCCCGTGATGATGTTCATAAGAGTGGATTTTCCCGCGCCGTTTTTGCCAACGAGGGAAACGCGCGTGCCCGCCTGAATATTGAAGGTCAAATCCTTGAAGAGCGGCACATTTCCGAAAGTGACCAGCGCGTCTTGCACGCTTAATATGAGTTGCCCGTTGTTCATCGGGACAGAAAGTGCCCGTTTCAGAGCGGAAATTCAACCTTATTCGGCCCCTAAAATGCTTATTTTCAAGCTCTTATGTATTGATTACATTATCATCTTGAGCAATCACTGCAAGTGCCGTGCAATTCCGCGTCCCATTTTTTAAGGTGGAAACCTTGCTTGTTCACGTGGCTTTCCAAATCCTGAGGGAGCGTGCACAAATGCGCCTCAATCACCGTACCGCAGGAATCGCACACCATGAATTGTGAACCCGCATGGCGGTGGTCCGTGTCGCACAAAACATAGGCATTCAAACTCTCGATACGGTGGACCAATCCCTGCTCCCTCAAAAACTCGATGGCGCGGTACGCGGTCGGTGGTTTGGGATCGTCGATGTATTTTTTGAGCGCTTCTAAAATGTCATAGGCACCCATCGGCTTCTTGGATCCCGCGACGATTTCCAAAACATGCTGGCGGGAATTCGTAAAACGCAAACCTTCTTTGGCGCAGAAATCCGCCGTGGATTTCACGAGCTTCGCTATATCGGCTTTGGAAAAGGCTGCAGTCATGTTTCCTATATATAGCGTCCGTTTCCCCGCTTCAATCACATTATTGTCATAAGGAAAAATTTAAAGCCGCGATTGAAGCCATTAACTATCCCTCCTATAGTCACACTCACACCAACATCTTCACCGAAAGTCGTCTTCCATGGGTCGCACGCTGCTTCGTCTTATTCTGTTTTCTTTCCTGATGGTTGCGGGCGGCATGCCTGCTTACTCAGACGAACCCAAAGAGCTGCGAATTCTGCGCATAACACCCGAAGGCGAAGACGTCACGGCGATGCGCCAGATCGTTCTGGAATTCAACCGCCCCGTCGTGCCGATCGGGGCAATGGAGCGCATGGCCGAAGAAGTCGGGATTACCATCACCCCCGCGCTGGATTGCCAATGGAGATGGCTAAACACCACCACGCTGTCCTGCAATCTTTCCGACCAAGCCGCGATGGTAGATTCGACAAAATATGCCGTGCATGTCGAACCCGTCATCAAGGCCGAAGACGGCGCAGGCATCGCCACCGCGCAAGATCATACCTTCACCACGCAACGTCCACGCACGATCGAGGCCTATGTAACCACATGGAAAGCGCCCGGCACGCCCTATTTCCGTCTACGGTTCAACCAGAACGTCACAAAATCTTCCGCAGCCTCGCATATCTATTTTGAAGATTTGAATTCAAAGGAACGCCACGCGGTTTCGGTTGTCACGGATGAGGAAGACACCGCCAAGCCTGTGATGGTCGGTGACGAAGAAGCGCGGATGACATGGTATGTGAGCCCACAAAAAGAATTGCCGCTCGCGACACAGTTTATCTTGAAACAAGAAGCGGGTCTGGTATCCGCCACGGGGCCGGAAGCTGGAGGCGATGTTTCCGACATCAAAACCTTTTATACTTTCCCCGAATTTTACGTGCGCGGTCTTACCTGCCGCAGCATCGAAGGCGGCGATATTCTGATCACGCCTACCAGCGATAAAATTCCCGAATCTGCTTGCGATCCGCTCTCCGTGATTAGTCTTTCATTTTCCACGCCCGTGTTCCGTTCGCAACTGAAAGAACATCTCGCCATCACGCCCGAACTCGGCGGCGGAAATCCTGATGCCAATCCATGGGGCGAGATCGGACAGGAATATTCACGCCTCTATGATGACTGCTCGCAACTCGATGCCGAATACCGCATCAATCTGCCCTATGGTTTGAAGGCCGCTCAGGATTATGTGGTCGCTGCGGGCGATGCAAAGCCAGGCCTCTGGGCGCGCATCGTTGCTTTCTTTAAAGGACAGGACGCGGTGGCGCAAAGCGCGATCATCGATGAATTCGGGCGCACACTCCCCTCGTTTAACCTATCCTTCGCCACCAGCCACCGCAAACCAAACTATGAGCTCGTCTACAGACATGTCGTGCTCGAAAAAGGCGTGAATTCCGACATGCCGCTCTACGTCAACAACCTGAAAAATTTCTCCATCGACTATCACAAGATGGATACGGAGGGCTCTGCCGATGCCATCTCCTCCGCAACCGCGCTGCCCGATGTGGAAGACGTGCAATTCGCCGTGCCTGTGGGCATTCGTGAATTGCTGGGCAACAAAAGCGGCGCGTTGTTCGGACTTTTGCAAACCCAACCTGCCGTGGAAAAATGGGAAGGCGCAAATAAATTATTTGTACAAGTCACGCCGTTTCAGGTCTACGCCAAACTCGGCCACTTCAAATCCACGGTATGGGTGACCGACCTTACCACAGGAGCGCCAGTCGAAGGTGCCACGGTTACGGTATACAACGCGCCGATGACGGTGATGGCACCCTCGGGCGATCAGGCTATCGCGGCCATCGTCACGACGGATGCGAACGGTGTTGCCACCTTCGCGGGGCTTTCCGAACTCGATCCTGATCTTTCCTTGATGCAATCCTGGAAAGACGAAGATGATCGCCTGATGGTGCTCGTGCACAAGGGTGACGATATGGGCCTACTCCCCATCACTTACGAATACGGCGTGCAGATGTGGGATGTCGCGACCGACATCTATGCCAACAATGAAAAGAAATACGGTCACATGAAAGCATGGGGCATGACTGCTCAGGGCATTTACCGCGCTGGCGATACCATGCAATACAAAATCTATGTCCGCGATCAGGACAATGAACGCTTCATCGCGCCTTCTGATGGGAAGTATGCGCTCGAAATCACCGACCCCACAGGCAAAAGCGTCGAAAAAATCGAAGATGTAAAACTCAATGATTTTGGCACACTCAGCGGCGATTACAAAATCGCCGAAACCGCGCCGGTCGGCTGGTATCAATTCAAACTGATCGCCACATTCAAAATCGAGGGCGCGGATACAGTGCGTGAATTTTATCCGCTCTCGGTTCTGGTTAGTGATTTCACGCCCGCCCCGTTCCGCGTTACCACGGAACTCAACGGCGATGCGTTCAAAGTCGGCGACAAACTCGATATCAACGCCGATGCCAAACTGCATTCCGGCGGCGCCTATGGTTCCGCCGCCATCCGCTCCACCATCACGTTGAAATCCCGCCCCTTCACGTCCAAAGACCCAAAGGCACAGGGCTTTACCTTCGATTCCTTCACCGATGAATTGGACTCCGAAGACATTTTCCAAAAAGAAGACAAGCTGGATGACAAAGGCGAATGGAAAACCTCCTTCACCATTCCCGAAAAGAAAATCCTGTTCGGCCAGTTGGTCGTGGAATCCGCCGTGCGCGATGACCGCGGCAAATCCATCGCCAACGCAGCGCGCGCCGATTATGCGGGTGTGGACCGTCTCGTCGGTCTCAAGCCTACCGAATGGGTATTCGAAGCCAAAAAACCCGCTATCGTGCAAACGCTGGTGGTCGATAGCGCGGGCAAACCTGTTCTGGGCGTTCCTGTCGTCCTCACCGTTGAAAAAGAAGAAGTCGTCACCGCTAAAGTAAAGAGCGCGGGGAATGCCTACACCTCCGACAACACGGTGGAATGGAAAAAAACCGCGAACTGCGCCGTGACCTCTTCCTCCGAAGAAGCCAAGGATTGTTCCTTCACGCCTGATTCCGCCGGCACATATCGCATCACGGCTGTTATCAAGGACACCAAGGGTCATGAGCATTCATCCCAACAAACATTGTGGGTGAGCGGAGATGATTACGTGCAATGGAACGAGGGCAAGGAAAACATGCTCACGATCCTGCCCGAAAAATCGGAATATAAAGTCGGCGATACCGCGCGCTTCCTTATAAAAAATCCCTTCGCGGGCGCGCATGCGCTCATCACCGTCGAACGTCTGGGTGTTTTGGATTCCTACGTACAAAAACTCGAAGGCTCCGCGCCTGTCATCGAAGTGCCCGTGAAACCCGATTATGTGCCTGGATTCTATCTTTCCGTTTCCGTTATCTCCCCGCGCGTCGATGCGCCGTCGCCCGAGCTGGGTCAGGTAGATATGGGCAAACCCGCCTTCCGCGTCGGCTACGTCAAAATGGATGTCTCCGATCCCTATAAGGAAATGGAAGTTACGGCAAAGGCTGAAGCAGAAGTCTATCGTCCACGCGACACCATCAAAGTGGAGTTGGAGGCCAAACCTGCCAACGCGATGGACACCAAAGAACCCATCGAATTGGCCGTGGTCGTGCTCGATGAATCCGTGTTCGACCTGATCGGCGCGGGTGAGAAAGCCTATGATCCCTTCAGCGGGTTCTATGAGCTCGATTCACTCGATGTCGCCAACTATTCGCTTCTGACGCGCCTCATGGGCCGCCAGAATTTTGAGAAAAAAGGCGCGAATGCGGGCGGAGACGGCGGTGTCGATGCTGGCATGCGCAATCTCTTTAAATTTGTCAGCTACTGGAACCCTTCCGTGCCGATCGGCGAAGACGGCAAGGCGCATATCGAATTCGAAGCGCCCGACAATTTGACAGGCTGGAAAATTCTCGCGATCGCCACCACGCCGAACGATAGAATGGGTCTAGGCACGGCGGAATTTAAAGTCAACCGCCCTACCGAAATCCGCCCCGCCATGCCAAACCAAGTGCGCGAAGGCGATAGCTTCAACGCGGCGTTCACAGTCATGAACCGCACGGATGCGAAACGCGACATCAAGGTCACGATCAACGCAAATGGTGATGTAAAGGCGGCCACGAAAGAAGAAACCGTCAGCCTCGAGCCCTACAAACGCGCCACGATCACTATGCCTTTGCAAACGCCGTTCCTTCCCATGGACCGCAACCACCCCGAAGGCAAAATTTCGTTCAACGTGGCTGCCGGTGATGCCGAAGATTCCGACGGTATGGAACATATCCTGCCCGTTCTGAAATCCCGCGTTCTGGAAGTCGCGGCGAATTATGCTTCGACGACGGATGAGAAAGTCTCCGAGAGCATTGCCGTTCCCGACGATATCTTCACCGATACGGGCGAGGTCAGCGTTGCGCTTTCACCGTCCGTCATTGCGAGCCTCGATGGCACATTCAACTTTATGCGCGATTATCCCTATTTCTGCTGGGAACAACGCATCAGCAAAGCCGTGATGGCGTCGCATTTCAACAATCTGAAACCTTACTTGGATGAAAAAACCAAATGGGATGATACCGATATGCTGCCGCAACTCACCTTGGAAATGGCGGCCTCATTCCAAGCCCCGAACGGCGGCATGGCGTATTACACGGCGGAAGATCAATATGTCGATCCCTATCTGTCGGCCTACACAGCCATGGCGTTCCGATGGTTAAAACAGGCGGGTTATAAAGTGCCCGTCAATATCGAAACCAACCTGCACAAATACCTGCTGGAATTCCTGCGTAAGGACGCCGCGCCGGACTTTTATCAAGACGGCATGAAAGCCACCGTGCGGGCTGTCATTCTGGCCGCGCTCAAAGACACGGGCAAATTGACCAAGGACGATGTGCTGCGCTTCAAGGACCATGTGAAAAACATGAATCTGTTCGGCAAAACGCATTACATGACCGCCGCGGCATCTTTCCCCGAAACGCAAAAGGCCGCGCGCGACACGCTCGGGATGATCTTGTCTTCAGGCAATGAGTCAGGCGGGAAATTCTCGTTCAAAGACACCTATGACGATGGATGGGAACGCATTCTGGCCACGCCTTTGCGTGACAATTGCGCCGCCGTCTCTGCCCTTATTGCCTATGACGACAAAGAAATGGTTGCAGAAAAACCGATGAAACTGGTGCGGATGATCACGCAAACCCGTGAAAACCGCGATCATTTCGAAAACACGCAGGAAAATCTTTTCTGCATGCAGGCCTTGATCGATTACGCGAAGATGTACGAGAACGAAGAACCCGATATGAAAGTCTCCACCGCGTTCGGTGTAAAATCCTTCGGTGATGTGATGTTCGCGGATGTCAAAGATAAACCTGTGACACTGATGAAACCTCTGGAAGAAGGCGATGCAGGCAAAAAAGCCACGCTTAACCTCACCAAGGAAGGCTCGGGACGTTTGTATTACAACACGCGTCTGACCTATGCCAAAAAAAATCCGAAAGATTCGGTAAATGCGGGCATGGATATCCGCCGCGAATACTCCATCAAGAAAAACGGCAAATGGGAACTCGCCAAATCCCCCGTCTCGATCAAACGCGGCGATCTGGTGAAGGTCGATCTGTACTTGTCCTTGCTCAGCGCACGCAATTTCGTGGTGGTGAATGATCCGCTACCCGGCGGTCTTGAAACCGTCAATCGCGATCTGGAGACCGCCTCTACCGTCGATGCAAATCAAGGCCTGTTCGATGAATCGGGCGGTTCCTACTGGTTCAAATTTACGGACTGGAAGGAATATGCCGTAGCGCGCTGGAGCTTCTACCACAAGGAACTGCGTTATGATTCCGCACGTTTTTATTCGGATTACCTAACGCCCGGCAACTAC
This sequence comes from Micavibrio sp., assembly GCA_040381535.1. GTDB lineage: Bacteria > Pseudomonadota > Alphaproteobacteria > Micavibrionales > Micavibrionaceae > Micavibrio_A. The sequence goes on along the minus strand of JBEIHF010000002.1, from coordinate 78,156 downwards.
CATCTTTCCTATCTCGCACAAGCCGTAGCGACAGGCACATTCGCCGCACCGCCGACCCGTGCTGAGGAAATGTACGATGCCGATGTGTTTGGCATGGGTGCCAAGGGAGAACTGGTTGTTAAAGAAGCGCCTTAAACAGCTTTCTGTCCTTTTTATCGCCTGCGTCGCGATCTTCGCAGGTGCGACAGTTATTTGTTTAAAGCCCGTCACGCAGAGCTTTGACCGGATTATCGCGGATTCGCAAAATATCCCCGTGACCGACAGAAATGGCAACGCGCTTTCCGTGACCTATCAAACGCCTTGGAACTACCGCGACACACGCGCGCTCTACAATATGCCGGACTTCCTCGTAAAAACTTTTCTGTATTCCGAAGACCGTAAATTCTACGACCATGACGGCGTGGACTGGAAGGCGCGCGGCGCGGCCTTGTATCAAACGATCACAAAGCGCCATAACACGCGCGGGGCCAGCACCATCACGGAACAGGTCGTACGGATGATAAACTCCCGCCCCCGCAATCTCTGGTCCAAATGGCTGGAGGGCATCGAGGCGACATTGCTGGAACGCGATGCGCAAAAACCCGCGATACTGGAATTTTATCTGAACCAGATCCCTTATGCTTCAGGACGGCGCGGGGTGACGCAGGCCGCGCGCTATTATTTCAACCGCGATCTGGAAACGCTCTCCACGCGCGAAACACTGGCGCTCGCTGTCCTCGCCCGTGCCCCTTCCGCCTATGATCTTTACAGATCACCCGAAAAAATCACGGGGCCGATGGACCGCCTTGCCAAAGGATTGATGAATGCGGATAAACTCGCGCAGTATAATCTTGAAACGCTCGATATTCAAAAGCCGTCTCTGCCGGTGGAGGCGCGGCATTTCGTGCGATTCACCAAAACGCAAACTTCCCGTGATGTGGTGCGTACCACGATCGACGGCACGTTGCAGACACAGGTACAAGATATTCTCGATTCCCGCCTAAAAAAACTTTCATCCAAAAACGTCACGAATGGCGCGGCACTTATTATAGATCACAGCAACGGCCATATCCTTGCGTGGGTGGTTGCAGGTGCGCGCGACAAGAACACCAAAGCTGGCGATATCGATCCCGTGCTCTCCCCGCGCCAACCAGGATCGACGTTGAAACCTTTCCTTTATGCCAACGCGCTCGAAAAAGGCTGGAACGCCGCCACCATGCTTAACGATGCGCCGATGGCCGAAGCCGTGGGCGCGGGCCTTCACAGGTTCCGCAACTATTCCAACATGAATTATGGGCCGCTCACGCTGCGCGAAGCCTTGGGCAACTCTCTCAACATCCCCGCCATTCTTACCGTCAATTATGTCGGCGTGGATCGCTTCCTTTCCTCGCTTCATGATCTTGGCTTCGAAAGCCTGACGCGCGATGCATCTGTCTATGATGAAGGCCTCGCGCTAGGAAACGGTGAAGTCACTTTGTATGAGCTCACTCGCGCCTATGCCGCGCTGGCCAACCGCGGCAACACGCGTCCCCTGCAATTCCTGATGAACGACAATACCCCTACCAAATCAAAACGCATCTACAGCGATGAAACCGCATCGCTGATCGGCAATATACTCTCCGATCCCCGCGCGCGTGCTTTAGAATTCGGCAATGATTCCATTTTGAATTTCCCGCACCGCACGGCAGCGAAAACGGGCACATCCACCGATTACCGTGATGCGTGGGCGGTAGCGTACAATGATCGCTACACAGTCGGTATCTGGATGGGAAATCTGGACCGTGCGCCGATGAAGGATGTCACGGGCTCCACCGGTCCCGCGCTTGCTATGCGTTCGATATTCCAAGTGCTGAACAAAAACCGTGACGCGAATGATTTGTATTTATCGCCGTCCCTGATCGAGGCCGATATCTGCACGCGCCCCGCGGCAACGGACGGCACCTGCCCCAAGCGTACGGAATATTTTTCTCATAATCTTGCACCGGAAATTATTTCCACAGAAAAAGATATTTCGCGGGAACTAATCCGCCCCACACATGGTTTAAGGATGGCGTACGATCCGCGTATCCCTGCGGGTCATCAAAAATTCCGTTTCGAGATTGCAGGATTGAACAGCGGCGAAGAGGTGGAATGGATTCTGAACGGAAATATTCTTGGGCGCACGAACGAACCACGTTATCTCTGGCCTGTCGCGAAAGGCCCCCAGAAACTGGCTGTCGTCATATATAAAGACGGCGCTCCGGTTCACCGTCTCCAACCCATATCTTTTAGCGTTCGCTAATACACAAAAAGGTTCCCGCATTTATTTTGTGCATTTGCACAATAAAACTTTTAAATACCCGCAGAAATTGGGTAAAACTGTATTGCTGCAGTGAAGCAATAACCCCAAGGAACCATGGCAAACCTCTCTAAAACCATGAAAAATTCTACCAGAATCACCTACAAAGAGCTTGTCATTTTCCATACTATCTGTTATTTGTGTACCCGATCTCAGCTTTGCCACACTTACAGATCTAATTGGCACGGAATTTGAAAACTGAAGCGTATATTTTTTTAGGACCTTTTGTTTATGATTAATCCCCTGATCGTTCCTGTTATTCTTTGCGGCGGCTCCGGTACCAGACTCTGGCCCGCCAGCCGTGAAAAGAACCCCAAACAATTCCTGAACCTGATGAATGATTTCTCACTCCTGCAGAATACGATGCGCCGCGCCTTACGCGTTTGCGGTGCAGACGCCTCGTCGCTGGTCACGGTGACGCTCGGTAAACTGAAAAATTCTGTCTCCGCCCACATTGCCGAAATCGATGAAAACGGCATGAAACACATTTTGTGCGAACCCGCCGCGCGCAACACCGCCGCCGCTATCGCTTTTGCTGGCGAATACGTGTCGCGCCAATTCGGCGAAGACGCGATCTTGTGGATCCTGCCCGCCGATCACCATATTGCGGATGAAAATATTCTGGGCCAATCGCTGTGCGATGCGCTCGATGCCGCTCGTGCGGGCAAACTCGTTACGTTCGGTATAACGCCGACACGCGCCGACACGGGCTACGGTTATATCCGTGCCGAGGATGCCTCTGATAAAGGCGGCGTGATGGGTGTTGCGGAATTCGTGGAAAAACCCAATCATGCCAGGGCCGAAAAATACCTTGCCGACGGCAATTACCTCTGGAATTCGGGCATGTTTCTCTTCACCGCGCAATCGGTACTGGCACATTACGAAGAATTCGCGCCAAACATTCTTTCGGATGTGCGCACTTCCATGCAATCGGACGCGCAAAATCCTTGCGCAAAGACGTACACAACCATTCAGGAAATCCCGTTCGATAAAGTCATCATGGAAAAATCGAAAAACGCCGTCGTCGTGCCGTGCAATCCACAATGGTCTGACATAGGCTCGTGGGAATCGCTCTGGGACATCATGCCCAAGGACAAACACAACAACGTTGTGCAAGGCAAAGCCGCCCTGCACAACGCCCAAGGTTGCCTCGTTCAGTCCAAAGGCCGTTTGATCGCCATCGCTGGCCTCGACAACATCGTCGTGGTGGAAACGGGCGATGCCATTCTGATCGCCGACAAAACGGATTCCGAATCCATGAGGACGCTGGTCAACGCCTTGAAAAAAGCGGGCGCACCCGAAGCGATCGATCCGCAATCGTCCCTACCGCAACAGCCTTGGACCATGGTGAAAAGCCTGAATTCAGGCCAACCGTTCCATACCCGTGAAATCATCATAAAAGTGGGCCGGAAAAAAACGTTCGATGCGCACGATGCGGGCATGTGCCTATATACGATTCTGGAAGGCAAAGCCGCCTTCTCCATCAACGGCAATATCAAAATGCTGGCCGCATTCGAAAGCATGAACGTGCAAGCCACATCAGGTTACGCTATCATCAACCGTGGTACCACCGATCTGAAAATGATCGAGGTGCAAAAATCCCATGCTGAAGGCGTATTCTTTGGCAAAACCACAGTGTCGAACGAATCCAAGAAAGTCGCTTAAACCTAATGACCAAAGATATCACGCCGAATTCGGAATCGTTTGAAAGCGAAGTCCTCATCGCACCCCAGGGTTTTCGCGAATATGACGCGCGCTGGCTCACACCGCAACATCTAAATCTGCGCGGCGTGCAAAAACTCGGCCTTGGCATCGGCACGCTCATCCATGAACTGAAGAAGAACCCACCTTCGGTTGTCGTGGGCCATGATTACAGATCCTATTCCGCATCCATCAAACACGCGCTGATCATCGGGCTGATTGAATCTGGCTGTCAGGTAAAGGATATCGGACTTGCGCTGTCTCCGGTCGCGTACTTCGCGCAATTCGAACTGGATTGCCCCTCGGTCGCCATGGTCACGGCGTCCCACAACAAAAATGGCTGGACGGGTGTAAAAATCGGCGCAGAACGCCCGATGACTTTCGGTCCCGAACTGATGGGCCGTTTGAAAGACATCGTGCTCGAAAATAAAGGCGTTGCCCGCGCTGGCGGTTCCTACACTTATGTCGAAGGCATGAAGGAAAAATACCTCAATGACATAGCCAAGGATGGCAAACTCAAACGCAAACTCAAAGTCGTGGCCGCCTGCGGTAACGGCACGGCGGGCGTCTTCGCGCCGGATGCCTTGCGCGCCATAGGCTGCGAAGTAATCGAAATGGATTGCGAACTGGATTACACCTTCCCGCGCTACAACCCCAACCCCGAAGACCTCGAAATGCTGCACGCCATTGCCGCAAAGGTGAAAGAAACGGGTGCGGATATCGGTTTCGGTTTTGACGGCGATGGTGATCGCTGCGGCGTTATCGACAACACGGGTGATGAAATCTTCGCGGACAAGGTAGGCGTCATTCTCGCGCGCGACCTCGCTAAAATTCACAAAAATCCCACTTTCGTGGTCGATGTGAAATCCACGGGTCTTTACGATGCGGATCCCGCTTTAAAAGAGCTCGGCGTGAAAACCGATTACTGGAAGACGGGCCATTCCTACATCAAACGCCGCGTGAACGAACTCGGTGCGCTGGCAGGCTTTGAAAAATCAGGCCACTTCTTTTTCAACGCGCCCATCGGCCGCGGCTATGACGATGGCGTTCTGACGGCGGTGACGGTTTGCCGCATGATGGACCGCAACGAAGGCAAATCGCTTTCGGATCTGAAAAACGCCCTGCCCAAAACATGGGGTTCGCCCACCATGGCACCCTACTGCCCCGACGACAAAAAATACGGTCTAGTGGAAGCGGTTATAAAACAATTCGAAGACAAATTCAAAAAGGGCGAGAAAATCCTCGGCTCTGCCATTTCCTCGGTCGTGACCGTGAACGGCATGCGCGTGACTTTAGAGGAAGGCACTTGGGGCCTGATCCGTGCCTCCAGCAACAAACCTTCGTTGGTTGTCGTAGTTGAAAGTCCGGTGTCCGAAGACCGTCTGCACGACATGTTCGAATATATCGATGGTGTTTTAGAGGGCTTCAAGGAAGTCGGCGAATACGACCAGAAGATCAGCCGCAAGAAAGCGGCCTAGAAATAACAAAGGAGCCTTTCGGCTCCTTTTTCTTTTTAAGCCACCAAGCGGGGCTTCCTAACCTCTTGGGCCGTTTCCAAAACTTCATTCAGAATATCAACAAGCGCGGTAATATTTTTAATGTCGGAATGAAAGTCATGGCCATCAATGCGGACTCCGCCATCTGCTACTTTAACGATGCTGTGGCCTTTGATGATGACCTCGAATTCGGGCGTTTCGTAACACATGACGAATCTTTCTGACTTGTTTTTTTTCATTGAAGCGTACCCAGACGTTTAGATTAGGACTCTCTGTTGAAATATAAATACTAATTCGGTGCTTATTCAGGTTTGTATGTTGCGCAACGCACAAAACAAAGGGCTGGCATGCGCCAACCAACCTCTTCTATTAACTAATAATTTTGGCTGAATCCTGTCATTGCAATACAAAAACAGAATTCAGCCATGCAATTTATGCATAGGAAAAAATCCCCTCAAACGTTGTTGAGAGGCCTTATGTATTAATGGCGCTGAGGCCTGATTAGTCGAGATTGATGTCGTCCTTATCGGTCAGAGCGCCTGTTGCAGCACCCACGACACCACCAACAACCGCACCCGTCCACGGACTACCGCCCGTCACGGCGCTACCGACCGCGCCGACGCCGGCGCCGATACCGCCGCCGCTCAAGGCACGTTCGCCTTTGGTGTTACCGCATGCGGCAATGGACAAAATTGCACAGGCCATAATGATATAAGATATGTTTTTCATGAGAGTTCTCCTTCTTTACTAGTTTAATGAATTAAAGTTTCGAACCCCTCGAATTCGTCTTCGTACTGATGATGTAAACGGGACGCTGCATAATCGCGCGGCGCGTTGAGCATATCGCTGTAAACATCGATCAGTATATCTTCCGTGCCTGCCACTTGCGGCAATTCATCGCCCTTGGGGCAGCCATAGCACATCAGCGTGGCGCTATCTGAATCCATGGCATCGGCGATAAAATCATTGGCTTTCATGTCGGTCTCCTTGTTGTGTCGAAACTTACACTCTACCAACCCCCCTGCTTTGCGATGGTTCCCCGCCAAAACCGACTGAAACATTGCTGAAACAATAAAGTCAAAAAATGCATAAAAAACACCTTCGCCAGTCGCCTCGCGAAGGTGTTTTTGCTGTTGAAACGATCAGGCCCGCGAATTCCCGTAAGCGGCCCCGCTCGCTCCGACTGTGTTAGTTGGCTTTCGCGCCTTCTTTGTAGTTTTCAAACTGCGCGGTTTGTTGCGTGTTCAATTGGAAGGTAATTTTGCCATCCTTCTCCGCGAGATCCAGCGCTTTGAGACTCAGGGCAGCTTTATCGCCGCCAACGCCGAGGATCTTGTTAAAGGTTACGATAAGATAATCCGCATCGTCGTCTTCAAATGCCAGCGTGTCCACTTTCGCAACTTTCTTGCCCTCGGGGTCAACGACATTCGCGTCGATGATTTTGTTTACGCTGTATTGATCGGCTGGTTTGAAGCGGATTTTTTCGCCCGCTTTGGCTTCGCCTTCATATTCAAAACGGCTGGCCGCTTTGATGTTTGCTTCAGACAACTTTACGACAACAGCGTCATCGGAAGACAAACCTTCGATCACATCGAAGTCAAATGCCGCGAGCTTGCCGCCAAGACCCAGACCATTATCATCGATAATAACCGTTTCGGCATCGCCGTCAGCCGTTACAAGAATATCCTTGATGCGGCCTATATCGTCACCTTTTGCATTCTGGACTTTTTTGCCGATCAGCTCATCTGCCGTCACGCGGGAAATGATATTGACCGTAGCGTCATCATCCTTGTTTTCGTTGAAGTAGGTTTTGACGTCTTGGTAAGCTTCTTTGGTTGCTTCCTTGGCTTCGTTGTAGGTTTCTTTCGTTTTCGTTGCGGCTTTTTCGGCCGTGGCTTCTATTTTCGCGCCTGCCGTGTCCGCTTTGTCTTTTGCGGTGTCCGCAGCGAATGCCGGGAAAGCGGCCAATACTGCGAGGACGGATACGCCCATAAGAATTTTCTTTGTCATAGATTTTCTCCTGTAAATGTAAAAAAAAATTCAGTTCATTGCACTAACCAAGGTCAAAGGCTTTGGTTCCATGCAGACATAGAAAAAACCGCAAATAAATGCGGTTTTCTCATAATGATTTTTCTGTAATTTATCGGGCGTCGGTGTTATCGTCGATTTCGTCACCGACTTCTTCAACCATTTCGCTCACGCCATCACCGATTTTCTCGGCGGGGCCTTTTTGACTTTCCTGATAATTCATAAACATGAAGCCGAGGATGCCGATAAGAACGACAGCGATGACAACCAATAAAACTTTATTGTTCATGGTGTGTGCTCCTTAGTTTTTCGGGGGGACGGCTTTTTGAACGCCTTCACCGGCGTTTTCAATGTCTTCACCCGCACCATGTACCGTATTGGCGCAAGCTGCCAAGGGGCCTGCGAGCATTACGGCGGAAAGGGCCAAAAGAATGTATTTTGTCATTTTATTTCTCCTTATCAATTTAGTTTTCGATCAAACGTTGTCGTGCCAACGGCTTAGCCGCTGTTTTGTTCCAATAAAAATTAGTGAAGACGGTCGCTGAGCTGGTCGCCGGCCGCAAAGCCTGCAAGTACGGCCATAAGCAGCGCCATTTTAGGATTGTCCTTCACGGGCTCTTCAAAATTCTCGAGTACGCCTTTGAGGGTGTGTTCGATATTATTGATGAAACCGTGTTCCGCCATAGGATTCTTCCGCGCGATTTTCTTGCGGTTGGCTATGACATATCCCGTAGCGGCTGTGAGGATCGCAATGACAAGGATCGTAAGTCCCGTCATTACGCCCGCAAGAGGCATGGCATAATATTCAAGAAGCAACGCATGTCCGGCTATGGCGAAAAACACCATGGCCAGAAAAGCAAGGCTTCCGCCCAGCACATAGAAGATAGCGGTGGAGGACGATTTTTTGGCGGTGCGGACTGCCGCACCTGCAAGCAGTCCGTTGACCAAAAGCTCTCTGATGAGCGGAGACATGGAAATTATCTCCGGCCCAAAAGCATGCTGGCGATTATACCACCCACAAAAGCGATCGCTACGGATTGACCGGGATTGTTTTGCACGAAGGACGCCAGCTCGGAGTACGATTCTTTGCCTTTGATTTTTGCTTCTTCCAGCGCTTCTTTGGCGCGGGCTTCGGCTTTGGACAATTGTTTGTAACCTTCTTCTTTAAGGTCTTGGCCCAGAATTTTTGTATCTTTTTGCAAAACGAGCGCGTCTTCTCTCAAGGTTTCGAGGTCTTCGCGAATGGGGCTTAAAGCGGCTTTCTTAACGCCATTCGTAATGCTGTTGGCCGTGTCTTTCATCACTTCTTTCATTTTAATTCTCCTGTCGTGTAAATGGATTAACAACAGGGCAAACGGCCCAAGGCCCCAAAAGTTCCTTGGTTACCATACAGATATGGACTGGAATCAGGTGTTTTTGATCTCACCGGTGAACATATACCCCGCCCCGCGCACGGTCTTTATATAAGTGGGGGTCTTGGGGTCGTCACCCAGCTTCTTGCGCAGGCGGCCTATTTGTATGTCCACGGCACGGTCGAAAGAATCGTAATCGCTTTCACGGGTCAGTTCGAACAGGCGTTCGCGCGACAGTACTTTGTTGGGGGCGGATACCAAGGCTTCGAGCAATCTGTATTCACCCGTGGTGAGGTATGCGGAGCCGCCTTTGGAACCGAACAACTGGAATTGCCCTTTATCGAGGACGAAATCACCGAATTCTACTTTGCCGTCATCTTGGTTCGATTGGTTTGCGGCCTTTTGTGGTGTCTCTTCAGCACGGCGCAGCACTGCTTTAATACGTGCTGACAATTCGCGCATTTCAAAAGGCTTTGTCATGTAATCATCGGCGCCCATTTCGAGGCAGACGATTTTTTCTGTGGTGTCGCTCTTGCCGCTCACCACAATGACGGGAATCTTTTTACCGCCGCGCAGTTGCGCGAGAATGCTTATACCGTCTGTGTCGGGCAGCACGAGGTCGAGCAAAATGATGTTGGGCGTGTTGTCTTGAAGAACCTGCATCAATTGCTTGCCGGTTTTCGCCGACAGCATCACATAGCCCTCTGATTCGAGGTAATGCGAGATAACAATCTGCAAACCTTCGTCGTCGTCTACGCTGAGTATTGTGGCTTTGACCATGATTTTTCTGAGTTATGACTAAAAAAAATCGGATTTAGTTCAATATAGCCCATTGAAGTGATTATACAAACTCTTTGTTACATAAAAGAAACAAAGTCTTTCACTGGCGAAACACAACGGACAAAGAGCGGTTACGTTCCCTCGTTAATCTACAAACATGACGACGAAACAACGCTAACCCTAAGGAGCCTTCAATGTTCAAGCAAAATGACCTTATCGTAGAAATGCCCAAACTGAGAAAATTCGCCAGCAAGCTGACGCGTAATGCAACGGAAGCTGACGACTTGCTTCAGTCCACCCTTCTCCGCGCTTTGGAAAAAAACAGCTACTTTGAAACGGGCACCGACCTCTTCAAATGGTCCTCAAAAATTATGTATAACATTTTCGTGACCGATTACCGTCGCAAAACGAAATTTGAGAGCCAGTACGACCCCGAGTTCCACATTGAGAACCGTTCGGTCGAACCGGACCAACAAACCAAACTGGAAGTTAAAGCTGTTGGCCGTGCCATGGAGCAAATGTCTCCCGAGCACAAAGAAATCCTCATCATGGTATGCGTCAAAGGCATGCAATATCAGGAAGTCGCCGATATGCTGGACATCCCCGTCGGAACGGTACGTTCCAGACTGTCCCGTGCACGCAATCGACTGATTGCCATGATGGAAGGCCCAATGAGCCCTGAATTCTGTGAAAACATCGAAGAAAGAGAAATCGCTATGTTGCAACGCGCCGCATAAGCGTCGTCACCAACAATTGTTTCGTCATAATGTTAAGCAGCCTGCGTCCCCGACGTGGGCTGCTTTTCTTCTAAGATGGTGAGGATCGCGTTCTTGAGATCGGCTTCGACGATCGGCTTGGGGAGATATTTATCCATTCCCGCTTCGATGCATTTTTGTTTGTCGGCGATCAGAGCGTGGGCCGTCAACCCGATGATTGGTGTACGAGGCAGAGCCTGCTCGTCTTCCACTTTCCTGATGATGCGTGAAGCTGTAAGCCCGTCCATTTCGGGCATCTGAATATCCATCAGAACCAGATCGTAATGCTTTTCCTTCCAAAGCTTGATAGCTTCGAGGCCGGTTTTGGCGATGTCGTAATTGCAGTTCAGCGCTTTCAGGATATAGCTTAAGACCACGATGTTACCTTCGTAATCCTCGACCAGAAGAATGCGTTTTTTCTCGCCGATCGCCGCTTTCAGGCGGTCGTTGAGTTTTTGCATGCGCACGACTTTGGAAATATCGACGCCGGAATCCGATGTCACCTGCGCGAAAGGTAGGATGAGCGAGAACGTGCTGCCACGCCCCTGCTCGCTTTCCACCTTGATGGTGCCGCCCATGATCTGGGCAAGGCTCATGCTGATCGAAAGACCGAGACCCGTGCCGCCGTAACCACGCGATATGGATGAATCCGCCTGACGGAATTTCTCAAAGATGATTGGAATGGCACTTTCATGAATGCCGACACCGGAATCTTTCACATCGATGCGGATGACATGGGAATCGCCGATCTGCTCGATGCGCGCCGTAATGCCGACATAACCGCTCTCGGTGAATTTGATGGCGTTGCCGATAAGGTTGATGAGAATCTGGCGCAGGCGCTGGCGATCGCCGTTGAACACCGTGCCGCGCAAATCGTCGAAATCGAAGGAGAAATCAAGAAGTTTTTCGTTCGCCTTGACGGACATGATGCTGATGACCTGTTCGAACATCTCGCCGAGCACGAATTTCTGGTTGTGCAGTTCCACCTCGCCGCTTTCGATTTTCGAGAAATCGAGTATGTCGTTGATAAGCTCTTTGAGCGTTTCCGTGCTGGTTCTTAAAGTTTTGATGAGCTTTCTGTGGCCCTTGTCGGTAATGGCATCGGAACCGGAGAGAATTTCGGCGATGCCGGAAACGGCCGTAAGCGGCGTTCTGATTTCGTGGGACATATGGGCAAGAAATTCGCCTTTGGCGGCGGATGCGGCTTCGGCGCGGTCGCGCTCGTCTTTGAGCATGCGTTCGTGTTCTTTAATGTATGAGATATCCGTGTGTGCGCCGATGAAGCGCACGGGCTGGCGGTTTTCATCAAAGATGGCCTTGCCGCGTCCGTGAATCCATATTTCTCTACCCGATTTTCCGACCATGCGGTAGACCAACGAAAATTCGGAAAGATTGCCGTTGATATAATTGTTAAAGGTTTCCCAGAAACTTTCGGAATCCTCGGGGTGAAGGAGTCTGCGGAAAGCTTCCTCGCTGCCCTCGATATCCTCTTCGGTAAAGCCCAACATCTGTTTGTATTGCGGAGACCAATAAATATTATGGCTCTTCAAATCCCAATCGAAAATACCGTCGTTCGATCCGCGGATGGCGAGGCGAAAACGTTCTTCGGATTCGCGCATGCTGGCTTCGGTCGCGGAAATTTTGGAACGCGCCAGCAACAGATTCCAGTTAAAGAGCAAAACGATCAGAAATGCCGCAATGCTGCCGATCAAAAGGGTTATCTGGTAACGGTCGATGGCTTTGGAAAGATTGTTTTCGTTCTGGATCAAAAGCGCATATTCTTCTTTCAGCAAGTCGTTAGAAAGACGTAACATATTGTCCCGCACTGCGAAGACCTCTTCATAGTCTTTCAACGTAGGGACAAGTGTAACATTCTCGAACCGCTTCAAATTGTCATCTATAAAGTCTTTGAACTGCAGGGACAAATGCTCGATTTCCATCATACGGCTGGATTGCGAAGGGTTGTCTATGGTCAGTTCGCGCAACTTTCCGATCTGGCTGGAAAGATTGATTTTCGCATCTTCGTATTTTTTTTGATTGTCCATGGTGCGGTCGAACAAATAAATGCGCTGGACGGAAATGGTCGCGATGATAAGTTGGGTCAGTTCTTGCGCGTTGATGATAACATTCTGGGTTTGATTGACCCTTACATCGGACAGCTCGATATCCTGCGAAGAGTGGACGATGTAATAGACAACAGCACCCATGCAGATGATTAGGAAGGCCGCGAATATAATGAAGTTACGCATCAGGTAGGAATTTTTCATGCGTCATCCTGTGTGATTTTGACCAATACAATAAATATCTTATTGGTTAAACGGTCAATGAAAAACGGCACCCTTTTGACGGGGTGTCGCTTGGGTGTATTTTGGAATTACATGGGTGGTGTGCGGCCTCTGAGCGCACCCATAACGGCGGCAATGAGGAAAAGCACCAAAAAGACGATAAAAATGATTTTGGCTAGTTCCACAGCCGAAGCGGCGATACCGCCAAAGCCGAATATTGCTGCTACAATGGCCACCACCAGAAAAGCTAAAGCCCAGTTAAGCATTTTATTCTCCTGATTTATTTGTTAAATTAACCTCTGCCATGCCAACGATTGCCCCTTTTTAAAGTTCCTTGCGGACTAGGGGAACCAGAAGGGTTAGCAACAGTTTGATTGGGTATGAGATTGGCTTACAAGACGATGGGATCCCGCACAATCACGGATATGGACTTGCAAGCTCTGGTCGATGGCCAGATGGAGGAAGAACGTGCCCGCAGCGTGCGCGAAGCTCTCAAGCATGACCCCGCCCTCCAGAACCGTTATATGCTCTATCAAAAGCAAAAAAAGCTTCTTAAAAGCTGGTGGAAAGACAATTAGACTTTAGGCCCCTCTTTACTAATTTCCCCATAGGTCTAATTTCGATCAAATCCATCCATTATTTTAGGAGATTTCATATGCATAAAAAAGTTTTGGCGCTTCTCGCCGCCGCGTTTATTACCCCCCTTTCCGCCCACGCCGCCGACAGCTATGCGCTCGACCCCTCGCACACGACCATCATCTGGGAAGCGAACCATTTCGGTTTTTCCAATCCGCACGGTTTGTTGCCGATGGTCGAAGGCACTGTGACACTCGATGAAACGACTCCCGCTAATTCCATGGTCGATGTAACTATCAACACGGGTTTGATTTCCACGGGCAATCCGAAATTCGATGAGCATTTGAAAACCAAAGACTTCTTCAATGTCGGTGAATACGCCAAAGCTACCTTCAAAAGCACCAAAGTTGAGGTGACGGGCGAAAAAACCGCGAAAGTAACGGGCAACCTTTCTATGCTCGGTAAAGTGCAACCCATTGTGCTCGATGTCGTATTCAACAAAAAAGGCGAACACCCCTTTACCAAAAAACCCACCGTTGGTTTTTCTGCAACGGGCGTTGTGAAACGGACATTGTTCGGCATGGTATTCGGCGCGCCGAATGTTTCGGACGATATAAAAATCACCATCGAAGCCGAAGCCAGCGCTTCGTAATAAATAAAGAGATTAAGAAAAAGGCCGCTTGATGTGGCCTTTTTTATTCTGTTGTTCCAGAAAGATATTTGGAGCGCGCCAAAAATTGAGGATTGTTGAAATTCCCTTCCTTGTCGCCGTATGTTAAAGGCGCTCCTTCGAGCGTAACAATCTCCCCGCCTGCCGATGTGAGAATGGCCTGCCCCGCCGCCGTATCCCATTCGGATGTCTGGCCAAAACCCGGATATAAATCCGCCTTGCCTGATGCGACCGCGCAAATTTTCAGCGAGCTTGCGCGGCGGATGATTTTTTCGACCTTCTGTTCTTCCAGATATTTTGCGATCTGGTCCTGTGCACGGTTGCGGGACGTAATGACGACCAATCCATGGCGCGTGGGTTTTCTCACGCTGATCTCTTTTTCCTTGCCCGTTTCTTCGGTCCAGCGTGATGCGGTACCCTCACCGAACGCCGAAAACATTTCACCCTTTGCTGGGGCGTAAATCACACCCAGCATCGGCACATTGTTCTTGATAAGCGCGATATTGACCGTGAAATCGGGGCTTCCTTCGATGAATTCCTTGGTTCCGTCTAATGGATCGACCAGCCAGAAATATTCATGGCCCTTCACATCATTGACTTCGCCGTTCGATACAGATTCTTCGCCTACCACGGGAATATCTGCGATGGCCAGACGCAATTCTTTCGCGATAAATTCTTCGGCGCGACGATCTGCATCAGTTATAGGCGATCCATCATTTTTATCGTCGTGGGCAATGTGCATGCCCTCTTCGAAATAATCGAGCGTGATTTCACCGGCTTCAACAGCAACGCGTTTGACGATGTTGCATAACGCCGGAAGATGGAAGAGGAGCTTGCTCATTAAACGGCGCGTAATTTTTTTGCGGCAGAAGTCGTAACTTCGGGGCGGCCAATGGATACATACTGGAATCCGTGCGGCTCAACTTCCGACACTTTATAAATGTTGCGCAAATCGATCAGGCGTTTTTGTTTCATCTCGCCCGCGATGCGTTCCAGATCGAGCGCGCGATATTCGTTCCACTCGGTGATGATGACGAGTGCATCCGCACCTTTGGCCACCGCATACGGATCATCGACCCATTTCACGTTTTTCAAAACTTTTTGCGCCTGCTCCATCGCGATCGGGTCGTTCGCGGTGACGGTAGCGCCAAGTTGTTGCAGGATCGGGATGATAACCAAAGACGGCGCATCGCGCACATCGTCTGTGTTAGGTTTGAACGCTACACCCAGAATGCCGATGTTCAGGCCTTTGACATTGCCGCCACAGGCCGCGACGATTTTCTGCGCCATTTGCTGTTGTCTATCGGCGTTGACTTCAACCACTGCCTCGACCAGTTTTTGCGGCGTGCCGAATTGGCGGCCCGTTAAGGTCAATGCCAGCGTGTCTTTGGGAAAGCATGAGCCGCCGTAACCCGGGCCGGCGTTCAAAAATTTTCCGCCGATGCGGCCGTCCATGCCCATGGCTTTTGCCACGTGCTGGACATTGCCGCCGGCCGCTTCGCACAAATTCGCGATCTCGTTGATGAACGTAATTTTGGTGGCAAGAAACGCGTTCGCCGCGTATTTGATGATCTCGGATGTTTCTGGCGTCGTAATAACGACAGGCGTTTCGTTGAGGTAGAGCGGACGGTATAATGCGCGCATCACTTCCTCGGCACGCTTCGAAGAAACACCGACGACGACGCGGTCGGGGCGCATGAAATCGGTGATAGCCGCACCTTCGCGCAAAAATTCAGGGTTCGAACAAACATCAATATCTTTTTCGCGGCCTTCGGCTTTGACTATTTTTTCAATCTCGCGGGCGGTGCCAACGGGCACGGTGGATTTTGTAACGAGGACAGTATGTCCTACGACATTACGGATGATTTCTTTGGCCGCTTCAAAAACATAAGTCAGATCGGCGTGACCATCTGTTTTGCGCGTCGGTGTACCGACCGCGATGAAAACCGCGTCCGCGCCTTTCAACGCTTCTTTCAAATTGGTGGAGAATGTAAGACGGCCCGCTTTGACTTGTTTTTCGACGAGGTCTTCGAGGCCCGGCTCATAGATGGGTATGATGCCCTTCTTGAGGCCTACGATTTTCGCTTCGTCTTTGTCGACGCAGGTCACATCGGTTCCGAATTCGGCGAAACAGCTTCCGGATACCAATCCTACATAGCCCGTTCCCACGACACAGATCCGCATGTTTTCCTCCCGTTTTGTTTTATATTCTTACCGCCCGAACCTAACGGATTTTCGAGGCGCAAAAAAGAAAGAAATGGCGGTTTTTCGCCTTTCCGCATGTAATTATGAAAAAATTTGGTAATTTTCGAAGTTTTGAAGCTTTCAGGCTTTTGTCCATAAAGGATGGCTGGTATAACGAGCCTCTACTATGAATCCGTTTCTGACAGAGAAGAGGCCCTTATGGCAAAAAATCCTTCCCCCGCCGCCGATAAAAAAGAAGAACCCCAAGCAGGCATGATGCCACTTTTCTACAAAAAACCGACGCCGCTGGATGCCAAAATTCACGAGAAAGTGGCGCTGAAGAAAAATTTCGGCCTGAACTTCACCAAAGGTGTGAACGCCGTTCCGGTCAACCTGATAGAAATGCCGCAAGTCTGTCATTTCTACCCGATCGCGTTTTCACCGGATGGTTCGGGCACGCCCGTCGCCATCATGGGTCTGCGCGACAATGAAAATCTTTTCCTGAACGAAAAAGGCGAATGGGAAGCAGACACATACATTCCCGCCTATATCCGCCGCTATCCTTTTATCTTCTCCGAAATGCCTGGTAACGATCAATTGTCACTGTGCATTGACCTCGATAGCTCCGTGACGGAAGAAAACGGCGAACAGAAATTCTTTGAAGACGGTAAGCCAACCGCGCTCGCCAACAACGCGCTGGAATTCTGCAAGTCGTACCACGCAGCCGCCAAGCACACGATCGAGTTCGGCAAAGCGCTCGCCGATTCCGGTGTTCTCGTGCAACGTCAGGCTGAAATCGCCGTCGGGCCTACCAAGAAAATTAATTTCTCCGGTTTCCGCATCGTGGATGAGGCGAAACTCGCTGATCTGGATGACAAAACCTTCCTCGAATGGCGCAAAAAAGGCTGGTTGCCGTTCATTTACGCACATCTTTTTTCGGGCGCCCAATGGCAAAGATTGACGAAGCTGTTGAACCAGCGTATGGAAAATAATTAAGCAATAGGGAAATTAGAAGAGGACCATGAACATGGCAAAAGTCGGTGCGCAACGCGCAGCAGAATTGACGGGACGTTCCAAATCCACCATCCAGCGTTCGATGAACAGCGGCAAGCTGTCCTTTGAAATCGACGGCAACGGCCGCCGACTGATCGACGCTTCCGAACTCGACCGCGTGTTCGGCCTCCTGCCCCAAGGCGCGGGCACGGCTCCGTCTGCTCAGGAAACCACGCCGCAAAACGAATTGCAGCGCGCGGCGGACATGCTGGAAATCGAACGTCTGAAAATGCGTACGCGCGGCCTCGAAGAACAAATCGAAATGTTGCGCGAACAACTCGAAGACATGCGCGGCCAACGCGATCTGTGGCAAAAACAATCGCAGCAGATTTTGATCACCAGCCAGTACAGCCAGAAACAGGCCGAAGAGCTGAAAGAAGAATTGAGAAGCCGCGAAGAACGCGCGCGTCAGGCTAAACAAAAAGTTCTCGAAGACCGCATGAAACGCATGAAGGGTCAGAACGAAAACGTGGCTACGGACACAGGCATGGCGGATATTTCCAAGGAATCCATGAACTTTCAGGGCCTCTGGAACAAAATCCGCGGCGGCAAGGCAGCCTAAGTTTCTTTTTCATAGAATCCAACAAAACAGCCCCTCCCATGATCTTGGCGGGCTGTTTTTTTACGCGGTTCTATAAAATATGGTAGAGTCAAAGCATGAACCGTATTGCTCTTTTCGCCCTTTTGGTCCTGACCGCCCTACCCCTACCCGCCTTCGCGCAGAACGAACCGTCGCAGGTTCCGCAAGTCGGAACGCCCAAAGGCGTTATTCCCGACAGGCCGTCCGATGACGGACTTCCCGAAACGCCTTTCGACTGGAATTCTTTGCCGCTAGAAATACGCACGACGAAAGAGCAGCTCGAAGCCGAAGCGCAGGAAGTTTACAAGTCATGTAGCGAAAACGGCTATCAAAAGAAATATTACAGCTGCGAATGCGTCAGCGGCTCGTTCCTGCAAATGCGCGAAAGAGTGGGGCCCGTACCCACAATGATATTCCTAATGGATAAGGTTTTGAAATCGCCCGAACCAAGTTGCGCCAACATACCTATGATTGGCATCAGCACGCTGATAAATTGCATGAAATCCTCTTCAAGAATGAATGAAACGGCAGAAGACAATAAGGAATTTTGTGAGTGCGTGGCCATTACCACAGCCAAGGAATTCAAAAAGAAACCGGTACCCGCACCCGCCTATGTTCAGGCCCTGAAAACCTATGCGAACAATGTTTGCATGGATCCAGTCCAAAGAAGTGCCATCGTTCCTGCGCCGAAAAAAACTCAGGAAGATCCGCTCGGCGTTAAAATCTCCCCTTAAAATTCCGCGGAAACAATAGTTCTGGCGCTTGAGAGCACGATTTGCGCAGCGGCTGTAGCGAGCGGCAAATGACTTTCGGCAAAGAAACGCGCGTGTAGGATTTTTTTGTTGAGGAAATCGTGATCGCCTTCGCCGCTAGATAACATGCCCTGCGCCGCCAATGCGGAACGCGCCATCATCAAACCCGCCGCCGCACCCGCAAGACCTTTCAGATAAGGAACGCTCACGGCGGCCGCATACTCCATGTCTTCGGCGACCAGAACGCCAAGATGTAAGGATGCTTTGGCCACGGCCTCATAACAAATTTTCAATTGTGTGTGGATGGTTTCAAGATCATCGCCCTTGGCCGATTTCAAATCATTCAGCACCGCATCAAATTCCTTCAAATACGCTTTCAACGCTTCGCCTTTGTCTCGCAGGATTTTGCGAAAGACCAAATCCGCGGATTGAATCCCGTTCGTGCCCTCATAAATGGGTAGGATACGTGCATCGCGGTAAAATTGCGCCGCGCCCGTTTCCTCGATGAACCCCATACCGCCGTGAATCTGCACACCCGTGCTCGCCACTTCCACCGACATATCCGTGCACCATGATTTGACCAGCGGTGTGAGCAGATCGACTTTGGACTTTGCCGCGGTGTCGCCCGCTTTGGCAAGATCGAGACACAGCGCGGCTTCGTACGCCAGCGCACGCCCCGCCTCCACTTGCGATGCCATGGACAAAAGCATGCGTTTGACATCGGCGTGATGTGAAATCGTCACGCGGCCCGCGGCTTTTTTGGATAGGCTCGCGCCTTGCACGCGGTCTTTCGCGTAAGCCAGCGCGTGTTGATAGGCACGCTCCGCAATCGCCACGCCCTGCAATCCCACCGAAAGACGTGCATTGTTCATCATCGTGAACATATATTTCAGGCCTTCGTTTTCCTGACCCACCAGATATCCGCTCGCGCCGGCCTTGTCGCCGAACTGCATTGTACAAGTCGGGGATGCATGGATGCCGAGCTTGTGTTCGATACCCGTGCAGAGCACATCGTTGCGCGATCCGTCTTGCAAAAATTTTGGCACGATGAAAAGGGAAATGCCCTTCACGCCTGCGGGCGAGCCCTCGATACGGGCCAAAACTAGATGGATGATATTCTCGGTGAAATCATGCTCGCCGTAGGTGATATATATTTTTTGCCCGAAAATTTTAAATTCGTTCCCGTCGCGTTTGGCTTTGGTGGTAACGGCGGCAAGGTCTGATCCCGCCTGCGGCTCCGTCAAATTCATCGTGCCCGTCCACTCCCCGGAAATCATTTTGGGCAGATAGGTATTCTTCAAATCCTCACTCGCATGCGCCTCGATGGCTTCTACCGCCCCCTGATTGAGCAGCGGGCACAATCCGAACGACATGTTCGCGCTCTGCCACATCTCTTGCACCGCGAACGCGACGAGCCAAGGCAAACCCTGCCCGCCATGTGTTTGATCGAACACCACAGCGTTCCATCCGCCTTCGCAATATTGTTTGTAGGCGTCTTTGAATCCGCCTGCGGTGGTGACAACGCCGTCCTTCAGTTTCGTGCCGTCCTTGTCGCCGCTGTGATTGATGCTCCCCAGAACATTGCTTGCCAGATCGGCGGCGGGTTCCAGTATGCTCGCGATAGAATCGGCGTCGATTTTTCCAAGGTCAGGATGTTCCGGAACCGATGTGAGTCCCACGACGTTGTCCAATACGAAGAGCATATCCTGAATGGGTGGTGTGTAATTCTTCATTATGTAACATCCTGAAAAAATGGTTGATCCATTCTTCCCCCATTCTACACTATCGGCAAGTACAGGATGTACTCCAAAGGTTCAAAATGAACAAACTCAAGAACGATGAGGCAAGACCGGGCTATCTGGATGGTCTGCGGGGCTTTGCCGCGCTATGGGTTTTGACCGGCCATCTCACCCATGTATTCCATCTGAATATTACCGTGATATCCACGCCCGGCCTTGCCGTAGACCTCTTCATGATTCCCTCCGGCTTTTTTGATGTAATACCGCACGCGCCTTCGCGAGGGGCGTGAACCTATGGAACGTACCGCATCATGGCTGACATTCTGGACGCGGCGTTTTTTTTCGTCTCGCACCCGTCTATTATGTGGCGTTGATCGCGGCCTTCGCGCTCGGCCCCACGATTTTGCCTTGCGTGCACATGTTGCGCGCGCCGCACAATGACGATGCGTTTCTTGACCAATCATGGGCCAATCTCTGGAAGCATATGACCTTACTGTTCGGATTCGTGCCTGAATACACCCAAAACCCTCGCGGCTTAGCTCTAGGAAATTGGCCCCCTTAAACTGGCACGCCGCTTGAAACGTATCTTTTGTAACACCGCGTCCGACAGACGCCTGAAAAGATAGAAAAAATGGCCATAAATACCAATAATGACAACGGTTTAGCTACGGTTTCCGTCCCTAAGGAAATCTATAAAGCCATCAGCAACGCATCGGCTAAAACAGGGGTCAATTTTACCTACCTGATGGAAAAGGCTGCCGCGGAAAGCTCTTTTAATCCGAACGCTAAGGCGCGCACATCTTCCGCGACGGGCTTGTTTCAGTTCATCGAAAGCACATGGCTGACGATGGTGAAGGAACACGGCGCGAAATACGGCCTCGCGAAATACGCGGACGCCATCAATGACGACAACCGCGTTTCCAGCGGCAAGATGCGCAAAGAGATTTTGAATATGCGCAAAGATCCCGAAATCGCCTCTTACATGGCGGCGGAATTCGCATCGGGCAATTACGATCGCCTGAAACAGAATGTCGGCGGCGATATAGGCTCCACCGAGCTATATCTGGCGCACTTTCTCGGTGCCGGCGGCGCAACAGGATTTTTGAACGCGATGAAGAAAAGCCCCAACATGGCGGCAGCGGATATCTTCCCGCGTGAAGCACGCGCCAATCGCGGCGTGTTCTATGGTGCGGGTGGACAACCTCGTTCACTGTCCCAAATCTATGCCATGTTCGACAAGAAATTCGACGACGGCGGCGGAGCCTCCAAAAACTTCGCGGCGAACCAGTCCGTCGTGGCCAACCCCAATGCCGTTTCCGGCCAGAACATGCTTCAGGCACAAGGCTCCGTCCTTCAACCCGAAAGCGACCCCCTCGCCCGCATGGCCCATTTGATGAGCTATAACGGCGATGAAGGGGCCAAATCCTCTGTTTTGCGAATCAACAGCTTGGAAAGCAGCGCCAAAGACACTAATTCTTGGCAAATTTTCCCGCCATCTTTGTATGGAAAGCTCGCTTTGAGCCCCGCACAGATGATGATGCTGTCGGACTTCAACGCCTAACTACCCGTATCCATTCGATTTTTGCATGGCTGTCTCCCGCGGGGACAGCCCAATACTGTATTCGAAGTACAAAATTAATTATTTTAACTAGATATATACAGTATTAATGTAAAACGAAGTATAAATACTAGACACATATTCAGTATCAACTAACAGTAAATATAGATTTATTCCCAATAGATAATATTACGAAAAAACTATCGCTTTTTTGTTGACAGACGCCCTGTTTTATCTTATATTGAGGACAACAAGCGGAACCAATACCGCGAATTAAACAAAAGAACCAGGGAGGTTCTAATGAGAGCCGCAGGCCAATTTAGGCAAGCAGCCACCATAAGACCGGCGATTGGAACGACTACGGGAGTTTCATATTCCGGGAGACAAATGAGAGCCATGGGCGGAGCACATGCAAGAATGCTTAACCCCAATCAGGCAGCGTCGCTAGGTATACCCTAGCCTGCTAAAAGCTTTCAAAGGACAGCACCACAGTCCCCCTCAACTGCGGTGTTGTTTTGTGGAAGCATTCCTGTGAAAACCACCCCCCAGATGTAAAAACGACGATGGCGCCTTATGGGCGTTTTTTTATGCCTGAAAATTGACGCAAATTGCCGTTCATATAGAATCATGAATATGAAACGCTTCGCTCTTTTATCCGCCTTAATGCTTTTTACCGCTTTACCCGCGATCGCCCAGCCGATCGAGAGTGAGGTTTTGCCGCCCGTGCAGATGGCGCCGCAATCCAAAGCACCGCCGGGTGTTCCTACCAGTCTTCCCGCGCAAGCTCCCGCGAAACCCAAAAACAGTTCGGGCTATCTGCCGATGAACAGCGCGTCTCCCGCCGATGCGCCCTCTCCGCCGATCGGTGATCCTTCTCCCAAAGAGACAGCCGCGCCCGATACGGGCGAAATGGCTACGGATGATTCCGGCATGGCGGGAACATCGGACGGAACATCTGCTTACGATCTCGGCGCTCCCACATCCGCACCGCCCAAAGACATCACGTCTGCCGCGCCCCCTCCGTCCAATCATTCTGATCCGCTGATGGGCGATACGACACCGATCCGCAACTGGCAGGAAAACATGCCGCCCAGCACGCGCGGCGATGATCCCGCGCTGGCGGCCAAAAAATTCTGCAACCTGCAAGTTTCCTTCACCAGCATCGGCACGGGCATCGATTCCAAAACCGCCGAGAAGATCAAAATGTATTTGGTCGCCAACCCCGATATCCTCACCTACACCGAAAATAAATGGGGCCGCGAGGGCGAATTTGATTACTGCGTGGATATCAAAGAACACAAGAACCGCGCGAAAATCTACACGGATATAAAGCGCCTTCTGCCACCCGCAGCGGCCAAGAAGCCGCCCACGAATATTATCGGCGACGGGTTCGAACCTATCAGCACATATCGGTAATTAACTACCCTGTTATCGCCCTTGGGCCGCGCGTTTGAGACGGTCATTGATCGCAATACCCAAACCTGTGTCGGGAACATTCATCACGGCGATGGATTTGTTGGAAGATGTGTCGAGATCGCGTAGCATGGAAAACAAATTCGCGGCGGCCTCATTGAGATCGCCCTGCTCACTCAAATTCTTGAAACGCTCGTTACCGAGGTCTTTGGCAAACCCGCCCGTTTTCACGCCCATGAATTTCGTGGAGCCGAATGCGAGCAGCGCTTCGCCCTCTTCCACATCGACCGCATTCAAACGCACGGGGATGCTCGGCGCATAGTGCTTCAACAACTGTCCCGGCGATGAGGGTTTTTCTTTCGTCCCGAAATCATAGGTCACGCCGTCCAGATATTCTTCCAGATCTTCCGCCGTCACCGCGCCGGATCGTACAATCACGGGTTTATCGCCCGACAAATCCAGCACCGTGGATTCAAGTCCCACCGCGCTTGCACCGCCCGCGATAATTAATGGAATACGGCCGCCCAAGGAATCCTGCACATGGCGCGGCGTGGTGGCGGATGGTTCGCCCGATGCATTCGCGCTTGGCGCGGCAATCGGTACGCCGGCGGCTTCGATCAATTGCAACGCTACGGGGTGATTGGGCATGCGGATCGCGATGGTCGGCAATCCCGCACTCACCAGATCTGAAATCCCGCCATCTTTTTTCTTGGGCAATATCAACGTAAGCGGCCCAGGCCAGAATGCGGCCATCAGCCCGCGCGCGCGGTCATCGCATTCCACGAATTTTTCGGCGTCTTCGCGTTTGGCAACATGCACGATCACGGGATTAAAAATTGGTCTGTTTTTCGCGGTGAAAATTCCTGCCACGGCTTTGCCGTCCAGCGCGTTCGCGCCAAGGCCGTACACCGTCTCCGTCGGAAACGCGACCAACTTGCCATCGCGGATCAACACGGCGGCTTCTGCTATCGTTTCAGGGGTTGGTGCGACTGTCTTCGTCATAGCGGTAAAAAGCCATTCTAGCCTCTAAAATGCAAGAAAAATCAGGCTTTAAAAAAACCCCCGCCCATTTGCGGCGCGGAAACACCCGTGGTGCGCGGAAAGCTTAACGGCAATCCTAGCAATGAACGCACGGCGAGATAACCGAAACATTCGGCCTCAGTCGCGTCCCCGTTCCAGCCCAACACGTCCACGCTTTTCACATACGCGGGTAATCGTTTTTGCAGCTTGGCCATCAACGCCTTGTTATGCCGTCCGCCGCCGCACACATACCAGTTTTGCGGCAGTTCAGGCATATGCTCCATCGCGCGCGCGATGCCCTGCACTGTAAATTCCAAAAGCGTTGCCGCACCGTCTTGCGTGCTGACATCGCCCATGCCTTCCACCACGCGTCCTATCGCCGCTATGTCCCATGCGTCGCGGTCCAATGATTTAGGCGGCAGCCTCTTGAAATATTCATGGTCGAGCCATCCATTCAAAAATTTCTCAATAGGCCTTCCGGCTTCTGCGATTTTTCCGTCCTCGTCGTATCTTTTGCCCGTCCGCGACAAAACCCAATCGTCCATCAGCGCGTTACCGGGGCCGCAATCGAACGCGAGCAATTGCTCTTCTTTTTCACCTATCCAAGTGACGTTGGCAACACCGCCGATATTGAGCACCACGCAGGGCAATGAAACGCCCGCACTCTTTATTCTTGCGGCGTGATAGACAGGCGCCAGCGGTGCGCCTTCTCCGCCTGCCTGAACATCGGCGGTTCTGAAATCCGCAACAACGTCTATACCTGTCTTTCGCGCCAATTCCGCGCCATCGCCGATCTGCAGAGTCAGTCCTTCATGCGGCGCGTGGAATATCGTCTGGCCATGAAAACCGATCACATCAACCTTGTTTGCCGGAAGGTCACGTTCCAGCAACAATTCCTTGACCGCCTTGATATGTTCCTTGGTAATAATTTCTTCGGCCTTTTTCAAGATCGCGGCATTCCTATCCTTGATGCCGAACGCAGAGCGGATAACATTACGGTCGTCGGAAATATAGGGAATGCCCATAAATGCCAGCGGCTTTATATAGGCCTTGCCGTCCGTTTCAATCAGGGCGCAATCCACCCCGTCCAGCGAGGTTCCGGACATAAGGCCAATTGCGGTATAGACATTATTTTCGGGCATAGGTATAAACTCATGTTATGACATACAAATCCGACTTCCTAAACATATTATCCGAACGCGGCTTCATTCACCAGTGCAGCGATTTCGAAGGTCTCGATAAAAAACTCGTTGAGGGCGTGCAATCCGCCTATATCGGCTTCGACCCCACGGCGAAATCGCTCCATGTCGGTAACCTGACCGGTATCATGATGCTCAAATGGTTTCAGGAATGCGGGCACAAGCCGATCACGCTCATGGGCGGCGGCACATCCAAAATCGGCGATCCTTCTTTCAAGGATGAAAGCCGCAATCTGATGACCGATGAAGTCATCAACGACAACATGGAAAACATCCGCGCCACCTGTTTCACCCAATTCCTGAAATACGGGAACGGGCCGACCGATGCGTCGATGGTCAACAATGACGACTGGCTTTCCAAATTAAACTACCTCGACTTCCTGCGCGACTATGGCCGTTATTTCACGATCAACCGCATGATAACTTTTGACAGTGTGAAGGCGCGTCTGGAACGCGAAAGCCCGCTTACGCTTCTCGAATTCAATTACATGGTGATGCAAGGTTACGACTTTGTGGAACTGAAACGCCGCAACGGCACCATCTTACAAATGGGCGGTTCCGACCAATGGGGTAATATCATCAACGGCGTCGATCTCGCACACAAATCCGACAAGGTGCAATTGTTCGCGCTCACCGCGCCGTTATTGTTGAACGCTGCAGGCGAAAAAATGGGCAAAACCGTCGGCGGGGCCGTATGGCTCAACAAAAACATGCTGCCCGCTTACGATTACTGGCAATGGTACAGAAACGCCGACGATGCGGATGTTAAAAATCTTCTGTTGCGTTTTACAATGTTGCCCATGGAAGAAGTTAACAGGCTTGCCGCTCTCCAAGGCTCCGAAATCAACGAAGCCAAGAAAATACTCGCGTTTGAGGCCACCAAGCTTTGCCACGGAGAAACCGAAGCCATTGCCGCCGCCGAAACGGCGAAAAAAGTTTTCGAACAAGGCGGTGTGGGCGGTGATCTGCCTACTTTCAACGTGTCGTTGAAATCCGCAGTGTCTGTTATTGATCTTCTGATCGAAGCGAAAATGGCAACCTCGAAATCCGAAGCGCGTAGATTGATAGAAGGTGGCGGCGTGAAGTGCAATGATACGCCCGTCACCGATATCGCGGCTACTGTTAACGCGAATGATCTGACGTCCGAAGGCTATATTAAATTGTCCGCGGGCAAGAAACGCCACGCGCTGGTAAAGGCGGCTTAGGCGCTTACGCTTCCAGTTGTGCGGGCTTCCAAGGCTTGCCCAAATAGCTTTTAAGAAATCCTTCGATTGCCGCGCTGTATAATTTTGCGCGGTCTTCGTAGTCACGCTCGGCGTTGCTGTCATCATGTTCCGGAAGCGGTCTAGATTTTTTATCATCCGCATATGCTTTTAATCTTTGCGCAATCATCGCATCCGAATTGCCCAGACCGTCCATAAAGTTTTTATCGCGGGCCAACTGGATCAGGCCTGCATTTCTCATGGTCTTGGCTTCATGCGTTACGACTTCATGCGTCATAAACCATTTAATATGTTCAAGCTCGACACCCTGACCTGCGTATGGCTCCACATGCACGTAACCCAGACACAGCTCATAACGAAGATGGGAATTGCGGAAGAGCGTTTCGGCATCGAAGCGGCTGACCGTTCGGTTTTGCAATTCGTCGAACAATATGTGCGCATTATCGGAAAGAGATAAGACGATCGCTTTTGCCGTAATCTGATCCATTTCCGTCACAGAACCTGCTTTGGCGATGCGTTCGAACAACTCCGCTTTTTGCAATTCCAGATCGACATATCTGGCGATCGTGCTCATCACACCGCTCCTTGATTCAACAAACAGAGACAGGGTTTACTGCGTTTGTCATATTGTGTCAAAGAAAAAGCCTAATTCGTGTTTTTCGGCGGGGTCACGGTGGGTGTATGGCTTTGAAGGGTGCCGCCGGCGCCGTCGGGAATGGCGGGCGGGACCACGTCATCGGGAATTTTGCTCTCATATCCGCCTTCGAAAATAATGCGTCTGATGATGCCGGGCGCGAGCACGGAGAGCGGGTTCACAGAAACCGTAGGATTAGCCGTCGGCCCTTTCATAGAATATGTAGCCGCGATCAAACCGCCAGAGCCACCCAGAATTTCACCGACCAGAGGAATGGCAGAAAGAATGGAATTGATTTCGGTCATCGGAATAATCGTGCCCGCGACGTCGGTCGTCATCTTGCCGCGATCGACAAGACCCGAGAATGTCAAACCGACGGAGGAGCCGGATGTCTTGCCGTCTTTGACGATGAGCAGATTGCCCGTTTCACGGAAACGCCATTCCCATCCCGATTCCAGTTTCGAGAACGCGAGACCTTCATTGGAGAGAAGCTGCGTAATACCCGTCAAACTCATCAGCCCCAGAAGTTTGGTCAGCGCGGGCGCTTTGACTACGCGGAAATTCTCCATGCGCATACTTCCGTGCAGATCGCCCTTCACATTGCCGCCTTTGGGTTCGCCGTAAATCAGTAACGATCCGCCGACCACATTCTCGTAAAGCCCGAATGTGTGCAAAACCGCGCCTGCATCCTGCGCTTCCAATCTGAATGTGCGTTTGCCCGACGTATCGGGTTTGAAGCGCACGAACAAAGGTCCCTTGCCCACGCCCGCATCGAGTTCCAGTTGCGTGATATCGCCTTCGTTGTCTAGCTCCACATGGGCTTTGGTGTTCGCGGCCTTGCGGCCTTCTTTGGCGAGCATCGTGTCGGCGGTTAGGGAAATTTGCATCGCCTGTTGTTGTTTTTTGGGCGCCGTCGACGCCGCGCCGTAACTGCTGGCGTTCGCCTGTTCCAAGAACGGCGCCAGATCGAACACAGGGCCCTTCGCGCTCACGCGCATCACGTTTTGCGGCGACACTTCAAAGGTCAGCGCCAGCTGCGTTTTGCCGATCACGGCAGTGGGTAGAACGCCGCTCGCCAAATCTGCTTGCTTGCCGTTCATCGGCGCGAAACCGATGGAGGTCGCGGTCGCGATAAGGTCTTTG
Source organism: Micavibrio sp. (assembly GCA_040381535.1). Taxonomy (GTDB): domain Bacteria; phylum Pseudomonadota; class Alphaproteobacteria; order Micavibrionales; family Micavibrionaceae; genus Micavibrio_A. Next base: position 49,698 of record JBEIHF010000002.1, on the reverse strand, counting down.
GTTTTGATGTTGGTTTTTTTCAATTCCTTGATCACGCCGTTTTGCAAATGCGCGGTGGTGGTGAGCGTCCCCGGCGTGCCGACGGGTTTTTCGAATTTGAACGGTGCAATGTAAAGGCGCACGGGATTTAAATCACCTTTCACCTGCACTTCTTGTCTGCCGCCGCCGAAATCGGTGTAGACAACATCTACGGGCATAGTGCCGCTGATATATTCATCGAGGTTAACGCCGAAATGATTGCGCAGTTCCTGATCCGCGCCTGCGGTTGCTTTGACCTGCATGGAATAAGGGTGGCCTACGCTTTCGAAATATTGGTGCCATTCCATCACGGTTTCGCGGCCCGCGAGTTTGGCGTTGCCTTTAATGCGGAAGCCGCCATCTTCCGTCGCCAATGCCAAAGGTCCGCCTGTCAACGGCAATCCTTCGACGATGTTCGGGATATCGATGTCGGTGAGCGTGCCGTTGATTTTGACGTTCACGGCTTCCTTGGGAATATCTTTTACAGTCGGCAAAGATATATCCAGATCGGCGGCGATATTGCCTTTTACGGTTGCGGCATCGATACCGATTTCTTCCTTGCCCATATTGATGGGCTCGGCTGAAATATAATTCAGCGCGGTGGCGACGGGGCCGTTCGCTTTCAACGTGATATAGACCATCCCTGCGCCTGCGGTCATCAAATCATCCACTTTCACGGTGATATCGGTGCCCGTGATATCACCGATTTTGCCGCTTTCGCCTTTGATCTCGAGAATTTCTGCGCCGAGGTCCAGCACGCCTGTGCCTTTGGCTTCGGTGACGGGCATCAGCGTGTCGTTATACGTGATCTTCGCGCCTTCGAATGTGAAATCCATCACCAGTTTCGGAACATCCGTGCTCCATTGATCGCGCTGTAATTCCTCGTTGCGGGTTTTCTCACCCGTCAGTTCCATCGCCAAGGATACATTGCTGAATTGACCGCCTTCGATATTCTTGCCGAGCCACATATAGGCTTCGCCGTCATGCTCTGATTTGGGAAAGAGCGGTACAATCTGCTCGCGTGTCACGGAAGCCACCTCCAGCGATATTGGCACGCTCAGAGTCTTGTCCGTATATACGCCCTTGCCGCCGCCGGTGAAAAGAATTCCGCCGATATCGCCTGACAATTTGCTCATAGTGATGGTGTTGGCAGCCGCGTCATATTCCGCACCGATGACGATGTTCTTGAGCGGAATCGGCGAAGCGTATTCTTCGGGAATAAAAACCGATCCTTCGGGAATGCCGCCGTTGAAGGTCACTTTGGTCGGCAGCATGTTCTTGTCCATGTCTATGTCGAGATCGCCCGATACGAACACATCCTGACCTGATAAAATCTCCGGTGCGGGTAAAAAGCGTGAAAGCACATTGGGGTTGACGTCGTTCACATGCACCGCGCCGCGGAAATCATCGCTCTCTTTTCTGTAGACGAGGTCGCCCTTCACGCCCGCATTGCCCTTTTTACCGCCGGGAAGAACAACGTCCATCGATACGGCGACGCCTTGGGGGTGTTTGGTGAGCGCGAAATCAAAGTCCGTAAGATACCACGAAAGCCCGAACTGGTAATCGCGCATCGCAAGCGACGCGTCCTTGATAACGAATTCACGTAAGCGCGATAGGATACTACCGCGCTTGCGTTCGGCCATATCGCGGAAAATCTGCGCCACTTCCTCGCCGGGGTTGCGCGCTTCTTCTATGGGCGTTTCTACGGTTGCCTGCGCGGCTTGTTCCTTGGCTTGGAATTTCAGATTGAGTTTACCATCCAGCGAACGGGCCAATTCAATCGATGGCGATGTGATGATAACGCTCACGGGGCGGATGCGGCCGAACATCAGCGCGGTGCGCGACAACCCCACGGAGGCTTGCGCAATAGTCAAAGAATCCGCTGCTCTTTTTCCGCGCTGGACTTTGAGGTTGGTTAGGTCGAGCAAAAACGGCCCTTGCAATTCGGGCCATGAAAACACCATGTCGTCGAACTGGACCGAAAGTTCATCTTCTTCGGAAGACAGCGCGCTTTGCACGTAATCCTTGGCAAAGGCGATGCTGATGGGCCCTTGGGAGACTTTCCAAACGAACGCGCCGAACGCCAGCGCGATGACAAGCGTAACCACCGCCAGCGTTTCGAGCGAGGCGAGCAGCGTCTTGTGCGCGAATTTGAATGCGGGCTTGAGCAAAGCTAAGGAGTCCTTGGGTGCCGTGCGGGCGAATAGTCTTTAATAACAATAAGATAATTTTACGACTTTGTCAGGAGCCTATCTTGACTTTTATCGCCCGAAAGGCTCGTAATTGGGCATTCCAACAGACATTTTAAGGTGCATCCAATGACCCAGCTGACCGAAAGTTCCAAAGCCCCCGCCATCGACCTCCCTACCGACAATGGCGGGCATTTCAATCTCGCCGCTCTGAAGGGCCAAAAGGTCGTGGTCTATTTCTATCCTAAAGACGATACACCGGGGTGCACGGCGGAATCTTGCTCGCTCTCCGAAAATATCAAATCTTTTGAAAAGCTCGGCGTGGCGATTGTCGGCATTTCTAAATGCAGCGTGAAGAAGCACGATAAATTCAAGGCTAAATTCGATCTGCAGTTTCCGCTGGCCTCCGATGAAAACTCCGATGTCTGTGAACGCTATGGCGTGTGGGCGGAAAAATCCATGTACGGGAAGAAGTATATGGGGATTGAACGCAGCACCTTCCTTATTGCCGAAGACGGCACCATTCAAAAGATCTGGCCCAAGGTGAAAGTCGAAGGCCATACGGATGAAATTCTGGCCAAGCTGAACAAGCAAAATAAAGCCGCTTAATTCCATGATGCTGGAATTGCATGTTCCAGGCTTTGAAAAGGTCAAAGCCTTCTATCAAAGAATCGGCTTCGAAAAAGTCTGGAAACGCGCGCCCGACGGGTTCAAAGGCTATCTCGTGATGAAGATGGAAGACAATATTTTGTGCTTCGGTTGCGGCAATGAGAGCGTCTTGGATCATCCTTATTTTAAAGACTTTCCGAAATCCACGCCGCTCGGCAAAGGTGTTGAGGTTGTGCTCACCACGTCGCATCTCGATGAACTCTAAGCGAAACTAAAAGGCGATGATTGTGTGGTCGAAAAAATGGAAACCAAACCATAAGGCCTGCGTGATTTCCGCATGAAAGACCCTTGCGACTATGATCTGCGCCTTACCACGCCGCATGATATCAAATATATGGAATGGGCCGTGCCGTAATCAGTTACACTTCGGCGGCGGGCGTTTCGTGTCGAGCTTGACGGTGAACGAAGCCATATGGCCCTGAATGCTTTCGGCGTCGTCTTGCGTTTCCGTGCCATCGAAATATTCCAGCGTCGCCTCTATCGTTTCGGCATCAACATTGTGCGTGGACAAAACTCCTTCTACGAATTTGCAATCACCGATTTTTTCCGTGCACATACCGACATACATTGTCTCCCCCTCGCCCGGGAAGGTTTGCTCTTTGGTTCTGTAGACGTCATCGGGTTCCACAGGATTGCCGTAGACGGTGATGCGCATGTAATTTTCGAGTTCCATCGTTACCGCCGGCCCATCGGACGGGAAGCAATCGGCATAGAATGTGCCTTTGACAGTTTCTGGTTGCGCGGAAGCCGGGGCTGTAAACAAAAACGCCGCGAGAGCGATTGATCCTGCGGCGTTCTTATAATTCATCGCTTATATACTTAAGCTGCTTTGGAGAGCAATTGCGTAAAGGCTTTGCCGCCTTTGGCTTTGTTCATATGGTCATGAACATGGGAAACCATTTCATCCGTGCGTTCGTGGAAGAAGTGGTTGGCGTTATTGACCACGCGGTAATCGATCACGATGCCTTTTTGCGATTGCAGTTTTTCAACGAGTTTCTGCACGCTTGGCTCGGGCACGATATTGTCTTTTTGGCCGTGTAAAATAAGCCCCGAAGACGGGCATGGGGCTAGAAAAGAGAAATCATAGATGTTTGCGGGCGGCGCCACAGAAATGAATCCTTGGATTTCAGGACGACGCATCAAAAGCTGCATACCGATCCACGCGCCAAATTGAAAACCTGCAACCCAAACGTAAGGCGCATTCGGATTCAATTGCTGCATCCAGTCGAGGGCAGAGGCGGCATCGGAGAGTTCGCCTTCACCGCGGTCGAATACGCCTTGCGATCTACCCACGCCGCGGAAGTTAAAACGCATCGTCGAGAATCCGCGAGCAACCATCGCCTGATACAACAGATACGTGTTTTTGTTGTTCATCGTGCCGCCATGTTCGGGGGACGGATGAAGAACCAGAGCTAAGGGAGCGTTGAGGGTTTTCGAATGATGGTAACGGGCTTCGAGGCGGCCGGCAGGGCCATTGAAAATAATTTCGGGCATAGATGTCTTTCCACACAAAAGAACAATTAACTGGCCTCTATATAGACCTCCGATTTACAAAAGTCCAAATTAATCGCGTAAGTAATTGATTCTTATGTGGGTAATCGGTAAATCCTGTAAATTTCCTAGGTTTTAACGGGGAAATTCTTTATAACCCCCGCATGCGCAGGATTTACCTCGATTATAACGCGACATCGCCTATCCGCCCCGAAGTGATCGCTTCGGTGAGCGCCGCCATGGGCGAGGCCGGAAATGCGTCGAGCATTCACGGGGCAGGCCGCAATGCGCGTAAACTGGTCGAAGACGCACGAGAGGAAGTTGCGAAATTGGCAGGTGTGAAAGCCGCGCAAGTGATCTTTAATTCCGGTGCGACCGAGGGCAACAACACGATACTAAGCGGATATCAGGACAAACGCATTTTCATATCCGCCATCGAACATCCTTCGGTTTTAGAGGCCGCGCCGCATGCGCAAAAAATTCCCGTCACGAAAAACGGCATCATAGATGTCGACGCTTTTCAAAAAATGCTGGAAGACGAACCCGCTTTGGTCTGCGTGCAGTTGGTGAATTCCGAAACAGGCGCACGGCAGCCCGTCGCCGATATCGCGCATCTCGCCAAAAACGCGGGCGCGCTCGTTTTGTGTGACGCCGTACAGGCCGCAGGGCGCATGGAGATTGATTTCAAAGAACTCGGTGTCGATTATCTGACGCTGTCTGCCCATAAATTCGGCGGGCCGCAAGGCACGGGCGCATTGATCTTTCGCGAAGGTCTGCAAATTCCGAAATTTTTACGCGGCGGCGGTCAGGAAAAACGCCAGCGCCCGGGCACGGAAAATGTCGCCTGCATCGCGGGCTTCGGTGTTGCCGCCAAACTGGCGCACGACGATATGACCACCTATCAAACGCAAACCCGCGCCTTTCAAACCAAACTGGAAAGCGCTTTGCGCTCTGTCGCCAAAGATATCATCATCGTTGCGGAAAATGTCGCGCGTGTTTCCAACACCACGAACATCATTTTGGCCGATGTCTCCGCCGAAACGGGCGTGATGGCGATGGATCTAGAAGGTATTGCGGTATCGAGTGGCTCCGCCTGCTCTTCGGGAACCTTCAAACCTTCCCACGTGCTTAACGCCATGGGCTACAGCGAAAAACAGGCGGGCTGCGCCTTGCGGTTTTCCACGGGATGGGCTACGACATCTGCCGATATTGACGAAACACTGGTCGCGTTCACACGCATAACCGCAAGATTAAAGAAATAAGGTCTTCCATCGGCTCGACAGAGCACAGCGACGGTTGACAACGATGGAATAAAAGAATATGCCCAAAATAATCTTCATCCACAAAGACAACACCGAACAAGTCATCGACGCGCCGCTGGGTCTTTCGCTTATGGAAGTCGCGGTGAAGAACAATATCGCCGCCATAGAAGGCGCGTGCGGCGGCTCCTTGGCCTGCGCCACCTGTCACCTTTATTTGCATCCGCAATGGTGGGAAAAAACTTTGCCCGATGGCGAAAAATCCGATGACGAAGAAGACATGCTAGATCTCGGCTTCGACGTACGCAAATATTCACGCCTCTCCTGCCAGATTATGGTGACGGAAGAACTGGACGGCCTTGTGGTGGCCCTTCCCGGGACGAAGACGGGCTGGTAGTCTCCATCTCCGCAGTCAATTGCGGACAAATATTTATTTCGCGTTACTGATTTATCCACCGCGCGCCGTTATCCCGCATCATGGCCGCCATCGCCTCGCCCCAGTTTTTTGCAGAACGGTGATCGGTGGTAGCATTCCCGTTTTCATCCAGATAATGCGAAACGTCTTCCGGCAACAAGAAAATCTGCAAACCCTCTTTCATCAAATCATTGATGTCTGTGGTTTCCATGACAATACGTGTCTGTGAAAATGGAACAGCATTTTCAGATACGGCCTGCCGCCCACGGGAAATTTCTGTAAACCCGTCATCGGGAAAAGCGAACACCTTGATTCTGCGTTCCCTGTCCAATGTTTTTTGTCCGCCGCACAGCACGACGAGTTCGTTCGGCGTGTCGCCGATGCCGCTGTTAAAAAGAACTTCATTGTCGTGATAGGAAAATGCGAATGCCAAAGATTTCGTCAGATACGTGGCGGCGAAGACATAGCTTTTTTCTTCGCCGTTCACATCACGGAAACACGAGGCGAGAATGGCTTCGCCTTTAGGTTCCTTGTACATGCAGTGGTATAATTCGGGCATAGCGCATTTTACTATATGCAGGAGTTCAGACGCAATTTTTAACCATTATTACAGCTTCTTCCCGAACAGCCTGCTGACCCAGATGAGGAAGCACGCGCCGAGGAAGCCTGCAATCAGATAACCGATCCATCCCGCCAGCACGATATCGAACCAAGCGAAAATCGCGTTGCCGATGATCGCGCCAATAACGCCAAGGATTATGTTGACCACCAGACTCTGGTTGGATTTCATGAAACGCTCGGCCAGCCATCCTGCAAATGCGCCCACAATGATGGCTGCCAACCATTCCACTTGTAATTCATCCATAAAATATTCCTTTGTAAAAAATTTTATAATCTTTACAAACTACATAGGTGCGGATTGGTTTCTGTATCGTTAATTCGGCCTTGGCACGCGGCCGTCGCCGCAACCGCAATCACGGGCAATTTCTTTCAACGCTTTTACATGACCGACCACTTTGCCAAGCGTGTCGCTCGCTTCGCCGAAACGTTGGGTCAATGCGTGCAAGGAACGCTCGTCATAGAAATCGGAATAGCGGCGTTCTTCGAGCATATTGAAACAGTAAGGATCGGGGTTGCGCACGATGTGGCTTCTGCGCTCATCCTGATAAAACAAAAACGCGCCCCATTTTCCTTCCGCCGTGCGGTGCACGCGGTAAAAATCACGGAAGATTCCATCAAAGGACTTTTTGTTATCTTTGTCCGTCATCACACTCTCTTGGAAAATATACTAGCTCAAGTCTTTCGGTTGGCAGGCGAACAACGCCGCTTGTTCCACATCGTGGAACATATATTCGGGCAAAACGTAAAACCCGTGTTTTACCTCGGTACGGCCGCTTTCGGATTCTCTTCGGGCGTGATATGAGGGGCCATAGGCAAAACTATCGAAATAACAAATCGCGATAGGGTTGCCCGCATCGCGCATTTCCACCGTCGGTAATATTGCTCGCTCCCACACTTTGGGGGCGGTGTTCAAAACTTCCATCGCCTCGGGCCACAAACCGCAACCCAGATGGGACCAATAACGGTTTGCGAAATCCGTGGGCATTTCGCCGTTGCTGGCGCGGTTATCACCGAGGCCGTCGCAATGCGCGATTCCGTTTGGATCGACGATGGGCGGGGATCGTTGCGCCTGCGCGGGGTCCGCAGCCAACGTGACCGCAGCCAAAAATGCACCGGCAAAAAGAGAAGAATTTTTCATGCATTAGGCATAGTACATATTCGTTGTTCTGACAAATAAATTTTACCGGATATATTAGGAATAAAATCATATTTTGGGAGATAGTCCCAAATACCGTAAAAAAATCCGCCAAACGAAGTATTGAAAAAATGCCCCCGCACGCCCCTGCGCCGTGGCCGAAAAGTTACGTCAGAGCTCCTCGCCGGGCTCGTTTATACGAAATTATGCAAAAACCTTGCATTTTCGGACCCTTTTCCCTTAAAAGTTAACGCGAATGACGACACAAAAACTTAACAGCATGGGTTTCGCTAAACCCGAAAACAAAACCCGCGTGGTGGTGGCCATGTCGGGCGGGGTCGATTCATCCGTCACGGCCGCCCTCCTTCACGAACAAGGCTATGATGTCGTCGGCGTCACATTACAACTTTACGATTACGGCGCGGCGGTAGACCGCAAAGGTGCGTGCTGCGCGGGTCAGGATATTTACGACGCACGCCGCGTGGCAGAATCCAAAGGCTTCCCGCATTATGTTTTGAATTACGAAGACAATTTCAAAGAATCCGTGATTGACGGTTTTGTGGAATCCTATCTTCAGGGCGAAACGCCGATCCCGTGCGTGAAATGCAACATGACGGTGAAGTTCCGCGACCTTTTGAAAACGGCGCATGATCTGGGCGCGGATTGCATGGCGACAGGCCATTACATTCAACGTATCGTGAACGAGAAAACGGGACAGGCGGAATTGCACCGCGCGCTTGATGTCACGAAAGACCAATCCTACTTCCTATTCGCAACCACACAGGAACAACTGGATTTCCTGCGCTTTCCTTTGGGTGGCTGGGATAAATCCGTTACACGCCAACATGCTGATCGCCTCGGTTTGATCACGGCGGCGAAACCTGACTCCCAAGACATCTGCTTTGTACCGAACGGTGATTACGCCGCTGTCGTGAAAAAAATCGCGCCGCACGCGCTTGTACACGGCGACATCATGCACATCGATGGGCGCAAATTGGGTGAGCATACGGGCATTGTGAATTTCACCATCGGCCAGCGCAAAGGCCTTGGCATCGGCGGCGGACACAACGAGGCGGGCGATCCGTTCTATGTCGTAAAAATCGACGCTTCCGCCAACCGCGTTCTCGTAGGGCCGAAAGAAGCTTTGGCACGCGATGTTGTGTTCGTGAAAGAACTCAACTGGCTCGGCGGTGCGATGCGCGAAATGCCTATCGAAGTAAAGCTCCGCTCCATGACCCGCGCCATGCCTGCAACGCTCGTGCCTTTGTCTGACGGCACCGGCGAAATTAGGCTCGCGGAAGCCCAGTTCGGAATCTCTCCCGGTCAAGCCGCCGTGATCTATGACGGTGGCAGAGTCCTCGGCGGCGGATGGATTTCCGGCTCTGCAAATTCGTCTCTGCCGCTCGCCGCATAATTACTTTGACATAGCCTGCCAAATCACGTTATTCACGCGTTCCCTAAAAACAAAAACAACAAGGGTGTGAACGGTGAAAAAATTTTTCGACCGCTCGGCGATGGAAGCGCCGATCAAACCGTCCATGAGCGTAAAGGCCTACACCGAAATGGCGCGCGCGATGGACGATGCCGGTAAGTTCGAAGACAGCGCAAAGCTTGTCGCCGCAGGCCTCGAACAGTATACATCCAGCGTCCACCTCATGCATGCCCGCGCGCACAATCTGCGCGTATCGGGCGCGCCTGCGGAACAGGTACAGGCGGCTTTTCAAAAGGCGTACGAAAGAAGCCTCACCGCCAGATATCAGATGAACGACGATCTGAACGCGCTGCCCATCGCGTATGTAGACTTTCTGCGTCAGTCGCGTGTGCTCGGCCCCCGCACCATGATGACTGCCGAACGGGTGCTGCTCAACTACACCCGCACGCGCATCGAAATGCAGCCCGATGTTCTGGCTGCGCTCGGCGATCTCTATCTCAACCTGAAACAAAAACAGATGGGCGTCGCCTGCTACGCCCAAGCCGCGAGCCTGCCCGACTGCCCCAAGAGTGCCGTCGATAGATACCGCCAGCTTTTGAAAGACGGAATGCAGTATTCCGCGAGCGCATGGGAAACCATTGAGGGGCGTATCGAGCGATCCGGCGATGCCGCCCACCAACCGCCCTTACTGCCGCCTTCCGCGCGTCCCTTCCACCCCTGAGACCGGCCTTGAGCCAGCTTGACAGGACCGGGGAAAATCAGCATAAAGTCCCCTTCCAAGGCGGTTTAGCTCAGTCGGTAGAGCAGAGGAATCATAATCCTTGTGTCGGGGGTTCAAATCCCTCAACCGCCACCACTTCCCCTCTCCATAATCCCTTGTGAATCAAGCCCCTGTCTGGCATGCTCAGCCCCATGCTAGGCGCCAATACAAACAAGATAAACTTCTACTCCCAGATCTGCGCAGGCGTAGCGCTCGTCGCCGTGATGGTGCTGGGATTGCTGCCCTCCCTGCTAGGCGGATTGCTGGTGTACCAGCTCGTAATCTTCGGCGCGAAGAAGCTCGGCGAAATCGGCATCATGCCCTTCGTCGGCAAGATAATCCTCATCGTGTTCATCGCGGGGGTTATCATATCGCTGCTTACCTTCGGCGGATATATGTTCGCCTCGTACATTTCTAACGGCCAAGACTCGCTTGTCGTGTTGTTGCAACGCATGGCCGAAGTTGTCCAGGAAGCCTCCACCTATCTGCCGCCGACGATGCACAGATACCTGCCCGAAAATATTGATGAGTGGCAGAGCACGGCCTCCAACTGGCTGCTACAGAACGCCGCATATTTCAGCGTGGTCGGAAAAGATTCCGTCATCTTCCTGCTTCATCTTTTGGTCGGAATGATCGTGGGCGGTATGGTCGCCATGAACCCCGCCAACCCGTCCAAACGCGCCCCGCTGGCACACGCGCTTTCCGACCGCGTGGAATTTCTTGGCCTTGCCTTCCGCCGTATCGTCTTCTCGCAAATCCGAATCTCTGCGCTCAACACAGTGCTGACGGGTATTTTCCTGAGCATCGTCATGCCGCTTCTCGGATATGATCTGCCGCTCGTGAAAACTATGATCGCCGTGACCTTCCTGCTCGGCTTGCTGCCGATCATCGGCAACATCATGTCCAATACGGTGATCTTCCTGATCTCGCTATCCGTCGAGCCAATGGCGGCCGTGATCGCGCTCGTCTACCTTATCCTGATCCATAAGCTGGAATATTTCATCAATGCTCGTATCATAGGCTCGCAGATCCGCGCGCGCGCGTGGGAAATTCTTCTGGCCTTGTTAGTGATGGACGCGGCGTTTGGCGTTGCGGGGCTTGTCGCCGCCCCGATTTACTACGCCTATTTGAAAGACGAACTGGCGGCGAAGAAACTTATCTAAAACCAACGAAAGGAGACTGCCATGCGTATTCTTCGCCTTCTCGCGTGTGTATTTTCTGTTAGCGTATCCGTTACCGCCGCCTTTGCGGCATCCAGCAAAGCTCCGACCGGTTTGTGGCTCACGGATAACAAGCGTTCGGCCATAGAACTTTATCAATGCAAGAAAGGCGAGCCTCTTTTATGTGGCAAGATCGCATGGATCATCGACGGCGGCATGCAGTTCGACAACAAAAACCCCGATGCGTCTCAACACAATAAAAAACTATGCGGCATGAACATTTTGAGAGGTCTTCGCATGGATGGTCCCGGCGAATGGACCGATGGTAAAATCTATAAAGCCGATGAAGGCGATATGTATGACGCGGACATGGAAGTTCTGTCTGACAATCAAGTCAAACTGCGCGGCTATATGGGCATGACGATCCTCGGCAAATCCCAGACATGGACGCGCGTTTCTTCCAAAGACTATCCGCGCTGCGAATAACGGGTAACGATGCATCTGATAACTTCCCTCGTAGCACTGCCAGACCCATTGCGGGGGAGCGTTATCGCCATCGGCAATTTTGATGGCGTGCATCTGGGCCACCGCGCGCTTCTGGCGGCGGGGCGTAAAATAGCAAATGACAAAGGCGTGCCGTTCGGCGTTCTGACGTTCGAACCGCATCCGCGCAAACTCTTCCGCCCCGACGATCCGCCGTTCCGCATCACGCCACCAACTTTGAAATACCATCAATTGGAAGCGTGCGGCGTGGATTTCACCATGAGCCTTGAATTCAATTGGGATTTTGCCAGCCAAAGCGCGGATGCGTTCGTGAAGAATGTTTTGCAAATCGGCATGGCCCCTTCTCACATCATCATTGGCCATGATTTCCGTTTCGGTCAGTTGAGGAAAGGCGATGCGGACACGATCCGTTCGTCAGGCCTTGAGGTCACGCAATTCGCGCAAGCCAACAACGGTTCAGGCGAAAAATATTCATCTACTATCATCCGCCAGAATTTGCGCAGCGGAAACCTCGATGCGGCGAACGATATGCTGGGATGGGATTGGGAACTGAAAGGCGTGATCGTGCGCGGTGATCGCCGGGGGCATGAATTGGGTTATCCCACAGCGAACTTACCGCTCGGCGATGTTCTGCATCCTGCCTACGGCGTGTATGCGACGCTCGTGCAGATAGAAGGTGAAAATATCTGGCGCCCAGCCGCAACCAACATCGGCATCCGCCCGATGTTCGAAGTAAAATTGGGACAAGTCGAAGCGCATATCCTGGATTTCGAAGACCGCGATATCTATGGCAAAGCCTTGCGCGTTCGCCCTGTAAAACGCCTTCGGGGCGAAGCCAAATTCGACAGTCTCGACGCCCTTATCATCCAGATAGAGGCCGACTGCCGCCAAGTGCGCCAAGTGCTTGTCTAATAATTTCAATAACTTGTAATAAAATTTCGTACAGCCTGTGGATAAGCGCTTGACGCGCCACAGCAAAAATGGGTACATGCGCGTCCAAAAACGTCGGAAAACAGCCGATTATAGAAGGATGTGCAAACTACAATGAACAACGCTTTTTTAAAAGCCGGCCGTAAAGTCGAAACACTGGATCCAGACCGTCCGGCCACAATGCCGTCCCGTGACATCATGGGGACCCCCGTGGGCATACAGCAACAAAGCGGCAATGGTGACAAACGCAAAAAACAACAGCAGCAGGAGCAGCAAGGTACGCAAGATTGCGCTATCAAGCGCTGGCAACAGCAGCAGCAACAGCCCCAGCTGTAATCCATTTTATATTGGCTTTTTAAGACTGAAACGCTAGGTTATTTCCATGACCTCCAATTTGCGCGCCATTATTCGAATTATTTTCCCTGTTCTTGTCTAAAGAGCAGGGTTTTTCGCGCAATTTCGCTTTTTCCGTTCACCATTATTTTGTAGGGTATCCTTCGCTTCAGCCAAGGTTATGTGATCCATGAGCAACAACGATAATTCCACATCCGCGGACAAATACCGCGACACCGTATTTCTTCCCAAAACCGAATTCCCGATGCGCGGCGAATTGCCAAAGCGCGAACCCGATATGGTCCGCCGGTGGCAGGATATGGACTTGTATTCCAAAATCCGCGGGGCTTCCAAAGGCAAGAAGAAATGGATTTTGCATTGGGGCCCTCCCTACGCGAACGGCCATGCGCATATGGGGCATGCTTTTACAAAATGTTTGAAAGACCTTGTCAACAAATGCTGGCAGATGTCGGGCTATGACGCACCGATGATTCCGGGTTGGGATTGCCATGGTCTTCCTATCGAATGGAAGATCGAGGAAAAATACCGCGCCGAAAACAAAAACAAAGACGATGTAGACAAGATCAGATTTCGCGCCGAATGCCGTGCGTTCGCGCAAAAATGGGCTGATGTGCAGAGCGAGGATTTCCAGCGTCTTGGCGTGGTCGGTGATTTCAAAAATCCGTACCTGACCATGACCAACCATGCGGAGAGCCGCATCGCGGGCGAGATCCACAAGTTTTTGTTGAATGGGTCATTGTATCGCGGCGTGAAGCCCGTGATGTGGTCTTGCGTGGAAAAAACCGCTCTCGCCGAGGCGGAAGTGGAATATAAAGAACATAAATCCATCACCTGCTGGATCAAATTCCCCGTTATCAAAGCCTCCATCCCCGCCATCGAAGGCGCACATATTGTTATATGGACTACGACGCCTTGGACGCTGCCATCCAACCGCGCCATCGCGTTCGGTGATAAAATCGAATACGCCGTGTACACGATTGAATCCGTTGCTGCGGATTCCAAAGCGCGCGTAGGCGACAAACTCGTGCTCGCCGTTTCACTTACAGCGGATGTGAAAGAAAAAGCCAAGATCGAAAGCATGAGCCAAGGCGCAACGTTCAAAGGGATGGACCTTGCCGGCACGATCACACAACACCCTCTTCTCGCCATCGGATATAATTACGATGTGCCAATGTGGGAAGGTGATTTCGTCACCGAAGAAACAGGCACGGGGTTTGTGCATATCGCGCCATCCCACGGCCAGGACGATTATTTCCTTTATATGAAACATAACGGCGCACGCAATATTCCGGACAATGTCACGGACGATGGGAAATTCCGCGAGAATGTTCCTTTGTTTGCAGGGCTTGAAATCCTCAATTCCAAAGGCGAGATGGGCGAAGGTAATTTCGCAGTCCTAAAAGCCATGGATGAAGCGGGCGCGCTAGTCGCCAAAGGTTCTTTGCGCCATGAATATCCGCACAGCTGGCGTTCGAAGGCTCCATTGATTTTCCGCACGACGCCGCAATGGTTTATCGCGCTGGACGATGACAATAATTTGCGCGATGTCGCGTTGCAGGCGATCAAGGAAACCAGATGGATTCCCGCCGCAGGACAAAACCGCATTACGGCGATGATCGAACAACGCCCAGATTGGTGCATCTCGCGCCAGCGCGCATGGGGCGTTCCCATCGCATTGTTCGTGAACAAGAGAACCAACGAACCATTGGAAGATGCCACTGTTTTGAAACGCATTCTAGAGGCTTTCGAAATAGAAGGGGCGGATGCGTGGTGGAGCAAGCCTGCTTCGTTCTTCCTCGGTTCAGATTATAAATCCGAAGACTACGAACAAATCTTTGACATCGTCGATGTGTGGTTTGAATCTGGTTCCACGCATGTATTCGTAATGGACGACCGTCCTGAAGTCGGCGTAACGCAGGCCGACCTTTATCTCGAGGGTTCCGACCAACACCGCGGATGGTTCCATTCATCGCTTCTCGAAGCTTGCGGAACCAAAGGGAAAGCGCCGTATAAAAATGTGCTCACGCATGGTTTCGTGCTAGATGACAAAGGCTATAAAATGTCGAAATCCTTGGGCAATGTCGTCGACCCGCAAGATTTGCTCAAAGAACATGGCGCAGATATTATTCGTTTGTGGACGGTGACGTCGAACTTCTCCGACGATATGCGCATTGGCAAAGACACCCTGAAAAACACTGGTGATTTGTACCGCCGTATCAGAAACACGCTCCGCTTCTTGCTCGGCGCACTGGATGGATTTAACGGTCTGGAACGTGTTCCCGCCGCGGAATTCAAGAATATGCCCGAGCTGGAGCAATTCATACTGTCCCGCATGGCGGCCATTTCTGTAGAGATTAAAAAATCCGTCGAAGATTACGATTTCAACGGAATCATTGCGACTCTGTATAATTTCTGTAACGCGGATTTGTCGGGTCTTTATTTCGACATCAGAAAAGATCGCCTCTATTGCGACATTCCTGAATCGTTTGAGCGCCGCGCCACGCGCACGGTAATAGCAGAATTGTATGATTTCCTTGTCACACATTTAGCACCGTTTCTGTCTTTCACGTCCGAAGAGGCTTGGGATTTTAGGCCCAAAGGTGTGTTCGAGGATTCTGAAAGCATTCATATGCGCACATTCTCCACCGTTCCATCCGAATGGCGCAATATTACGCTCGAAGAAAAATGGGCGAAAATTTTGAAAGTGCGCAATGTCGTGCTCGGCGCACTCGAGCCGCAACGCGCACAAAAAATTATCGGAGCATCCTTGGAAGCCGCACCTATCGTTTACGTGAATGACGAGTATGCCGCTGCTTTGAAGGGCAATGATTTGGCCGAAATCTGCATCACGTCGCAGGCCTTCGTCAAAACAGGCGAAGCGCCGGCAGAAGCTTTCAAGGACGCAAAAACCGAAGGCGTGGGCGTTGTGTTTGCCAAAGCAGACGGACATAAATGCGTGCGCAGCTGGAAAATCCTGCCCGAAGTCGGAACGGACAAAGAATATCCTGATCTGACACTGCGCGATGCACAGGCCGTGCGTTGGTATGCTAAACACAAGCATGCGGCTTAATTCATGTCATACTGGAAGCTCAGCTCCTCCAAGCCCATCGTCGGATTCTCCCTGGCGATCGACATCATCGTTCTGGACCAGCTTTCGAAATGGCTGATTTTGGAATACATCATACGTAAGGAAATACAGCCCAACGCACAACCTTTGGGTTTGTGGGAATGGATCATCGATGCACCTTCGCGTTTTCCGTTTGCTTCTATCGAAGTGTGGCCGTTCTTCAACCTGACCATGGTGTGGAACGAAGGTATTTCGTTCGGTATGTTCCATGGTGGTGCGATCTGGATTCTGTGCGGCCTCGCTCTCGCGATTACGATCCTCTTTTCCGTGTGGCTTACCCGCGCGCAAGGATGGCTACAGGCGATATCACTTTCCATGGTTATCGGCGGAGCTATCGGTAACGTCATAGACCGTTTGCGGTTCGGCGCGGTAGCAGATTTCTTTGATTTTCATGCCTTTGGGTGGCATTACCCCGCCTTTAATATCGCCGATTGCGCCATCGTGGTCGGTATTGCCCTTCTGGTATTCGATGGGGTATTCTTGGAACCGAAACGGAATAAGGCTGTGGCTGCATGAAGAAGTTTTTTGTTTCCTTACTGGTAGTCGCCGCGTTCACTTTAGGCGCGTGCGAAAGCACAAGAGAGCAATTCGATTTTTCGAAGAAGGCGCCCGATGAATTCGCGGTCGTAAAACGTGCGCCGCTGGAAATGCCGCCGAACTATGAAATCACCGCGCCCAAACCCGGCGCGCCGCGCCCACAGGAGCAATCCGCGGATGATATAGCCAAGAGCGCCATCCTCGGCCCCGAAGCGCTAAAAGCCCGCGCCAAAGCTGACGGCGTCAGCCAAGGCGAGGCGGCGTTCTTGAACAAAACCGGCGCGGCAGGCGTCAGCCCTTCCATCCGTGCGAAAGTGGATGCCGAAACCGCCGAGATCATCAAAGATGAAACACCGGGCATAGATTCCCTGAAAAAGATGGTCGGACAAAAACCGGCAGAGGTTGCGCCCGAAGCAGTGGATCCCGTCAAGGAAGTAGAACGCCTCCGCAAAAACAAAGCAGAGGGTAAGCCTATAGGCACAGGCAAAACTCCCAAGATCGAAGACTGAATAAAGTAGCTGGTGCACAGTCTTTAGATTGCCATTGGTCTGCCACAGTTTATTGTCTAATGTAGTGTATGACTTTGCGCGCTTTTTTCATATTTTTAATAGCTATTTCAATACCTTATACTGTCTTCGCGCAGAGTTTTGGCGCGCAGGAATTCGCCCTTTCCAACGGGCTTCAGGTCGTCGTTATTCCGAACCACCGCGCGCCTGTCGTGACATCCATGCTCTGGATCAAGGTCGGCCGCGCCGACGAAGCCCCCGGTGTATCGGGCATGGCGCATTATCTCGAGCATCTGATGTTCAAGGGCACGGCAAAAATGCGACCCGGGGAATTTTCGAAAACCGTGAAAACACTCGGCGGCGATGATAACGCGTTCACGGGCCAAGATTACACCGCTTATTTCACATCCGTGTCGGTCGACAACCTTCCCAAGATCATGGAGATGGATGCGGACCGTTTGGTAAATTTAAATCCGCCTCCCGAACATTTTGCGTCTGAAAAACAAGTCGTGCTCGAAGAACGCCGCCAAAGAACGGACAATGATCCCCGCGCGCTGTTCGGTGAACAATTGCAATCGATGTTGTTCATCAACCACCCTTACGGCACGCCTGTAATCGGATGGATGGACGAAATCGAACGATACGAATGGAAAGACGTCAAAAAATTCTATGACGCGTGGTATGCGCCGAACAACGCCGTATTGATCGTCAGTGGCGATATCACGGCGGAACAATTGAAACCATTGGCCGAAAAATATTACGGCGCGATACCTAAAAAAGAATTGCCCCCGCGCGCACGCCCACTGGTGCCCCCTGCCCCTGCGCAGAGCGTTCTGAGTCTGCAGAGCGATACGATCCATCAGAGTATTTATCAGAAAATATATATCGCGCCGAGCGAGCGCATGAGTAAAAAAGATTCTCTCGCCCTACAGGTTCTGGCCGAGATTATGGACGGTAACGCCACCACGCGTTTTTATAAAAATGTCGTCATAGCGCAAAAGAAAGCGACCAGCGTGGATTTCAGTTATAATTCTTCAGCGTTCGATTACGGCAGTATTACGATAGCTGGAACGCCCGCCGTGGGTGTCAGCCCCGAAGATCTGGGGAAAGCGCTCGAAGCCGAAATCACCGCCATAATCGCAAAAGGCGTGACCGAAGCGGAAGTGAAAGACGCCACACAACGTTTGCAGGACACGGCCGTGTTCGCACGCGATTCCGTGGCCGGTCCTGCGATGATATTCGGTGCGGCCATCACCACGGGCAGCAGCGTCGCGGATGTCGAGCAATGGTCCACGGATATTGCCAAGGTAACAGCGGCGGATATAAAGGCGGCAACAGCCAAATATCTGGATGATACCAAGCCGTGGATACGCCCCGCCGTGACGGGCCATTTGATTCCTGCCGAAATCGCACCGCCGGAGGCTTCCGATGTTCAAAGATAAAAGCCCATGGAAATATCTGGCGCTCGGTTTTCTTCTCACGGCGGCACTGATCGGATTGTTGCTGTTTTTCGGCATGCAAGCGCAAGCCGCGACGCGCTTCTTACCGATCGAAGAAATAACCACGCCCAAGGGTATAAAGGTCTGGGTTGCGAAGGATAACTCCCTTCCCGTGGTTTCGCTTAAATTCATCTTTGTTGATTCCGGTTCGACCAACGATCCGCAAAACCTGCAAGGCCTCGCACGCTTGTTGTCCAACACACTCGACGAAGGTGCGGGTGATCTAGATTCACAGGCCTTTCAAAAGGCGCTTTCCGATTATTCGATTACGTTGACCTTTAGCGCGGGGCGCGATTCTTTCGGCGGTGATGTAAAAACCCTCACGCGCCATCAAGACAAGGCTTTCGAACTGCTGGCTCTTGCTCTGAATTCTCCGCGCTTCGATACCGAGCCTGTTGCGCGCATGAAAGACGGCAATCTTACGCGTATCAAATCATCCATGTCGGAGCCCGATTGGATGGCGGCGCGGATTATCAACGATCGAGCATTCGATACACATGTTTATGCCAAGAACAGCGGCGGGACGCTTTCTTCCCTGCCCCGCATCACGTCCGATGATTTGCGTGCATTCAAAAATAATTACCTGACCAAAGATCGTTTGATAGTTGCAGCGGCTGGGGACATCAACCCGCAAACATTTGCGGCGATGATTGACAAAGTCTTCGGCGATCTGCCTGCTAAGGGCCCTGCCGTGGAGATAAAAGATTTTACGGTGGCAAATGCGGGTAAAACATTCCTGTACGATCGGGATATTCCCCAAACCTTCATCGAAATCATGATGCCGTCATTCGATAACAAGGATAAGGATTTCCTCGCGCTTAAACTGGTCAACTATATATATGGCGGCGCGGGGTTCGGTTCACGCCTGATGGAAACGGTGCGTGAAAAAGGCGGATTGACCTATGGTATCTATTCCAGCCTGCAGGATTACCGCCACGGCGACTTGTTGAGCGTTTCGACATCGACAAAAAATGAAAGCGCGGCGGAGATGCTTTCGCTGATACAGACTGAGATGACGAAGCTACAGAATACGCCTGTGAATGCCAAAGAATTGAAGGATGCCAAATCTTACCTCACCGGTTCCATGCCGCTTGCGCTCACATCGACGGATGAAATCGCCGATATGATTTTGAGCTTGCAATTTCAGGATTTGCCGATTGATTATCTCGACCATTACGCGGATTACATCAATGCTGTTACATCAGCCGATATCCAGCGCGTCGCGAAGCGCGTGCTCAATCCTGCCTCCATGGTGATAGCGTTGGTCGGCAAACCCACCAAGATTGACAATGCCGAAACGGTGAAAGAATTGCCCAATGTCCAGTAACCCTACAAAGAAAGCGGCGTGGCGCAGTTTGAAAAAACGCCGCAAAACGTTCGATACCGACATCTGCGCACTGTTCACGGCGGACAAAAATCGCGGCGATATATATTCATTAAAACTACCGGGGCTATTCTTTGATTATTCCAAAAACAGGATCAATGAGGAGGTTATGAGCGATTTGTTTGCCCTCGCCCGTTCCTGCAAGCTGGAAAAATGGCGCGAACAGATGTTCAAAGGCGCCCATATCAACAGCACCGAAGACCGCCCCGTACTGCACACGGCCTGCCGCGCGCCTAGAGGTACAAAGATAAAAGTCGACGGTGAAAACATTATGCCTTTCGTGCATGACGTTCTGGCCCGTAT
Source organism: Micavibrio sp. (assembly GCA_040381535.1). GTDB lineage: Bacteria > Pseudomonadota > Alphaproteobacteria > Micavibrionales > Micavibrionaceae > Micavibrio_A. The sequence goes on along the minus strand of JBEIHF010000002.1, from coordinate 29,405 downwards.
GAAGAAATTTTCTTATGCCGTGCGTTCGGGCACATGGAAAGGGCATACTGGAAAGCCTTTAACCCATATCGTCAATATTGGTATCGGTGGATCCGATCTCGGCCCTTATATGGTGTGCGAGGCGCTTAAGGCCTACACTCCCGAAGATATTAATATGCATTTCGTATCGAATGTCGACGGCACACATCTGGCCGAAACATTGAAAAAGATCGATGCGGAAAGCACACTGTTTATCATAGCAAGCAAAACCTTCACGACGCAGGAAACCATGGCCAACGCCAACGCAGCCAAGGCGTGGCTTACCAAAAAACTGGGGACCGATGCTGTTTCCAAACATTTTTGCGCGTTATCCGTTAATGTTGACGCGGTAAAGGCATTCGGGATTTCGGAATCAAATATCTTTCCGTTCAAGGATTGGGTTGGCGGGCGCTATTCCCTTTGGTCAGCGGTCGGGCTTTCCATCTGCATGGCAATAGGATACGAAAATTTCGAAAAGTTACTCGCAGGCGGGCATGCGGCGGACAAGCATTTCCGCGAAGTGCCTCTTGAGCAGAATATCCCCGTTATTATGGCGCTCTTGGGTCTTTGGTACCGCAATTTCTGGGATGCGGGCTCAATTGCCGTTCTGCCGTATGACCAATATCTACACCGTTTTCCCGCGTTTTTGCAGCAACTCGACATGGAATCCAACGGTAAGAATGTGGATCGAGACGGAAACCCTATCAAGGATTACACAACAGGTCCCGTATTGTTCGGCGAGCCCGGCACGAACGGCCAGCACGCGTTTTATCAGTTGATCCACCAAGGCACCGATTTCATCCCTTGTGATTTCATCGGATTCAAAAAGTCACATAACCCGATCGGAAGCCAGCACACACTCCTCCTGAACAACATGGTGGCGCAGGCGCAGGCCTTGATGCAAGGGCGCACAGTGACAGAGGCCGGCGGTAAAGTCGCCCGCAGTTTTTCCGGCAACAGGCCGAGCAACATATTGCTGTTCGATATACTCGATCCCTATTCGCTTGGCTTCCTGATCGCACTCTACGAACACAAGGTTTTTGCCCAGGGAATACTCTGGAACATCAATTCCTTCGATCAGTTCGGCGTGGAGCTGGGCAAGGAACTGGCAGGTAATATCGAAAAAGGTATAAGGGAAGGCGCGGACAGCTCTACCATTGCCCTCCTTAACTATATGAAATCGTAAAATTTTCCTGTAATCTTCGTTTTCATGGGACCCCTACCTCCTCCGGCAGAAGATTTCGAACGCTATTCCCAGCGCGATCTGGACAAGATCATCGCGAAACATGACGCGTATTTAAAAGGCCGCCGCGGCGGCGCGCGCGCCTGTATCAAATTCGGCGATTTGTCCGACCTCTCACTTATCGGAAAAGATTTGTCGCAAGCCGATTTTACAGGTTCGAATTTTTCACGCTGTAATTTTTCGGGTGGAAAATTTTCGGGCACATGTTTCTTCTCCTGCGATCTGCGCCAAGCGGATTTGACCAACGCGATTTTAAGCCGTGCAGATTTTAGAGGCGCGCATTTGGCAGGTGCAAATTTGTCGGGCGCGAATCTGGACGCAGCCGATTTGCGCGAGGGTAAAATCATGGAGCGTGGCGAATCAGGCACGCTTATCAACAAACCCCTACCCACTTTCCCCAAAGGCAAGGCACCACACACAATTTTCAAGGGCGCGAAACTGACCGATACCAGTATGACATCTATCAAGGCTATTTCCGCCGATTTTTCGGACGCGGATTTAAGCGGCGTGATGATGAGCCAGGCGAATTTAAGCGGCGCGAATTTCGACGGCGCAAACCTCACCAGGGTTGATTTTACAGGTTCCGACCTTACCCGCGCGAATTTATCGAATTCCATTATGTCGGGCGTTATTCTGCGTAATACGGAGTTGCAGGAAGCGCAGCTGGAAAATGTCGTAAAAGACGAAGCTATGGGCAAACGCCTGTCTGAAGGCCCGAAAACTTTGGCAGAGCTTTTGGAAATTCATCGCAAATGGATCGCGAGCGCGGGAAAGCAAGGGCATCAGATGGATTTGAGCGGATTTGATCTGCGCGATATCCATGATCTCGCCCAATATCCTATGACCGCCATGCGCGCAGTTAAAGCGACATTCCTTGGCCTGTATCTCGACCGCGCCAATATACAAAGCGCTACGCTCGATTATTCCGATTTCCGCGATTGTCGGTTGATCAAGGCGGATTTGCGCGGCTCTTCCCTCAAAGGCGTCAATTTCGGACGATCCGATTTAACGAGCGCCAATTTGGGGCCTTTGAAATTCGATACCCCCGAGGGCCATGGTGTGCGGTTGCAACGCGTTAACTTATCGGGTTCTTCCATGAAATTCTGTAATTTGCGTGAAGTGGATTTACGCGATTCCATTTTGATGGGCGTGGATCTGTCCAATACCGTTCTGACAGGGTGTGATTTGCGCCGTGCGGATTTGACGGGCGCGAACCTCACCGGCTCCAACCTTGACGACGCCCTAACCGAGGGCACAATAATTCGTTGATTTTATTACATTAATACCCGTGGATGAGGCGCGCGCGATGCTTTCCCCGTACGCCTCTCATAAGATATCATCCTACCCATGCGCATACGCCATTTACCCTACTATCTGGTAAACCAGATCGCCGCGGGCGAGGTCATCGAAAGGCCCGCCGCCGCCGTAAAGGAGCTCGTTGAAAATGCTATCGATGCGGGAGCGTCGGTGGTGGAAGTCGATCTGCGTGACGGCGGTAAATCCATGATCCGCGTGCGTGATAACGGCAGCGGTATGACGCGCGAAGAACTCACCGCCTGCATCGAACGCCATGCGACCTCGAAACTTCCCAATGACGATTTGGTTAATATCCGCCACTTAGGTTTTCGCGGCGAAGCATTGCCATCCATCGGTGCGGTCAGCAGGCTTTTTATCACCAGCAAACATGCGGATGAAAAAGACGCATGGACTTTATCTGTGGAAGGCGGTGCAAAAAAAACGCCCTACCCCGCTGCGCATCCGCAAGGTTCAACCGTGGAAGTGCGCGATTTGTTTTACGCGACGCCTGCGCGTTTAAAATTCCTTAAAACCGACCGTGCGGAATATACCGCCGTGAAGGATATGCTCACCCGTATCGCCATGGCGCATCCCGATATCACGTTCAAGCTCACCCATAATGACGCATCTTCATTTTCCGTGGCGTCGCAAGATAGACTGGAGCGGCTTTCGGCCTTGCTAGGCAAGGATTTCGGGGATAATGCGATTTCCGTGCACGCCGCGCGCGAATATGTAACGATCACCGGCTTTGCAGGGCTTCCGGGCTTTGATAAAGGCACCACGCAGTCCCAGTTTTTGTTCGTGAACGGACGCCCCGTGCGGGACCGTTTGTTATTGGGGTGCGTGCGCGCGGCCTATACAGATTTACTGGCGCGGGAACGCCATCCGGTTGTCGCACTGTATATCGAAGTGCCACCCGAAGAGGTGGATGTAAACGTACATCCTGCGAAGGCCGAAGTTCGGTTCCGCGACAATGTTTTGATACGCGGCGCGATTGTCGGGGCACTCAAACATGCTTTGCTCGTGGGCGGACAATCGACATCGTCCACCATGTCTAAATATGCGTTGTCTTCTTTCCGCCCGCAATCATACACGTCCTCCATAAAGCATGTCCGCGCCTCTTATCCCTCGACCTACGGAAATACGACGGAGCGTATAGAACAAGATTATGCCCCGCTGATGGAAAAACTGCCGTCGGCGCGAGCGGAGTTGCAGGAAGTTCCCGCAACGGAAAGTTTTCCGCTCGGTGCGCCGCGCGCTCAAGTGCATGAAAATTACATTATCGCCCAAACGCAGGACGGCATGGTCATCGTCGACCAACACGCCGCGCATGAAAGACTAGTTTACGAGCGTTTCAAAGCGCAGATAGCCGAAGGCAGGATTGCACGCCAAGGCCTATTGGTGCCCGAAATTATTGATATGGATGATACGCGTATTGCTGCCCTGCTTGAAAAATCGGATTTATTCGAGCGTTTGGGTTTGGAGTTGGAAGCTTTCGGGACAGGCTCCTTGGCAGTGCGCGCCGTGCCTGATCTTTTGTCAGGCAAGGTCAATATCGCCAAACTCATAAAAGATATTGCCGAAGAAATCGTCGAGCAGGATTCCTCCATTAAACTGGAGGAACGCATAAACGCAGTTTTGTCCACCATGGCGTGCCACGGATCTGTAAGATCTGGGCGCCGTATGAATGTGGAAGAAATGAGTTCGTTGCTCCGTGCCATGGAAGAAACTGAAAAATCCGGTTACTGCAACCACGGACGGCCCACTTATGTTACCTTAAGCCTCAAAGATATCGAAAAATTGTTCCACAGACGGTAGGAAATCATGGAAGATAAAACCCAAAGCCAAAAAACCATTATCAATGTCCTTTATTTCATGATCGTTTTATCAACGATTTTGAGTTTTGTTCCATACACAATCGGGCAGTTGTTATCGCTGACCCTTATCGTTGTCGCGCTGATAGGCGCCTATATTTATCGCACAAGGGATAGAGAAGACGGGCTTCTTTACAACCATATGACCTACATGATCGGCACGATATGGATTGGTACAAGTTTCATTCTGCTGGGTTGCATGATCATGGGATTGTGGGTCTATGTTTCCGGAGACCAGAGCGTTATCATGCGCGCCATAACGCAACTGGAAGCGGGCGGTATGATTACCGAAGAGCAACTGACCGAGTATATGAACCAGTACATAATTTCGAACCAGTCGCTTCTAATAAAAGCCAGCCTAATCGCCCTCGGTCCCGCCATTTTGTATTTTGTTTATCGCGTGGCAAACGGTATAGCCCGCGCCGGAAAGGGATACAGGATTGCTAATCCCAAAAGCTGGCTGTAGAAGAAACGCATGATCAAAATAGGTTTTCTTGCATCCCATAACGGCAGCGCCGCCCACGCCATCACCGAAGCGTGCCGTAGTGGCGCATTAAAAGGCGCGGCTACGGTTCTCGTCAGTAACAATACCAAAGCTGGCGCCCTTGATTGGGCAAAAGATATGGGTTTGAAAACTGCGGTGGTGAACACCACTACTGCAGATGATATCGATAAAGCCATTTCCGATGTGTTTTTAGATAATTATATCAGTCTGGTCGTGTGTTCGGGTTACATGAAATTGATAGGTCCCAAAACCATAGCATCCGTAAAAGGCGATATATTAAACGTGCACCCTGCCTTGCTTCCCAAATACGGCGGCAAAGGCATGTACGGGAAATATGTGCATCAAGCCGTGTTCAGAGCCAAAGACGTTGAAACCGGCATTACCATTCATCTGGTCGACAGCGAATATGACCGCGGACGAATCATTGCGCAAAAACTAATACCCGTCTCTTCGTACGATTCCATGGAAATGATCGAGGAAAAAGTAAAAGCCGCCGAACCGATTTTTTACATACAAACCTTGCAGAAAATCCTGTCTGGCGAGCTTTCACTCAAGTAGTTACGCAAGATCGAACAATAATACTTCGGAATCCGCCTGGGCGGTAATTTTAATGACATCAGTGTCTGTAATTTCCGCGCCGTCGCCTTCTTTCAAAGCTTCACCGTTCAGTGTGATCCAGCCATGGGCGACTTGCAAAAACCCACCGCGACCTTTGGCGAAGGTGTAAGACGTTTTCTGACCATCCTTCAATTGCGCCATCGAAAATGTCACATCTTGATGGATGGTGATCGCGCCATCGGTACCTTTACGATCACCAATCACAACGAATTCACCTTCCTTCGGTGTAACCGCCTTTTGCTCATAAGAAGGTTCCAGCCCGCGTTTTTCAGGAAGGATCCAGATTTGCAGCAAATGCGTGCCGTTGTCATTCGATGGGTTGAATTCCGAATGTAAAATACCTGTGCCCGCACTCATGCGCTGAATTTCGCCGGGACGGATGGTGGAACCTGTGCCTAAGGAGTCTTTATGCGCGAGTTCGCCTTTCAGGATGTAGGTGATGATCTCCATGTCGCTGTGGGGGTGCGTATCGAACCCTGCGCCCGGAAATACGACATCGTCGTTGATCACACGCAAGGATCTAAAGCCCATGCGCGTAGGGTCCATAAAATTGCCAAAAGAAAACGTGTGCTTGCTATCCAGCCAGCCGGTTTTGGTAGCGCCGCGAATTTCGCAGTCATATATTCGGATCATAATGTGCTCTCTTTCTTGAGATTTATACTCTTAGAAGCCCCCTTTGGATCATTATTCCCTGGGGGCTTCTATGCAGTATTTACATTACTTGACCCCCAGAATGATGGGGTTTTTACCGACCAGATCAAAAGCCTGCATGTCATACAATTTCTTGTAATACGATGCGGGGCTTACGATCAGGGCGTCGTGCGTGCGCTGTTCCACAATCCGTCCATCTTTGAATAGCAAGATACGGTTTACCGCCTTACCTGCTTCCGCCTGTTGGATCGCCTGTTGCGTGGTTATCGCATTGTCCGCAGGATTGCGCAAAGTTATGGAAGAAAAGGAAAAGATCACCAAAGAAGTAGAATCCGCATCCCCTATTTTGAGCGCACGAAAGATTTCCCGATTTTTTCGATATCTTTGCGGCAATGACATCCTTCCACATGATCGTTGACCATGCCCATCGCCTGCATGAATGCATAGACAGTAGTAGGCCCCACAAAAGACCAGCCGCGTTTTTTTAAATCTTTCGATAGCGCCAAGGATGTGTCAGTTTTTCCTAGAGGTTTCAGCGTTTTGAAATCACATCTCTTCGGACGTTGATCAGGCGCCGGTTCCCAGCTCCAGAAATATGCGGCCAGAGAGCCGTACTCTTTTTTTAGTTCTAAAGCACGTTCAGCGTTGTTGATGGTGCTTTCTATTTTGCCGCGATGGCGGATGATGCCCGAGTCTTTAACAAGGCGTTCCACATCTTTTTGCGTGTATTTCACGATCTTTGTGACATCGAATTTATCGAAGGCTTTTCTGAAATTCTCGCGCTTGCGCAAAATCGTGATCCAGCTTAGCCCGGCCTGAAAGCCTTCGAGGCATATTTTTTCAAACAAGCGTACATCGTCTGTAACGGGACGTCCCCATTCCTGATCGTGATAGCGCATATATTCAGAATCGGCTCCGCACCACCAGCAACGGTGCTTCTTATCTTCGCCTTTTAGAAGGCCATCAGTCATTGAGGAGGTCGAGGAAGTTCTTCGAGGCAGCCAAATCGCGTTTCATGGCTTTCTGACGGCGCTCCTGCACGGGGTCGGCACCGTGTTCGTCTTCGCCGGCGATTTGCGCTTGATAGATTTCTTCGAGTTCGGCTGCGCTATATACATCTTCAGCCATGGCTTCATGCTCCAAGAAAGCAAGGCCCAGAACAATCGATCCGGACAAGGACGTTATGATCTGCAACACCGTAAAGTAGTAATCATCCAGAGATTCAAGATAATTCCAGATCTGCTTGTGCGTGTCTGGATCCTGTGTCAGCGCGTCCAGCTTGAACGTGACTTCGAGTGGGCTTTCGAATTGTTCGTCGAACCATGTCAGCCAACGATCCCAGACTTCTTTTTGGCGTTTGGCCAGATCAATCGGTTCTTTCACCCGGTAGCAAAGAAGATCTGTATCAAGATATTTCAAAAGATTTTTGGTGATCATGTCGCGGTCGCGCATACGGTCAATCGCGGTATTCAACATCATAGTGATGGGCATGGAATCGGCAATGATCTCATCTCCCTGCGCACCCCATTCCGCGACAATAGTTTCGGCCATTTGCTTGTTCGGCGCGGCCAAGGGTTGACCCGACGGAGTTTTTACCGTCTTGCCATCCAACTGGATGATAAATCCGTCTTCGGTTTTGTTAAACGAAGCGAGTTTATAAACGCGTTTCATTGTTCTTTTTTATCCTCGGTTTGTGACGCGGTTGGAAGCACGGCGTCATAGGTGATGGTCAGATCTTTTTCAGAGAAGCCTAAATCCTTCAAAAATGCTTCGACGAATTTTTTGAGATCAGCAAGGTCGCTATCTTTTTGGCTTTCCGAAGAAATCTTCAGGAGATCATCTTCGCCCGATTTGGTTAATACAGCGTTAAAATGCACGCCGCCCAAAGCGCCTCTCACCTTTATTTTCAGCGGTTTACTCTCTTCCAATTCGATTTTGAAGCGGAGTTCCTGTCCGTCACGTGTCATCAGGCCGTCATAAAGTCCCGCATCGAGAAAACTGCGCTTGTATGTGGCGTTGCCTTCGTTTGATCCTAGTTTAAACGTTACCGGAAAATCATCGGACAAAGAATAAAACGGTCCATGGCTTTTTATTTTGCGTTGCAATTCCGCCGTGATCAAAAGCGGCAGATCGTTGTATACGCCGTCTATCAGAAAAATCGCGGGCGTGGTCTCGGGAGCCGGATCGGAAATTCCAACAAATCTCAAAGATGCTTTTTTGGGAAACCAAAGCCCCCCTGACATTTCCATTCCCTTGAATTCGAATCCGTAATATTTGCCAACGCCGATAACCATCGACCAAAAAGATGTAGATAAATAAGCCTGATCAATTTTTAAAAACGCGTTGTCGATATTTGCAGCATCGCGCAGATAGATGCCTTTCATGCGAAATGCGACATTGGGAACGAGTTCCGCCGAAATCATTTCCGTGATTTCTGCTTTATGGCCCGTAGCTTTGGTCAATTGTGCTTCGAAGCCCTGACGCAAGGCATCCTTAGAACGTTCTGCAAGCGCAAGGACGCCGTAGATGAGCCCGCCCACGATAAGCACGACCAGCGTCAAGCGCTTGCCCCAAGTGAAAGATTTTTTACGCCATTCGGATGAATTCATGAGGGCAGTATATCAGGCGCAAATCCCTGTAAAAGCTTAAAAATCGGCAAAAGGCTCGTGATCCGGTTTTTTCTGGAAACCAAACGCATCCCAGCTGCGGGCGAGGTCCTCGGGCAGAGGTGCGGTCAATTTCATGCGCTTCTTTGTAACAGGATGCATAAACTGCAACGAGCGTGCATGAAGATGAAGGCGATTGGGAATACCCGGCCCTTCGAGCGCGGCTTTGACACCGTATTTATCATCGCCCAGAAGCGGAAAGCCCATATGGGCAGCGTGGACGCGAATCTGGTGCGTGCGGCCTGTCTTGGGCATAAAGGCGACAAAGGCGGCCTTGTTAGATGCAACTTCCATAACTTCGTAATTCGTATAAGCCTTTTGGCCTTCCTTATGATCGACAACCATCTTGTCTTTATTCGGACCTTCGACGGACTTAAGAATCGGCGCTTTGATTTCGCCTTCCATTTCCGTCGGTGCGGGCGCTGTGACAGCCCAGTAGATTTTCTTCATGTCGCGGCTTTGGAACATCCGCCCCAATTTGCGCGCCATGTCGGCGGAACGTGCCAAAAGCATAACGCCCGATGTGTCTTTATCCAGACGGTGAACGAGGCGCGGTTTTATACCTTCTTTATTAGAAAGCGCTTCCAGCATACCGTCAATGTGACGTTCGATATTCATACCGCCTTGAGATGCAATGCCCGGCGGTTTGTTGATGGCGAGGATTTCACCGTCATCATAAATCACCGCGTTGATTATCAATTCCGCATCGGATTCACGTAAACGATAGCCATCGATTTTTTCAGGGCGTTCATCCATGGGCGGCAAGCGGATTTCCTGACCAGCGACAAGACGCGTATCGGGTTTTGCGCGTTTGCCGTCTACACGGATCTGGCCCGTGCGGATGAGTTTTTGCGCCATGACGAAAGACATCTCTTCGACGTTTTTCTTCAGCCAGCGGTCCAGCCTCTGTCCGTCGTCATCCTGCGGAATGGTTATGTGTTGAACGTCTTTCATGCGGCAAAACTTCTCGTTAAAAACAATCCGGCAAATATGCCCGCCAGAGAAAGGGTCAAAGATAAAAATACATACAGCGCGGCGGAAAGCATTTCGCCGCGGTCATAGAGCGTGACGACATCCAAAGAAAAACTGGAAAAAGTTGTGAACCCGCCGAGCAACCCGACTGTCAAAAAAGCACGCATTTCCTGCGAAGGGGTTGTGGTATGGGCGAAAAGACCGACCAGCGTACCCATAATGAAAGAGCCAAATACATTCACGAACAAAGTGCCGTAGGGAAAACCGCTACCAAGCATCGTCAGTGCGGCTTTGCCCGCATAATGGCGTAAAACCGAACCTATGGCACCGCCTGCCGCTATGGCCGCTATCATGTACATTGGACCCCGCCTTAACCGTTCTTCTTATCTCTCAATTTTGCCCAATAGTCGAGACGTTTGCGGATTTCGCGCTCGAATCCGCGCTCCGGGGGGTCATAAAACACTTCTCGCTTCATGCCATCGGGGAAATAATCCTGCCCAGAGAAGGCTTCCTCGGTGCCGTGATCGTATTCATAGCCTTCGGAATAACCGAGATTTTTCATTAATTTTGTGGGCGCGTTCAAGATATGTTTGGGCGGCATAAGCGATCCCGTTTCCTTAGCCGCTCGTTTTGCCGCGCCATAAGCTGCATACGCCGCGTTCGATTTAGGCGCGGTCGCCATGTAAATAACCGCCTGCGCAATCGCGAGTTCGCCTTCGGGGGAGCCGACACGTTCATACATTTCCCACGCATTCAATGCCACCTGAATAGCCTGAGGGTCGGCCATACCAACATCTTCCACCGCCATGCGTGCAACACGGCGCGCAATGTAGCGCGGGTCCTCGCCGCCATTCAACATGCGGGTGAGCCAATACAAAGCGGCATCGGCATCACTGCCGCGCACGGATTTATGCAGGGCGGAAATCAGATTGTAATGGGAATCGTCTTTCTTGTCGTAGAGCGGCGCGCGTTTTTGCAGGAGTTCGGTGAGTGCCGTTGTATCCAGTGTTTTCGGCTGGGTCAGCACTTGTTCCGCCAAAGACAGCGCATAGCGCCCGTCCCCGTCGGACATAGCTTTGAGCGTTTCACGGGCATGTTTGTCGAGCGGTAATTTTTTACCTGCATCCTCTTCGGCACGTTGGATAATTTTTTCCAAAGCGTCGTCATCGAGGCGTTTGAGCACCAATACTTGCGCGCGTGAAAGCAAAGCCCCGTTCAATTCGAAGGATGGATTTTCCGTGGTGGCGCCGATCAAGATGATCGTCCCGTCTTCCATGACAGGCAAAAACGCATCCTGCTGTGATTTGTTGAAGCGGTGGATTTCGTCCACGAACAACAATGTGCCGCGCCCGTTGCGGCGGCGCAGTTTCGCAGATTCAAAAGCTTTTTTTAGGTCAGCGACGCCCGAAAAAATTGCCGAAATTTGTTCGAAATGCAAATCGGTGTGTTGCGCGAGGATGCGTGCGATCGTCGTCTTTCCGCATCCTGGGGGTCCCCAGAGAATGATGGAACCCAGCGTTCCAGATTCTACCATACGGCGGAGCGCTCCACCTTCACCCACCAGATGATCTTGGCCTACAATCGTTTCCAAAGATTGTGGCCGCAGACGATCCGCCAGAGGACGCGGAGCGTCACGGCTGTGGTCGTCTTCAACATCGAAGAGGGAATTGGGCATAACAAGAACATAGGGCGAACAGGCCTTAAAAGCCAGTCTTTTTAATGTATTACGACTTGGGTTTTCTGGCCGCCACGCTCCAGCACCAGCGCAAAACCCTTTTGTTTGGTGGATTTGTTCAAGGCCTCTTTGAGCGATTTCGTATCCTTGATTTCCATGCCGTTGACGGCCTGCAACAGATCACCGCGGACCAGAAGACGCGAAGCGCTTTGGTTTGAAGCCACATCCAAAACCACCACACCTTTTGCGTCAGGTGCCAGATTGAGTTCCACCGAAACGGCAGGATTGATGTTGCCGAACGTGGCACCGTTCAAAGGATTTTTGCCTTCGACTTTGGTTTCATCGCGCGCAGGGGAATCCGGCGGTGCGATGGCTTTCGTCGTGAAGGATTTAGATTCACCTTTGCGTAATACATCGAGCGTGATGCCTTCGCCGAGCGGCATAGTGGCAAGACGGAATTTTAATTCTGCCGTATCGTGTACTTCCTTGCCATTTATTTTTACAACCACGTCGCCGACCTTCATGCCTTTTTTCAAAAGCGGGCTGGCAGGATGGATGGAGGTGATCAGCACGCCTGCGGGGCGATTAAGGTTGAGCGATTCCGCAATATCAGCGGTGACTTGCTGGCCATTGATTCCGACCCATGTGCGGGAAATAACCGAACTGTGATTTCCGCCTTTTTCAGCGGCGATAACGGTCGCGACCATTTCGGACGGAATGGCAAAACCGATGCCGAGCGAGCCGCCAGATTTTGAAAAGATTGCGGAATTGATGCCGACCACACCGCCATCCATGGATACCAAAGGCCCGCCCGAGTTGCCAGGGTTGATGGCGGCATCGGTTTGAATGAAGAAATTGAAGTCATTGATGTTGAGCGAAGAGCGCGCCAATGCGGAAACAATACCGCTCGTTACCGTTTGGCCCACGCCGAACGGATTGCCGATGGCGATCACGATGTCCCCCACTTCCAATGCTTCGGATGGTTTGAGCGGTGCGACGGGCAAAAATTCACCCTTGGTGTCTACGCGTAAAATGGCGAGGTCGGAGCGTTCATCGGAAAGAGATACTTTGGCATCGAATTCGCGGCGGTCGGAAAGCACCACGACGATTTCCTGCGCGTCTTTTACCACATGTGCATTCGTGATGATGAGGCCATCGCCTTCGAGGATCACACCAGATCCCAGCGAGCTTTCAACCTGTTCACGGGAAAGACCCTGCATGCCCATACCGCCGAAAAGTTCTTCAAACATGGGGTCGGCCATAAAGGGCGAAATGCGTTTTTGTACCACGCGTTTGGTATAGATGTTCACAACCGCGGGAGATGTTTTTTTGACCACAGGGGCGTAAGAGAGCGTCACCTGTTCGGCGGAACTGGGCAGAACCTTGTCCTGCGCGAAGGCGGAAACACCCGTCAGTATACATATGGCGGCAAAAGCCTGAAGATATTTCGTACGCATGAACATGCCCCTCGGTATTGCCTTTTTACGCAGTGAATTTGGCAGGAATATGACCGTAAAAAACCCCGCTCCGGCGGGGTTTTTCGAAATTACTAAGCTGCAGCCTTTTTCTTGGCTGGCACGGCTTTGGCAGGTGCCTTTTTGGATGGCTTTGGTCCGGCTTTTGGCGCTTCGACTTTTTCTGTTGCTTCGTATTCGGAATCTTCGAATAACGGGCCGCTGTCTTTGCCTTTTGCGGAAACATCGCGGTCCACGAGTTCGATAACGGCCAGAGGTGCGTTATCACCATAGCGGAAGCCTGCTTTGAGAACGCGGCAGTAACCGCCTGCGCGGTCGGAGTAACGAGGGGCCAGAGTATCGAACAGTTTGATAACCTGTTCAGGATCGCGCATGCGCGAGATCGCCAGACGACGGTTTGCGAGGCCGCCTTTTTTGCCGAGCGTGATGAGTTTATCAACGATCGGTTTCAGTTCTTTCGCTTTGGGAAGCGTCGTTACTATTTGTTCGTGTTTGATCAGTGCAGCAGCCATGTTGGCGAACATCGCGATACGGTGTGCGGATGTGCGGTTCAGTTTACGTTGTTTCATTCCGTGTCTCACGGTAGTTCTCCTTCAAATTACGGGCCGACGCATCGGTCCCATGGCATTACCCGTAGCATCTCGCGATAAAAACGGGGGCGGACACTATGTCCTTATAATCGCATCCTCCGCTTTCGCGGAGGACACAAAATTCTTTAGTTCGAGAACGGGTCGTCGAGGCGTTTTGCCAAGTCTTCGATGTTCTCAGGCGGCCAACCTTCGACCTGCATACCAAGATGCAAACCCATGTTGGTCAAAACCTCTTTGATCTCATTCAAAGATTTGCGGCCGAAGTTCGGGGTGCGCAGCATATCGGATTCCGATTTCTGCACGAGGTCGCCGATGTAAACGATGTTGTCGTTTTTCAGGCAGTTTGCCGAACGAACGGACAATTCGAGTTCGTCCACTTTGCGCAGAAGGTTGCGGTTGAACGGCAGTTCTTCGCCTTCTTCGCTGCTGGTCGCTGCATCGGGCTCTTCGAAGTTGATGAACACTTGCAGTTGGTCTTGCAGGATACGTGCGGCATAAGCCACTGCATCTTCGGGAGATATAACGCCATTCGTTTCAACTTGTAGCGTCAGTTTGTCGTAGTCCGTGATCTGGCCGACGCGGGTATCTTCAATTTCGTAAGACACTTTGCGGACGGGGGAGAATACGGAGTCTACCGGAATCAAACCAACAGGGGCTTCTTCCGGACGGTTCAGCGCGGCGGGGCGATAACCTTTACCGGTATTGACCGTCATTTCCATGTTGAATTTCGCGCCTTTGTCGAGCGTGCAGATAACGAGATCGGGGTTCATGATTTCGATGTCAGCACCTGCTTCGATCATGCCTGCGGTCACTTCACAAGGACCTTCGGCGTTTACGCGCATGCGTTTCGGACCTTCAGCGTGCATGCGCACGGAGATGGCTTTTACGTTCAGAACAACATCCGTAACGTCTTCGCGGACGCCTTCGATGGAAGAGAATTCATGCAGAACGCCGTCGATTTGAATGCCCGTTACAGCTGCGCCTTGCAGCGAGGAGAGCAAAATGCGGCGAAGCGCATTACCGAGCGTCAGACCAAAGCCGCGTTCCAGCGGTTCGGCCACGATTTTACCGGTCGTCTTGGCATTGTTGCCGTGATCGATTTCGATTTTCTGGGGCTTGATCAGTTCTTGCCAATTTTTTTGTATCACAGTGGTAGTCCCTTTCTTGTTAACGTCATCCGGTTCTTAGCCGGCCTCTGGTTAGAATGGCCGCACGAAACAATTCGTACGGCCAAAATTTTATTAAACGCGACGGCGTTTGCGAGGACGGCAACCGTTGTGCGGGATCGGCGTAATGTCTTTGATAGAGCGGACATTCAAACCAACCATGCCGAGTGCGCGAAGTGCGGATTCACGGCCCGAGCCGGGACCTTTTACTTCAACGTAAACGTCTTTCACGCCATGTTCCTGTGCTTTTTTTCCAGCATCTTCTGCTGCCATCTGTGCGGCGTAGGGAGTGGATTTACGCGAACCCTTGAAGCCCATCAGACCGGCGGAGGACCAAGAGATCGTGTTCCCCTGATCATCGGTAACGGTTACATGGGTGTTATTGAAAGATGCATTCACGTGGACGGTGCCTGTCGTGATGTTCTTTTTTACTTTTTTTACGGTCTTGCCGGGGCCTGCCGTTTTTGCTTCTGCTTTAGCCATTGTTCATTACCCCTTATTTCGTGACTTGTTTTTTGCCGGCGATCGGTTTCGCAGGACCTTTGCGTGTACGCGCATTGGTCTTAGTGCGTTGACCACGAACGGGAAGGTGTTTTCTGTGACGCAGACCGCGGTAGCAGGCCATGTCGATCAGACGTTTGATGTTAATTTGGACTTCGCGGCGAAGATCACCTTCGATCATGTATTTGTCCGTGTCGATTTCCGAACGGATGGCGTTCAGTTCATCTTCGGTAAGCGAGTTCATGCGGCGTGTTTCATCAACGCCTACTGCTTTCAGAATTTGACGGGCGGAATAGCGGCCAATGCCATGAACATAAGTCAGGGCGATCACTGCGCGTTTGTTGTCGGGTACGTTTACCCCTGCAAGACGAGCCATAGTTTCTCCTTTTTGATCATATTAAACGGACCCGTAATACCAGGTCCTACACCATCAAAAAGCCTTTTAAATCATAGGTTTACGAGAAACATTAGACTGTGGGGGCTTTAAGATTTGCCGCAATATAGGAAGTTAAACCCCCTACGTCAACACCTATTTTAACGCTTTAAGGCCTTATTTTATAAGGGCTTTTAGAGCCTGAGTGACGTGGTCTATGGGAAGCATTCCATCGACCTTTTTCAAGAGGCCGGCGGCCTCATAATACGGCAGGATCGGGGCCGTTTGGCCGCGGTAAACCTTCAAGCGGTGACGCATGGTTTCTTCGTTGTCATCGCCGCGCACGGGCTGGCCCGCATCTATCGTTTGCTGGATACGGGTGTGAAGGCGCGACACCAGGGCTTCCTCATCCACTTCGAACAAAATGACAGCATCCAGAGGACGGCCTTTGTCGGCGAGCATGGCATCCAGCGCTTCGGCCTGATCGACCGTGCGGGGAAAGCCATCGAAGATAACGCCCTTGGCGCAGTCGGGTTGGTCAAGACGTGAAGCGATCATGTCGACGATGATCTCATCGGATATGAGATTGCCTGCATCCATGACGGCTTTGGCTTTTTTGCCGAGGTCGGAACCCGCCGCTATTTCCGCGCGGAGCATGTCGCCCGTCGAAAGTTGCTTGAGACCGTATTCGGATTCCAGAATTTTGGCTTGCGTACCCTTCCCTGCTCCGGGCGGGCCGATCAAAATCAAATGCATTTCTAGCGTCTCTCTCTTGTACCTTTGAGTTTGGCTTTCTTGATGAGGCCCTCATATTGGTGCGCAATCAAATGCGAATGCACCTGTGCCACCGTGTCCATCGTGACCGATACGGCGATCAAAAGTGACGTACCACCGAAATAGAACGGAATGGAATAATGCGAGATCATCAATTCCGGCAACAAGCAGATAAACACCAGATAGAGACCGCCGATGAAAGTAATGCGTGTCAACACATAGTCGAGATAATCCGCCGTGTGTTTGCCGGGGCGCATGCCAGGAACGAAGCCGCCGTATTTACGGAGCATCTCGGCATTTTCCTGCGGGTTGAAAACGATCGCAGTGTAGAAGAACGCGAAGAACATGATGAGGCCGCCATACATCAACATATAAAGCGGTTGGCCGTGTTGAAGTGCTGCAACGATCTGCGAGAAGATACCGCTATCTGCGCTTGCGCCTGAGAAGTTCACAATAGTGAGCGGTAAGAGCAGCAAGGACGATGCGAAGATCGGCGGGATAACGCCCGACGTATTCAGCTTCAACGGGATATGGTTTTGTTGGGCCATAGACATCTGATTGCCCGACTGGCGTTTGGGATATTGCACAACCACGCGGCGTTGAGCGCGCTCCATGAACACGATGAATGCAATAACACCAACAACCATAAGGGCAAGGCCCATCAATTCAATCGGATTGAATTGACCCTGACGGCCCAGCTCTAGAACAGATGCAAGAGCGTGCGGCAAGCCCGCGACGATACCTGCGAAGATGATGAGCGAAATACCATTGCCGATACCGCGTTGCGTAATTTGTTCGCCGAGCCACATCAGGAACATGGTGCCGCCGACGATCGTAATGACCGTAGAAGCGCGGAAGAAGAATCCGGGATCGATAACGGCGGACCCCATCGAGGATTGCATGCCTTCCAAACCGACGGCAAGACCGTAAGCCTGAACAGTGGCGAGGATGACCGTGAGGTAGCGCGTGTATTGGTTGATTTTTGTTCTGCCCTGCTCGCCTTCTTTTTTCATGGCTTCGAGTTTGGGAGACATGGCGGATGCCAACTGCATGATAATAGATGCAGAAATGTAGGGCATGATGTTCAGCGCGAAAATGGTCATACGTTGCAGAGCGCCGCCGGAGAACATATTGAACATGTCCAGAATACCGCCGCCCTTTTGGCTATAGATATCTTCCCATACGGCGGGGTCAATTCCCGGAACGGGGATGTAAGTGCCGAGACGATACACCAGCAAAGCGCCAAGAACGAACCAAAGGCGTTTTTTCAGTTCGGTGGCTTTGGAAAATGCGCCCCAGTTGGCGTTTTTGGCGAGTTGTTCGATGGCAGAGGCCATAATTTTTAAGAACCTTTATAAAAAGATGGAATTACCCGCTTTTGTAGGAAATTTATCTCTGCTTCACAAGGGCGGATACACCCCTAATCTATGATTTATTCAGCCAGAAGCCAGCCTTTCGATTTTTCTTTATTGCCATAATGAAAGTTTTTTTGTGCTAAGCCCTTAAACCTTTGTTTAAAATTAGAATATACACTTTTTTAGAGGTGGAGAAAAT
This sequence comes from Micavibrio sp., assembly GCA_040381535.1. Taxonomy (GTDB): domain Bacteria; phylum Pseudomonadota; class Alphaproteobacteria; order Micavibrionales; family Micavibrionaceae; genus Micavibrio_A. The sequence goes on along the minus strand of JBEIHF010000002.1, from coordinate 11,454 downwards.
GCTTTATCCGGAAGGTAGTATGCGCGATATCCACAATTTGCGGACGTCGGTTAAGAATTTAAATCTTCATCACGAGAAACCTGGTGGACTAGAGTCTCTTGGCCGCTATTTCCGCGCCATGGCTTACACATGGGTATTGATGTTCCGTGAGAAGGAATTATTCCTCTTCACCTTGTTGCAATGGATGTCTGTCGCCATTGCCTATTATCTTTTCGTAATGATGCTGTACTGGATTCCGCCCGAAGTATGGAAGAGCACGGAGAGCAGCGATGATGGTTCGATTGCCGACATTATCCTGTTTGCATGGGTCATTGTTTGTGTCGGTGTAGCGGCGTTTCCGCTTGGCATTTTTTCGTCATGCATGGCTGTCGTGCATATGCTCGATTATTACGAAGAAAAGCCATCGACCATCGCCGCGTGTTTAAAAATAGTTTTACCCCGCGCATGGAGACTTTGGATATTCCATTGGTGGGATGGTTATTACACCGTGATGCAAATCGTTGAACGTCTGCCGAAGAAAAATGACAGAACCTCCCCCTCGGAACGAGTGACCAGCGAACTCACTTATTATATATGGAAGATTGCCACTATGGCTGTGTTGCCCAATTTGATTACGGGGCGCAGTTTCAAGGAAACATGCATAAATACGCTGGACCAAATAAAAGAATGGCATTGGCAGATGATGATGGTGCGCTTTGGTTATTCTATCATGTGCTGGATTGTCGCTATTGCTACTTATGCATTTGTTTTTTTAAATATGGACTGGTTACGCACCCATATTGCGCCCGGTGAATTACACAACACGATTGCGACCATTTACCTTTATGTTGGGCTTCCTATTTTGGCTTGCGTTGCCGTGGTTCAATTGTTCCTGCGCCCAGCCTATGTAATCGCACTCACTGATATTTACGGTTCCTACATTCAAAACAAAAACGAGCATCTTATCGCCGATGAACCCCCAGCTGCAGCCACAAGCGCGATTGTCGCCTTCTTCTTTCTTTGCGCAATTATAGGTACCGTGTATCTTTACCGTGAGCCACTCGGCATCATGGACATGCTGGCCACGCCGTACGGCCAAAAATATTTCCCGCATTAAAAAAAGCCCCGCATTTGCGGGGCTTTTTAAAATATGTGTAGATTACTTCGCTTTTTTGCGAACGACGGGCTTCACTTCAATCTTGATGATATCAATAGAGCCGCCTGCCTTAGAAACAGCTTCCGTAGCCGATTTCGTCGCGCCTGCAATTTTTAGGGCCACTTTGGTTTTCAGAGTGCCTTTATTTACCAGACGAACACCATCGCGTTTGTGGCTTATGACTTTGCCTTTGAGCAGCATGTCCGCATCGATCGTGCCATTGGCATCGATCAGTTTGGAATCGATGGCTTGTTGCAGACGGCCCAGCGTGACTTCGGCGTAGGTTTTGCCAAAGAAGTTGGTGAAGCCGTGTTTGGGCAAGCGCATGTAAAGGGGCATCTGACCGCCTTCGAAGCCTTTGATGGCTACGCCGGAACGGGCTTTTTGACCCTTAACACCGACACCGGCCGTTTTGCCTTTGCCAGAGCCGATACCGCGGCCTTTACGCTTGTAGTTATGCGTAGCGCCTTTTTTCGGTTTCAATTCATTCAGTTTCATCTTCTATCTCCTAGAGCCGCTTATTAAGCCGCTTCTTCCACTTTCACGAGGTGCTTGACCGCGTTGATCATGCCGCGAACGGCAGCCGTGTCTTCCAATGTGGAAGTGCGGCGAATTTTGTTAAGGCCAAGACCGATCAGCGTCTGGCGTTGTACGGGATAACGGCCTGCGGCGGACGCTATTTGCGTAACCGTGATCGTTTTACCGGATTTCTTTTCTGCTTTCGGAGCGGCGGCTTTGGGGGCTGCTGCTTTTTTAGCGGGTGCTTTTGCTTTTTCTTTGGTCATATCACTCCCCCATTATTCTTCGTCAGAATTTGAAGCTTCGGCTTCGTTCTGTTTTGTGCCTTCGCGTTGCGCAACAACATCGGACACTTTTTTGCCGCGGCGTTGTGCAACTTGACGTGGGCTTTGCATAAATTTCAAAGCTTCGAGCGTCGAGTTGACCATGTTGTATGGGTTCGACGAACCGATGGCTTTTGCAACAACGTCTTGAACGCCCAAGCATTCAAACACGGCGCGCAGCGGCCCGCCGGCAATAATACCCGTACCCGATGGGGCAGTGCGCAGAACAACGTGGCCGGCGCCGAATACGCCCTTAACATCATGGTGCAGCGTGCGGCCATCACGAAGAGGGACGCGGATCATGTTGCGTTTTGCTTTTTCGGTAGCTTTTTTGATTGCATCAGGCACTTCTTTTGCCTTGGAGTGGCCGGATCCTACGCGGCCGCGGCCATCGCCGACAACGACGAGTGCTGCGAAACCGAAACGACGTCCGCCTTTAACAACTTTGGCAACGCGGTTAACGGCAACGAGTTTTTCGATGAACTCGGATTCTTCTTTTTCGCCGCGTGGTGCTTTATCTGGTCTTGACATGTTCATTTGCTCCTAGAATTCCAAACCGCCGGCGCGCGCGCCTTCGGCCAGTGCTTTTACGCGGCCATGGTAAATGAAAGCACCGCGGTCGAATTGAACGGCTTTAATACCCGCTTTTTTCGCGCGCTCTGCCACCAGTTTGCCCACTTTCGTGGCTGCATCGATGTTACCGCCGTTTTTCGCGGCTGCATCTGCATCAAGGCTGGATGCCGCTGCGATCGTAACGCCTTTAACATCATCGATGATCTGCGCGAAAATTTGCTTGTTCGTACGGTGCACGGACAAACGCGGACGAATATCGCGGTTCGGGTTTTGGTTGATGTTGACCAAACGCAATTTCTTACGTGTAACGAAGCGGCGTCTTGCGGTCTTGCTAATTCTTGTTCCCATAGCTTTAATTCCTTATTTCTTCTTGCCTTCCTTCATCATGACGTATTCGCCGGTGTAGCGGATACCCTTGCCCTTGTATGGTTCGGGCTTTTTGAAGGAGCGGATTTTTGCAGCAGCTTGACCGACGGCTTGTTTGTCGATGCCTTCGATCGCGATTTTCGTTTGGTCGGTAACCGTAAGTTTGATGCCTTTGGGCACGTCGTAGCGAACTTCATGAGAGAAGCCGAGTTGGAGAACCAGCGTGTTGCCCTGCATCGCGCAACGGTAACCGACGCCTTGAATTTCCAAAGATTCATTGTAACCGGTTTTCACGCCGTTCACGATGTTCTTCACCAACGTGCGCATGGTCGGCCAAAGTTTTTTGGAACGCAGCGATTGAACGCGGCGCTCAAGTTTTACCTGACCATCAACCATTTTGACGGAAACGTCATCGTGGATCACGACGGAAAGTTCGCCTTTGGGGCCTTTTGCTTTCACGGTCTGGCCTTGGACATCTACTGTGACGCCTTCGGGCAGTGCTACCGGGTTTTTACCAATACGTGACATGCTCTATATTCCTTCTCTTAGAACACCTGACACAGGACTTCGCCGCCCACATTCGCGGCTTTCGCCTTGTGGTCAGCCATCACGCCCTGTGGGGTGGACAGAATTTTAATGCCAAGACCATTATAGAATTGGCCCAGACCTTTGATCTGCGCGTAGATACGGCGACCCGGTTTGGAAATACGCTTCAGTTCTTTGATAACCGGTTGGCCGGCATCGTATTTCAACTCAACCGTAATTTCTTTTTTGTTGCTGCCAAGATCAACGGTTTTGTAACCGCGGATAAAACCTTCATCCTGCAAAACCGCGCAAACGGATTCATGCAGTTTAGAGTACAGAACGGTAATCGTCGCCTTACGGGCTTGTTGACCGTTTCTGATACGTGTCAGCATATCGCTGAGGGGATCATTCATGGACATATCTTCTTCTCCCTTACCAGCTGGATTTCGTTACACCGGGCAATTCGCCACGGGACGCAAGGTTACGGACTGCAATACGCGACAGGCGGAATTTGCGGAACACGGCGCGAGGACGACCGGTCAGGGCGCAGCGGTTACGCTGACGGTTCTTGGCCGAGTTACGCGGCATTTCGGCGAGCTTGAGGACGGCGGAAAAGCGCTCTTCCATCGGGGCTTGCTTGTTTGCGATGATCGCCTTCAGCTTCGCACGCTTGTTGCCAAGGCTCTTAAAGAGCTTGCGACGCTTAAGGTCTCTGTTTACTGCACTCGCTTTTGCCATGTGTGTGTTCTTCCTTACTAATACTAATTGCGAAACGGCATGTCGAAGCCGCGGAGCAATTCTTTTGCTTGTTCATCATTTGCAGCTGTCGTGCAGATGATAATGTCCATACCGCGAACCGCGGCCACTTTGTCATACTCGATTTCCGGGAATACGATGTGTTCTTTCAAACCGAACGCATAGTTGCCACGGCCATCGAAGCTTTTGCCGTTGATGCCGCGGAAGTCGCGGATACGGGGCAGAGCGATCGTGACCAGACGATCCAGAAATTCATACATTTTTTCGCGGCGCAAAGTTACTTTGCAACCAATATCCATTTGTTCGCGAACCTTGAAGGACGCGTTGGATTTTTTTGCTTTCGTGATAACCGGCTTTTGACCTGCGATCAGCGCGAGTTCAGCGGCGGCCTGTTCAACGGCCTTACGGTCCGTAACAGCGGCACCAACGCCCATGTTGATTACGATCTTGTCCAGTTTTGGAACAGCGTATTCGTTTTGAATACCGTATTTCTCTTTCAAAGCGGCCTTCAGCTTCGCTTCATAGCGGGCTTGAAAACGGGGCAGTTCTTTTTTCTCTGCTTTTGCCATTGTCATCTATCCTCCTTAGAGCGTTTCGCCGGATTTTTTGGCGACGCGCACTTTTTTGCCATCCTTCAGCGTTTTAAAGCCGATGCGGGTAGCGGTGCCTTTTTTCGGATCCATCAGAGCCACGTTGGAAACGTGAAGCGAAAGTTCCTTGTCTTCGATACCGCCGGCAGCGAACTGCGAAGGTTTCGTGTGTTTTTTCACAACATTGATACCGGAAACGACAACACGTTGTTCGGTCGGGATAGCGCGGAGGACTTCGCCCTTCTTGCCTTTGTCTTTACCGGTGATGACGACAACTTGGTCACCCTTTTTGATTTTCATTTTCGCGTTGGCCATTAGAGCACCTCTCCAGCGAGCGAGATAATTTTCATGTAGCCCTTACCACGCAGTTCGCGGGTAACGGGTCCGAAGATACGTGTGCCGATCGGCTCGCCTTGGGGCGTAATCAGAACGCATGCATTCGTGTCAAAGCGGATTTTTTCGCCGTTCGAGCGGTTCAAACCGTGTTTGGAACGAACGATGACGGCTTTACGCACATCGCCTTTCTTTACACGACCGCGCGGAATTGCATCCTTGATCGAAACAACGACGACATCGCCAATGTTGGCAGTGCGACGGTGGGAACCGCCGAGAACTTTAATGCACTCTACGCGACGTGCACCGGAGTTATCGGCTACTTCCATATTGGATTGCATCTGGATCATAGTTTTAAATCCTTATTTGCTTTCTTCTAACTTGTTACGCCTTGGCGGCTTTTTTCGCTGCAGGCTTTTTCGGGGCGGCTGCTACTTTTTCTTTTTTAGGCGCTGCAGCTTTCTTTTCAGGAGCCGGCTTTTTTTCGCCCTCTACAGGACCTTGTTCTTTGCCGTCCATAATCAGGATCCAGCTTTTGCGCTTGGAGATAGGCGCGCATTCGATGATCTGAACTTTTTCGCCTTCTTTGGCGACGTTGTTCTCATCGTGTGCGGCATATTTGTCCGTGCGCTTCAGGTATTTTTTGTAAACTGGGTGGATGTAGCGGCGTTCGACCAAAACGGTAACCGTTTTGTTCATCTTGGTGCTTACTACAGTTCCTTCCAATACGCGACGTGGCATGTGCTCTTCTCCTTACGCCTTGACTGCTGCTTTTTTTGCCGGTGCTTTTTTCGCGGGCTTTGCTGCTTGCGTTTTGCCTTCGGCTTTTGCGTTCATAAATGTTTTGATGCGGGCGATGTTGCGGCGTTGTGCACGCAAGGATGCCGTGTTTCCCATCTGGCCGGCGGCGCGCTGCAGTTTCGCATTGAATTGCTCCTTGCGGGCATCCATGAGCGATTTTTGCAGTTCATCTGCGGTTTTCGTTTTCAGGTCTTCAGCTTTTGCTTTTGCCATTGTTTTACTACCTTTTCAATTATTCGCCGATACGGGCAACGAACTTCGTCGCCATCGGTAGTTTGGCTGCTGCCAGTTCAAGGGCTTCGCGTGCCAGATCTTTCGATACGCCATCCAGTTCGAAAAGGATACGGCCGGGTTTAACGCGGCAGACCCAAAATTCGGGGTTACCTTTACCAGAACCCATACGCACTTCGAGCGGTTTCTTAGAAACAGGAACATCCGGGAATACACGGATCCACACTTTACCTTGGCGTTTCATGTGACGCGCGATGCAGCGACGTGCTGCTTCGATCTGACGCGCCGTAATACGCTCGGGCTTCATGGCTTTCAAACCAAATGCGCCAAAAGCAAGCGAGGAGCCGCCTTTTGCTTCGCCATGGATGCGGCCCTTGTGGGCTTTTCTGAATTTCGTTTTCTTAGGTTGCAGCATGTTCCAACTTCCGCTTCGACATAAAAAATTTTCATTCACATAGACTTAAAACCCTTTGGTTTCAGTCTCTATATGTTTCATTCCGACAATAGTGTCCGGAGATTTTTACAAATTCGGCCGGACTATATCGCCATTTAACTTTTATTACCAGAGTTTTTTTGGGCCTTTTTCAAAGAAACAGGCCCAAATCTAATCCCTTGAAAAGATTAGGAATTTTGACGGGGTGCACCCGTGTTCTCGCCCATACGTTTGTCGCGAGCCGAAGGATCGTGCGCCATTATGTCGCCTTTGTAGATCCAAACCTTCACGCCGATGATGCCATAGGTCGTCAAAGCTTCGGAGAAGCCGTAATCCATATCAGCGCGTAGCGTGTGCAAAGGAACGCGACCTTCGCGGTACCATTCGGTACGTGCGATGTCGGTACCGCCGAGACGACCCGATACGTTGATACGAATACCTTGACCGCCCAGACGCTGAGCCGACTGAACAGCACGCTTCATGGCACGACGGAAAGAAACGCGGCGCTCGAGCTGTTGGCAAACGCCTTCAGAAACTAGTTGAGCATCGATTTCCGGCTTGCGGATTTCAACGATGTTCAAGGCTACTTCAGAACCTGCGCGCGCGGACAAATCCTTACGCAGTTTTTCGATATCGGCGCCTTTTTTGCCGATGATGACGCCAGGGCGTGCCGTGTAAACAGTCACCTTCGTGTTTTTTGCAGCGCGTTCGACAATCACTTTCGAGATGCCAGCTGCTTTCAGACGTTCCTGCACATATTTGCGCAGTTCCAAATCCTGTACCAGTTTGTCCGCGTATTTGCGGTCATCGAACCAGCGGGAGTCCCATGTGCGGTTGATACCGAGACGCAGACCGATTGGATTTACTTTTTGACCCATAGTTCTAAAGCTCCTTATGCCTTGTCCTGCTTGGTTTCAGCCTTTTTCTTTGCGGCCGGTTTTTTGGTTGTTTCTTTTTTCGCTGCTTCTTTAGGTACGGCTTTCGCTGCTGCAGCTTTTCTTTGTTTCGGCGTTGCTGTCGCTTCGCCTTCGCGTACGACAATCGTTAGACGCGAGAAGTGTTTTTCGATCGGGGCGGCGCGGCCACGGGCACGTGCGGAGAAGCGTTTCATCTTCACCGACTTACCAACGTAAGCTTCTGCAACGACCAGCTTGTCAACATCGAGGTTGTGGTTGTTTTCTGCGTTAGCCACAGCGGATGCAAGAACTTTGCGAACATCCTTGGCGATGCGGCGATTGGAGAATTCCAGATCGACGAGCGCTTTGCCTGCTGCCTTGCCACGGATCATAGCGGCAACCAGATTTAATTTGCCCGGGCTGGTGCGCAAGAACTTGGCCATTGCCATGGCTTCGTTATCCTTTACGCGTCTTTCGTTTGCTTGTTGTCCCATAATAAGCCTCTTACTTCCTTATTTCTTCGCGGCAGGTGCTGCGGCAGGAGCGGAAGAGGTCGAAGATGCCTTCTTATCGCCGCCGGAGTGACCCTTGAATTCGCGTGTTGGTGCGAATTCACCGAGTTTGTGACCGATCATCTGGTCGGATACGACGACCGGAATAAATTTTTTGCCGTTATGAACGCCGAATGTCAGACCCATCATCTGGGGCAGAATCGTCGAGCGACGCGACCATGTTTGAATGATCGCATGTTTGCCAGATTGACGGGCAGCTTCCACCTTTTTAAGAAGGTGGCGGTCAATAAAAGGACCTTTCCAAAGTGAACGTGCCATAAAATCAGCTCCTTATTTCTTCTTGCGGCGGATAATGAATTTATCCGTCTTTTTGTTTTTACGTGTTTTTGCACCCTTGGTCGGTTTACCCCAAGGCGTAACGGGGTTACGACCACCGGAGGTACGGCCTTCGCCGCCGCCGTGCGGGTGGTCGATCGGGTTCATGGCAACGCCGCGAACCGAAGGACGTTTGCCCTTCCAACGCTGACGACCTGCTTTACCGAAGTTCTGGTTCATGTGGTCGGGATTCGAAACCGCTCCAACAGTAGCCATGCAGTCTTGAGGAACGATACGCAGTTCGCCCGAAGCCAGTTTGATCTGTGCGTAACCTTGGTCACGACCAACCAACTGAGCATAGGTTCCTGCGGAACGGCAAAGCTGTGCGCCCTTGCCTATTTTCATCTCGATATTGTGGATGATCGTACCAACGGGCATGGATTTCAACATCATAGCGTTGCCGGGTTTGATGTCGGCCTTTTCGCCTGCGATGACAACGTCACCGGCTTGCAAACGTTGTGGAGCAATGATGTAAGCTTTTTCGCCGTCAGCATAGGAGATCAGCGCGATGAACGCCGTGCGGTTCGGATCATATTCCAAACGCTCGACCGTTGCGGGCAAATCGAATTTATTACGTTTCCAGTCGATGATGCGGTAACGCTGTTTGTGACCACCGCCGCGGCAGAATGCTGTTACACGGCCCATGTTATTACGGCCGCCGGTTTTCTTTTTGCCCTCGGTCAGAGTTTTTTCAGGCGCACCTTTGTGCAACCCGCCTCTTTCGATCAGGATCAGGCCACGGGTACCGGGCGTGATAGGTCTAAATTGTTTCAGTGCCATTTTCTTCTTCACCTTTCTCCATTATCGGCGGAGAGCCATAATTAGTTATCAGTTATATCTTACAAACCGTTGCCAACATCGATCGTTTGACCTTCTTCAAGGCTCACGATGGCTTTTTTAACATCCGAACGGAACGCGCGGACGCCTTTAAAGCTTTTCGTTTTACCTTTGCTGATCAGCGTGTTGACTTTCGTCACTTTCACTTTGAAAAGCGCTTCGACGGCGGCTTTTATTTCTGGCTTCGTTGCCTTGACCGGAACCTTGAAGGTTACCTGTCCGTGCTCGGAACCCATGGTGGATTTTTCCGTCACTACCGGAGATGCGATAATACCGTACATCCATTCTGCAACTTTCGCTGCTTCTTTTTTCTTCGCTGCCATTATCTTAGCCTTTCAATCTTTCTGTCAGATCCGCAACCGCATCTTTGGTCAGGACCAGAGTGTCACGGCGCAGGATGTCGTATACGTTCGCTCCTTGTACGGGCAAAACATCAATCTTAGGAAGATTGTTGGTTGCGCGGGAGAATTTCGCATCGATTTCTTTGCCGCCGACGATCAGCGCCGATTCAAAACCCATTGCCTTGAATGCTTCTGCCATCGCCTTCGTTTTGTGGTCTTTCGGAGACAGGGTGTCCACGATGATAAGCTTACCTTCTTTTGCTTTTGAAGACAGAGCGGATCTCATGGCCAGCTGGCGCACTTTTTTTGGCAGTTCCGTAGCATGGCTACGAACTTGCGGACCGTGTGCAACTTGACCGCCGCGGTCGATAACGCGGGAACGATCGCCTGCACGTGCGGAGCCCGTGCCTTTTTGTTTGAACGGTTTCTTACCCGTGCGGTGAACATCAGAACGGCCTTGCGTTGCATGGTTACCACCGCGGCGTTTTGCCAACTGATATGTAACCATCAGGTGCAGAACGTCTGGGCGGATTTCAACGCCGAATACGGAAGCATCAAGCGTAATGTCGCCTGCGGCTTTGTTATCAAGTGTTTTAACTGCGATCTTCATGACTATTCACCTTTTGCTTCTTCTGCAGGTGCTTCGGCTGAAGCTTCTTCAGCTTTTGCCGGAGCCGCTTTTGCAGACTTAGCGGATTGTTTCAGACCTGCCGGAAGCGGCGCGTCTTTATGAGCAGGCTTTTTCACGGCATCCGTGATGATAACCCAACCATTGTCCGGACCGGGAACGGCGCCGGCAATCAGAACCAGATTGTCTTCGAGGTCAACGCCCGCAACTTTCAGGTTTTGTGTCGTGATGGTTTCATGACCCATATGACCGGCCATTTTCTTGCCTTTGAAAACCTTACCCGGATCTTGACGCTGACCCGTTGAACCGTGTGAACGGTGTGTAACAGAGTTACCATGGGAAGCGCGGTGGCCTTTAAAGTTCCAGCGTTTCATGGCGCCGGCAAAACCTTTACCGACCGTGATGCCTTGAACATCTACGAACTGACCTGCGACATAGTGTTCGCAAGAAAGTTCTGCGCCTACTTCAAGCAGGTTTGCAGGATCAACGCGGAATTCCGCTATCTTTTTCTTTGGTTTGACTTTTGCTGCCGCAAATACGCCGCGCATCGCTTTGGACGTGCGGTTTACTTTAGCATCGCCTGCGCCGAGCTTAACAGCAACGTATCCGTTTTTCTCTTCGCTCATGATGCCGACTACTTGGCAGTTGTCGATCTTCAACACTGTGACGGGAACTTGTTGACCATCTTCCATGAAGATTCTGGTCATCCCTTCTTTACGTGCGATTACTCCGGTTCTCATTGTCTTCTTCCTTATTCCTTACGCAGCCGCGCCGATTTTGATCTCAACATCCACGCCGGCGGCGAGATCGAGCTTCATCAGAGCATCTACGGTTTGCGGCGTTGGGTCGACGATGTCGATCAAACGCTTGTGGGTACGCATCTCGAATTGTTCCTGCGACTTCTTATCGACGTGCGGGGAACGGTTAACCGAGAAGTATTTAATGTTTGTGGGCAGCGGAACGGGACCACGAACTTGTGCGCCCGTGCGTTTTGCCGTGTTTACGATCTCGTGCGTGGATTGATCCAAGATACGATGATCGAACGCCTTCAGTCTGATGCGAATGGTTTGATTGTCCATGATTTCGCTGCCTTTTTCTTTCTCTTTAATTACTCAATAATTTTAGCGACGACGCCTGCACCGACGGTGCGGCCGCCTTCGCGGATAGCGAAGCGAAGACCTTGGTCCATCGCGATAGGCGCGATGAGCTTAACGGTCATCTTCACGTTATCACCAGGCATAACCATCTCGGTACCGCTTGGCAGCTCGCATTCACCCGTA
>JBEIHF010000001.1:0-260721 GCA_040381535.1 Micavibrio sp. | reverse complement strand
GAGATCGGCGGCGGCGGTACCTTCCAAGGTCCTGTTGCCCTGACGGAAAAAGGCCTGGTTCTTCCGGGCGACCCCGGCGATAACAGCATCACGGGATCTTGCGATGCTGGAAAAGACCAACAGCTTCGCCGCAACACATCCACAAGCCCCCCCTCTTTGGAGATTTGTGATGCGGCCGGCGTGGGCTGGACAGGAATTTCCGGCGGCGGTAGCCCGCCAGCTGATCCCTATTTTGATCCGAATGCATCGAACTGCGCCGCGAACGAAGCCGCTCCGCTTACGGTTGCGGGAAGCATATCTGTACCCAATGGCGCAGAGATATGGACCGATGGTTATTATATTTACGCCAGCGAAGATAATGCTGTTGGTGTTTATGACTTTAACGGCAATACATTCACGCGCCTGGCAGGCTTTGCAGGTCCCGCTGGAAATTCTGTAACCGGCTTCACCAGTGATGGTCCATACTTTTATGTAGTAAACGAAGCCAGCGATCAAATTGAAGCATGGTACTTTAACGGAACGACCGCAACCATGATCGATTTTGCCGCGACCGGCAACAATATTCAGGATATATGGGCTGATAATGGCTATGTTTATATAGCCAACAACACAACCCTGCGCGCCTACAGTTTTGACGGCGCCGATCTCAATCTTGTCGATACGGAAGTTGTTTCCAGCGCCGATTCCGTATGGGGTGATGGCACCTACATTTATGTGGGCGGAAGCAACGTACTCGCGGCATGGACCTTCAACGGCACGGCCTTTACACAGGTAGGCACAACCACAGTTGGTGGCAGCCTTGCTACAGAATTATGGGGTGATGGCACCTACATTTATGCGGCTCTCGTCGGAAGCCTCGGCGCCTACACATTCGACGGCGCGGCCTTCACGCAGGCGGGTAATAATCCTGCGATCGACGCGTATGATGTCTGGAGCGATGGCGTAAATGTATTTTCTTCTACGAGAACAGGCACCTATGCCACAACCTTCAACGGCAGCACCTTTACAATTGCTTCTTCAGTGCCAACAACAAGCGATGCATCTCCGCAAATCCGTGGCGATGGTAACTTTGTTTACACCTACACCGGCACAACAGGAGCTTACAATTTGACCGCGCTTAGCGGCTATCGTTGCACCGAACCGCCGCCGCGTAATCTGGTGTATTCTTCCTATGAGGAGGACAATGTCTCCGCTTTGACCGATACGCTGGATGAGGGGCTGATCGCGCACTGGCCGATGAACGAAGGCACAGGCACGACGGTCGAAGATGTTATCGGAACTTACGAAGGCACATTCCTCAACACGCCTGTATGGAACAAAGGCCCCAACAATGACGGCTCCTTGTCCTTTGATATGGATGACCGCGATGGCGTTCAAATCACGGGGTTAATGGGATCACAACCCGTAGGAACAATTTCGCTGTGGGCCAATATAGGGCGCAGCGATATTGGGGTAAATCCGCCCAAACAATCCAATCTTTTCAGCATTGCCGATTCCGTCGTCATAGCGACCAGAGATCTTGTGGGCGTTAGTGCATATCTCTATCAGGGCAGTGGAACATGGCTGGCGCTGAACTCGAACGTTGCTCTCGAAAGCACCGGCTGGCACTACATCACAACCACTTTCGATGACACCAATAATGTCTGGCGCCTCTACATTGATGGTGTTTTATCCGCAAGTTCGGCAACAGCGATGACTCTGACTTACACAGGGGTTGGAGCGAATACATTCATAGGACGCCAAGGAAACGGAAGCGCCAATTACGATTATGACGGCGGTATTGATGATGTGCGTATGTACAACCGCGCGCTTTCTCCAAGCGAAGTTGCGGCGCTTTACAAGAAAGTCAAAAAAGAATCCGCAACGCGCGATATTTCTGCTATCTCTCCTATGCACAATTCTTACGAAGGCCTTATCACCGTCGGGGGATATACCGCCTGTGCTATAAAGTTCGACGGAACACCCTGGTGCTGGGGTAACGATGCACATGAGGCGTTGGGTAACGGATCGGGCGAAAGCATCGAACACTCCCCTGTTCCTGTTTTGATTCCGACAACACGGACTTATTATCTGGACGGCGCAGTATCGGGCATAGCACCGGTTGGAAACCTTTACACTAGGCAACTTTTGATCGAGAAGAATCCTACTAACTTTTCGAATACGACGGCTATAACGCCGGGCTCCAGCAATAACGGCTACGGCTTTACGCAAGCCAACGTCTACGGCAAGGATGATGGCGGAGGGCCGCGCGCATACACCGTGACTATGAACTTTGCGGCGGCGAATACTTGTATTCAGGCGACGGTTTTTGCCGCCAGGGTGAACAGCACGGGCACCGTCCAAGGTTCCGAAGTCAAAATCGGCGTTGAATCTTTGGTGTCCTCCACATCGATGGCCTTTACCGGCGAGGCCAATCTCGGTGCCTTCGCCTTCACAGACAGGCTGCGTATCCGCTACAACATGCGCAATACGTGCAATACCAACCAAACACCCACCGTCAACCTCAATAATTTTGGGAGCGTGAATTTTTCGACCGTGACTGTTCCGGAGCTCGAGTATCCGGCATGGACGCAGATATCCACAAGGGATGAATCCACCTGCGGCCTTCGCGCCGATGGCACCGCATGGTGCTGGGGTTCGGATGCTTATGGCCAGTTGGGTACTATATTTGAGGGAACGCAAACCACGCCCTGGCCTGTCCAAAGCAGTGGAGCCCGCTGGACGAAAATTTCCACCGGTGGACGTCACTCCTGCGGTATCAAAGAAAATGGTACTTTGTGGTGCTGGGGATGGGATGCATTCGGGCAAATTGGCGACGGTGCCATTGTCAACCCTACGAGTACCCCAGGCCAAGTAGGGGTAGCCACGGACTGGGTTGATATCAACGTGGGGTTTCTCACCACCTGCGGCCTTCGCGCCGATGGCACCGCATGGTGCTGGGGTTATGGTTTCGAGGGGGGGCTCGGTAACGGTACCCTCGCGAACCCAAACGTACCGACCGCAGTAATCGGCGGGCCTTGGTCACAAATATCCCACAGGGGACACACCTGCGCGGTCAAAACCGATGGTTCATTATGGTGCTGGGGTGGAGACTCACAGGAGCAATTGGGTATTGCGGCTACATCCACAAAACAGCTGGCGCCGGTAAGGATAAATAACGGGCCTTGGACTTATGTCTCGGTCGGAGGAGGCCACACCTGCGCCATCAAACCGGATTCCACCGTTTGGTGCTGGGGCTCCGCCGCCAACTACAGCCTTGGCATATCAACAACAACGAACTCGCCTCATCCTGTCATGGTCCCCGGATCAAAAGGCACAGTAGGGCTTGAATGCGGAACGGACAGCTCCTGTCTTATGAAAGCGGATCGCACTGTGCTTTGCTGGGGATCGGATACAGACGGCCAAATCGGTAACGGCGCGGTTACAACGGGGGATTCCCCGCCCACGCCCGTAACAGGATTCCCAGGCAAACCCGCATGGTCATGGAACGATGCCGCGACAGTTATTACTGCGCCGATCGGCACGAACGTTGCGCTGAACGGTAGCTATCTCAGCTCAACCGCCAACAACGATGGTTTTGGATACACGGATCCGGGCAAGGCATCCTTGCGCCAGATTTCAGACCCTAGCCAATTGCTGGTGGAAACAACGGCGAATGCTTCCGCGCAAATGTCTTTTACCAACGATGTCAACTATGTGCCGCCTGCGGATTACCTGACGGGTCTTGCAGCCAGATGGCAATTCAATGACGGATCGGGTACAACGGCCGCCGATTCATCTGGCAATGCCAACACACTTACGCTGGGATCCGGCGCAAGCTCACGCCCCGCATGGACAGCCGGCATAATCGATGGCGCCCTCGACTTTGATGGCGTAGACGACTTCCTAACACGCGTAAGCACTCCCAGCCTTAACATGAGCAATGCACTCACTTTGATGGCTTGGATCAAGTACGATGACCTGACTGGCGGTAGATCCTTGATTCGCAAGAGCGATCTTGCGACCAGTATGCAGTGGGAATTGGGCACTGCATGGGGACAAATGGGCTTCAAAATGTGTACGGGTGCCCTTGCCACATGCCCCCCTACTCACGACGCGTATATAATGACTCCAGAAGTAACTACGGGGCCGTGGTTTCTTCTTGCCGTCACTTATGACGCGGCAGCAAACCAGACCAAAATGTATATCAACGGGATTGAGTACGGTTTTTACTCTACGGATGGTGATATCGACAACGCAAATATGGTGGCAAACGCCGCATTTCCTATCTATGTCGGCGATGGGAGTGGTAACGGTTTTGATGGAATGCTAGATGAACTGCGTATTTATAACGTTGCTCTAACTCCTACACAAATTGCAGGGATTTATAGTTATACATTAGGCGCATTAGGTTTCGGACCAAAGGCCTATACAATGGGTGTCGATCATGTGACGAACAATTTTGAAATCGGCCGAGATATCGTACCTGCAACCAACTGGTTAGACGCGATTGATCCAGACATCGCCATCACGCAAACAGGAAGGGTGGGTGTGGGCACAGCATCGCCGGCCGTGAAAATGGAAGTCGCGGGCGGCGTAAAAATTGGCGCGGAAAGTTACTGCGCTCCGGGTCGCGATGGCGCAATCCGCTATATCGACGGCAACTATGAATATTGCGATGGCTCCACCTGGGTGGCTTTAGGCGGCGCAGGCGGCGGCAATATAATTAATCCCGTTGGTGGGCCAACCAATGGGTTGATACATCATTGGAAAATGGATGAAGATTCAGGTGGCACTTCGATCGTAGATTCAGGTAGCGCAGCAGGCACCGGAGACTTTAAAGGTCGGTGGAACGGAACCCCCGCCACTATCGTTTCATCCACGGGTAAAGTTGATACCGCAATTGTATTTGCTGATACCTATGTTGATGATATGGATCCTATAACTTTCGGACCCACCGACAGCATAACCATATCCGTGTGGAACCGTATGACAGAGACGGATTACGGGAACTCACGCAACTTCATCTTGGATGAATACGGAGGCCCCAGCACCTCCAGCGGCTATGGGTTAAATCTCTGGAATGACGATCTTACTTTTACGTACAAAGACACCGGCGGCATATGGCGCGATTACAGCACCACCAGCACCGTCTATCAGGCCGGCGTGTGGAGGCATTACGCCGTGACATACACCTACAGCAACGGCGGCTCCATGCAAATGTATGTGGATGGTCAACCTGTCGCGGGCGGCTGGGTAGGCGGCGCTACAGGCAACACCCCGCCCGAATTCGGCGGCGTCGGAACATGGATCAGCGGACGCAACGATGGGCCGTGGACAGGATTCGTGCACGGCGATATGGATGATCTGCGAATGTATAACCGTGCGTTGAGCGCCACCGAAGTAGAACAGCTTTACGCCTGCACAGGCGGTACTGGCATATGCGCAGCGGATTGTACGGGGTTGGGTGATCAAAGCTACAATGATCCTGTTACGGGACATTGTTATTACCGCGACGACCATGCGGCGGCAATAAGTTTTGACCAATCCAAGGCTGAATGTGCCGCCAACGGTGCCTATTTGGCTGTTATAGATTCCTTGGCTGAAAATGCGATTGTATTTAACAATCTTGTAAACGGCCACGGTATTAATTACATCGGGGGCCAAGCCGATGTGGATGGGACTAGCGGCAACTGGACATGGGAAGGCGGCCAACTGGCTGGTTTGGTTTTTTCGTTGGGATCAATGCCACAAAACGGATTGTTCACAAACTGGGCGGGTGGTGAGCCCAACCAAAGCGGCACAGCGTGCCTCCAGATGGGATGGGACTTGTCCGGAGATTGGGACGATTATGGTTGTATTGCAGACGGTGCGCGTAACGGCCATATATGCGAAATATCGGCTTCTGGAGGTGGCATAACTAGCAGCGCATGGAAAACCACACGCCTTCCATCCTTCCACAAGACAGTATCAGCCGGATGGGGCGCAACTTTTGGTGTTAGAGTTGACGGAACGGCATGGTCTTGGGGTCCTGGATTTGATGGTGTTCTCGGTAACAACGATAATGGCACCCAACAGAACACACCTGTGGCCGTCCACAGTAATGCTTCCAATACTGGATGGGCGGATTGGGTTTCCATTACGCCTTCTACCTATGCCAACTTTAACTGCGGCTTGCGCGCCAACAGTACCGCGTGGTGCTGGGGTGATGCTTTCGCAGGAAACCTGGGCGATGGAAATTACAGTACGGACATGTTGAGGCCTTCTGCGGTAGTTGGTCTGGCATACGCCCCCCCCTACACAGACTGGATTCAAATCGGCGGCACGTGCGGCGTCCGGGCAAACGGTACAGCCTTATGCTGGGGAGAAGGAAGCGCAGGGCAACTCGGAAACGGCGCATCTATTGATGAACAAAAACCAGTTCTGGTCAGCGGCGGTTATACCGATTGGCTGATGGTATCTGCAGACGGGCCTAATGTTAACTGCGGGTTACGCGCCGATGGCACGCTTTGGTGCTGGGGCAATGGCGCAACGGCGGGCGGGCGCCTCGGTAACGGGTCGACCAACACCGTCAGTAACGTGCCCGTTCAGGTGCACGATCTGGACGGCGCGGCCACTGCCCCCACTTTCTTCACCGACTGGATTTATGTCGACACCGGCAACAATCATGCATGCGGGCTACGCGCCAACGGGTTGGCCTATTGCTGGGGTTTGGGAACAGATTGCAAGTTGGGAGATACTAGTTGTACTACGAGGACACGCCCTTTTCTGGTGGCGGGAGGCTATACCGATTGGGTATATATCAGCGCCGGAGTGATACATACATGCGGGATACGCGCCAATGGGACGGCGTGGTGTTGGGGTCAAGGTGACCTGGGACGGCTGGGCGGCGGAAGTGATCTTGACACTGGTGTACCTACACAAGTTAGGGACACGGCTGGTAGTACCTTTTGGACAGACTTCGTTACGCTTTCCGCGGGAAATGAACACACATGCGGCACACGTGTTAACGGCAAAATGTATTGCTGGGGCAAGGCGCTCGATGGCTCTCCTGGAAATGGTGATACGGGGGGCGGCCCACCCCAACAGGAATTTTAATTCAGGATAATTTTTTCCAGAGTGGGTTTTTGATCTTTGCGAGAAATTCTTCGAACTTTTCTTTTTCCTTATCGGAAACGGGGAAGCTGCGCGGCTTTCTGTGCTGACGCTCTCTGAATTCTATCGCGCTCCCTGTACGGGTTATAGTTTCGGCTATACCGAGCCCCTGCTGTCTTCCACCCAGTAATTCCAGATATACTTCGGCCAGCAACTGGGAATCGAGAAGCGCCCCGTGCAGTGTGCGGTTGGAATTGTCTATGCCAAAGCGGCGGCAAAGCGCATCGAGATTTGCTGGGCTTCCTGGGAATTTTTCCCGCGCTATTTTGACGGTGTCGATGGCGCGGCGATGGTCCAGCGATGGAAACCCGAAGGTTTTCAATTCCGCATTCAAAAACTTCATATCGAATTCGGCGTTGTGGATAATAAGCTTTGCATCGCCGATAAAATCCAGAAATTCCCCGACCACTTCGCCGAAAGTCGGTTTATCCTTCACAAAATCATTGGTGATGCCGTGCACGGCTGTGGCTTCCGCAGGAATTTCGCGCTCGGGATTGAGATAAATATGGTAGTTTTTACCCGTGGCCAGATGGCCTTCGAGCTCGACACAGCCTATCTCGACGAGCTTGTCGCCTTTCGCAGGATCAAGGCCCGTTGTTTCGGTATCGAGGACTATCTCGCGCATTTTACTTTCTCACTTCTTGTATGATTTTTCTGAGCGCCTTGAAGGTTGCAGCATACCCCATGCCCGTCGGCACCACGAAATCGCTTCTGCTGCGTTTTTCTTCATCGGACATTTGCCGCGCCAGTATCTTTTGGAATTTTTCTTGCGTCATATTGGGGCGCATCATAACGCGGCGCCTTTGCACGGCGGGCGGGGCGAAAACAGTGATCGTGTAATCCACGCGTTTTTCTGCGCCTGTTTCGAAGAGTAGTGGGATTTCCAGTGCGACGATTTTACGCCCCCGCGCCTTCATGGCGCGCACGAAATCCTGCTGCGATTTTTGCGCAAGCGGATGCAAAATTCCCTCAAGCTTTTTTAATTTTGCATCGTCGTTGAAAACGATCTCGCCCAGTTTTGTGCGGTTGATAACGCGTTTCTTTTTGTCCCATGAGTCCGGAAACATCACGGCCACCGCTTCGAACGCATCGCCCTTGGGGGATAATGCATGATGAACCGCATGGTCTGAATTGTGGACGGGCACGCGCAAAAATTTGAGCATTTGCGCCGCTTTGGATTTACCCATGCCTATTGAACCGGTAAGGCCAAGCACAATCATGCCAGCACCTTTTTCTCGAGCTCAGAATCAATGGCAGGCAATACACCGAACCATTTCTCAAACGCGGGCCGCGCCTGATGAAGTAGCATGCCGATGCCCGTGACGATTTTGTTGCCGCGGCCTTGCGCCTGGATAAGAAAATCCGTCATCAACGGCGCATAGACGATATCGCTGACCAGCGCGTTCACGGGAAGCGCCGTTAAATCAATTTCCAACGATGGCTTTCCCCTCATGCCGAGCGATGTCGTGTTGACCAGCAAGGCACTGCCTTCCAGCTCGGCATTGCGCATATCCCATTCCACATATTTCACGATGTTGGGATTGATGGAACAAAGCTCCCATGATTTTTCGACTGTGCGATTGGTGATAACGATATTTTGTGCCCCTGCTTCGATCAAACCATACACGGCCGCTCTTGCCGCGCCGCCCGCTCCGAGCACAAATATCTTGCCCGCAAAATCAAGACTGCGCGCATTTTGTTTCAGATTTTCTATGAACCCATAGCCATCGGTGTTGGTACCAAACAATTTGCCAGCGCGCACCAAAACTGTGTTCACCGCGCCGATATGTTCCGCCGTTTCGTCGACTTCGGCGCAAAGATCAAAGATCGCCTGCTTGTGCGGGACTGTGACGTTAAACCCCGCGTAGCCTTCGTCGATCAATCTATCCACGCCGCGTTTCAAATTTTCGGGTCCAATATCGATGGCGCGGTATTCGCCGCTCAAATTGTGTTTTTTGATCCAGTGATTGTGGATCAGCGGGCTTTTGGAATGCGCGATAGGATGGCCGATAACACCGCATTTGATAAAACTCATGCGCTCTCCCCTTCCTTCTTTTTGCGGCGGCGCTTTTCGAGCAGGATCATGATTTCGGCAGCGGTCTCTTCTACCGAACGGCGTGTCACATCGATCACGGGCCAGCCGTGTTTGGAGAATAATCTTCGCGCCATTTTCATTTCTTCTTCGACGCGTTCGATATCGAGATAATTGTTTTCGGCGTATCGTGCATCGTCTTCTCCCGCCTGTAATCTCGTGCGGCGCAGATGCACAAGACGCTCGGGACTTTCGGTGAGACCTACAAACAAGGGCCCTTTCAATTCTTCCACTTCCTTTGGGAACGGTACTTCCAATGCAAGCGGGATATTTGCGGCGCGGACGCCTTGGCGCGCGAGGAAAATACAGGTCGGTGTTTTCGAGGTGCGCGATACGCCGACCAGAATGACATCTGCGTCCTTCAATCCCTCGATATGTTGTCCGTCATCAAAATCGAGCGCGAAGTCCACCGCGTCGATGCGCTTGAAATAGGCTTCGTCCAGCGTGTGTTGAAGCCCCGGAACGCCGCGGGCCGGCAATCCGAGATAGGCCGACATAGCACGCATCATAGGGTCGAGCACCGGCATGCAGGGCACATCGACCTCTTCACACACCTCATGCAGTTTTTTTCTGAGCTTTTTATCGACGAGCGTGAAAAGCACAGGGCCTGGATGTTCGCGTATGTCAGCAATCGCGCGCTCCAGCTGCGTTTCCGATCGCACCATCGGCCAGAAGCGCTCGATCGGATGAATGTCATCGAATTGAGAAAGCACCGCGCGGGCCAAACCCTGTAAGGTCGTGCCTGTGGCGTCGGAAATAAGGTAGAGATAAAAATCCCTGACCGGTTCGTGCTTGGGTTTGGTGATCATGAAGGGATATTAGCGGCCCAAAAGGGCTGTGGAAAGCCCGTTATTCTTTAACTTTCCACTATTCTTTTACTTTAACCGGAGCGACGGGGAAAATAAGCTTGGCGAGCTTTCTGTCTCTGAAAGGCACGCCTTCGACCATCACGACCTTGGCATCATAGACGATCTGGAACAAATGGCTTTCGTTGATCGTATCATGCATGCAAACGAAATAAGGGTCCGTGCATATATTGCGGCCCATGCCTTCAAGGTAGGAGCGCGTGGCGGGAAGGCGCGAGAGTTTTTCAACGTCTTTTGCGTTCATCGGGCTGGTGCCGAAAACCTGCGCGCCCTGCGCATCTTGCACGAGGATATCCATATGTTCGAGAATGTCGTGATCGCACGATGCCACGCGGGCTTCATCGCCATACCATTGACAAAAAGTGCGGGCCAGAACCGATCCGTCATAAAAACCTACGGGGTCTTTTTCGATGGCGCGTGTGAAAATCATCGCCATGTCGCCTTCTTCGGAGCCCAGAATATATCTCCATACATCACCAAAACCTGCACCGCGCAATTCCCATACGGAAAGGATGGCAATGGTTTCAAGGTCGGCTGCGCGGGCGCGCTCTAACATCAAAACCGCTTCGGGTCTGTGCGTATCTCTAAAATCATGGCCTTCGCGCTCATGCCATATTTCGCGCAAAGCCTTTACAAAACTGACGAACATTAAATTTCTGTAGTGTGATGATCTGCCCAGCGCGTTCGCGGTAAAACCGAAATGGGAAAGCGATATGCAATGCGCTTCATCATCGATGGAAAAAGCTTCGTTGCCAAGATCATCGAGACACACGGCCCAGCCATCCATTTGTGCCTCTATTAAAATCGACCTTGCGGTCGGAGATTCCTGTGTCATGCCGCAAAGCCAGCCCAGGACATCCGTATCTGTTTCAAAAGCGTATGGAAATTTTTCGAGGTCTATGCCATCGCCCTGAATGGCGCCTAGCAGAGCGGGTTCTAAAAATGTGCCGTTGTCATCCGACAAACGCGAACGGGAGATCACCACATTTTCGGAAATTTTGCGGTTTTTTAAATTCGGTCCTTTTCGTTCGAAACGATCGGATCTCACGTCACACTCCGTATACACACACTCTATAACATCTTGGTCTGCGAACGGGCCTGATACCGGCCTGGCAAACACGAATTCTTTACGCGCCCTTGCCCTTGCCGAACCTGACATGAATGATATTTGTGCCTCTGGCCATCTCTTCAAGGTATGAGCCGTCTGCGCCTTGTCCGGCGTTGTGGATAAGTCTTGCGCTCGCGTTGAGCGGAATGATTGTGGAGTTCTTAGCATGTTTGCCTGCGGTGGGTTGCGAAGGGGCCAACGAAGTATCGTCCCCGAAAGATCCCTCTTCACTTTGCAAAGCCTGTTCCGTTTCGCGGAAACTACGCTCGAACTTGATAAACCATAGGAAATTGGCGTTGGAACGGTCACGGACCTCCGTAAAGATGGGGTCTTGCATGATCGTTTGAGCATAAGGTGCCAGGTAATTCTTGCCGAAAGGCTGTTCGCCCAGAGCCGTGATCAACTCTATGGAAACATGGCGGGAAATATCTTCCCCTGTAAATACATAACCTTGGTGGTCGGCCAGCATGGTCGAAATCAGAGATTTGTCCTGATGGCGGCAACGCTCCGATAAGAACCATGTCTCGAAAACGGCCGAAGAAGCCTTGCCTGACGCCAAGGAGCGGAAATCCACAAAGGCTTCTCTTGCGAACGCGCGGCCCAGATCGGACATCGCGGAATTTTCAATGTAATCCCAGGCGCGGCGATCGCCAGCCAATTGCATTTCCCAAGCGGAGCGGATCATCGCGATCGTCAAATCCGCCGTTTGTGCGCGGTTGATCAAAATCGCCTGATCGGGATTGAAGGTCAGGGGGTGTATCAAAACACCTTTTCTGTGCTGCCAGTGCCTGCGCAATTCGCGCACCGCCAAAAGCGCTTGTTCGATTTCACCCAATGCCGGGTGTATGTAAATATTGCCGCTGTTTTGTTCGTAGCGTGCGCCGTCCACTTGCTCGCTCTCGACGATGTAAACGGAATGCGTTTGGGCAAAATCCAATAAGGATTTCGCCATGCGGCTTTGATTGATGATGGAAATTATTTTGTCCGCAGGTTTTAGCAGCGTCACTTCGGACGATATGTGTGCTTCGGTGATATTGATCGCTTCGGCGGAGAATTCTTCCATGCGGCGCGAAGGTGCGCGCTCGTATTGCTTGGACATTCTTTCATAGGCGTCCATTTTCTTTTTGAGCGCGGCGAGGTCTTCTTCGAAATTCGCATATTCTTCAAGGCCGAGAATATCATCATCCTCGTGAATGATGTCTTCTTCCATATAGAAGAAAGGCTGGTCGGCCACGAGCGTGCATATTACAGGCTGTGTGTTGTTCAGCGTATAGGCCATGAGACAGGGACGCGTTTTTTTACGCCCTGTAAACGTGCCGGTTTTTTTGTCCGATTTCTTTTTCATTGCCCCAAGTCGCTTTAGAAATAGAAGTTTTGCGACAGATTGTGTTCTGTCTGCCCCTAAAGCCATTATGGGGATAAAATGATTAAACAAATCCTATTGAAAGCGTGAAAAAATGGCCGGAAATCATGCATTTTCAGGCACTTTTGGCGAAATCGTGGTTAAAAAAGATTTAAAAACGCACTTTTAAAGATGAATCGGAACGGCTTTGTGTTTATTGGCCAAAAACATCGTCGGCGACGGGGATATCCTCGACCAAAAGCTCTTCGTTATGAAGGGAAATCTGTCCGTTCGGTTTCAGATGCGCTTCTGCTGCAAACAATGAATCCTTAAACACAATGCTGATTTTGAAAATATGCGTGTCGTCCGGTTTCTTTTCTTTCAAATGCAGCGGTTCGATCATTTTGCCCAAGGCCTTGCGCCCCGCTGCGGCGGGCTCCTCGCGCCAGTCGATATCATCGACAGAGTCTATGATCAAGAAACGCCCGTGGCTGCCCCGCACATAGGTGAAGAAGAAGCGCACATAGTCCATCATGGAATCATCTTGCAACTTGATGGGCGCCGCCTTGTTAAGCGCGTGGATGGGATCATTGGTCCAGTTCAGCACCGTGATGGCACCTTTGTCCGAACAGACAGCGTTGCGTACGATCGGCGGATGGCGGTCGTGACGGGCAAGTTCCACCAGAAAATGGTTCTCATAAAATGAGAGATTGTGGATCATGGCCGTCGTCGTCGCGGGCTCGAACTTTATATCGAGATGGGGGTTGAGCTTTTCAACCATCTTTTGGGACTGCGCGGCGTCTAGCTTTATAAAGGCGTCTTTAAACATAGAAGGCATTGAAACACAGGGTGGGACTCGCCGCAAGCGTTGTCATATTTTTGTTCCCTGTATGATCTTGTGTGAATCCATGACTGTGGCCCGTGGGATGAATCGGGGATGAAATATATTCCCCGCTGTCTGTGACCCCTAAGGATGCTTATCAAGCTGTGGGGGAAGATTTTTCGTTCTGTGGGAAGAGTCTGCGATGGGGAAAAGGTGGCTATAAGAATCCGTCTCGAATCGTATTCCAATGGTGTGGATGAATATGAGGATATGATTCCATCCCCGATTCCCACAGGACCATCTACTACTATAACCTTAATAAAATAAATATATGATTTTTATATAAGTTCTGCTTATCTGCCCGTCATGACCGACATTCGCAAACCACTGCTGGAAGTTTTACAACGCAAGAAACCAGAACGGGTTCCCTTCTGGCTGATGCGTCAGGCAGGAAGATATCTTCCTGAGTATCGTGAACTGCGTGCAATCGCAGGATCGTTTTTGAATTTGGTCTATGATCCCGAAAAGGCAAGCGAGGTTACGATGCAGCCTATTCGAAGATTTGTGATGGACGGTGCGATTTTGTTTTCGGATATCCTCGTTATCCCCGAAGCTTTGGGCCAGAAAGTTGTCTTCGAGGCGGGAGAAGGCCCGAAATTACAGGCTTTAACGTCTGAAATGGATTTTCTGGATTTAAATTTAGATCGCCTTGAAAAACATCTGGCGCCTGTGTTTGAAACGATCCGTTGCACCAAAAAAAAATTATCTTCCGAAGGATTTCATCAAACCACGCTGATCGGATTTTGCGGATCGCCTTGGACGGTGGCGTGCTACATGATCGAAGGATCCGGTTCCAAGGATTTTTCAAAAACCAAATTCTGGGCATTAGAAAATCCAGATAGTTTTCAAAAACTGATCAACATCCTCACGGCCGCGAGCTGTTTGTATTTATCGGAGCAGATCAAAGCGGGTGTCGAGTGCGTGCAATTGTTCGAAAGCCATGCGGGAATTTTGCATGGCGACCAATTTGAAAAATGGATCATTGCGCCGACCCACAAAATCGGCGAATACATGAAAAATTTCCATGCCGAGATCCCAGTAATCGGTTTCCCGCGTTGCGGCGGGCAGCAAACGTCGGATTACGCGCTCGAAACTTTGATCGATTGCGTCGGACTCGATCAAGATGTTGATTTGAACTGGGCTGTATCAACTCTTATGCCGCATCTACCGGTGCAGGGGAATTTAAGCCCCGATCTGCTTTTGGCGGGCGGTTATGCACTGGAAGAGGGCCTCAAAAAAATCTATACTGCGTGGCGTGGCAAGCCTTTCATCTTCAATCTTGGCCATGGCGTGATCAAGGAAACACCGGTGCAAAACGTGCAAAAACTTTGTGACATCGTACGGGGCTGGAAAGCATGAGCCGCACAGCCGTTATCTTATTTAATCTAGGCGGGCCGGATTCGAAGGAATCCATCAAGCCGTTCTTGATGAATTTTTTCATGGACGCGAACATCGTGCGCTTGCCGCCGCCGTTTCGCTATCTGCTCGCCAAGTATATTTCCATCAAGCGTTCGAAAAAAGAAGCGGGCACTAGCTACGGCGAACTCGGTGATAAATCTCCGCTGCTTGAAAATTCAAACGCGCAAGCACAAGCGCTCGAAATTCTTTTGGGAGAGGATTATAAATGCTTTGTTTGCATGCGTTATTGGCATCCCATGGCCGATGAGATCGCGGCGCAGGTACAAAATTATGATCCCGACAATATCGTTTTGCTGCCGCTCTATCCGCAATATTCGACGACTACGACCCGTAGCTCTTACCAAGCATGGAAAAAATCCTGCGCTGCGATCGGCGTATCGAAACCAGAAAAACTTATCTGTTG
Organism: Micavibrio sp.; assembly: GCA_040381535.1. GTDB lineage: Bacteria > Pseudomonadota > Alphaproteobacteria > Micavibrionales > Micavibrionaceae > Micavibrio_A. The sequence continues at coordinate 245,474 of JBEIHF010000001.1, read as the reverse complement.
TTATCCGCATGAAAATGGTTTTATCCGCGCCAATGCTGCCAATGTGCGCGACGTGTTCGACAAATGCGAAATAGAAACAGGTATGGCACCGCGCGTTTTGTTTTCGGCGCATGGCCTTCCCGAAAGCATCATCAAAGATGGTGACCCCTATCAATCCCAATGCGAGAAATGCGCAAAAGATATTGCCGATGCCACAGGCTTAGAAAATCTTGATTGGCAGATTTGTTATCAATCCCGTGTGGGTGCGCAAAAATGGCTTACCCCTTCCACCGAAGATGCCCTGAAGAAAGCCGCCAAAGACGGCGTCCCTGTGATCATCCTTCCCCATGCTTTTACGCAAGAGCATGTGGAAACATTGGTAGAAATTGAAATCGAATATCGCGAGGTCGCTGAACATCTTGGCGTTTTGGGATTTTACCGTGTACCCACGGTTGGCACGCATCCCGATTTTATCCGCGGCCTTGCCGACATGGTGCTCTCGAGCCGCAACGCGCCTGATATCGCCTCGAACATTGGTATATCCGTATGTCCCGAGAATTTTAAACGTTGCGCCATGCGCGACCTATGCGCAAGAGCTTGCACATGAGCGGATTGTTCATCGAGTATTATTTGTGGTTCAAGGCGCTGCATGTTCTTGCCGTGATTTCATGGATGGCGGGGCTGCTATACCTCCCGCGTCTGTTCGTTTATCACGTGGACGCCGTGAAGGGCTCGCCTTCTTCGGAAATGCTAAAGATCATGGAATTCCGTTTATATTCCTATATCATGCGCCCCGCGATGATCGCAACGTGGGTGTTTGGCGTGTTGATGCTATACGCGAATTGGGACGGCTTGATGGCGATGCACTGGATGCATGCGAAATTCACGTTGGTGATCGCGCTGACCGGTGTACACCATGTCTTCGGCACTTGGCGGAAGAGATTCAGCCGTGATGAGAACAAAAAATCAGCAAAATTCTATCGCGTCTGGAACGAGGTTCCGACGGTTATGATGATCGCGATTGTTATCTTGGTGATTGTAAAACCGTTTTGATTAAGGCGCCACAATCACGTTTTTGATTTGTTGAAGTGCAGCTGGTATTTCCTTGATGTGTGGAAAATATTTTTCGCCGAGGGCTTTGTACATTAGATACTGTCCTGCCGGGTTGAAAAGGTACATCCCTCTCTTAACTTCGGGAAGGGATTCATATCGCGCCATGCCTGCGTTTTCGAGCGGGCGCATAGCTTGTGTGAAATTATAAAGCGCCCTCATGCCTATTTTTTCCTCACGTTGCGATATATAGGGCAAGAGAGAAAGACTAACCGCAAGATGGCCGCGTGTGCGAAGGTACGGCTTGATTTCAAAAACGGAAGCACTGCCATACATGTTATCGCCGTAGCCTTTTTCCGAGAGGAAATAGCCCGTTGTCAGACAAAACAGCCCAGTCAAAGCAGGGGCTTTTTCTGGTGCTTTCGCGGCGTTATTGTACTTCGTAACAAATTGCAAACTCATAGTTAGACAATTACCGTCCTTAGGGTTGTTTACGCAAGAAAAATCTTTATGTAATCTATAGTATTTAAGGTGCTTCGGGAGCTGGTTTCAGCGTCATGGCCCGCCCGTTATCGGTGAGAATAAAATCCACAAAACCGAGGCGCAGCGTTTGCTGGGGCGTAAGGAAGGTGAGTGTATCGCGCGTCAGGTATTTTGCACAGCGATCGTCCACCAATCCGTTTGAAGATGTCTCATAAAATCTACGCACCTCTTGCGTAGCAAGCTTCAGTTGCGCGCGCATGGCCGTGAGAAGTTCAGCGCTGACCAGACTTTCGGCAGGATTGTTTATCATATCGGGATTATCGATATCGGATCTCGCGGAATGCGTTGCGAAATTGCAATGCTTCGTGGAAAATCTTTTTCCTCTCCCGCCTGTTGCCAAGAGTACGCTGCCTTGGGATATGGCGGCGCCGGCACATATCATCGAGACTTTATCTTCACCATAATAATCGATGGCATCCATCAGCGCGTTGCCCGTGTCTATGCTACCGCCGCCTGTGTTAAGGGTGATCACAACATCTTGTTTGAAATTATCGCCCGCATGGGCCAGCAAAAATTGCGTAGCGAGCATGACCTGATAGGCGGCGCCGGATTCTTCTGTGCCGATGCCCCCCATGATCGTAAATGTCTCGACGCTGTTTGTGGGGTAGCGTAAGGGGGATGGTACCGTTTGTATTTCGCCGCGGTTTGCGTTCGGGCACTCTTCTTCGAGCTTGCGGGTATCGGGCGGAATCATGCGCGCGGGCGGCGCCTTGGTGCGGATAAACGGGCCGCGCGGCGCCGGTTCTTGCGCTTCATCCACAGCACTTAGGGCCATGGCACCAAAAGCCCCTAACAAGAGCGTTGCAGTCCAGTGAATGCCCTTTTTGGACGTTTGCGGAGGCTGTTCGGCCATTATTTTTTACCCTCTATGTTATTACCGATGCGGTATATACATAATCGCTCAAATTTTTACAACAAATAACTCTATTGCCGTAAGCAATTAAGATTGACACAAGCCTCTGAAATGGCTAAAAAATGGGTATCTTTTTGGAAATTCCACGACATTGTGAGCGTTTCTGCGGTTTTTTTCCGCATGTTGCCTAAGGGTTTATAGCCCGCAACCCAAAAAAGAAAAATTTAACATTTTCCGTATAACATAATTAAACCAAGAGAGATCTAACAACAACCCCGCCCGCCAAAGTGCATCTACAAGTGCCGCCCCACGACTATCTAGAGTGGCGCCTTATCTCCCCTCCCCGCTTCGGGCCATCAATCGGACAATTCATGAATCTTCAGGAACTTAAAACACGCTCACCCGCCGAACTTCTGGCCTTCGCCGAAGAATTGGGCATAGAAAACTGCGCCGCGATGCGCAAGCAGGACATGATGTTCGCGGTTTTGAAAAACCTCGCGGACGAAGGTGTGCCAATCTCAGGAAGCGGCGTTCTCGAAGTCCTGCAGGACGGTTTCGGCTTCTTGCGCGCCCCCGAAGAAAACTATCTGCCGGGCCCAGACGATATTTATGTCTCTCCTTCGCAAGTCCGCCGTTTCGGTCTGCGTACGGGTGATATTGTCGAAGGCGAGATCCGCGCCCCCAAAGATTCCGAGCGCTATTTCGCGCTTTTGAAAGTGGACACGATCAACGGCGAAGCGCCGGAGAAAGTCCGCCACCGCATCAACTTCGACAACCTGACGCCTCTGTACCCAGAGCGTAAGATCAAACTCGAAATCGATGATCCCACGAAAAAAGCCTACACGCAGCGCGTGATCGAACTGGTCTCCCCGCTTGGCTTTGGCCAGCGCGCCTTGCTGGTCGCGCCTCCGCGTACCGGTAAAACGGTTATGTTGCAAAATATTGCATCCTCTATCGCGGCGAACCACCCCGATGCTTACCTGATCGTTCTTTTGATCGACGAACGCCCCGAAGAAGTGACCGACATGGCGCGCTCTGTGCGCGGCGAGGTTATTTCCTCGACCTTCGATGAACCCGCTGCCCGCCACGTACAGGTCGCTGAAATGGTTCTCGAAAAGGCCAAGCGTCTGGTCGAACACAAACGCGACGTTATTATTTTGCTGGATTCCATCACGCGTCTGGCACGTGCCTACAACACCGTCGTGCCCTCTTCGGGTAAAGTATTGACAGGCGGTGTGGACGCGAACGCCCTGCAACGCCCGAAACGTTTCTTCGGCGCTGCGCGTAACATCGAACAAGGCGGCTCGCTTACCATCATCGCCACCGCGCTGATCGACACGGGTTCGCGTATGGATGAGGTTATCTTCGAAGAATTCAAAGGTACGGGTAACTCCGAAATCGTCATGGAAAGAAAAATCGCCGACAAGCGCGTCTTCCCCGCCATCGACATTCAAAAATCCGGCACCAGAAAAGAAGAACTTCTGGTCGACAAAGAGATGCTCCAGAAAATGTGGATTCTGCGCCGTATTCTCAACCCGATGGGTACCGTCGATGCGATGGAATTCCTTTTGGACAAGATGCGCCAGACCAAGAACAACGACGAGTTCTTCTCTGCCATGAACCAATAACAAAAACTCCGCGAAAGAGGGGCTTTTTTTCAGGCGGCGCTTAATTGTTCCAAAGGTTTGTAGAAGATCATGATGCGGTAACCATGTTGTTGGTGGGCAGTTTTGTATTCCTCATCTGATTCTTCAAACAATTTTATATTTTTAAATTCCGGAAGGCCTTCAAGATAGTCGCGGAGCGGCGCCTCGATATCGGGCGGCAGCAAGCCTTCTTCCACAAGACCTATGACGCTTTCAAAACGCATATGGTAGTAAAGATCATATGGATTAATAACGAAACCCTTGTGGTTGCGTTTCCAAACCAACGCGGGAATCAATATCCCAAGAAAGTCCAATCCCCATTCCACCCATATTCTGTTTTCAGGTTCGACATCGTCGGAACGCACTGTAAAAGAAGCAATCAAATCTATAAGTGACCGGGCATCACCATTTTTGAAGAGGTCGGTATGATTAATGTTTTCCATGTTTTTTCCCTTGATAATAGTGTGACATGGCAGATTTTTTTTTGCAAATCTCATGCATAATTGCGTTAACTATTTTGAACAGTTTCCCACGGATTTTTCGCAGGCAGATAACGTGTGCCAAAAAAAACCTTCCTTCAAAATAATTTATTTTGATTAACCCCTTCCGCTCTATCCCGCATGAATCCTCACCCGATTCAATTCCTCTCAAATGCAAATTAAATCCGAAACGAAAGTATTTGCACTTGCAATATCAGAAGGAGATAATGGAAGAGTAATAGGAAAAACGAGACGCGCACAGGCCATCAAGAGCCACGTCAGAGAAGCGTCCGGCGAGAAGAACAGAAGAATAATAAATTCGGGTGGTTATCATGTCTGTTAAAATCTGCGGCCATAAAATCCGCTGCCAAAAGCCGATCAAAATCTATACGTTCACGAAGCTTGTTATCGTCCTTTTGATGCTGGTGATGGTTTGCGGCCCCGCGTCGGCTGCCGATCTTACAGCCGACGAGCGCTGCGCTCTTGTCTCTCCAGCATCTGGCATTGATCCCGCGCCCAAGCCCCGCCCCATGGCGGTGCCCGGTGAGATTTCCCCAGCGCACATGATGGCGCTGGCTTTCGGCGTGCGCAACATCGCAGGGCCGATGGAAAAATCGCAAATGCATTATTCCCCCAGAGATAAAAACAAAATTCCTTCCGCCTCATCGCGTCACGCGGCCTCCCGTACGTCCGATGATCCGTCATCCCATGACGGGTGTCAGGCTTCCCTCGTGCAAGACAGCAGACTGCCCCGTCTGGCCATGCAGAGGTAGTTGTCAGTGAAACGCTAACGAATGTCCCCTCGAACGTCACTGACCCAAGCGCCGCCCCCAAGAATCTTTCTTAGGGGCGGTGTTGCATTCGGGTGTTCTTAGAAGAATGTAAGAATTTTTGTGCGCAGGATTTCATACCAATAGGGCGCGGTCGTCTGTCTGTCGGATGCCAGCTCCATCAGGACTAGCATGATGAGAACCGTCGCCCCATAGCCGATAAGCCCCAGCTGGCCCGAGCGCGGCATAAGCGTGTTCTTTTGCCCCTCCTTGATCAAATGGCCTAGCGCTTTTCTGATCGCCCCTGCTCCCGTTATCTGGATCACAATCGTGGTCAGGAAACCACCGAGCCCCAGCGCGATAAGGTCTAATACGATATCCGCCTTGGGCGTTGGCAGATAGGCTGCGATCTGTGACCTTACGGGCAGCATGTAATAGGCATACATCAGGCCCGCATTGAGGAGCAGGCCCGCGATCAGACCGAATATGCGCGGCTTTCTTGTGATGTGCGATGTCGTGGTTTCGGCGAGGAGTGCAACCTTTTCCGCCATGCCTTGCGACAATCCTATGTCGTAGGTTTTCAAAAGCATTGCCGCAGTCTTTTTTGGTGTGGTTTTGGCCGCACTCAAAAACGCTTGCGCGATAAGGCGGTATCTCGTGGCTTTCCTGATTTTTTCCGCGACCGAACCGATGTCTTTTGCTGCGTCTTCCAATCCATGCACGGAAGGGCCGATGATTTTATCCAGCATGAACGGGAAATCCAGCATGTCGGCCTTATACCCGAACAATTGCGCTTTCGCTTCACCCTTGCCCACTGCAAAGATCACTTCGCCGTAAGGGAATTCGACTTCATAATTCGCGCCGAGCACGTTTTCTTTTTGGTCCGCGACACGCGATTTGATTTTCACACGTCCGCCCGTCACCAGTTTTGGCCCGTAGGTTTCCAGCATATCTGCCGCGCCCTTTGGGATCGTTTTGATATCATATTCGAAATAGGTGACGGCCTGCGCCGTCACCGTCATCACAAGGCTTTTCCATCCCTGGCCTGCACATTGCGGGCATTTCATAACGCCCAGACCGTTGCACAGGCGGCAACGCATCATGCCAGACCTCTGGCATTGATCGCATGGCATGTAACGCTGGCCAGAACATTTCGGGCATTTTTGTCCTTGCAACAATCCCGTCGCGCGGCACATCGGGCACTGCATCAATCCGCGGCCCGTGCATTTGATGCAGGTCTCCAGTTTTCTGCCCTGACATTTCTGGCATGGCGCGTTCGATGTACCGCGGCAGGTCTGACATCCTTCGTGCCACGTGAATTCACGGCGCAGAAAATCGAGCGGCACAGCCTGTTGGTTTAAACCAAAACCCTGATCCGGGCGGGACAGCAAGACATTTGCGATCTGCGCGGCTACGGCAGGATCGCGCGCGGCGGCCACCATATGCTGGTCTATCTTCGTGGTGGCGTCTTCGCGCGAGGACGCCAACTGGCCGACCATGACTTTGCCAGGCATGTGTTTTTCGGTTTTGATGGGTTTAAGCTCCAGATAGGTTCCTGCGTTCATCGCGTGGCGGGATATTTTCTGGGAGGCGATGGTGATCGTGTCGGCCTTGACCCCGTTTCCCTTGAAAATCCGCTGGACATGCTCCAGGGCCGTGCGCGCCAGTTGTGCTTCGTCGGGATATGGGATCTCTTCGGACATGGAAAAACCCTACCAATACGCGGTGCGTTCGTCTATATAGAGGACGTATATAATCACTCGTATCATCGCTAAGGATTTAGGGCCATGAAAGTCAATTTCGATATCGAATGCACCCCGGAAGAGGCGCGCCGTTTTTTGGGCCTTCCCGACATCGCGCCGATGCAAGAACGCATGATGAAGGAACTTGAGGAACGTATGGCCGAAAACCTGCGCGCTCTTGACCCTGAAACACTTGTCAAAACATGGATGCCGATGACCATGAACGGCTGGGGCGAAATGCAAAAAATGTTCTGGGGACAAATGGGCGTGAATATGCCAGGCGAAGACTCCAAGCCTAAAAAGAAACAAGCGTAATTTTATATGAGCGCGGCGGATACGATTTACGCGCTGAGCTCCGCCGCCGGCAAGGCGGGCGTTTCCATCGTGCGGGTTTCGGGCGCTGGCGCTTTTCATTCCTTACAAAAAATCACGGGCACGCATACATCTGCCCCGCGCGTGGCGAATGTGTTTCCGCTCAACGACAAGAACGGCGCGGTGATAGACCGCGCGCTGGTGCTTACTTTCAAAGGCCCGTATTCTTTCACGGGCGAAGACGTCGTGGAATATCATGTCCATGGATCACAGGCGGTTTTGGAAGCCTTGTTTGAAACGCTTTCTACGTTCGATGGGCACCGCATGGCAACGGGCGGTGAATTTACCAAGCGCGCCTTTGAAAACGACAAGATGGATTTGACCGCCGCGGAAGCGATCGCGGATCTGATCGATGCACAAACGCAAGCTCAGCGCGAACAGGCGCTCAGCCAGATGGACGGCGCGCTGGCACGGCTTTATGAAGGCTGGCGCACGGAGCTTGTAAAAATCATGGCCTATATCGAGGCGGTGATCGATTTCCCCGATGAAGACGTTCCGGATTCTCAGATAAAAACCCAAATCCCCGCGCTTCAAAAATTGATGGACGAAATATCCGCGCATTTGAACGACGGGCATCGCGGGGAGCGTCTGCGCGATGGTATCCAGATCACCATTCTCGGCGCGCCCAATGCGGGAAAATCATCGCTTCTTAACGCTCTCGCCAAACGCGACGTTGCGATTGTCTCCCCCATGGCGGGCACGACACGCGATGTGATAGAGGTGCATCTGAACTTGGGCGGCTATCCGGTTATTCTCGCCGATACGGCGGGCCTGCGCGCCGAAGAATTGAAAGATGATGGGGGTCACGGTTCCGTGGAATCCGAAGGTATAAAGCGGGCGTTGAAACGCGCGCGAGATGCCGATATCAAGCTTCTGCTTTTCGATGGAACGGAAGAAATATCCAACAAAAACACGCTTTCCCTGAAAGATGATAATTCGATTTTAGTTTTCACGAAGAAGGATGATCCAAAATTTGTTGGCAAAGAAGGTATTGCGATTTCTTCGACGACGAACGAAGGTATCGATAAATTGATCGCCGCGTTGTCCGAAAAAATTTTAAAAGCCTTCAGTGATTCACGTGAAACACCGTCTTTGACACGTAGCCGTCATCGCGATGCGCTTGAAGAGACCCTGCAAAGACTGGAACATTCGCTGACCGCAAACCTTCCCGAATTGATGGCGGAAGAAATCCGCTTGGCCGCGCGCGGATTGGGCCGCATCACAGGACGTGTCGACGTCGAAGATGTGCTCGATGTCATCTTCCGCGATTTTTGTATCGGAAAATAAATCAGAAGATAGTGGGTCTTAATCCATGCAGCTCCTGAAGCTGTCTTACCAGGTCTTTTTCTTGCTCTGACGGCGGGGGTACATTGAAAGCTACGTCGGTAACTTTGTCTTTTCGCACGCGGATTAGCTTTGATTTGCGTTCGAATGATTCACCACCATAGTTGAAAGTGAAAGCAAGGCCTTTGGAATCATCGTCGTCGGCTGGGACCATGATCAGCGCGTAATCGCCGTCAAAGCCGCCCAGCGTCCCAAAGCCGCCTTCGGATAATGCAGCCGCGTTAGGATCGTCGTTATAATCCACGTAAAACGCGACGGTATCGCCTGGTTTGAATTCTGGTATAACCATGATATCCCCTTAAAAAAAGCTACCAGAGCAGGCTTAACCGCCTCTTAACGGGTGCGGCGTAGATAGAGGTAAAATGCTCCTGAACCCCCGTCTTTGGGCGCCGCTGGCACGGCTTTCAACACGACGCCGCTGAGCGGCGAGAGCGCAATCCATTGTGGTAGCCTTTGACGCAGCACTCCTTCCCCGTTTTTGGTAAGACCTTTGCCAGTGATGACGAGCAGACATCTTTTCCCGGCATTCGCCGCGCGCATAACGAAAGCCTCCAATGCGTCTTGCGCTTGCGTTTGTGTATAACCGTGCAAATCAAGCCGCCCTTCTAGGGGAATTTTACCTTTTTGCAGCTTGCTTTGCGTACTTTTGTCCAACTGTGTGGGCTGTTTTGGGAGAACGGTTTTCGCTGGCGCGCGTACGATAGGTGCGTCTTGTCTTTTTGCAGTGCGGGGGGTTGGCTGTTTTTCGGGCGGAACGGCTGATTTGGTGGCTCCCGGCTTTTTGCCCATGGGCTTTATATCGCGGGTGAACTCTTCCCACAGAACTGCGTCGTCCTCGTCCCCGTCATCCCTACCCGATTTGCGTGCCATTTTAGACTTTTTCTTTTCGCTTTGTTTCAGGCATAATATTAGACGAAACCTATGGACCTAGAATAGATGCTTTCTTTTATCCGCCGCGCCTTTTTTCCGATCCTTCTTGCCATGGCGCTTTTATACGCTCCTCTTGCCCATGCCGTCGTTGACGACCGTGTTTCCACGGCTGAGGAAATCGCCATTGCGTTTTTCAAAACGGGAGATTCTACGCCGGATTTCGAAATATTGGCCAAGGCCGGCAAGGATTATAAACGCATGCCGCCCGTCCGCGCCGGCGATTATCTCGAGAAAGAAAAGCAGCGCTTAACGACGCTATGGCGTGATTTCAATCCTGAAGAAGATGTGATCGGTATCAGCGGCGATGTGCATGTCGAATTGAAACAAGTCGTCGATAAGAAAGACGGCAAGGAAAAATACTGGATGTACATCATACTTCCTGAAACGGAGCTGACGCATTTTGGTTATAAATATCAAGATTACCGCTTTGCGATCGTCCCGCAAAAAATCGATGACCTAATGATCCAGCCTTTGCAAAAAGAGCAGTTTGAAAACATGACGAAGGAATTTGGCATGGGCGGCCCCGCGAAATTGTTTCTGACGTTAAAGCCTGTGAAAGCGCACACCGACCAGCCATATAAAATCGACGGCGTCGAGCGCTGGGCTTTGATCTGCGACATCGCGACCATGTCGGTGGGTACCAAAAAAGGCATGGAAACATTTTGGAATTACGGCGCGGATTGGTATGTATCCCCCGTCACGGAAGACCTGCAAGATCTCTATAAAGCGCCGACCGAAGGCACGGCCCTACCGGTGCAAACCCCTTAAAAAATAGAAAAACTAGCCTGTTTTGGCTCAGTTTTGAGGCCCACCCCCTATAGAATATTCGGCAATAATATTACGCTGTGGTATAATAATCCTATGGCCATGAGGCCTGATAAGGATTGTTTGTTTCATGTTTTCGCAACTTGGACCTTTGTTCAAAACACATCTGCGTCAAGCGGAGCATGCTGACACGCGTTTTGAAATCAAGCGCGAAGATAAAAACGATCAGGGCAAGAAGCAGGAATTCGAAGAAAAAGAAGATACGACACCGATGTGGGAAGATTCCACGCAAGTTAGTGTCGAAGCGCTGCGCACGTTTCTTTTGCAGTTTTTGAAAACGCGCGGTGAGCCTACCCCTGAAGAAAACAATTTGGTTGATCCCAATTCCGTGTATGCGGGTCTTAACCCCAAAGAGCGAACCCCCGCTTCGCCGATGGCGGCCCGCGCCGTAAAGGCCTACGCGACCATGGCCGTCTATAGCCACACCGACGCGTCTTTGCCCCCGCAAGAAGCTCCAAAAGAAGAACCTGTCGATCTTGCCGATCTTCTTCGGTCCGATGAATTGCGCACTATCCACGTGTTGATAGCGGAGTTGGAACAATTGTCGCGCAAAGGATTGCAGGTTTTGATTATCGAGAAAGCCGATACGTTTCTCGAAGCGCTCGTACAAGCCGTACGTTTGGAAAAATCAAAGGGGTAACTCACTCCCCCAGACTGTAACCGTCATCCATCGTCAGAATTATTTTGGGGCTTGAAGGATCCTCTTCGATTTTCTGGCGCAGGCGATAAATATGTGTTTCCAGCGTGTGGGTTTCCACACCCTCTGCATAATCCCATACACAGGACAATAAATCCTCGCGCGAGATGGTGGAGCCCTTGAGCCCTGTAAGATACGACAAAATGGCAACTTCCTTTTCCGTCAATCTTACGGAGAGTTTTCCCGCGCTGCTCCACAGGCTTTCACGCCTATCAAGCGTGTGGTTTCCAATTTTCAAAATGCCGCCTGTGGCGTTTTCTAACCTATGAGCGTTTTGTAATATCGCGATCAGCACCGAGGCTTTTAAGGGGGTCGGGAGGTAACGTACGCCGGCGCTGTTTTCGCCGGAATACTCCCCTTGGCCTAGTACAAATATCTTGCCCATTTTCGCACCTTTGGGGGCCGAGCCCTCGGCCAGCAGGATGGCGGCATCGCCGTTTTTTGTCACCGAAAGCCCCGCGCGGGTGGCTAGATCGGCCAAATAGGCGTGGGTGGCCGGCGTAGAGGCAAAAATTTCTATGGACGGGGCTTTGGCCATGGATTCCTTTCCGCATGGGCTTTAACGCCTTCGAACTATAACAACTAACCTATTGATTTAACAATATCTATTATGGACTTGGGGTGGCACGGCGCTTGCAATATTTCCTTTCGATGATTGATCCGTCCGCTACCACAACCGTATTCTCCGCGCCCGTCGCCCGGCCCGACCCCTTGTACCAGTCCTGGCAAGGTTCGATGAAGCGCGCGACCATGCGTTTTGATTTGAACGATCGCACGGCTGGCCCGATGCCGACCTTTGGTTCGATGGTGCATGAAACGGCCTTGGCCGCCCACGCCAACACCTATGCGCCCGCCGCGCAGAATGTGAACACGGGCGAAAGCAACGTAAAACCCGACATCGCCTATCCCGAAAGCGAAGATGAATTTTCCTTCGGTGATGTGATCGACATGATCAACCCGCTGCAGCACCTTCCGGTCGTTGGCATGATCTACAGAAAATTGACGGGCGATGTTATCAAACCCATGAGCAATATTATCGGCGGTGCAATTTTCGGCGGACCCATCGGCGCGGTAAGCGGCGTCGTGAACGCGGTTGCCAAAAGCACTACGGGAAAAGATCTGGCGGAGAATGCATTCGCGCTTGCTGGTTTTGATATCACGCCCGATGGCGGCAAGAAACCTGATCTGGTTTATGCGCAAGCAAAGCCTGCATCGGCCCCCTCTTCCGAACAATTGGCCGCGTATGAAACGGCATCGGCCCATAAGAATTTTGCCGCTAGAAATATTTCCACACAAATTTGGAACGCATAATCTCGCTATTTTTATCTGGCGCCGAACAATGCCGTGCCGAGACGCACATATGTAGCGCCCGCCGTGATCGCTTTTTCAAAATCAGAAGACATGCCCATGCTGAGCTCGATCAAATCATGCTTGCGCGCGAGATCTTTCAGATAAGCGAAATGCAATCCCGCTGCTTCATCCACGGGCGGAATGCACATTAATCCCGTAACGGTGAGGCCTGCCTTTTTACAATAGGCCAGAAAATCTTTTAATTTTCGCGGTGCTATGCCGGCCTTTTGTTCTTCATCTCCGGTGTTAACCTGCACGAAGCATGGAATGTTTCTGCCCTGCTTTTTCATCTCTATGGCCAGCGCATCGACTAGCTTTTCACGGTCCAGCGTTTCGATCACATCGAACAGAGCAACGGCGTCGCGCGCCTTGTTGGTTTGTAGCGGGCCTATGAGATGAATTTTGATATCGGGATGTTTGGTTTTCAGATCGGACCAATGCGATATTGCCTCTTGCACGCGGTTCTCGCCAAAGACGCGGTGACCGATGGCGAGTGCTTGTTCCAAAATTTCGTTCGATACGGTTTTGGTGACGGCGACTAGCTTTGTATCTCCTTCATTGCGCCCTGCGCTGCGCTCCGCCTTTTTCATACGGCGGAAAATATCTTCAAAATTCTCTGCGATGGTCATGGAGTTATCTTTCCACATATAGAAAGGGCGCCACATGGGCGCCCTTTCAAATTGCTTGTCAGCTTCGATTAGAAGTTGAACTGTACGCCGCCGAGGACGGACGTTGCATCAGCATCGTCGCCGCCGTCAATGTCATGTTCGATATGGCTTACGGAACCGCGCAGCGTCAAGCCTTGCGTTACCGTGTAGATAACGCCGCCCGTGAAGCGATCAGTTTCCACCGTGTCGTCGATGTCGTTGTTCAGGTAAGACAAACCAAACTGGAAAGGACCAGTCGTGTAGTCTGCGCCGAGAACGATCGTGTCAGATTCATCGCCGTCTGCATCAACGCCGCCTTCAGCTTCAGTGTAAGCTGCGCCTACGCCGAACGCGCCGATGTCGAAGTCAGCACCGACGTTCCATTCTGTTAGATCGTCGTCGTTTCCGTTTTCTTCTTCAACGTCTATCGTCGTATAACCTGCGCCGAGTGCGAAGCCAACATTGTTGAACGTGCCTTCGTAACGAAGACCGGCGTCATAGCCAGAGCCCAATGTGTCAACTTCATCATCTGCATCGAAGCCCGTCAGAGCACCGCGGTCGGAACCGTCGACATCCGAAGTGTAGGACAATCCGAATTGGAAGCCAGACCAGTTAGGAGACAGGTACGTGATTTTCTCAGATTGACCCGTTGCATCGTTGTCGTAATCGATGCCATCGGCACCAATAAGAGCAGCAAATGCGCCACCAGCGATGATGTCGTAATTAACAGGTTGGATGTATTGACGCAGACCATCGATGTTTGCATCAGCGGAAGGAGCAGCTACTTGCAAGAGGTAAGCAGCGCCGTCTTCAGAACCGAGGTTCAAACGACCCAAGGAAGAAGCCAAGTAAAGGTAGGATTCTTCAACAGCAAAACCATCACCGCCATCAACTTCGGATTCAACATGGAAGCCGTATGTCAGACCATTGTCAGCCGTGCCTTCAGCATTGAAGTGCAGTTCGGATTCACGCAGCATGTCAAAATTGCGTTCTTCCGTGCCAACATCTTCATCCTGGTCGAGCCAGCCGATGTAGTTTTTCGTGTGACCGCCAACCGTTACGTCAACTTGCGCCATTGCCGGAGCAGCAGCGAACGCAACGCCTACGAGGGCAGTGCTCAGCAGAAATTTTTTCATTTTCATTCCTCCAAATATTAAAAAGATTTCTTAGAGTGGTCGGAACCGACCGATATAAGAAAACCACCCGGAACCCTCCGAGTGATGTCATCATTTAGTCTGAAACGGGGCAGTGGGTCAACGAACGGACACCCCCCTGATAGAAATTGGTACAATCCTGTGGCATTTGCGCAACAGTGATAATCGGCTGTTTTAACTTGATTATGTCATTATTTGTAAGGGGGGACTAATCCATGAAAAAGCTTGGACTCCCTTTGGATTCCTTGGTGCTGCGTATAGATAAGCCGGAATGCGGGGCGGGGCCTTGAGCGCAACCCTTGCCCATGGTAATCAATCCAAACGTTAATAGCACGCATAGCCCGTTAAGGAGTGTCTTTCACATGACGCACGCCCGTTTTCTCGTTTTCGTTTTTCTTGCCGTCGCGGCTTTATTTTCCGTAAATGCATGTGATTCCTATCGAGGCGAAGCCAAATACCCCTCCGGCCATGACCGCACAACCACGGGCGCGGGCGGTGACATCTACGGTAAGCGTGAAAGCATCTTCGGTAAGGACGGACTTACGGTTCTGGGCGGCAAGGAAGAAAAGAACGACGGCTCCAACGGGATCGGCGTGAACTCTTATCTATGGCGCGCCTCGCTCGATACTGTCTCCTTTATGCCTCTGGCTTCTGCAGACCCGTTCGGCGGCGTCATTATTACGGATTGGTACATCGCAGAGGAAAAACCCGACGAGCGTTTCAAGGTCAATATTTTCATTCTGGACAAACAACTGCGTTCGGACGGCGTGAAGGTAAAAGTCTTCCGTCAGGTGACCAAAGGCGGCAAATGGGTGGATTCCACTGTGGCGGACAAAACCGGCACACAGATGGAAGACGCCATTCTTACACGCGCCCGCCAGCTGCGCGTGGCGGATATGGGCGAGGAATAGGATCGCCCGTTTTGTCGCCAGCAGAGCGCATCGGCGTCTCACCGATCGATTCAATCCGTCTTACCAAGCTTGCAATTACGGTCTGATATAATTTATCGCCCGCGAATGTGTCCTCAATCTGGCTGTCGATGTTCGGATTGTCGTTCACTTCCATCACGATGATGCGGCCGCCGCTGATTTTCAAATCCACGCCATACAATCCGTTGCCGATCAGTTTCGCGGCCTTCAACGCTGTCGAGAGAACTTCTTCCGGCGCGCTTTTCGGGTCGATGGATTCATGCGCGCCCGCCCAGTTGTTGGATGATTTTGGGGCGCTGTGGTTGTAAACCTGCCAATGTCCCTTCGCCATGTAATATTTGTTCACGAAAATAACTTCGTCATCGAGGACGCCGACACGCCAGTCGAAATCGGACAGTACGAATTCTTGCGCTAGAATAACGTCGGATTTTTTCAAAAGCTCGAGCGCTGCGCAACGGAAGGCGGAAGGATCGTCCACCTTAATCACACCGCGCGAGAAGGCCCCGTCGGGGATCTTGATGACGGCAGGGTAGGAGACTTCTTCGGACAGTTGCTTTTCGGATTTGCGGTCAACGATGTGTGTTTTCGGGAGCGCGATTTTTTTGGATTCGAGCAACTCGTACTGGAACACCTTGTTGCAGCAGCGGATGATGGATTGCACGTCGTCGATACAAGGAATCCCTTCCGATTCCGCCTTCGCGGCAAAACGATATGTGTGGTGGTTTATGGCTGTTGTTTCGCGGATCAACAATGCGTCATATTCCAAAATCGATGAATAATCGTTCTTGGTGATGCATTCAATGGATACGTTCAAATCTTTGCCGGCTTTTAGGAATTTTTGAATCGCAACCTTGTCGCTTGGCGATGATTTTTCAGTCGGGTCGTATAAAATTCCGATCCAGTGTTTGGTGCGTTTTTCGGTTTTTTCGCGCCACGCCGTACCGGTGAATTTGTTCAAATACCCCGCAAAGGTTTCGTGCTTGTCTTTGGGCAGATCAAAGATGGAAAGCGGCTCGACGGAATCGACAATCCATTTGCCTTTGGCGTCTTGCTTTATCTCTACGGTGATCATCGGGAAGCGGAACAAATCGAAGAGGCGGCGGCCGACGGGCTCCAGCGAGTCTTCCTTCACGCGGCCGAAATAGATGATGTATTTGTAAGAGCTAGGCTCGCGGTCGGGCGCTCTGAAATGTTTATCGACCAGCGCGTTCAATTCGGGTAGCGCGGTTTGATAATGGCGCTTCCATTGCAATGAAATCATATCGGCAACGGACGGAATGCAGCGGATTCCGCGCGCTTCAGCCATCAAGGACACGTAATAACCCTTGCTCAAATAATCAAAGTTGCTGCACAGATTGATAATCTTGGTGTTGCCCATTTTGCGGAAATCGACACCCGCCTTGTTGGCGATAAAATCCTGCGCGGTTACAAAAAGCGTTTGTGAATCGGAATAATCGATGTCGAGAATTTTTTCCGATACGATCAGGTATTTGTAACGGGCGGGCGAGGAGAGCGAAGAGATATCACCATTACCGTTTCCATTGCTATTCCCGTTGCTTTGGCCAAGGCCGTTATGTTCGTTGTTGCTCATCTCAGGCTTCCTTTCCCTGAATCGTTTGGCTTTCGATCATCGCTTTTTCCGGCTCGGTAAAATTTGCGCCGATCGCCAATAGGGGTTTAATGCAATTCTTGTTTACGGTCGCGCGTTTTGCAACACCGATTGATTCCGGATCCGTCAATCCGGTACGGCAGGAAGCGTCGAAGATTTTATACTTGCCGCACAGCGCTTTGATACATTCGAAATCAGTCATCGCTGCCAATCCCGAATAAAATCTTTCTTCGTCTTTGGTGATGGACTGGCAGATTACAGACTCATTTTTCACGATCATGGTCTGGATGAACACCATGGCGTCGCCATCATAAACGCGCATGACGAGGATTTGGTTCGCGCGGATTGTTTGCACCGCTTTCGCCCACAAAGTCTGGCGGAATGCATAACCCGCTTCATCGCCCCACTTAGCGGTCAAATTGTCGCGCACGAATTTTATCTCGGCATCCGTGATGGCATCGGACGAGAGTTTGAAGGTGAGTGGGGTCTTTTCAAAATCCGTCACCATGCGGCGGTATTTCTTGCGGCGCTCGGTGGTGAGTGATTCCAGATACGTATCGAAATCCGTCGTTATATCCGCAACAGGAGAATGAAGGCCGATAATAGCGCCGCCATGTTCGCCAAAGCCGTCCGTGAACGAGAAAGTATCGGTGATGATTGCATCGCCGCTTAATTCTTCTTTCAACGCAGGTAGGTCTTTTTGGAATTCTTTGAAGCTTACGCCGATGCACAAATCGACGAGCGGTGTGGACATCGCCCAGTTCAATCCCGCGCGCTCATTGTCGGTTTGATCGCGGTGAAATCCGTATTTACCTGCTAGCAGCAATATGCCCGCTTCTTCATCCTTGGGATATTCGGCGCGTACGAGACGGTTATATTCATTCAGCACCCGCGGATCGCATTCTGGCGTTGCTGCATCTTCTTTTAAAATACCGCGCAGTGTTTGGTTTTTGATGTAATCATCAAATCCCAAAATTTCCGATCCCAATTTTGCTTTAAGCGCGTGCATCAAACTCTCTTCTCAGGCCGCAATGTTCTTGGTGAACACAAGACACGCGCGGCCGTCGTCATAATAATTTTCTTCGCGGCGTAAAATTCCGTAGCCCATTTTCTTCATCAGGTGGATGTTTACGTCGTTGTCAACGGCGGTGTGGCACCACAATCCTTTCGCGCCCAGATCGGCGGCGAAGCGGTACGCGAAATCATAGAGTGCGCCCCCCAGACTTTTTCCGCGATACTCTTCTAAAAGGGCAGCGGTGTTTATATACAGGTTTTTGCGCGCGATGTGCCCTTCTACGAAAAGATACCCCGCCATGTGTTCGGTACCCGTGTCTTCGAGCGCGAAAATCGCGGCGTGCGCGCGGGTGAGGGCGTGGCGCATTTCGGGGCGGGTGGGGGAATTATAGGCGAAACATTTGGCGCCCGCTTCGAGCAGCGGCTCCAGATCATCTATGCCGCAGGGGCGGAATTCAAAACCGTCCGGAAGAACGCGTTTCCGGTTGTAATCTTTTGCGGTTTTAAGGGCCAGAGCCCGCGTGATGCGTTCCATCTTTTTCCGGTTTTATAAATACCATAAATACAGAGCAAACAGATGGATTCTTTTTGCCAGTTTGTATTTTTTGGCTATAACTGAAGGCCTTAATCCCGACAGGACGATATTTTTATGAGCGAGCGTTACAATATAAAGCAGACCGAAGCCAAATGGCGCGACAAATGGGCGGGCGACAAAGCCTTCGATGTCACTGAAAGCGCGGGCAAGCCTAAATATTACGTGCTCGCCATGTTACCTTATCCGTCGGGGCGCATTCATATCGGTCACGTCCGTAACTACACACTCTCCGACGTTGTCGCTCGCTATAAAAAGGCTTGCGGTTTCAATGTGTTGAACCCTATGGGGTGGGATGCGCTGGGCCTACCCGCCGAAAACGCCGCGATGGAGCGGAACGTACACCCTTCGGATTGGACGTACGATAACATCAAGCAGATGAAGGCCCAGCTTTTGTCCATGGGTCTGGCCATCGACTGGTCCCGCGAAGTCGCGACCTGCCGCCCCGAATATTATAAGCACGAACAAAAGATGTTCCTCGAATTCTTCAAGAAGGACCTCGCTTATAGAAAAGAGTCCATGGTCAACTGGGACCCTGTCGAAAACACGGTTCTGGCCAACGAACAGGTCGTGGACGGCAAGGGCTGGAGATCGGGCGCACCGGTGGAACGCCGCAAGCTCTACCAATGGTTCTTCCGCATCACGAAATTCGGCGATGCCTTGCTGGACGGTTTGAAGACGCTGGACCGCTGGCCGGAAAAAGTCCGCATCATGCAGGAAAACTGGATCGGCAAATCACAAGGCGCGCAATTCAAATTCGATCTCACCACCACAGACGGACAGATCGAAGTTTATTCCACACGCCCCGACACTTTATATGGCGCGTCGTTCGTGGCGTTGGCCGCGGATCACCCGATGGCACAAAAACTTTGCGAAAGCAAAAAAGGTTTCGCGGAGTTCGTGAAAGAATGTCAGGCGAACGGAACATCAGAGGCTTCGATCGAGCAGGCAGAAAAAATCGGCTTCGATACAGGACATGAAGTAGAGCATCCTTTTGTAAAAGGAAAAAAACTGCCCGTATGGCTTGCGAATTTTATTTTGATGGATTACGGAACGGGCGCGATCTTCGGATGTCCCGCGCACGACGAACGAGACTTTGAATTTGCTACAAAATACAAACTCGAAATCATTCCTGTCGTCTCCATGCCCGCGGATGAAAAACTTCCCTACACGGGCGAGGGCACATTGATCAATTCAGAGTTCCTGAACGGCAAGAATGTGGTTGATGGAATCGCGTCTGCCATCAAAAAACTCGAAGACCTTAAAATGGGTTTTGGCGTTACGAAATTCCGCCTGCGCGACTGGGGCGTATCACGCCAGCGTTACTGGGGATGCCCGATTCCATTGATACACTGTGATGCCTGCGGGATAGTGCCCGTGCCTGAAGACCAACTGCCCGTGGAATTGCCCAAGGACATCAATTACGAGGAACCTACCAATCCGCTGGTCCGTCATCCGACATGGAAACACACGACCTGTCCGAAATGCAAAGCCCCCGCGGTTCGCGAAACCGACACCTGCGATACATTCTTTGAATCGTCATGGTATTTCCTGCGTTATATGGATGCGCGCAACGACAAAGAAGCCTTCTCGGAAAAATCTGCCAAATACTGGGGCGCGGTCGATCAATATATCGGCGGCGTCGAACACGCGGTTTTACATCTTCTCTATTCGCGCTTTTTTACGCGCGCGATGAAGGCTTGCGGTTATCCGATCCAGGCCGATGAACCCTTCACGGGATTGTTCACGCAAGGCATGGTTACGCACGCGACATTCGCGGACGATCAGGGCAAGTGGCTGTACCCGACGGAAGTTGAACAAGGCCATAATGGCGGCTGGGTTAAAAAAGAAGGCGGCGCACCCGTCACGATAGGCGCGCAGGTTAAGATGTCGAAATCCAAAAAGAACGTCATCGACCCGCAAGACATCATCGATACTTATGGCGCCGATGCCGCGCGTTTGTTTATCTTGTCGGATTCTCCGCCCGATCGCGATATCGCATGGACCACCGCCGGTATCGAAGGCGCGTGGAAGTATGTAAACAAGCTGGAGCGCATGATTTCCGAAGCGGCCGCAAGCTTGCCCAAGGCTTCTGCAAAACCATCCGCATTTTCCGATGCTGCGATGAAACTGCGCCGCGAAACCCACAAGACAATCGACGGGGTGGGCCGCGATATCGAAGCGTTTCATATGAACAAATCCGTCGCCCGTCTGCGCGAACTGTCCAACACGTTCGGATCGTTTAAAGCCGCAGATGTTTCCGATCAATGGGCGCTGCGCGAAGCGATTGAATCCTTCATCATCATGATCAATCCGATGATGCCGCATCTGGCCGAAGAAATCTGGGAACAGCTCGGGCATAAAGATAACCTCACACGAACCGCATGGCCAAAAGCCGATCCAGCGCTTTTGGAATCCGACACGGTCACGCTGGCCGTGCAAGTGAACGGCAAAATGCGTGCGACGATCACGCTGCCCGCATCCGCCGATCAAAAGACCGCAGAAGTTGAAGCCTTGGCGCAAGGTCCTGTGAAATCTGCACTCGAAGGATTGTCGGTGAAAAAAATCATCGTCGTGCCGGGCCGCATCGTCAATGTGGTCGCGGCGTGAGCGGCGGTCCGTTTCTCTGGATGATCCTTATCGGCGGCCACACACCGACTTCCAATCTTGAAGTTCATGATATGCGGTTTTGTGCGGGAGAAACCATAGAAGAGACGTATCCCGCTTTGCGTAAGGAATGGTGGGGCGATCCCGACACGCTGCATTTGGATGTATGGGCGAAGGTTGCCTGTATCGACGGTTACAACGTTTCTTTAAAAACCGAATCTTACGATGGAAAAGAAAAACTATTCTTCGTCAATCTCGGCGGATATGATCCCGCTCATTTCGATGAGCTGCATAAAAACATCCTGATCGTTGCGGAAAATGAAGCGCAAGCGAAACATGCCGCAAAGGAAAGTGTCACGCATTGGTCTGTACCGCACAAGGATACGATTTTTGAAATCGAAAAGATGATCCCGTTGATGAATATCAACGGACTTTACGTGCATCTGAAAAAATCGGAAAATCCCACACAGTTTACGTTCGAATGTGGTTACACCCGCATCTCCGAAAAGCATCTGCAGAAGAAAACCAAATTATAGATCGAAGCGTGAATCCAACGCGCGTCCTGCTTTTTCAAGCTCCGCTTGCTGCGCTTTGTTGGCTTTGCGGGGGAGTTGGTCTATCGTGTCGGCCAGTCCCTTGATCCCGCGGGCCAGATTTTTTTCCTGCATACCGCCAAAAGAAATGCGGAACCCATCGGGGCAGTTGTCGCCCGCCAGCGTGAAATTCAAAGGTAGGGTAAGCACCTTGCCTACATCGATGGCGGCGGCGGCGAATTGAAAAGAATTGCTCATGCGTCTGGTGCCATAAAACATTTCATCAAGCGACGTAACTTTTAACATGGCAAAATAACCCGATGCCGGAACATCGTTCATGATGTGCAATTGGGGAATGCCTTCGGTCAGAACTTTTTTGGCATTGGCGGCATCACCATAGGCTTCGCGCACCGCTTTGATGATGGCGTCATCGCGTTTTTTGGGAAGATCGCCAACACTGTCCAGACCACCTATCATCGCTTTGATGATCTGGTAATGCTCCATGTATTTCTCGCTATTTACGGGAAGATATATTTCTTCCCGTTCGACTTTATTTTTCATGGAAAAACATGCTGCCGCAGCGGCAAAAACACCGGCGGGAAGGGATATCATATTCACCGATATTTGATGATCGATAGCCTCGACCATCCATGACGGGCCAACCATGACGCCTGCGCGGGCACGCGGCATACAATAAGCTTTGCTGAGCGTGAGCAAGGTCACGCCGTTCTCAAAATCATGCGCGGCCAACGGTACCGCCTTATCTTTGTGTTCGATACCCGCATACGCCATATCATCAATCGCGAACACGCCGTGCTTTTTAAGAACACGTGAAACCTGCTGTCCTTGTGCCCCGCCGGCCACTGCGCCGCTTGGATTGTGCGGGTTGGCGTGATAAAGCGCGACAACATGGCGGCCACCTTCGGCATTGATCTCTGCAATGCGGCGCGACATGGCATCGGGTTCTATCTGCCATCCTTTTTCTTCGCGTAGCGGAAAGGTTTCGATGTCATAGCCGAGTTCCACCGGCTGCGTCGTGAAAATGCCGTAGGTAGGCGAAGGCATCAACAACACCGGTTTTTTACCGGGATTTTCTTTTGCATTCCGTGCGGACAGAGTTTGTAAAACCATGGTGTAAAGATGCGTGCTGCCGATTCCGAACGATATGTTTTCGTGCGTGAGTGGGCGTGCCACGGGCGATATGCCCAGCTCCTCGGCATAGGGAATTATTTCGTCGCGGAATTGTTTGGGTCCGCCGCCGCGGCTGTAGAGCGAGATCTTGGAATCCAACATGGCGTCTCTTACAGCTCCCGCCAGCGGCGCGAACGGTTTGGTCAGCGGATCGCCATTGGAAAGATTACGGCGCGGGCCTTGGCGGCCTGTGTCGTAATAGCGTTGTTGCAACAACAGATCGAAGGCCCCCGTTAATTCGAGACCTGGTTTGAGGCTGTATAACATCCTCTACACACCCTTATTACTTATTTTTTGTTCTTATTTTTGCTATATGGGATGTATATAACGAGGTTTCTTTAAATTATGTCAATCAAAAACAGCCTAATTTTATTGTTTTTGGCTTTTTTGACAGCCCCTTTGTTTGGATGTGGGTTTGGCCCGATGTATGCCTCAGGCGCCGGTTCTATGGGGTTTTCCGCGCCGCAGGGGCTGGACACGGTTGAAATCGCGCTGATTCCAGATCAATCGGGCGTTTACCTTCGCAATATACTGATCGATAACTTTTATCAGGATGGCTACCCATCCTCGCCCACCCATCTTTTGACCGTCACGGACATTGACGCGCTCGTGAGCGATTTCGATATCACGGTGGATTCCGAAGCCACGAGGAAGCAGATCAAGATCACGGGCGTTGTGCATTTGACTGACCGCGCCACGGGACAGGTGGTTATGTCGCGTGAATTGAAGGCCTTTACCTCGTATAACGTTCTGGGGAGCCAGTTCACAACCCGCGTCTCCGAAAACGATGCGCGCGAAGCGGCGCTGGCCGATCTGGCGCGGCAGATAGAAACGCAAGTGGTGCTTTATTTTAAACGCTGAATTTCCTATGCTGAAAGTGCCATGAAACTTACGTGGAAAGATATCGAACCGTTTGTAAAAAACCCCGACCCCAAGGCGCGGGCCATTCTCGTATACGGCCCCGATGACGGTCTGGTCAAAGAACGTGCGGCGGCCATGGGCGCCACTGCTGTCGCCGATATCAACGATCCTTTCAACGTCACCGTGCTCACCGCCGAAATTCTTGCCGATGATCCTGCACGTTTGTCGGATGAGGCGTGCGCCATGTCGCTTATGGGCGGCGCGCGTTTGATCCGCATTGAAAATGCGGGTGACAAGCTTACGACGCTGCTTAAGGAATATTTGCAAAATCCGTCTTCCGAAAATCTGGTGATATTGGAGGCAGGAGAATTGGGGCCGCGCTCTTCGCTGCGCCAGCTGATCGAAAAGGACAAGGCTGCTGCTGCGGTGCCTTGCTATGTCGATGATGAAAAAGGCGTGGCGAATTTGATTCGCCAGACTCTCACGTCCAACGGCTACAATATACAATCCGACGCCCTATCATGGTTTGCCCAGAACATTGCGGGGGATCGTGCCCGTGTGCGGGGTGAAATCGAAAAGATGATCACTTATATGGGCGCCGATAAATCGATCAAGCTGGAAGATGTGCATGCGGCGGTGGGTGAAGCGGGCGACCAATCTTTGGATGATCTGGTATATTCCATCGGCGAAGGCAAACCCGAAGCGGCTTTGCGTGCCTACAACAAGCTTCTCGGCGAAGGCATTCAGGTAGTAAGCATTTTACGCACTTTGCAAAATCATTATAAACGTTTGCACTACACCAAAGCCTTGATGAACGAAGGCAACGCTCTGGATGAAGCATTGCGAAAGCTTCAACCTGAAGTGTTTTTCAAATACAAACCATCCTTCACATCTCAATTGCGCAAATATTCGGACAAAAAACTGCTCGCCGTGATGCAAAGATTGTCACAGGTGGAAGCGCAGACAAAACAAACTGGCACGCCCGTGGAAACGCTTTGCTCGCAGGCGATCCTTTCGCTTTCCTCGCAATAAAATTCATTTCGAGCTATGATGTCTTCGGACGCGCAATCCTTGCGCGTTTTTTTAATGTTGCTCCACTTTTCATTGCAAAAAAATGTGGACTTAGTCTACCAACATTAACCTTTTAATGATGTTCAATCGTTCTTTCATATTCGCGCGTGCTTAAAAACCTGCGGAATCTGGCATCGCGCGGATGGATGTACATAGCCGCTTGTCTTGTGTACGGAATACCGTCATCGATGGCCGTAAAATACTCACCGCTTTCGGTAAGGATTCTATAGTAGTCATCTTTTTGGATGACGTTGAAGGTGCGGTAGTCCGCGCCGAGCTGGACCAACGTGCTCGTGGCCCATTCCGGTTCCGTCGAAATAATATTCACATCGCCCTTGTGGGTGAGAAGGAACAAATAAAAATCCTGCAGATCGCGGTCGAGTTCGTTATCCTGATACGCAAGCGTGCCCTGCACATCAATTCCCACGCGGGAGATAAGTGGCACGCTTATTTTTGGTGAAGCCACCGGCGCGAATAATTTTACGAGATTGATCATATTTGTCTTCTAGCCCCGTCTACTATTCATGGCAAGAACTATGAAAACTGATCTGGCGCTGGGACCCTAAAAAGAGTATAGAAACGCCCCATGGACAGATCTTTTGACGTCATTGTGATCGGCGGGGGTCACGCAGGCTGTGAAGCGGCCGCGGCTGCCGCACGCTTTGGCGCGAAAACGGCTTTGCTCACCCATAAATTGTCGACCATTGGCGTCATGTCCTGCAATCCGGCCATCGGCGGTTTGGGAAAAGGCCACCTCGTCCGCGAAATCGACGCCCTCGACGGCATTATGGGTCGCATCGCCGACCAAGCGGGCATCCAGTTCCGTATGTTGAACGCTTCCAAAGGCCCCGCTGTACGTGGACCCCGCACCCAAGCCGATAGAAAGCTCTACCGCGAGGCCATGCAGGCCCTCTTGAAAGACTATCCGAGCCTCACTCTATTGGAGGGTGGTGCCGAGGACTTGGTGATAAAAAATGGCAGTATCGCTGGAGTTGTGTCATGCGATGGTCTTCATTACTCGGCGAAGTCTGTTGTCATAACCACAGGCACCTTTTTGCGAGGATTGATCCATCGTGGTTTGGAAAAAACACCGGCCGGTCGGGTTGGCGAAAAGCCCGCCGTAGGATTGGCGCTAACCCTTGAAAAACTTGGGTTTCCCCTGGGTCGTCTGAAGACTGGAACACCCGCTAGAATCGACGGTCGCACCATCGATTGGACGGGTATCGAGATGCAAAAGGCCGACGAAACGCCCATACCGTTTTGCTACCTGAACGAGAAAATAACGGTGCCACAGATTGATTGCGGCATTACTTATACCACCAAAAAAACCCATGAAATTATTCGTGCAAATCTCCATCAGGCGCCGATGTATTCAGGCCAGATTTCGGGAACGGGCCCACGTTATTGTCCTTCTATCGAAGACAAGGTTGTACGCTTTGCCCATAAAGAGCGTCATCAGATATTTTTGGAGCCCGAAGGTTTGGACGATCCGACCATCTATCCGAATGGAATTTCCAACGCGTTGCCTATAGATGTACAAGCGGAGCTTATAGCCTCCATTCCGGGGCTGGAAAATGCAAAAGTGTTCGAATGGGCTTACGCCATCGAGTATGATTACTGCGATCCTCGCGATTTGACACAAACCCTTGAATCTAAAAGACTTTCCGGTCTTTTCTTGGCCGGCCAAATCAATGGAACCACGGGCTATGAAGAGGCCGCCGCGCAAGGACTTGTTGCAGGGCTCAATGCAGCAATTCTGGCAGGGGCGGTTTCACGTGAAACCATTGAGCCCTTCATACTGGATCGCGCCGACGCCTATATAGGCGTTATGGTGGACGATTTAATCTCCCGCGGTGCGCCAGAACCATACCGCATGTTTACGTCCCGTGCGGAATACCGCCTTACTTTACGCGCCGATAATGCTGATCAAAGATTGACCGACAAAGCCATTGAGCGCGGCTTTGCGGGTATCGAGCGAACGACAAAATGGCAGGCCAAAAAGGCTGATTTGTTTGCTGCACAAACGCTTATCCGAGATAAACTGACTGCAACACCGAATGAACTGCAAAAACAAGGGGTTGTGGTTAATCAGGACGGCCGCCGGCGCACTGCTTTTGACCTACTTTCCTATCCTGATATCACATGGGAAAAGCTCGGCGTTTTATGGCCTGTAATGCTTCATGTTGCACCCGTCATACGGCAGCAGGTAGAGATCGATTCACTCTATGCAGGTTATTCGGGCCGTCAGGAAATTGACATTGAGGCCTTCCGTAAAGAAGAAGGCATGGCCCTTCCCGTAGACCTTGATTATGCCGATATAGGCACCCTCTCAACGGAGGTGCGCACGAAGCTGGAAAAGATACGTCCCGCCACTTTAGGCGCGGCGTCCCGCATCCCCGGTATAACGCCAGCGGCTGTCATATCCTTGCTCCGCTTTGTCAAACGCCGCGCCAAAGAGTCTCGCTCTCATGAAGCCGCTTGAGCACTATCATTCCCTGCTTTTAAAATGGCAGGATAAGATCAATCTTATCAGTCCCAATACCGTACAGGACGCATGGAGGCGGCATTTCGAGGACTCTCTTCAGTTGTTGACGCTGATACCGCCAACGGCCAAAACCCTCTTTGATTTGGGCACAGGGGCAGGTTTTCCGGGCTTGGTTCTGGCCATAGAACGCCCTGATCTCGCCGTAACGCTTATAGAGAGCGATTCCAAGAAATGCGCCTTCCTACAGACCGTTTCACGTGAAACGGGGGTAGACGTAGCGATTCGAAACACCCGGATCGAAAAGGCCGTTTCCGAACTTCAGGCCCCCGATATTGTGACGGCCCGCGCCTTGGCCTCGCTTGAACAACTTTTGGACTATATCGGCCCTTGGGCAAAATCGAATCCCAATCTCACGGCGATTTTTCCCAAGGGTGAAAACTGGGATAAGGAAGTGGATAAGGTGGGGATATGGGAGTTTCACGTGAAACAAGTGCCTAGTGCGACTGAAAAATCCGCCGCAATCCTAGTGTTGACAAATATCAGGAAAAAACCTGTATAGGCTGTGGGTTTTATAATAAATGGAATTCCCTTGACCCGTAGGGCGGAATCCGTGCAAAACAGGCTTATCAACGCTTCACGTGAAACAAAGGGACCAGCCCATGATCGATGGATTTACGCCTTCCGCACCATCCAATAATGAGTCCTCCAAGCCAGCCAGACCAGCGAACCGTATTCCCCGCATCCTGTCCATCGCCAACCAAAAGGGCGGGGTAGGCAAAACAACGACGGCGGTGAACCTCGCCACTGCTATGGCCGCCATCGGCCGACGTGTGATGTTGGTCGATTTGGACCCGCAAGGCAACGCTTCAACAGGTTTGGGCATTAAGCGCGCCGGCATCCGCAAGAGCACCTATGATGTGATCTTTGACGACGCATCCGTGGCGGAAACCGTGCAACCGACCAAGGTTCCGGGGCTTTTCGTCCTGCCGTCCTCCATCCATTTGTCTGGGGCGGAAATCGAGCTAGTAAGCATAGAAAACCGCGAATACCGCCTGCAGAAGGCCTTGCGCGTCCCTTTGCCTTACGACTACGTCATTATAGATTGCCCGCCATCCTTGAGCTTGCTCACACTCAACGCGCTCGTGGCGTCGGACGCCGTGGTTGTGCCGCTGCAATGTGAATTCTTCGCGCTGGAAGGGCTTAGCCACCTCGCGAAAACTATCGAGCGCGTGAACAAGTCGTTCAATCCACGCCTCGAAATCCACGGTATCGCGCTCACTATGTTCGACCGTAGAAACAACCTGTCCGACCAAGTGGCCGACGATGTGCGCAATTATTTCGGCGACAAAGTCTACAAGACGGTCATCCCGCGCAATGTGCGCCTTTCCGAGGCACCGTCCTATGGCCTGCCCGCGATCGTCTATGATATGAAATGCCCCGGCGCGAAGGCGTATATCAGCCTTGCATCCGAAATTTTGAAACGCGAGAAGCGTATCCTGAACGCGCAGACAACCGCAGCCATCGAAACCGCACAAGTCGCATAATACAGAAGAGAGAAAAACATGAACGCAAAACCCAGAGGATTAGGCCGCGGCCTTGATGCATTGTTCGAAGACGAAGAGGCGACCTTCGCCACCGCGTCCGATACCGCCGCGCCGCTTTTGACAGGTCCGCGCAAGACACTTGGCATTGGACAACTGATACCGAATCCCGACCAGCCGCGCGTTATGTTCGATCCTGCCGCGATTGCTGAACTGGCCGATTCCATCAAACGTCATGGTTTGCTCCAGCCCATTCTGGTCCGCCCTTTGCGCGGATCGAAAGACATGTATGAAATCGTCGCGGGCGAGCGCCGTTGGAGAGCGTGTCAGAAAGCGCAGATCCATGAAGTGCCGGTTATCATCCGTGAATTGGATGACGGTCAGGTTCTGCAGATAGCACTTATCGAAAACCTGCAGCGTCAGGATTTGAATGCCATCGAAGAGGCGCGCGGTTATCAGCGCCTGATCGACGAGTTTTCCTACACGTCCGAGAATGTGGGCGAACTGGTCAGTAAGTCCCGCTCCCATGTCGCGAATATGATCCGTTTGCTTTCGCTACCTGGCAGTGTGCAGACGATGGTGTCCGAAAACAAATTGTCCGCTGGTCACGCCCGTGCGTTGATTGGTGCGAAAAATCCCGCGCTGTTGGCGCAGGAAATTATTTCCAAAGGTCTGTCGGTTCGCCAGACGGAAAAACTCGCCGCCGAAGATGCGGGCCGATCCATCCAGCATCGTGCGAAAACGGGACAGCCGACATTCAAGGATGCCAATCTTCTGGCCGTGGAAAAAGAGATCGCCAATGCGCTGGGTTTGAAAGTCACCATAACTATGTCGGGTGAAACCGCGGGTGATTTGAAAGTGGAATTCAAAAATCTTGATCAACTGGATGATGTGATCGCGCGCCTAAAACAGACACCGCAGAAAATTTGATCAAAGCGGGCGTGGGGTGACGCCTCTGGTTTTCAGACGTTGCTTCCATTCAAATGCTTCCAGCTCACTTTTACAGCTGAAGCAGTCTAAATTCACTTCGTTGAAAACATTTCTCCTGTTGGGCGAATAGTTCACAATGACTTCGCTTCGCTTGGTGGATACTCCAAACACAACCCCGCGATCAAAAATATCACGCAACATCGCGTTGTCTGCCAATTCGCGCGGCGTGCGTAGCGCGGCAAAGCTGACGGGTGTTTGATCTTCCATGAGTTGGGTTATGTTTTCCAAGGTTGCAGCTCTCATTATAAACCTTCTATAAAATTATAAGTTCGCGTTTGAGCGTGTAGCGCAGATCCGCCATTTCACCGATCAGTATTGCGTGCGCCTTGATGGCCGCGCCGGCTGTTTGGAAAGGGATGGTGAACATCGGCCCTTCCTTGTCATTGCCGTACACGCTGAAAAAATGCTCCGACGTTTCGGCGTGCTTTACTTCAGGCAGGGTCATGCCATGCACGCGCATCCACATTTCCACTACCGGAAACGGATTTTTGTTTACAGTCGCGGCTTCGAAATCCGCGTCCAAGGTCTCATCAAAAGACATTAGTAAACAGCCCTATTTTTGAATATACATAATATTAATAGGACGCAAAGACAAGATAATTCTTAACTCATTGGCGGCCATTAACTAAGTTATGGGGGATTTAGCATCTTTAAGCAGCAAAAGTGCATTGCAAAAATCGCATGGCAGGAGTATATTTCAATTCTTAATTATGAAAACATAATAAGTCAGAGGGTAATAATGACAAGTTCCGCTTTTATTTCTTTATCGGATATCATCCACGAAATTGCCGCCCGCAGTCCTACGACGCCTGCAAGCAGTGCGGAAATAGAATTGGATTCTAGCGGTGTGCTCGTTATGCATTGGTCGGCGGCAGGAGAATATGTCGGTGGCCATCTTTACAATCAGATAGGTCATCATGTAGGCGATTTTATAGGACAAGCCGAAGGCAAAGGCCGCGTCTCCATTCTTGCCATTCAACCTGCTGGATCGGACCATGTCGTAGGCGGCGAGCGATCGATCAGTTCGTTATCGGCACAAAAAAATATCGAAGCAGTGGCCAGATATTATGGTTTGGCTTTGTAACGCCTTTCAAAAATCAATCTCTTTTGCAGTCAAAAAATCCGCCGGCATAAACGGCGGATTTCTAAGTTACGGAGAAAAAAGTTGAATTTTACCGCCGTTGTGATAAGCTCGTTTGAATATAAAAAACTATAAAAAATTAATTACAGGGAGTTATCATGGAACACAGACCTGCTCTTTCGAGCATAGCACTGCTATTCAATTCATTAGGACAGCCTGCCAAAGCACTTGGTGATCTCATTAAGGGCATTACCAGTGGCGGCGACAAGCTTGAAGGCGACCAGAAATGGCTTTTGCCTGCTCAGCTTATTGGCGGCGCCATTACATCCGTTGTCGGCTGGGGCGCGCCTCCACTCGCAGGGGCAGGTGCCGCGCTCTTCCTCGATGCCGCAGGGCGTTATATCGAGATTGGCCGCTCGCTGGACGCCGGGCCGGTACCTACATCACCCGTTTAAAAAAAAATCACATAAATTCGCAAAGCGCGCGCGAGCCAGACTTTCGCGCGCTTTGATGCATGCAAAAAATCAGCGAGATTAAAAATATAGCCGAAACCTTAGCTCAATATCATGAACCCAGTTGCCAACATAAAGGATTTTTACAAAGGCCTGTTTGCGGACCCGCAAACAACCATGCGCCAGGTTTTCGAGGCGCCGTTGTAGGTTTGATGAGCGAAAATGTCCCGTGCGTTGCCAAAATTGTCTCACCG
Source organism: Micavibrio sp. (assembly GCA_040381535.1). Classification (GTDB taxonomy): domain Bacteria; phylum Pseudomonadota; class Alphaproteobacteria; order Micavibrionales; family Micavibrionaceae; genus Micavibrio_A. Next base: position 213,883 of record JBEIHF010000001.1, on the reverse strand, counting down.
ATCGAGATCGTGGTGGGGCTCGTGTCCATCATGCGGCGTCACAACGCTCAACACGCTTGAAATCGGGCTGGGCGTGGTGGAACTGGGGGATGGGTTGGGCCACTACTTGCAGATAGGCCGCGCGTTGGAAAACGGCCCCCGCCGTCCCCGTGAAGGGCCATTAAAGGTTGTTCGGCCGTTCTTCGTCCTGTACGATGTTGCCTTGAAATATGGGCATACTTCCTTATGTATGTGGCAGTAAACAGCGCGGACGGTTAAGGGCATATGGATTTTTTATTTGATATTTTTTTGGGTCAGCCTGTATGGCTTTGGAGTGTGTTCCTGACGGCGGTCGTCACGCTTTTATATGTTGATTTGTTCGTCCTCAACAAAAACGACCACATCATAGAATTTAAGGAATCCCTGCGTCTCGCGGGCATTTATGCCGTGCTCGGCCTTTTGTTCGGCCTGTGGGTGCTCTACCAGAACGGTGGGGCCACGGCATCGGATTATTACACCGTATGGCTTTTGGAGCTCAGCCTATCGATGGACAATCTGTTCGTCATATCGGTGATTTTCGCAAGCTTCCAGATACCAAGGCAATACCAGCACCGCGTTCTTGTATGGGGCATTATCGGGGTCATCGTTTTGCGCGGCATCATGATCGGTGCGGGCACGGCCATAGTAAGCGAATTCGCCTGGGTTCTTTATATCTTCGCCGTCATCCTTATCCTTACGGGGATCAAGCTGCTTAAAATGGATGAAGCCGAAAAAGAAGATTACACGCAGAAAAACTATGTGAAATTTCTGGCCAAACATATGCGTGTGGATCCGTATCTACACGGCAATAATTTCTTCGTAAAATTGAAAGATAACAGCGGCAAGGCGGTTTTGTATGCCACACCGTTATTCTTGTGCCTTTGCACCATCGAGTTGACGGATGTCATGTTCGCCTTCGATTCCGTTCCGGCGGCTTTTGCCGTGACCACGGATCCATACGTAATCTACACGGCGAATATTTTCGCCATTCTGGGGCTTCGTGCGTTGTTTTTCGCCATCGAACATATCCTCCACCGTTTCGTCTATTTGAAATATTCGCTGTGTGCCGTGCTCATATTCATCGGTTTGAAGGTGTTTTATAACGGTTTCCTCGGCGATACGCTCGGCCACATACCCGGCCCCATATCGCTTTTGATAACGGTGAGCGTACTGGCCAGCGGTGTATTGCTTTCGATGCTGAAAACGCGTGACCAAAAGGGGCAGTAAAATGCCCGGCTCGACCATCGCCATCATAGATTACGGATCAGGCAATCTTCGTTCCGCCGCCAAGGCGTTCGACTTCTTGCAAAAACAGGAAGGGATGGAAGTGCGCGTTGTAATCACCAACAAAGCCGACGAGGTTGCTCGCGCCGATAAAATAGTTTTGCCGGGGCAAGGCGCCTTTGCAGATTGCATGAACGGTTTGTCGCATGTCGATGGAATGGTCGATGTGTTGAAAGAAAAAGTTTTACAACGTGGCACTCCGTTTTTCGGCATCTGTGTCGGCATGCAGTTGATGGCGGATCGCGGCCTTGAATTCGGCGAACACAGGGGACTCGGCTGGATCGCGGGTGATGTTGTGAAAATGATGCCGTCAGATTCAAATTTGAAAATTCCGCATATGGGATGGAACGGTTTGATAACAGCGCAGCCGCAGCATTTTGTGTTGCAGGGCATCACAAAGAATTCCGATAATACCCTTCCTGATTTCTATTTTGTTCATTCTTTTGTGTTCGAATGTAAGGACAGCAAAAATATTGCGGCATGGTGCGATTATGGTGGCAAGTTTACCGCGATTGTTGCACAAGACAATATGATCGGGTGTCAGTTCCACCCCGAAAAAAGCCAAGGGGCAGGTCTTGATTTGCTCCGTGGCTTTCTCAGATGGAACCCTTGATAACGAAAAGGCCGTTTTTGAAATGAATGATCAAAAAAACCTGAAAGCCAAAGCCCCCTCAGCCACCGTTCTCCAAGTCACCGAACCGCTTTCGAAAAGCGATTTGAATGATCTTTGTGACGCAACAGATGCGGCGATCGACGGCGGCGGTGGTTTCGGATGGCTAGAAATTCCCGAACGCACGACGCTGGAAAGATATTGGCAGGGCGTTATTACCGCGCCTTCGCGTTGGTTGTTCGTGGCGCGTCTGGACGGCACGATCTGTGGCACCACACAGCTTATCATGCCCGCCGCGCACAATGCCGCGCAGGCGCATGTCGTGCAGATGACGACGAATTTCGTGGCGCCTTGGGCCCGGGGTCATGGGCTTGCAAAAATGCTGCTCGAAGCGGTCGAGGAAAAAGCGAAAGCCGAAGGCTTTGCCGTCATCAACCTTGATGTGCGCAACACCATGCAGGGGGCGATCAATCTTTATGAATCGATGGGATACGTGAAGTTCGGCGAACACCCTTATTCCGTGCGCTCGGATGGTGAAACCATCGCCTCCTTGTATTACTACAAGAGCATCAATCCTGCATTTTTCGATAAGAAATAAGAGACGGTTTTCTTTTTCGCCGAGGTTGGTATAGTCCTTTGCATACAGCAAAGAGTTTAAAACACCATGCCGGAATTTCGCGGGAAAATTTACGACAGCATCATTGATACGATAGGCGCGACGCCTTTGGTGCGTCTGCCACGTTTTTCCGCCCAGCATGATGTGAAGGCCGACCTTGTCGCCAAGCTGGAATTCTTCAATCCGTTGGGCAGTGTCAAAGACCGTATCGGCGTGTCCATGATCGAGGCCGCCGAGAATGCGGGAAAAATTATGGCGGGCAAAACCGTTTTGATCGAACCGACATCGGGTAACACGGGTATCGCGCTCGCCTTCGTCGCAGCAAGCAAAGGATACCGTTTGATTTTGACGATGCCGGAATCGATGTCGATCGAACGTAGAAAGATGCTCAAATTCCTTGGGGCGGAACTAGTTTTGACGCCACCTGAAAAAGGCATGAAGGGCGCGATTGCCAAAGCCGAAGAAATTGCGGCCGTAACAAAAGATTCATTTATTCCCTCGCAATTTGATAATCCCGCAAACCCCGAAATACACAGAAAAACCACCGCCATCGAAATCTGGAAAGACACGAAGGGCAAAGCGGATTTTTTGATCAGCGGCGTGGGCACGGGCGGAACATTGACGGGCGTGTCGCAAATTCTGAAGGAAAAAAATCCGGAATTCAAAACTATTGCGGTCGAACCATCCGCGTCCCCCGTCCTCGCGGGCGGCGAACACACGCCCCATAAAATTCAAGGTATAGGCGCGGGTTTTATTCCGAGCATTCTAGACCAGAGCTTGATCGATGAAATCGTTCATGTCACAAATGACGATGCGATCAATACGGCCCGTGAAGTCGCCAAAAGTGAAGGATTGCCTGTTGGTTTATCATCAGGCGCGGCGTTGTGGGCGGCGGCGGAAGTCGGCAAGCGCCCCGAAAACGCAGGCAAAATGATTGTGGTGGTTCTGGCGTCTTTTGCAGAACGTTATCTTTCAACTGCTTTATTTGAAGGTTTGGAATAATGTCTTTTATTGAATCAATTCAAAAACGCGATCCCGCCGACCCGTCGGTTTTAGACGTTTTCTTATCCTATCCGGGATTTCACGTGATGACCGTTTTTCATCCTCTGGCGTCTATTCTATGGCACTTCAAATTACGTACACTCGCACGGCTCTGGGCGCATATCGGACGCTTGCTGACGGGGATTGAAATTCATCCCCAAGCACAGATCGGAAAAAATTGTTTCATTGATCACGGCATGGGTGTTGTCATCGGTCAGACTTCGGTAATCGGTGATAATTGCTTGATCTATCAGGGTGTGACGCTGGGCGGAAAAGGATGGGACGATAAACGCCGTCACCCAATCATCGGCAACAATGTGATGATCGGTGCGCATGCGCAAATTATCGGACCGATCAGGATCGGCGATTCCGCCCATATCGGTGCGGGGAGCGTTGTTTTGCATGATGTTGCGATGGGCGATACGGTTGCTGGCAATCCCGCAAATATTATTTAGGCCGCGCGGCTTTTTCGTCGTGACCCGACGTGCCGAGGCGGGATTCCAGCACTTTGAACACGTCACCCGGTGTGATATTTTGGTCTGCCCAAAGCACCATCAGGTGGAAGAGCAAGTCAGCCGATTCTTGTTTCAGTTTTTCGGGATTGTTCTGCACGGCCTCAATGCAGGTTTCCATCGCTTCTTCGCCGACTTTGCTGACGATTTTGCCCGTGCCTTCGGCAAACAAGGAGGCTGTGTAGGATGTTTTCGCATCCGCGCCTTTGCGGGATTGGATGGTTTCAAAAAGCTTGGCGATGATATCAGACATATTGTCCTCTTACGGGGATTCCGCATTTCATGAAATAATCTTTGGCTTCTTTGATGGTGTGCGTGCCGAAATGGAAGATGGATGCGGCCAGTACGGCGCTGGCGTGGCCTTCTTTCACGCCGTCGACAAGGTGTTGCAAATTACCAACGCCGCCCGAAGCGATCACGGGAATAGACAATGAGTCCGACACGCTGCGCGTTAGCTCTAAATCAAATCCTGTTTTTTGCCCGTCCTTGTCCATGGATGTCAAAAGAATTTCGCCTGCGCCGTATTCTTCCATGCGCTTAGCCCATTCCACAGCGTCCAATCCAGTTTCCCTTCGCCCGCCATGCGTGAAAACTTCCCAGCCCGAACCATCGGATTTTTTACGGGCGTCGATGGCGACGACGATGCATTGCGATCCGCATTTTGTGGAGGCGTCTTTTACGAATTGCGGATTATTGACGGCGGTGGAATTCACAGAAATCTTGTCGGCTCCGCAATCAAGGAGTTTTCTGACATCATCCAGTGTTCTGACGCCGCCGCCGACGGTGAGCGGCATAAAGCAACTGTCCGCTGTGCGTTTTACAACATCGTAGATCGTGTCGCGCTGCTCAACGCTGGCGGTGATATCAAGGAACGTCAATTCATCCGCGCCTTGGTCGTTGTATAATTTTGCTTGCTCCACGGGGTCGCCTGCGTCGATTAGATCGACAAAACTCACGCCCTTTACCACGCGTCCATTGTTGACATCTAGGCAGGGTATGATCCGGATTTTAAGTGTCATATTGCTTCCCGCAGCGCCATCATGGGATCGATTGCGCCATTGTAAAGCGCCGTGCCTATCACAACGCCCGCCACACCGTGTTGGGACGCTGCGCGCACCGCGCGCACATCGGCTAAGGTTGCCACACCGCCCGATGCTATGACAGGGATGGTAGTAGCGGTTGCGAGTTCTATCGTTGCGGACATGTTGAGGCCCGAACCGGTTCCATCACGTGAAATATCCGTATAAATGATTGCAGCAACGCCTGCGTCCGCAAACATTTCGGCCAGATCAATGACGTGAATATCAGATTCTTCCAACCAACCTTCGACGGCGACGCGTGTTCCGCGTGCATCTATGCCGACGACAATCTGGTCGGGGAATTTCGCGCAGGCTTCTTTGACGAGCTGTGGATTTTTCACGGCAGCCGTGCCGAGAATGACACGGGAGACGCCTTCCATCAGCCAGTCTTCGATTTGTTTGATGGTGCGGATGCCGCCGCCTAATTGTACGGGTAGGTCGGATGCGCCCAGCACGGCGCGCACCGCTTGCACGTTCACGGGCTTGCCATCCACCGCGCCGTTGAGGTCCACGAGGTGCAGCCAAGAAAATCCAGCGCGCGCCCATTCTTTCGCTTGGGTGGCCGGGTCGTTGTTGTACACGGTCGCGGCATTCATATCGCCCTTGAAAAGGCGCACACATTGGCCGTCTTTAATGTCGATAGCGGGGTAGATGATCATGGGCTTTTCTAGTATAGATAACGGGTTCCTGTAAAGAAGAAGGAGAAGCCGTATGGCATACGATGACAATAATATTTTCGCCAAAATCCTGCGCGGCGATATTCCCGCCAAAAAAGTCTATGAAGACGATTACGCGTTGGCCTTCTATGACATAGGAGCCAAGGCGCCCGTCCATGTTCTGGTCATCCCCAAGGGGAAATATGTCTCTATCGCAGAATTCGGAGAAAAAGCCCCAGATGCAGAAATAGCCGGTTTCTACCGCGCGGTCTCCAAGGTTGCCAATGATCTGGGTCTGGTGAAGGAAGGTTTCCGCTCCATCGCCAACACGGGTATCAACGGCGGACAAGAAGTGCCGCATTTCCACGTCCATTTGCTGGGCGGAAAAAAAATAGGACCGATGGTGTCTGAATAATTATTTGCGCTTGTATACGGGGAACATGATAATGTTGTCACCGACAGCGCCCTTGGTTTGTTGTGCGTGGGTGGCCTTGTTTTCATGTGCGAAGAGAACCTGCTTCGTAAAGCTGTCTTCATCCGTGATTTCGCTGACGAATTCGTTTTCTAGTTCGCCCAAAACATAATCCGCAATTTCCATGTGCGCGCGCGCCTGAATGGACAGAACCGAACACAGCGTGTGCGAAGGATCCAACGGATCGCGGATGGAAGCCTGCAGAGATTCCAAAAGATCGGCAAGAGATTCCAGATCTTCGGGAACATGGCTCAATAAATCATAAAGATCGTCGCCTTGCACCGGATGCTGGTGGTAATTGGCCAGCCATTCGGGGGCGTAGTCTTGAATAATTTTGTCTGATTCAATTTTCAACACAGCCGCGACAGGAATCTCGGCGGAAAATTCGGCGGCGATGCGGTACGATGAGAGCGCAATGGCCAGCAAAGCAGAATCTGGATCTATCTCGGATAACGAAACATGCAAACCATACTGTGTCCCACCGTCCAGCGGCGCGGCGCATTGAATGGCTTCGGATACGGCAACAGGCACTACCAGATAGGCGTGCAATCTTGCAACATCTTCTTTTGTAACTGCGGACATATTTCGTGGTTCCTGAATGCTAGGATAAGTTCAGTTTCAATTCCCTTTGTACCCGCATAAAGTGAAGAGTTATTTAAGGAAAAATGAATGAAGGGTTAAAGTGCTCTTTTCCTAACGAAGTCGTTATGGCATAGATGAATAATGATCGAAAACTTGGACAGGCTTTCGGGGCTTTATTTAAAACATGTACCCAACAAGGGCTTTGGCCTGTTCTGCCGTAACATAGTCATCGCCGAAACGATTATAGAGGTGGCGCCTACCATCGTTTTTAATGAAATAGATGCCGAAGTCATTAACAAAACCCATCTTTATAATTACTATTTTTTGGCCAAATCGCTAAGTCAGGAAGATGCTGATATTTTGGGCATTTCCGAAAAGAGCAAGACGGGTTTAATGGCGCTTGGGGCAGTTTCCATGTGCAACCATTCGGATAAGCCGAACGCAGCCGTGCAAATGATTGTCAAAGACGGCGCGGTGTATTTCGTGTTGCGGGCAACCATGGGCATCCTTGCCCATCAAGAAATCTGCATTTCTTATGGCGGCGGTAAGGTATGGTTTGATCCGGCGCCCTAGAACAGGGGCGGGGTAAAATGATGGTAGCCAGAATATGCACGATAGCCTTTCAGGGCTTAGAAGCTCGGAAGCGTCGATGTTCTGGTGCGGATTTCCAACGGCTTGCCTGCCTTCACCATCGCAGATTTTGCCGAAAGCATCGAAATCTAAGAAAGCCATGCGGCGGAGGTGTTTTCTGATCGCCTATTGTGGGCTAGTTAAGATACTGGTTAATCATAACTTAATCGGATTTTGCCCAAGCCTTTGGCAAATTTGAGTTTTAATCCCCGCATAAGGTACTCTTAATGTATGTTAGGTGGAATTTAATGCATTCCCTGTATGCTGGGTGTTCAAAGTTCCGCGGGTTTTAAGGGGTTTTTTTACAATGACTTTGCAAGAATATACGGTCAACAAAGACACAGGACACGTCCCTGAAGCGCATGTCGACATGGGCAGAGGGCAGGTTGACGAGATTGAGCGCCAAGCAAAAGCCACCGTTACCACAGCAAAAGAAGAAGGCGGCCGCGCTACGCAAGCGGAAAGCCAAATCGCAGGGGCCGCAAATAGCAGCAGCGAATCCAAATTATACGGCGATGTTGCCGCAGAGGCTTCGGGCCTTAAAGTCATTTCCACGGTCGCGGATTTTCTGGGTGATACATTGGGCAGAGATCCCGCCAAAAATCTGGGTGGCATGGCTCCCGCTTCTGCACGCAGCGCGGATGATTTTTTCGGTATCAGCAAGGCACCCGGCGTTTACCGCGCGCCTGTGACGCCTTCGGTTTTCGGATCGTCCGACGCGGGCGAAAAATCTAACGTTACACCCCTTCGCCGTTCCGGCGATTCAAGCGCAGGTTTGCTCGAACGTTCCAGCATTTCTTCGACTTCTTTAAGAGGTCAAGAAGAATCTGGCGCGACATCCACATGGACGGGCGTTGACCGCCGCATGAATTCGGTACAGGAAGCAAAACGTATGACCTATGGCCAGGAACTTGCTTCCGAAAAAGCTCTGGAAAGCGTGCAACGCGTGCGCCAAGAACATTCCGCGCAGCTCGGCCAGGCACAGCAATATTCACCTTCGATGGGCCTTGGCAGCGGGCCTTCTATTCGTCCGCAGGATTTGCTTACAGAAGCGCGTGAACAATATATCGATACTACGGGAACGGGAGCTTAATCATGAGTGTAAGTTCGGCAAGAGCATTCGAACAAAACCGAGATACATTGGGGATCACGTTTGATACCGCTGTTGCTTCTGCTTCTCCGCAAGCGCTTAAAGCGGATAGTGATCTTATTGGGCGCGCGGGATACGTTACTGAATCGCTTCACACCACGTCAGGAGCCAAGAGCGATATGGGCTGTTTTGTCGGCGCTGCGGGCGGTGGTATTTTTGACTTGATTAGTGCTGCGGTCAGAACAGTCACACCCGAACCCGATAATGATGCAGAGCTAGAAGCAAAAGTTGTGGCTCCAGTTGTGGCTCCCACAATTTCGCAATATACGGCAAGCCCAGGTTTCGGCAGCGGTCCCGGCTAATTTAAGCTTTCAATAGCTGAATGATTTTGAGCGTCCGCAGTCCTGCGGTGGCAAGGCACATAAGCGCGAAGAAAATTGCGAAGGCCGAAAATCCCACAGGCAACAAGCAGCATAACAAGATGAACACGATCATCTCGGTATTCTCCACGATACCGCCGACAGCGCCCTGCGGCGCTCCCGTACGGAGCGCGAACAAATGATGCAGCAGATATGCGTTCATCATCAAAACGTATGAGAAGAGCAGGATAACGGCTGTGAGAGAATGTTCCGGTGCGCCCAGTATGAAGAAAAACGGGAAGGCCGCGAACACGGCAAAATCACAAAAGAAATCAAGGAACGATCCCAGATTGGTTTCGCCGGCGCTACGTGCGACCGCACCATCAAGACCGTCTATAAACCTGCTCACCAAAAAGAACACGAACGCCAGCGGGTAAATCCCCATCGCAGCGAAAAAGCAGGCGGCAAGCCCGAAGCCCAAAGCCAGAAGCGTGAGCTTGTTGGCGGTCAATCCGCTCTGTGCCACGCGCGGCGCGATACGGTCGAGATACGGTGTGATTTTATTGCGGAGCAGTGCGTCGATCATATTCTTTCCCCTTTAGTAAAAATTTATTCGTTCGATGAAAATTCTTCGGGCGTGTTGGCGCCTATGGCGAGATCGGTGAGATCTTCCTCATCCGCATGTTCTTTTTGCATGGCGCGGAATTTTTGAAGTGCGAACGGCACGCAGGCGATATAGGCGATGCCCATGACGGTCAATGTGGGCCATGGTGCATGAACGAGCGCTGCGATCAACAATGCGGCCAGTGCCAGCGCCGGCATGCCCATCTTCGCAGGCAGGCGGATCATTTTGGTGGAGAAGGTTGGAATGCGGCTGACCATCAAGCCGGCGATAAAGATCGTCCACAATCCCACTAGCGGGGATGCGAATTTATAGTCAACGAACGCATCATTGGGGAATTGCAGCCAGATGATAAGCGGTAGCAACGCAAGGCCCGCGCCCGCGGGTGCAGGTACGCCAGAGAAAAATTTCTTTTTCCAGTCAGGCAATTTTCCTTGCGTTGAATTGAATCGCGCAAGGCGCAAAGCAGAAGCGGCGGCAAAGACGATCATCGCGATCCAGCCGACTTTGCCGGATTCTTCCAATATCCAAGAATAAAGAATGATAGAAGGTGCGACACCGAAGGCGAGGAAGTCAGACAATGAATCCAGTTGTGCCCCGAATTCACTGGTGGCTTTGAGTAGTCTTGCGGTTGCGCCGTCCATGGCGTCTAGCACGACCGCGATCAATATCGCCAGCACAGCCTTTTCCCAAAGATTGTCCCAAGCATATTGAATGGCCGTCAGGCCCGCGGTGAGCGCGCACAGCGTCATCAGGTTCGGGATAAAACGGTTCAGGCCGAGCGCATTAAAGCCCTGCATGTTGCCGTTTCCGTCCTTGGGTTTAAAATCGCTGACATTCATCTATTACAAAAGCGCCCCTTCGCGCGAAGGTTCCGTCGAAGCGAAGTCTGCGAAAATGGTTTCGCCGCCTATGGCTTTTTGTCCCGTGATAACGAGAGGGGAAACGCCTTCGGGCAGATAAACATCGACGCGGGAGCCAAAACGGATTATGCCGAAGCGTTCGCCGGATCTGGCGTCACCGTCTTCCTTGGCGTCGTTTAAAATGCGCCGCGCAATCAAGCCCGCGATCTGTACGACACAGACTTTATGGCCCGAGGGTGTTTCAATCAGGACAGAGCAGCGCTCGTTATCTTCGGATGCCTTGTCCAGATCGGCGTTAATAAATTTTCCGGGCGTGTAGACTCTGCGGATGATCTTTCCGTCGACGGGGAAACGCTGCACATGGACATCGAGCACGGACAAGAACGTGCTGATGCGTGTATAGCGTCCGTCATCAGCGCCCGCGATTTCGGCAGGCAATGAAAGATCGCCCGTGATCAAGGAGATGGTGCCGTCCGCAGGCGACACGACCAAAGACGGTTTTTGCGGGACAATGCGGTTGGGGTCTCTGAAAAAATACGCGCAGAACAATGTGAAGATTAGCGAGACAGCCAAAAGGAATGAAGAAAAGAATGCGAAGACGAGCGCGGCCAAAAGTCCGCCGCCGATAAAGGGTATGCCAGCTGGGTGCGGTGCGATCAGCATGGTCTTGCGGATGGTGTCGAGAAGTTCGTTCATATCTATAGCGTTCCTTTTATCGATAATGCAGAGATTATAGCGTTTTGCGGCCCCTTGCCTAGAGTGAGTACAGGCAAAAATACATTTTTTACGCAGGGCTGGTAATCCCTATCCCCTTGATGGTAAAGTTAAATATAGGACGTATAGAAACAAGAAACGAAGTTACGAATTTATGCCTGAAATTAAATCTGTCTGTGTGTATTGTGGGTCTTCTTCCCGCGTTGATCAAAAATACAAAGATGCCGCCGTGGAATTGGGCAAATTGATTGCCGCCAGCGGCTGGAATGTCGTTTACGGCGGCGGGCGCGTGGGGCTTATGGGCCTTGTTGCGGATTCCGCCCTTTCTAGCGGCGCACGCGTGGTGGGCATTATCCCTCAACACATACAGGCGCGGGAAATCGAACATAACGACCTCACCGAGCTGCATATCGTTGATTCCATGCATATCCGTAAGCAGATGATGGTGGATCGTGCCGATGCGTTCGTGATCCTTGCGGGCGGGCTCGGCACCCTCGATGAATTCTTCGAGCTTTTGACATGGAAACAGCTTGGTCTGCACGACAAGCCCGTGGTAATGGTCAATATCAACGGTTACTGGACCAAGATGATCGAGGCCATCAAACATATCTCCGATGAGAAATTCATGCGCCCCGAAGATATGACCATGTTCCAGGTGGTAGAAACCGTGGCTCAAGTGCCCGATGCCCTGCGCGGCGCGCCTATGGAACGTTTTGACCCGTCGACCAAGTGGATATAATCATTTTTTTCATAATCACTTAACGGTGATTTAACGGGGCGGCTGGTACGATAAAAGAGTATAAAAATATAAGATAAACCTTATTTACTCAATTCTTCAAATACCCTAACTGCAAACGAATCTAACTTTCCGGGTCTTTCACATGCAATTCGATCACGATCTAGATCTCGCCAAAAACGTGGCCGCCGAGGCCATGGCGCGTATGCATAAAGACGGCATCACGTCGGACCCCACGAATTTCGAAGTCTGGTACACCTATTACGCCTCCGCACACACAGAGCTGAAAAAAGCAATGGATGCCGCGATCAAGGCGAGAGGCAAACTGACCAGCATGGATTGCCGCGCGTTCCACGAACAATTTTTGTCCGAGCGTAAAAAACAGGAAGCTTACACGAAAGCCTCAGACCAAATTCATGCAACCTTGCAGGACGTCTCATCTTTGATGACCAACGTCAAGGAAGCTACAACGGAATATTCCACAACGCTGATCGGCGTTTCCAAAAGGGTCGCGTCGGTAAAAAGCCCTGAAGAGATCGCGAGCGTTTTAAAAAGCGTTGTGGCCGATACCAACAAGATGATGGAACATAACCGCAAGCTCGAAGTGCAACTGGATCGCTCCGCCGTAGCGATGCAGGAATTGAAACGCGACCTTGAGCGCGTGCGCCTTGAAGCCATGACGGATGGTTTGACATCACTATCGAACCGCAAATCCTTCGACGAGCAAATCATAGGCCTTTCCAAAGATTGCAAGGAACAGGGCCGAATCTTCACACTGCTGATGCTGGACATCGACCATTTCAAATCCTTCAACGACAATTACGGCCACCAAGTCGGCGACCAAGTGTTGCGCCTTGTCGCACGCACGCTGACGGACGGTATTAAAGGGAAAGACATAGCGGCGCGTTACGGAGGCGAAGAATTCGTCATCATCCTGCCCGAAACCAATTTGAACCACGGTATCGTCGTGGCGGAATCATTACGCAAGGCGCTGGCGAACAAGGAAGTCATCAACCGTTCCAACGGAGAAATTCTGGGCCGCATCACTATGTCAGTGGGCGTGGCGCAGTTTTATCCAGAAGAAGATGTTCATGGCCTTATCGAACGCGCCGATGCCGCGCTCTACACGGCAAAACATAACGGCCGTAACCAAGTGGCCGCCGCGCCAACACCGCACGAACGTGCGATGCAAGTGAAGCGCTAATTAAAATTATCCTGCAAAAAAGTTGGTTCCGACGTCGATCAGCATTTTGATGTTGAGTATGATCAATGTGACCGCGATCAAAATTGCCAATGCGGAAAGCCATTTCGGCGCTGCGAAATTGCCGAGTTTTTTCTTATCCATCGTGAACAAAACTAGCGGCACGACGGCGAAAGGCAGTTGTAGGCTCAAGACCACCTGTGAAGCGATAAGCAAATGCGCAGTGCCTTCCTGACCGTACATCATAGTCACGATGATGGCGGGGATGATGGCGATCAGGCGCGTGATAAGCCTGCGCATCCATGGTTGAATGCGTATATTGATAAAGCCTTCCATCACGACCTGGCCGGCCAATGTGGCCGTAACCGTGGAATTCAATCCGCAGCATAACAGCGCAATGGCGAACAAAGGTGCGGCGATAGCGGCGCCCAAAAGCGGGGATAAAAGACTGTGCGCCTCTTCGAGTTCTACGATATCCGTATGGCCGCTGGTGTGGAACGCTGCGGCGGCCAAAATAAGAATGGAGGCATTGACGAACAACGCCATCATCAGTGCGATGGTGGAATCCCATGTCGCGAATTTTATCGCTTCGCGCTTTTCGGGATCGGTGGGTCCAATTTGGCGCGTCTGCACGATGGCGGAATGCAGATAGAGATTGTGCGGCATGACGGTAGCGCCAATGATTCCGAGCGCGATGTAAAGCATGGCGGGATTGGTGACAATTTGTGTGGATGGTATAAACCCCCCGAAAACTGCGGAGATATCTGGCTGTGCCAAAAAGATCTGCACGCCGAAACATCCGAAGATAACCAAAAGCAGCGTGACTATATACGCTTCGATCCAGCGAAACCCCAACCTCTGGAAAGCGAGGACGATAAACACATCCAATGCTGTGATAATCACGCCTATTTCCATCGGAATACCAAAGAGCAGCAACAAACCGATGGCCGTACCAATGACTTCGGCTAGGTCTGTCGCACAGATAGCGAGTTCTGCGAGTAGCCATAAAACAAAGGAAACAGGTTTGGAGTAAGCATCGCGGCAGGCTTGGGCCAGATCGCGCCCGCCGGCAATGCCAAGGCGCGCGCACAAAGATTGCAGCAAGATTGCCATCAGGTTGGATATAAGCGCGACGGCCAAAAGCGTGTAGCCGAATTGCGCGCCGCCCGCGAGGGAGGTCGCCCAGTTGCCGGGGTCCATATAACCCACCGCCACCAGATAACCGGGGCCTAGGAAGGCCGCAAAGCGCCGAGCCGAGCCCCATTTCCTTTTGACGGGAATCGAGGCGTGCACATCGGACAGCGACGCATCGGATTTTTGCATCCGCCAATCGCGGCTTAAATATTCTTTCATGGCAAGCGGGCTCATAATTGCAGTCTATTCAATAAAGTGTAGTCAAGACAACAAATAATTTAGCCAAGACTACAATTGGTTCCTGTCATATACAGTTAAAATTGACATGGCGGCCAAAATGCGCTGAAAATAGGGTATGACCACGACATTACCGAAGAATGCACCCTCTGGCCTGCGCCGCGAAATACGCGCCGCCGCCTTCGAACAGGTGCGCGAAGCCCATCAATCCGAAACGGCGGAAGATTATGTAGAGATGATCGCCGATCTGATCGCGGAAAAAGGCGAAGCGCGTGTGGTCGATCTGGCGTCCGCATTCGGCATCACACATGCGACGGTAAACAAGACCGTCGCGCGGTTGAACAAGGAAGGTTTCGTCACCAACGAAAAATACAGATCTTTGTTTTTGACACCCAAGGGCCAGAAGATGGCCGAGGCTTGCAAATCACGGCATGAAATCGTCGTGGGGTTTTTGAAGTCTATCGGCGTATCCGCGCGCACCGCGGAACTGGACGCCGAAGGGGTAGAACATCATATCAGCCCCGAAACGCTAAAGGCCTTTGCGGCCTTTGTCAAAAAGAAGAAATAGCCATATAAAACTTGCTTCAATACGGGCGTAAAGCTATGTCTATGACATGCAAAACGCGCCAGTCCCTATGTCTGATTCCGTCCTTGATTCCCTGAACCCTGCACAACGCCAAGCGGTTGAAACCACCGAAGGGCCCGTATTGGTTCTGGCGGGCGCGGGCACGGGCAAAACACGCGTGCTGGTAACGCGCCTTGCGCATCTGCTCCGCAGCAACCTCGCTTTCCCAGGACAAATATTGGCCGTGACATTTACTAACAAGGCGGCGAAGGAAATGAAACACCGGGTCAGTTCATTGATGGGCGGTGCGCCCGTCGAAGGCTGGTGGCTAGGCACGTTCCACGCGCTGGCGGCGCGTATGCTCCGCCGTCATGCGGATTTGGTCGGTCTGCAATCTTCTTTCACCATTCTTGATCAGGACGATCAAGTGCGCCTGATCAAACAATTGATGGAAGCGGAAAATATCGATACCAAAAAATGGCCTGCCAAAATGGTCGCCGATAAAATTTCCAGCTGGAAAGACAAGGGCTGGATGCCCGCGCAAGTGGGGCCCGATCAAACGGGCGATCTGGCGGGTGGAAAGCTGGGGCAAATTTACGCGCAATACCAACAGCGTCTGAAAACGCTCAATGCGTGCGATTTCGGCGATCTTCTTCTTCATATGATCCATATTTTGAAAGATCCGCGTAACGCCGATGTATTGGCCGATTACCACCGCCGTTTCAAATATATTCTGGTGGACGAGTATCAGGATACGAACGTGGCGCAATATTTGTGGCTGCGTTTGCTGGCGCAAGGATTGAACAATATCTGCTGCGTCGGCGATGACGACCAATCTATATATGGTTGGCGCGGCGCAGAAGTGGATAATATCCTTCGTTTCGAAAAAGATTTTCCGGGCGCGGCGGTTATCCGTCTTGAGGAAAATTACAGATCGACGGGCAATATTTTGTCCGCTGCCAACGCGGTGATCGCGAACAATGAAGGCCGTCTTGGCAAACAGCTTTTTACCAGCCACGGGACGGGCGAAAAAATAAAGGTCCGCGGCCTGTGGGATGGTGAGGCGGAAGCGCGCTGGGTCGGCGAAGAAATAGAAGCTCTGCAATTTAAGAAATTTTCCCTGGATGATATGGCGGTTTTGGTGCGTGCCGGATTCCAGATGCGCGAATTCGAAGAACGTTTTACCAGTCTTGGGTTGCCCCACTGTATTATCGGCGGTCCGCGTTTTTATGAACGTTTGGAAATTCGCGATGCGCTGGCGTATATGCGGGTGGTCAATCAACCCAATGACGATCTGGCGCTGGAGCGCATCATCAATACACCCAAACGCGGATTGGGTGATACGACGGTGCAAACGCTATACACCCATGCAAGAGCGAAGGGGATCAGTCTTTATTTCGCATTGCAGGATTTGACGCAAACGGATGAATTGAAACCCAAGGTCAAAGCCACCATTATGAAACTGGTCGATGATTTCGAACGCTGGCGTTCCATGGCGTCGAACACGTCCCATACGGACCTTGCAAAACATATCCTCGATGAGAGCGGCTATACCGCGATGTGGCAGGGCGATAAATCGCCCGAAGCGCCGGGCCGTCTGGAAAACTTGAAAGAACTTGTTTCTGGTATGGAAGAATTTGAAAATCTGCCCGTGTTCCTCGAACACGTGTCTTTGGTGATGGAAGCACAGAACAATGATGCGGGCACAGAGCAAGTCAGCATTATGACTCTCCACGGCGCAAAAGGTCTCGAATTCAAATGCGTGTTTTTACCTGGTTGGGAAGAAGGATTGTTCCCGTCCCAGCGTTCCATGGATGAAAACGGATTGAAGGGTTTGGAAGAAGAGCGCCGCCTTGCATATGTCGGTATCACGCGGGCGAGGGAGCGTGCCTATATTTCTCATGCCGCTAACAGACGTATGTACGGCAATTGGATGTCGGCGATTCCATCCCGATTTGTCGATGAATTGCCTGAAGACTATATTGAGGTGCAGGCTGAAACAGGTTTGCACGGCAACGCGGGAGGTAGATCGTCACATTGGGATTCATCGGGTTTTGGCGTGCAATATGCCGCGCGTAAAACGTCTTATGTAGACGATGTGTCGAGCAAGGTTTCATCGAAAGTCGATACTGCCAACATCAACGGGTTTTCACGCGGTGATAAAGTCTTTCATGAAAAATTCGGACACGGCACCATCATCCATATGGACGGGCAAAAGCTCGACATCAGCTTTGGTAAAAGCGGCACAAAGCGCGTGATGGATTCTTTTGTTACCAAAGAAGATTGATTATTCCGAAGGTGCGGCGGGTACATCCGGTACGGGTTTGGGTTCTGGCGCTTTGGGAGCGGGTGCTGGGGTAGGTTTGTTCAAATCGGACGCCATGGGATAATCACTGACTTTTCCTGCAACCGTAATGCGTTCGCCCAGCATTTCACTAACCAGAACGACATAGCCGCCCCGATCGTTGCCACCTTGTGGCGGCGGCACATCGAGCTCTATAGTGCGCACAGCGCCATGCCACTTGCCGACATGTTTGATGTCTTGAATGATGTTGGAAAAGCGCAATACGCGGCCCTTATTCACGCCTTCGTTAATTTTTTCAACTTTCATATCGCGATAACGGACCAGCCAGACGCTGGAGTTGATAACACTTTTCCTTCTCCTCTTCACGCTTTCAGGGAGCATGATGGACAACGTGTCGTTATCTTTCCAACGCACCAAAGCCTCAAGCGTTCTGTTTTTCGGCGCATAGCGGTATGAATTCAAAACGGCCGAAAAATAATCTAGCTCGCGCGGACGCACGCGGTCATCGCCGTTGAAAATGAATGTAGGAACGTTCATCGAAACTTCTTCGGGGTTATTCATGATCTGCTTGGCGGAATAAGTCCATTGACGAAACACGCAAGGATCCATCGGGCCGGGCTTTGCACTTCCTTGCGGAGTGCCTTTTTTATCGACCGTATCCAAATCGGTGATGTGACAAGACAGCGCAATGACATTTTTTTCCTGTGAAGCGTCATAGAGCATACGGTCTGCGAAAACGCACGACGTGCAATCCGATGCGGTGTAAAGCTCGACGACGATTGGCGAGTCCACGCGCTGGAGTTCTTTCAATGCCGCGGCAGAACCGGGTTTGGGCACGCTTGAATCCGCGCCCTCTGCATCATCGCTTTCCTTGGCCGCGCCCGAATCGGCGGGTGCATCGCTGTCTTCGGTTTCTTGTGTGGCTTTATCATTACCCGCATAAGCGGACGTATAATAACCGCTTGTGGTGGCGGGGATCAGGAGAAGGATCACGAGGAGCCAAAATCTTTTATGTATGGAAAAACAAGTCATTGTTTTATTGTGCCAGAAAACAAGCTAAAAATCATATTTGGTTATTATCGGATAAACGCCCACCATTGCAAAGATATAAAATGAAAACAGATTCATACAAAATGGCCTGCGTCTTCGGCGGCACCGGATTTCTCGGACGCCAGATCGTGCGAGGCCTTGCCAAGCAGGGCTACACCATAAAAGTGGCCACGCGCGTTCCCGAACGGGCCTATTTTTTGCGCACTGCGGGGAATGTTGGCCAAATTGTGCCTTTCGCGTGTCAGTACAGCGATGATGCGAGCTTGGCCGCTGCCGTGCGCGGCTGTGATGTCGTGGTGAACTGTGTCGGCATACTGTTCGAAAAGGGCAAAAACTCTTTTTCCAAGGTTCACACCGAATTGCCGCGCCGCATCGCCAAAGCTTGCGCGTCCAAAAAAGTCGCCCGTTTCATCCATATCTCCGCGCTGGGATGCGAAATCTCCAAATCAAAATACGGAAAATCCAAACTGGCGGGGGAATATGCCATCGCTGAAAATTACAAAGGCGCGACCATACTGCGTCCCTCCGTCGTGTTTGGGGTGGAAGACGGGTTCTTCAACCTGTTTGCGCGTATGGCGACGATTTTGCCCGCTCTGCCCCTTATCGGTGGCGGTGTAACGCGTTTTCAACCTGTGTATGTGGGCGATGTTGCGGACGCGGTTATCGCGGCTTGCGCCCAGGATTCCGCCATCGGCCAGACGTACGAGATCGGTGGGCCCGAAATTTTCACCTTCCGCCAGCTGTTCGAAAAAATCAAAACCTTTACGGGCAGAAAACCTATGCTCATCTCCCTGCCTTGGGGCATAGCTAAGATGCAGGGCTGTCTTTTGTCCATCCTGCCCAAACCGCCTCTGACGGCCGATCAGGTTGAATCCTTAAAAACTGACAATGTGGTATCACAGGGTGCGAAGAGTCTGACAGATCTTGGCGTAACGCCAACAGCGGCGGATGTGATTTTGCCCACTTATCTGGCAAGGTATCGTCCCGGCGGTCGTTTCGGAGACAAGAAAAGGGCTTAATGTCGCCACAACTATAGGCTACAAAAAAGCAGGATTAAGGGCATGGGTATGAAATATTTCTTTGCATTGTTGTTGATCGCCGCTTCGTTTGCCGTTGCGCCTGCACGGGCCGAACAAAGCATCGGTATTGCCGCCGTCGTCAACGACGAAGCTATTTCCATTACGGATGTGCAGGATCGCATAAAGCTCGTGATGGTATCGTCTGGCCTTCCCAACAATCCCGAAATCCGGGCCAAGATTCAAATGCAGGTTGTCGAAGGATTGATCGACGACCAGTTGAAAATGCAAGAAGCGCGACGCAACAAAATAGAAGTCAGTGATGAAGAAGTTATGGACGGCGTAAAAACTATCGCCGAACAAAACAAATATGCGCCCGAACAATTTTTGGTGTTGCTGGAAAAAAGCGGCGTGCCCAAAGCGACGCTACTTTCGCAAATCAGAGCACAACTTGCGTGGAACAAGGTCGTGAAAGATGTTTTGCGCGGGCAGATCGAAGTGAAAGATAGCGATATTCAACAACGTATCGACCGCATGAAAAACAAAATCGGACAAACGGAATATTTGGTCGCTGAAATTTATCTGCCGCTCGACCAGCCAAAGCGCAATGCAGAAACCATGCAGTTCGCACAACGTATGGCCAAAGAACTGCAGGCAAAAAAAGCGCCGTTCGGTCCTGTGGCTGCGCAATTCTCCAAGGCGGCTGGTGCAGAAAAAGGCGGTTATCTGGGATGGATTCAGGCGGGTTATCTTGATCCTGCGCTCGATACCGTTTTGCTCACGATGCAAGAAGGCGCGGTGAGCGACCCCATCAAATCTGGTAACGGTTTGTATGTCATTACACTGATTAAAAAACGTACGCTGACCGAGGAATCGATTCCGCCGCGCGAGGAGTTGACCAATTCTATCGGGTACGAACGCCTAGATCGTATCCAGCAAAGAACACTGCTCGATCTGAAATCCGCTGCCTTCATAGACCGTCGTGTCTGATTTATATGCCCTACCTCCGCTTCGTGACATCATCCGCGAACATAATCTGCGCGCGGAAAAATCTCTGGGGCAAAATTTCCTTCTTGATCTCAATCTCACCTCTAAAATCGCCCGCACCGCAGGCGATGTAAAAGACGCGACCGTTTTCGAAATTGGCCCTGGTCCCGGGGGATTGACACGTGGGATTTTGTCGGCGGGTGCGAAAAAAGTTATCGCGATCGAATATGATATGCGCGCGATAGAGGCTTTGCAAAGTTTGAAAGTAGCATCGGAAGGAAGGCTGGAGATCGTCCACGCGGATGCGCTGAACGCGAAGCTTCCGGAACTCGCCGCGAAGTTCGGTGCTACAGGGTCTTTCGTGATCATTGCCAATCTTCCCTATAATATCGCAACGCCATTGCTCACGGGCTGGCTCGAAGAAATTCATGCGGACCCCGCGCGATACCGTGAACTGATTTTGATGTTCCAAAAAGAAGTAGCGCAACGGATCGTGGCGAAGCCATCCACAAAAGCCTATGGGCGCTTGTCTATTCTGGCGCAATGGCTGTGCGAAGCGAAGCTTTTGTTCGATGTGCCGTCCGCCGCCTTCACACCGCCGCCCAAGGTCACATCTTCTATCGTGCGGCTTAAACCACGCGGAAAAGTGGAAGGCGATTTCGCCACCATGGAAAAAATCACCGCCGCGGCTTTCGGCCAGCGCCGCAAAATGATCCGCGGATCGTTGAAAGATTATATGGGCCTTGTGCAAAAGCTGGGTCTTCGCGAAGAGGCGCGGGCAGAAGAATTAGACATTGAGGATTTTGCGGCGTTGACGCGGCTTGCTTCTAAAGACCTTCTTTGAGGCCGCGCACGAAATCGGAAATGCCCGATAATCTGGTGCGCTTCAGACGCTCCGCATCCAGAATGGTTTGCGCATGCTGGATCGCCACTTCGACGCTGTTGTTAATCAACACATAATCATATTCAGAATAATGGGTCATTTCATCCGCGGCCTTGCCCATGCGGTGGCGAATGGTTTCCTCATTGTCTTGTGCACGGGCGCGCAAGCGGCGTTCTAGTTCCTTCGCATTGGGCGGCAAAATGAAAACGGTAACCAGATCGTCGCGCGCGATTTCACGCAGTTGCTGTGTGCCCTGCCATTCGATGTCGAAAATCACATCGTTGCCGCGTCCCAGGGCTTGCTCGACCGGGAGCCGCGGCGTGCCGTAGTAATTGCCGAATACTTTGGCGTGTTCCAGCATTTCTCCGGCTTCGACCATGGCGTTGAATTGCGGGATATCGACAAAATAATAATCCTGCCCGTCGACTTCGCCCGGGCGGCGGGGGCGCGTCGTTGCCGAAACAGACATTTCAAGGCCGGCGTTGTTGCTTAGAATCGCACGCGTGATGGTAGTTTTGCCAGCGCCTGAGGGCGAGGAAAGAACGTACATAAGTCCGCGTCTTTGAAGGGGCGTATCCATAAATCCAACTTTTATATCTTTTACTGTTCATAGTCTAACGGGCGGATGTGTGGGTGAAAAGCCCACATTTGCGTTTTTTCATGGGAATGATACGGTTTGCCATGTTCAAAAAATCAGATCCATCCAAATCCGTCCTGATCACAGGCGCCTCCAGCGGCATAGGCCGTGCGTTGGCGCTTCACTATGCGAGGAACGGTGTTACCCTTACGCTTTCAGGCCGCAACGAACAACGATTGGCCGAAACGGCGAACGCGTGCCGCGCCCAAGGCGCGATTGTGGAGACCGCACTGATTTCCGTGACCGATCAAGCCAACATGAAAGAATGGATCGAACGCGCGGATGCCGCGCACCCTATCGATCTCATCATCGCCAATGCGGGAATTTCGGGCGGCACGGGCGGCGTAATGGAGGGTGAGCCTATCGATCAGGCGCGTCATATTTTTGATGTGAATTTGATTGGCGTGATCAACACCATTGCGCCCGCGTTACCGCGTTTCACAGCGCGCGGGAAGGGGCAGATCGCCATCATTTCTTCGCTGGCGGGATATCGCGGCTTTCCCGGTGCGCCAGCCTACAGCGCATCCAAAGGTGCGGTGCGGTTTTATGGCGAGGCTTTGCGCGGTGCAGTAAAAAAGACAGGCGTGAAGATAAACGTCGTTATGCCGGGCTTCGTGGAATCCCGTATGACGGCGGCAAACGACTTCCATATGCCGTTTTACATGAGTGCCGAAAAAGCCGCCAAGATCATTGCAAAGGGTCTGTCCGTTAACAAAGGCCGGATAGCTTTTCCCTTACCAACACAATTTTCCACATGGGTTTTGTCGGTGCTGCCCGACTGTATCGCGCAGAAAATATTGGAAGAATTGCCCGCAAAGGGCCGTGTAAATGACTGATCGGTCTGTATCCCAGTGTCTAAAAGTTAGTTTAGTCCATGTTATCTTGATTGATTAATG
Organism: Micavibrio sp.; assembly: GCA_040381535.1. Classification (GTDB taxonomy): domain Bacteria; phylum Pseudomonadota; class Alphaproteobacteria; order Micavibrionales; family Micavibrionaceae; genus Micavibrio_A. Next base: position 191,088 of record JBEIHF010000001.1, on the reverse strand, counting down.
TCAAAAAATCGTTCATTTATCTGCTATAGATTACAACCCTATGTTATAAATTTCTTATAAAAAGAGCACAGATTACTGTCACTTTTTAGTTTTTCTAAGACCGAAAAAAACGATATTTTAAAAAACGTACATACTTACAATTGTTAAAAAGTGTTACGTCTAAAGGTTTTGGACATGTATTTGATAAAACTGGAACGTCAAACGGAAAAGGCCGTCGCTCTTTTAAAAGCGCTGGCTAACGAAAAACGTCTGCTTATCGTATGCCTGCTCATGCGCGCTGAAAAAAATGTTGGTGATCTGGAGCAGCAAGTCGGTTTGAGCCAGTCCGCACTTTCCCAACATCTGGCGCGCCTGCGCAGCGATGGCATCGTTGAGACACGCCGCGAAGCCCAGACCATTTATTATTCGATCAAGGATCCTGCCGTAAAAGAAATTCTCGAATCTCTTTGCAAGATCTACAGCATGTGCTGAGTTTCGAAATTCTCCCAAACATGCTCCGGTAATAAATAATTCAGATTATCCACCTGCATCGTCACGACGTCATCACCCAAAGGGGAATGGCGTTTAGGATTCGAGTTTTGTGAAAATAACACGAGCGTCTTGCAACCTGTCGGCGCTATGATGTGCATCGGCCCCGTATCATTGCCGACGGCGCCTTCGGCATTTTGCGCAAGAGCGGCAATATCAAAGAGTGAAGTCTTGCCGCAAAGATTTAAACATTCGGGAACACCGATTTCAATTTCATCTAGTTGGTCGCGCTCGGCTTCGGTGCCGATCAAAACGGGCTGATAGCCATGATCGGCAAGCGTGCGGCAAAAAGTAATGTAATGCCGTGCGGGCCAGCGTTTTTCGGGATGGTCTGGCGCGCTCCCCGCCGCGATCAGAACATAGAGCTGTGATAAGTCATCGAATTTGTCGCGGCCCTTGACCCATTCGAGCCTGTCGATTTTGATATCCTCGATATTTGCCAAGCCCAGCGTTTGTACATGGCCGTAGAATGCCAACCCTTTGGAGCGGTCCAGTGACGTGTTACGGTGGCTCGCGCCCCGCACTACGCCGACCCATTCGGGTTTTTTTGAAAAGAGTTTAAAGTAGAAACCCGTGCGGTCGTTGTTTTGAAGATCATACACACGGGTGAATTTTCCCTTGTTAAAAACGCCGAACAAATAAAGCCATCCTTTGATATCAGTAATCTTGGGGCGCGGATCCAACAATATTTCATCGCAATAACCCGATGATTTCGCAAATTCTACGAATGGCTTGGTGGTGAGCAGGATGATGCGCGCGTCGGGGTGGTGTTTGCGGATGGCGGCCATAGGCCCGAGGCTTTGAATAAAATCCCCCAGCGCGCCCAGCTTGATGACGAGGATGTTGGGACGTTCGCCGTTCATTATTCAGCTGCCGAACGCATAAGGTTGGTTTGTTTTGTGCTACGTGTTTCCGCGAATTTTTCGAATAATAATTCGGCGTATACATCCATCGTCTGGTCGACCATTTTGCTGCGCGTGAAATTATCGGCGACATGGTTCATGGCATGCGTTGCCATGATGGAACGCTTTTCAGGATCAAGCGAGAGTGCGAAATCTATTGCGTTTGCCAGCGCATCGGCATCAGCTGGCGGGATAAGCCAGCCTGTGTGTCCATCCAGAATAGTTTCCGTTGCGCCGCCGTGATTGGTGGCGATAACGGCGCGGCCCATGGCTTGCGCCTCGATTGGCACGCGTCCGAAACCTTCGGGATCGGTGGAGGCGGAAACCACGACATTCGCTAGCATGTAGGCGGCGGGCATATCGTTACATTGGCCGATAATGCGCACGCGGCCTTCGAGATTGCCTGCGGCAATTGCGGCCTCGACTTCAGCGCGGTATTCAGATCTGCCCTGATCGTCTCCGATCATCACGCAGAAAACATCTTCGCGTTTCAGTTTGGCCATGGCTTCGATCAAAACCAGATGACCTTTCCAGCGCGTTAAGCGTCCCGGCATCATCACAATGGATGCTCCATCGGGCAGACGCCATTCATTTGAAAGTTTTATCAAATGTGTAGGTGCAACCGCATTGGGATGAAATTTTTCGACCGCCACGCCGCGATGAATGACGCGGATTTTGGAATCTTCGATTTCGTAATTCTTCAAAAGATATTCACGCACGTAGTTTGAGATGGCGATCACGCGTTCGCCGCGCGCGATGGAGGAATTGTAGAATTTTTTGATGTCGCCCGAGATATTGAACGGCGCGTGGCAGGTCGTCATGAAACGGGCTTTGGTATTTTCGACCGCCTTCCATGTCGACCATGCGGGTGCGCGCGATCTCGCATGCACGATATCGATATCTAATTCACGAATGACTTTGCGCAGGCGCGTGATATTGGACCACATGATGAACGGGTTTTTGGAATCGACGGGTAGATTGATATGCGTGGAACCGGCGCGCAGTATTTCGGGAATTCGGTAACCGCCGTTGGATACCACAATGGATTTTGCGCCGGATTTTACAAGTTCCGCCGCAACGTCGATACAACCCTGTTCCGCGCCGCCTGCCCCCAGACACGGGATCACTTGAAGAATCACGGGGGTTTTGCGGGTCAGGGAAGGATTTTGAATACCCTTGTTTTTCATGCCGTCGTCTTTTGTCATTTTATTAAAACATCTGCTAAGGTTTGTGCCTCCACTCGTGGTGGAGGATTATCGCAGGTTCAAAGGCCTCTACAAAAAGAAAAAAGCGACAAAAAGAAAAAACGCATGGATATCACCTTTTTAATACGAGAAAACGCGCCCGATCTGGCCTATCGCCTTGTATCGGGAAAAGATTCACTCCCCACGGTCATTTTCTGCGGAGGTTTCCGCTCCGATATGGAAGGGACCAAGGCGGCCTTCTTGCACGATGCCTGCGCTGATCGTGGGCAATCCTATATACGCTTCGATTATCGCGGCCACGGCGCATCAGGCGGCGATTTCAAAGACGGAACGATAGGGCTGTGGCTGGAAGATACACTGGCGATCATAGATAATCTTACAAGTGGTAAAATCATCCTTGTTGGATCAAGTATGGGCGGATGGATATCATTGCGCGCAGGGATTTTGCGCAAAGACCACGTGGTGGGTTTGGTCGGCCTTGCTGCCGCGCCCGACTTCACTCGCGAAATCCGCGACATGATGAGCGAGAAGCAGAAAAAAGAAATCGATGAAACGGGTGTTTGTTATGTGCCCAATGATTATTCCGATCCTTATGCAATCACGCTAAAACTGTTAGAAGAAGGTGAAAACCATATTCTGCTGGATGGTGAAATTCCCATCGACTGCCCCGTACGCCTTATCCAAGGCATGAAGGATACGGATGTGGCATGGCAGACCGCGCACCGCGTTTTCAATGCGCTTCGAACGACAGATAAAAAAGTTTATTTGCGGGAAGGGGGCGATCACAGACTTTCTACGCCGGATGATCTTGCGCTGCTCGACAGATTGATCTTGGAGTTATCGGCTTAGGATTATTTGCGCTTGTATTTGAAGTTCGTGCCCGTGTTACGCTCTGCCCGAACGTCCTTCGCTTCTGCGTTCTTTTTCCCAAGCCCGTCCATACCTTTGGAAAAAGGCCAGATATCGAACACGCGGGCGATCACCAACCAGGCTATGAATACACCCAAAGGGAACAATGCCACGATAAAGGTGTAGATCTGCATCAAGGGGTTGATCCATTTCAACCATGTTTCCTCGCCGATGGATTGGCGGGAACTTTGATAAAATTCGGGAGTGTAGGTTACGAACAGATAACCGAAATCGCTGGCCTCAAAAGATTTCACCGCTTCAATATCGCCTGCATCCACCTTCATCTTGATGTTTTCGTCCTTGTACATGCTGGCCCAGACATCGTGGCCGATCGCTGCAACAAAGGGCAGGAGAAGGATGAAACACCAGAGCTTGATCTTGTCGGTCATGGACGGAGCCTTTAAGCGATTGCGTCCCTATCGTAACAGCTTCTAAAGGCAGGGAAAAGGGCTGGATTTCCGCCATCCCCAGTATCCATGGGCAGCGCCCGTTTCAAGACTTGTGCTTTGGCGACATTTTGGCTAAGGTCCGGCGGTCTTTGGGAACCGCAGACTATGCCGAAGGACGACATTTTTGGATTAGGACAGGTGGCCGAGCGGTTGAAGGCGCACGCCTGGAAAGTGTGTATACTGCTAACACAGTATCGCGGGTTCGAATCCCGCCCTGTCCGCCATCCACCATCTGGTCATTTTCTATCGCTCATACAAGCTGGAATAAGTGCCATGAAAGGCTATTGCCGGCTCCATTTTTTCCATTGTGCTGCGCTCTGATAATAACCGATTGTTTCATCCAGAAGGGCTTGCGGCATGGTTTCTTGCTGAAGATATTCTCCGTCTGCACCCGCCTTTAAAAATTGTACCTCATGCCCCGGTTTCAAAATGACGAGACCTTCTTTCGTCAAATAACCTAGCGATTGGTAATTGGAGATAAATGCGCGCCCGGGATCTTCTTTCATCAAATCCTTGCCGTAGAAACGGCTTTCGTAATCAATGCCCATCAAATCTAAGACCGTGGGGGCTATATCGATCTGGCTGGCAAGTTTGTCCACGCGGCCGGGCTTGATGATGCCGGGCGCATAAATCCACATAGGGATATGATATTTATCGGGGTTTAATTCTGTTTTTCCTGAACTGCCCGCCGTATGGTCGGCCACGATCACGAAAATCGTATCCTTGAACCAGGCATGTTTTTCAGATTCTTTTAAAAATTCGGCGATGGCAAAATCGGTGAACTTAACGCCGCCCCATCTTCCGCTGGTTTTGGATGGAAGGTCAATTTTTCCTGCGGGGAAAGTATAGGGGCGGTGGTTGGATGTGGTCATGATCATGTCGAAGAACGGTTTGTCCTGAGCATGGGCTTCGTCGTTTTCCTTCATGACGCGGCGATACACATCGTCATCGGCTACGCCCCAGATATTGGCAAAATTTATTTCTTCGCTGGATAAAACATTGCGGTCGACGATCTTGTAACCGTTATCGCCAAAGAAATCGTTCATGTTGTCGAAATATCCAAAGCCGCCGTAAATGAATTTTGATTCATAACCTTGCGTTTCCAGAACATGGCCAAGACTGAAGAGGTTTTCATTTTCAGCACGGCGCACGATGGAGTTTCCGGGTATAGGCGGCATAGAAAGCGTGATGGCCGAAAGACCGTAGACCGTTCTTGTGCCTGTGGCATAGAGATTGCTGAAGAACAAGGATTTTTTGGTCAGCTTGTCGAGATGGGGTGTGATGTCGCCTTCACCACCAAATTCTTTCAAGAAATTTGCGCCAAGACTTTCGACGGTGATCAGGACCAGATTGTATTTTTTATCGCCTTTGTTTTCGATGAAGCGTTGCAGGGGGTTTGTGTCTATCGCGCTCGCGCCCGTTTCTTTGCGTACGAAAGCTGCAATATCATCTATAGGATTGGTGCGATAAAATTTCTCATAGTCGAGATCGTTATGACGAAAGGCGCTGAACAGTTCGAATATTCCGTTCCGGCCAATCTGATTGGTATATTGGTTGTCCGTCATTTCCGCATAACTGGAGTGCATGGCAAAAAAAGAACAAAATGAAAGCAATATGATGGCGAAAAATCCCAAAACGCGACGATAAAGCGAAACCATGGCAGGCAGAAAACGGGACGCATTTTTATAAAAGGCGAAAGACAAGCAAGCGGCAACAAAGGCTATGCTGCTTAACAACCAACCCAAAGGGTATGATTCCCGAATGTTGCCAATAACTTCTTTTGTGTAAACGAGATAATCTACAGCGATGAAATTATATCGGGTCTGGAATTCATCCCAGAAAAGCCATTCGCCTAAAGCCGAAAATAAAAGTACATATGTGAATATAAAGAAAAGTGCTGTGCTGCCGATTTTGTCTATACGTCTTCCCTGTAATTTTTCGGGCAGGCACAGCGTATAAAAAATAATTGGAATGGCAAGGTAAGCGAACACTGCCAAATCGAACAAAAAGCCGATTGCGAAGGCTTTGGGCAGGACCGAGGTCGTGCCTTCCAAATTGTTGCCTGCGTACAGGCTCAAAAAAATCCTGACCACAAATTCTAGAATTAGGAAAAAACCGATAAAGGGTGCAAGGCGGCCAAACAGGTATTGTGAAATATTCATACCTTAACCATGGAAAATGAAGCTGAAGGGAAACTTAAGGCTGTAGTAATGACAGGAAAATGAGCAAAAGGGGCTTAAATGAGCGCTCCATGACTGATCTTCAAGTTATCATACCGTACCCTGTTAGCCAGATAAAGGTTTTAAGCAAATCTATTGTAATTTTTTGCCAAGGATATTGCCGTTGCCCCCGTCCCATGAATAGATGAACCCATGGAACGGGACGAAAAGATATTGATACAGCTTTCGGTTTCCGGCGACGCGGGCGCGTTTCGCGCGTTGCTCGACCTGCATTATATGAGCGTCTATAAAATGGCGTTCCATCTGTGCGGCCACCGCGAGAATGCGGAAGATATTACGCAAATCGCCTGCATTAAGATTTCACAAAACATCTTGAATTTTCAAATGAATTCCAAATTCACGACATGGATTTATACGATTGTTTTGAACACATACCGCGATTGGGTTGAAAACCGCGCCAACACGGGCAAAGGCAAAGTTGCGCTCGACGATGCCGCGCCGCGTTTGTCCAACAACGACAATCCCGAAAACAATGCAGCGGCGAACGAGCAATTGCGGCAGTTGTCGATGCTGCTGGAAGAAGAGCGTGAAACCGTCATTCTCGTTTTCGCGCACGGACTATCCCACAAAGAAGCGGCTAGCGCGCTGGGCTGCGCCGAGAGCACGGTGTCATGGCGCGTGCATGAGGTGCGTAAAAAACTCTCAGGTATCAAAGAGGGCATAAAAGAAGGAAGCGGATCATGAAAGATGAAGAGCTAAATCAATTCTTCGAAACTATTGATGTCCCACCCCCTGATTCTGAGCGGAAAAAAAAGGCTTTGAACATGGCTGTGGCCGCGTTTGAGGCCCAGAAATCCGCCAATTTTAAAAATAATTTGAAAAACCGCCAAGGATCTTCGTGGTTCGCCCGTCTTATCTCTCAGACAACCTCTGAAAGGAAAGACACCATGAACGCCTCTAACAAAAAATACATTTATGGCGGACTCGCCACGGCCTGTATCGCCCTTATGGTCGGTGCGAATTATATCGCTACACAAAGCACGCGTTCCGACGGCTCTGCGGAACTTTCGCAAACGATAGCGGAAATCAATGCTCAAGAAGAAATCAACATTGCGAACGCGGAAGAGGCTTTGCGTTCTGAGAGTTACGCCATGCCGATTCCTGTCGCTCCCCCTGTAGCCGCGCGCACAGAGGTAGTAGAAACGCCGCTTGCTGAAGAATCTTTTGCGATGGCTGAAGCGCCCGCCATGGATATGGCTGCACCTTCTGTTCAAACCCACGCCTCCAAAATGGCACCGCAAAGTCTGGTCGGAGGCGCTGCACCCATGGCTAGTATGGTGATGGGGTATGATGGCGGCGGTGCATATGCGCCGCAAATGGAAATCGAAGGCCGTGACAAATTCTCGTACGATGAAGAAAATTCGGTAAAACAGGTTAAGGCCGAACCGGTTTCCACTTTCTCCATCGATGTTGACACGGCTTCATATTCATTTGTGCGCCAATCATTAGACAATGGCATCCTGCCGCAAAAAGATGCGGTGCGCGTAGAGGAAATGGTGAATTATTTCGACTACGCCTATCCAAAACCTGAATCCAAAGAAGAACCGTTTAAGGCCAACGTTGTCGTGAAAGATTCACCTTGGAATGCGGGCAAGAAACTGATGACCGTCGGTATCAAGAGTTTTGATGTTGAAAAAACCTCCGCGCCTGATTCCAACCTTGTCTTCCTGATCGACACGTCGGGGTCTATGGATGATCCGCACAAATTGCCTTTGCTCAAACAATCTTTCTCTATGTTGCTCGACACGTTGAAGCCAACGGATAAAGTTTCCATAGTGGTCTATGCGGGCGCGGCGGGTGTTGTGTTGCAACCGACGGAAGTTTCGAAGAAGAATGAAATTTTGTCGGCGCTGCAAAATCTTTCTGCGGGCGGTTCCACTGCGGGCGGCGAAGGTATTCGCCTTGCCTATCAACTGGCGCAGCAGAACTTTGATAAAAACGCTGTCAACCGCGTGATGCTGGCCACGGATGGTGACTTTAATGTTGGCATTACGGAACCCGGTGAGCTGCAAGGCTTTATCGAACGCGAACGTGACAGCGGCATATTCTTGTCCATCCTCGGTTTCGGCACGGGCAACTATAACGACGCGCTGATGCAAAAATTGGCACAAAATGGAAACGGCGTCGCCGCCTATATCGACACGCTCAATGAGGCACGCAAAGTGTTGGTCGAAGAAGCGGGCGCGACTTTGTTCCCGATCGCCAAAGACGTAAAGATACAGGTCGAATTCAACCCGTCCGCGGTTTCGGAATATAGATTGGTGGGTTATGAAACCCGCGTGCTGGCGACCGAAGACTTCAACAATGATAAAGTCGATGCGGGTGATATCGGTGCGGGCGCGGAAGTAACCGCTGTGTATGAATTCACGCCGCTCGGCGTCACGCCAATGATCGATGAAAGTCGTTATGCACTAAAAGTGGAAACAAAAGCGAATGTGAGCGACGAGATAGCGTTCGTTAAAATCCGTTATAAACTGCCCAAAGAAATCACGAGCAAGCTGATCACCACGCCCGTGACGTCTGATAACGAAATAACAGATGCAACGGTAATTCGAGAAACCAACTGGGCGGAAGCGGTTGCAGGGTTCGCACAGCTTTTGAAAGGCGGTAAATTCACGGGCACATTGACCTATGACGATGTTTTGAAAGCCGCGAATGCGAATAAGGGTGATGATCCGTTTGGTTACCGTTCCGAATTCATCAATCTTATCTATAAAGCGAAGACGGCTGCTGCTATGCCCGCGCAAGGCAATGGCGGTGCAGTTGGAGAGCCTATCCTCGTGCCCCAGCCTATGCCATATCAATATCGCTGATGTGAAATGATTTCAAAAGCCCGCTGGCCAGCGGGCTTTTTGTTTAGTGCGTGTCGGCGGCGCGGTTACCGTAGTACTGGCGGCGAGGGCTCTCGGATATGGCGATCAGGAAGTCCTTGTCGTCTTCATACCAATTCAAATCGTCATCGATAAACACGATGCGTTTTTAAATAGAACGTGTCTACCCAGCTCCTGTAGAAATCATCGAAGGCTTTGAATCCGAACTGATTATTCAAGGGCTTCCCAACCGTAGATGGAATGTAGTCTTTGGCTACCGGATCAGATGTCAATTATGTAGACACCGCTCCCGCGTCTTAATCACTCTTCGATAATATATTCTATTTTAACGACTTCGAGGATCTCTGTTTTTCCATCGACGCGCACATCGGCGGTATCTCCGATCCGAAGTTTCATGAGCGCACGGCCCACAGGTGAGGCCCAGTTTATTTTTCCCTTATCGAAATCGGCTTCGTCAACGCCGACGAGTTTGACGGTGAATTCGGAATCATCATCTTTTGCGTAAGTGACGGTCGCGCCGAAAAAAACCTGTTCCAATCCTTGCTGGTTTTTGGGGTCGACGATTTCCGCGTCTTCAGTGCGCTTAGTGAGATACCGCGCGCGGCGGTCTATTTCGCGTAACCGCTTCTTATTATATAGATAATCACCGTTTTCGGAGCGATCGCCGTTTCCCGCCGCCCAGCTGACTATTTCGGTGATACGCGGGCGTTCCTCGCGCAAAAGCCAGCGCAATTCTTCCCGCAAAACCACATAGCCTTGCGGCGTCATCAGGTTCTTGATCCCTTCGGGAAGAATTTCTTCTTCGAAATCATCATCGTCGTTGCCGCCCGTTCCGTCGGGCTCTTTGGTGAATGCCTTGCTCATGACGCTACATTACCTCTTGTTGCCAGGATAAAAAAGCGTCTTATATAGGCCAACTATGGTAGATAAAAAACTCACTTTCGAAATATTGGCGTCGCGCGATTTCCGCTTGATGTTGTTCGCGCGCATTCTCGCGCTCGGAGGGCTACAGGCGCAAGGCATTATCATCGGCTGGCAGATTTACGTGCTCACTCGCGATCCGTTTTTGCTCGGTCTAGCCGGATTGGTGGAAGCTATCCCTGCGATCACCGCCGCGCTTTATGCCGGGCACGTCGTGGATAATTCGCGTCCGCAGCGCGTGTATCTTTTTTGCCTGATCGCTCTCACATGCACGGCGGCGATGTTATTTGTAATAGGATCGGGAATCATCACGCTGGAAATATCCTTGTTTCTGGTTCTGGCCTATGGCGCAATTTTCGCCTCGGGTCTTGCGCGTGCTTTCATCATGCCCGCATCTTTCGCGCTGATAGCGCAAAAAGTGCCAAGGAAAGATATTCCCGCAGCATCAGCATGGATGAGCAGCGGATTTCAAATGGCGGTAATTGTCGCGCCCGCGCTCGCCGGAATTATTTACGGCGGATACGGCCCGCTCATCGCGTGGATACTTCCCGTCGCCATGCTTGCGGCTTCTGTTCTGATGATGGGGGGTATCAAAGCCGAAGCCTATATACCAAAAGAAAAACGCGAGCGCACGGTCGAAAGCATAAAGGCCGGCTGGAAATTTCTTGTGAAATCGCCAGTGCTGCTCGGTGCCATGTCGCTCGATATGCTTGCTGTCTTGTTCGGCGGCGCTATAGCACTTTTGCCTGCTTTTGCTGCGGAAATCCTGCATATCGGCTCCGAAGGGCTTGGCATCTTGCGCGCCGCGCCTGCCATGGGGGCTGTGGTTATCAGTCTTTTCATGGCCGTGCGGCCGATGAAGGTTATAAAGGTAACAACGATGCTTTGGGTCGTCGCGGGCTTCGGTGTTTCGATGATCGGATTTGGCGTATCCGAAATTTTCTGGCTGTCGGTTTTGTTCTTAGCATTATCGGGGATGTTCGATTCCGTCAGCATGGTCATCCGTCACACGCTGGTGCAGATCATGACGCCAGACAACATGCGTGGGCGCGTATCATCGGTGAATTCCATGTTTGTCATTTCATCGAACGAGATCGGCGCTTTTGAATCGGGCGTGCTCGCCAAACTCATAGGTCTTGTTCAGTCCGTCGTCGTGGGCGGTGTTGGTACATTGATTGTCACGGCGGGCGCTGCGATGTTCTGGCCGGAAATGAGAAAGACCGTCATTCACGTCGCGCATCACGAACATAAAAAAGATTAGCCCTTTAAAGCACCAACCATACATCGGGCGACTTCTTCCGTTGCGCTGACTGCTTTTTCCACCATTTTGGAATCGAACAGTTCGGTTTCATCATCGTTGCGGGACTGCACGAAGACACGGGCCGAAGGATTGATGGTTTCGATCAGTTCTACTATACGCAAGGATTCAAACGGGTCCGGCACTGTAATCATCACCGCATAAGCCTTGTCGATACCGGCCTCGATAAGCACGTCACTTTCGGTTGCATTGCCGGCAACGGCGTGGAAGCCGCGCGAGCGCAGTTTTTCCACTTTCTCCCGATTTTCGTCGAGGATGACCAAATCGTTTTGCGTTGTGTCGATTGCGTTGATGATGTGGCGGCCTGTGTTGCTGGATCCGATAAGCACAATAAGGTTTTTCAGGGCAATTTTCTCTTCTGTTTCCAGATGCGCAAGCGTGTCATCCGACATTCGTTCCTGCGTGAGGCCGCGTCGTATTGCCCAATCGCGAGTCAGGCGGAACAAAATCGGGTTGAGGGCAATAGATACTAGCGCGCCTGCGAGGATAAGGTTGCGCGCTTCTTCGGGCATGACGCCTAGCGAAGTGCCGAGCGCGATCAGGATAAAGGAAAATTCTCCGATTTGTGCCAATCCGATACCGATTATCAGCGATGTTTTTCGCGGATAGCCGAATGCGCGAACGATGACGAACGTCATCAGGGATTTGACAACGATAATGACAAAGACGGTAAGAAAAACGGCGAGCGGGCTTTCTATAAGAATCGCGGGGTCGAACAACATGCCGACGGCAACGAAAAACAAAACCGCGAAAGCATCCTGAAACGGTAATACGCGGTCGGCGACTTCGTGGTTCAAATCGGATTCGCGGATCATCATGCCGGCGAAGAACGCGCCGAGAGCGAGGCTCACACCGAACAACATCGTCGCACCGAACGCGATTCCCATCGCCATCGATATGGCGGCGAGGGTGAAAAGTTCGCGTGACCCCGTGCGCGCTACGGCGCTGAGGAGCCACGGGAGAACGCGGCGTCCCACGATGACCATGATCGCTGCGAACAATCCGATTTTTCCAAAAGCGAGAAGAAGCTGTACGCCCGTTCCGCCGCTGCCTTCCACCGCGGTGCCTGCCGCGATTGCAGGGATCATTACCATCGCGAGCACCATCATGACATCTTCGACTACTGTCCAGCCGACAGATATTTTTCCTGCGATGGTGGGAAGCAAATTATATTCTTCGAGTGCACGGAGCATGACAACCGTGGATGCGACCGACAAACATAATCCGAACAGTAGGCCTGTTCCCGTGTTCCATCCCATCAATGATCCGATACATACACCGATGGCGGTGATAAGCGTGGTTCTTACCAGCGCACCGACGGAGGCGATCTTTTTGACCTCCATGAAATCCTGAATAGAGAAATGCAGGCCGACGCCAAAGAGCAGAAGAACCACGCCGATCTCGGATAGCTGTTCCGCTATCTTGATGTCGGCGACGAATCCCGGCGAATGGGGGCCTATGATAATGCCTGCCAGCAAATACCCTACGAGTGGAGAGAGGCGCAGTTTGGTGGCGATAAACCCACATAAAAACGCTGCGCCGAGACCGATTGCGATGGTGGAAACAAGGGGGATATCGTGGGCGACAGACATGGAATTATTGTCACCGAAACAGAGAGTTAAAGCCAGAAAAATTCTACAAACAAGCGGCCACCCTTTGCGGGTGGCGGCTTATGAAATTATGCGCTTGGTTATTTTATAAGCGCTCTTGCGGATACGGTGAGCGAGACATCCGTTTCACCGGCTTCGGCCACAGGGGGTGGCATGGGCGCGCCTGCATCCATCGCCACTTCGGCGCGGGCCATCATAGTTTTGTACATTGGCATAATTGGTCCGCCCGTATCGACATTCACATCGACCAGATTCACATTTGTTTTGCCAAGAGTCTTGGCTACGATCTCCGCCTTGGCGGTAAGTTTTTTCAAGGCTTCCACCATCAACTCGTCACGCACCTTATCCACAACTTCTGGGGATAGTGTGTAGGCGAGATTGTTCATGGCAAAACCGCTTTCTTGAATCTTGCCGACAGTTTCCAAAAGCGCGGTGGAATCTTTCGATTCAATCGTGATCTCCTGCGATCCTCTCCAAACGCTGTCATATTTGCCGTTATGGGCATTTTCAACGATGATCGGGCGGTCGTATTTGTAAACCGAGTACGCGCCTGTCGAAACCTTGTATTTGGAATTCGCCTTGGCGAGTTCGAGCGCTTTTTTCATCGCTTCGTTGATTTTTTTCTGAACGGAGGCAGTGTCGTTCTTGTCATCCACTTCGATGCGCAAGGATGCTATTAAAAGATCTTGCGGCATGGTGCGTGTTTCCGTGGCGGCAAAATTAATGATGGTTGTTCCTTCGGGCGGAAGATTCAATCCGTCTTGTGCCTGTGCGAAAGAAAAGGGAACGGCAAGCAAACACAGTGCGGATAAAACAAGCACGCGGATCATGAGAAATCTCCTTAAAAAATTGTAGAAGCTGAGGACACTATAAATTTAAGGCGTTTTAAGGGCAATAGGCGTCGATAGCGTGGCGGCTTCGGCACCAAGGCAAACGCGGCGGCTCCAGAAATGAAAGGCCAGCCCCGTGATGACGTTGACGATGGCCACGGCCGTGAAAACCCCTTTCACCCCGCCCCATTCCGCCCCCAAGATCACGGCGGGAATCATCAAAAGGATCATTTTTATCACGGTCATGTAGACCGTCATTTGCGGTTTGCCCATGGCGTTGAAAGACGAAGACCATCCGTTGACAAGCGCGTGGAACATATAGGTGGGCGCGATGATCTGGAAGGACAATACCGCATAATAAATCACTGCGGCGTCCTGCGAGAAGGCGGACGCGATGCGTTCTGCAAACAAAATCATGATCGCGGCGAATCCAATGCACCATAACATCGAAAATCCAATCGCTTTGCGCAAGGTTTCATGGACGCGGTCGAAATTCTTTGCCCCGAAATTCTGGCCGATGATCGGGGCCATGCCGATGGCCAGCGCCATCAGAACGATCATGCCGAACGCTTCGATGCGTGTGGCGATTCCGAATGCCGCCACCGCTTCTTCGCCGTATGCGGCCAAAAGTCCGATGATGACGGTGTTGACGATCGGCGCCACGGCGGATGTAAGGCCTGCGGGTATTGCAATAAACAAAAGACGTTTGCAGGAATCGCTGAATTGATCAAGATGAAGACGCGACAAAGGCAAAATCATTTTTTTCTTCACAATCAAAACATACAGGCCCAAACCCATCGCGAGTATGTTGGAGATAACGGTGGCAAGCGCGGCGCCCTGCAATTCCATGCGCGGGAATCCCCAGAGGCCAAAGATAAGCAGCGGTGCGAGTGCTGCGTTAAATAAGGCGGCAAAAACCATGATGAGTGCTGGGGAGAGCGTGGAGCCTGCCGCGCGTATAGCGGAATTTCCGACGAACGGTGTCGCCATGAACGCGACGCCAAAAAACCATGTCGTCATATATTGATGAATGAGGGGGCGCATTTTTTCATCCGCGCCCATCGCCGCAAAAATAACATCGCGCAAAAGATAGCCGATAACGGCAAGTGCTACGCCGACACAAAATACCAATGCCAATCCGTGCGTGGTCACGCGTTTGACGTCTTCTTCCCTGCCTTCGCCGATAAGGCGCGAGATGACGGAGGAGGTTGCGATTCCAAAACCCATGATGATGGTGAATACAAAAAACGTGACGGGGAAGGTGAAGGTCATGGCCGCCAAAGGGGTCGTGCCCAAAAGCGATACATAATATGTGTCGACCAGCTGGAAACTGACAATCGCGGCGATGCCCCAGATCATAGGCACGGTCAACCGCACCAAATGGCGGTTTATAGAGCCGGTTTTAAGATCTGTACGCGTATTGCTCACGTTAATTATAGGGCCTTTTCGGGGGGTTTTTAGGGCCTTGTGGAGCCGTTTTATCCCCCAAAACCCATGGCATAGCAAGGGCTTCCATCTTTTTTCATAAAATATCTAAAATGCCGCCTGTTTTTAAACTTTCTTTAAGAAAATAAGGCTAAAACATTCATATATTGAATTTACATAAAAATAAATATTTAATCGGTACAATAGTTTGGATGGGCGCATTGGATCCGGGGGGATCCGTAAAAAGCGCCGCTCCTGAAAGATCAAAGAAGCAAACAAACCTGTCAGTGGGGATTGGGGAATATGGCGTATACCGTTGTTAACGGCACAAACGGCAATAACTTTTTGAATTTCGTGGGCGTCACGGGGTTCTATAACCAAACGCTCGTCAATCCTTATTCCGGATATGTTATCACCATCACAGGCACGAAAAACGTCAACAACGGCATTTATGACGGCTTGAACGGCAACGATAGGCTGAACATGACTGCGATCGGCGATGTCTTGACGCTCGTCGATCAAGACGGCGTGATCATGGTGAAGAACGTCGAACAATTCAACGCGGGCGATGATGGTGATGTGATCGTTCTGGCGAATGCAAACGTAAACTATGGCAACACCATAATCCGCGGTTCCAACGGTGATGATCTTCTCTGGGCCAACAACGGCAACGATGGCTTAACGGGCGGCGCGGGTAACGACATCATGGATGGCGGCGGCGGGGATGATCTGCTCTCGGGCGATACGGACGATGATTATATTGCTGGCGGTCTGGGTATGGATACGCTTATGGGCGGCGCTGGGAATGATACGCTGGTTTATTCCATCGATGGTATTTGGTCTGGTGGCTACACGCTGGCCTCGATGGGTTCATTTGTTCCTTATGCCTATCTCGTAGAGCTCGACGGAAAAAACCGCAGCCACGATACGTTTAACGGGGATGCCGCCGATGACTTCACTGCGCCGAGCATTGGTTCTGACACGCTGGTTCTGACCTCAAGCGATGATGCACTTATTCTTTCCGATATGATCAGCCCGCTTTCGACCATTATCTCTCCGCGTATTGCGTATATTGAAACTATTGAGGCGGGCGCAGGTAATGACGTGATCGATCTTTCGGGCGGCGCCTATATAGATGTCACGATCAATGGGGAGGCAGGCAATGATCTGTTATCCTCTTCGAACGGCAACGACACGCTGAACGGCGGCGCGGACGATGATATTCTTTTTGGGGCTACGGGCGCCGATACGCTCAACGGCGGCACTGGCGACGACACCTACATGTTCAATGTTGGCGATGGCAACGATACCATCGTTGAAACTGCGGGCCTTGACTATATCGCGTTTGGTTCCGGCATTACGTTGGCCGATCTGACGCTCACGGTCTCGGGCATGGATCTTTTGGTGGGTTATGGTTCTTCCCTTATCACGATCGATAATCATTTTGCTGTTGAAGGTTTGGGCCGCGTCGAAGGTTTTGCGTTCATTGATGGCAGTATGGCTTTGATCAATATCGCACCGGATGCGCAGGACGATGCTTTCGATGTGCTCGAAGATGCGGATTATTCCAGTAATGTTTTGGGCAATGACACCGATTCTGAAAATTTCACGCTTTCGGTTGTCGCGGGTATTTATGCGACGTCGGTGGGCGGCTCGGTTGTATTGCTGGTGGATGGTTCTTTCACATATATGCCTGCCACGAATTTCTTCGGCACGGATTCTTTCAATTATACGATTTCTGATTCTATGGGCGGTACGGATACGGCTACTGTCACCTTGAATGTTATTTCCGTGAATGATGCGCCTGTTGCTAACAATGACGCGGCGTCGGGCAACGAAGATACGGTTATTGCAGGCTCCGTTCTGGGTAATGACAATGATGTCGATGGCGATGCTTTGAGCATAGATGCTGCGGTTATTACCACGGCTAGTGGCGGTTCGGTTTTATTGAATTCCGATGGCACGTTCACCTATCAAGGCGCTGCGAACTTTAATGGTTCCGATTCCTTCTCCTACACCGTGCGCGATGCTTCGGGTGCGATGTCCACGGCGAATGTTCTGCTGGCGATTGCGGCGGTCAATGATGCGCCTGCGGCTTTTGATGATTCCTTTGCAGGCTTCCGCAAAGATGTGATCATCGGCGCCGTTCTGACGAACGATTCCGATATCGATGGCGATACGCTATCCGTTACGGCCGGCACGTTCGCCACGGCGATGGGCGGAACGGTAGAACTTTTGTCTGACGGTTCCTTCACGTACATGCCCCCCCACAATTTCTACGGCTCGGATTCTTTCGATTACACGTTGCTGGATTCCATGGGCGGTATCGATATCGGCACCTTGTCCTTTGATGTCCAGCTCAACCCTGCCGAATCCATCATCGGCACGGAAGACGGCGAAATTATCACGGGCACGATAGGCGCCGATGAAATCTTCGGCCTTGGCGGCGATGATACGCTATATGGTGATGACGGCATTCTGACGGGCACGACGATTGACAAGGCTTTTGCCGATACAGTCGTTATGCCGACGCTCAAAGAAGGCGTGAACATAACCAACCTCCGTCCCAAAGGTGATCCCGCGCTCGGCATCAATAACGGCAATCTGCATGTCGATCACGATGCAACGGCGACGGTTACATTCCGCAAAGGTTATGCGGGCTACAATAACAGCTTCGGTGTGTTCGCCATCGCCGCAGACGGAACGATTGTAAACGCCTCTATGGAATGGAAAAACGTTAAAACCGCGGGTCTTGATACCGCGCACACGATCGATTTGCCGGTCGGTACCGAAGGCGGCGATTTCGGTTTCTTCATCATCGGCAACGGTAACAACACGAACGGCGGCTATTCGGGCCTAAATGTCACGGCTGATGGCGTGCTCAGATTCGTTTACAATTACGGTCAAGCCGGCCAGCGCGGAGCTACGGTCAATGATCCCGGCAACAAAGTATCGCTCGTCTACAATGACGGCGTAACGGTAAAGGTTTTGCAGGGCAATGTTTATTTCACCACCGAGCGCGGAGATTCCACGGCGATCAACGAAGACGGTAAAACCCACGTTGTTTCGGGTTTGCTTGATAGCAACAATAAATATCTGGACATCAAAAACGGCGATGTTTCGAACAAACCCACAACTATCACGAAAAACGATTTCACGATCACCTCTTCTGCGGGTTATCTTTGCAACAGCAAAACGAAACTCGGCATAAATTCTTCTTCCGCAGGCGGCGCGCTTGTATCCGGTAACGAGGCTTTGATCATCTCTTTGGCCAACGGTGCTTCGAAAATCACGGTATCCTTGTCCGATATTTCGGGCGGTAGCACAGGCATCGATTTCAAAGTCTATCTGAACGGCTCCACAACCCCTGTGTCTTATGAGCATGTGACGGGCATGGCGAATGGTGGCCTGATCGATATCGTTTTGGATGCAGCCGCATTCGGCGGCGGCGTTATCACGAAGTTCGAAGTGTCTTCGGTTTCGAATTCCGCACGCGGCGTAGAAAGTTTCTGGCTCGACAATTTGCATGCCGAAATTCCGGGCGGCACCGATACGAACACGCTGCGCATCGGCTTTGAAGATTTGTACAACACAGGTGATGCCGACTATGAAGACGTTTTATTCGATCTTGACATCAATCCGGTCACGATAGGCGATGTGACGGGCGGCGACGATATTCTGGATGGCGGCCTTGGAAATGATGTTTTGTATGGCGAAGGCGGTAACGACATTTTGATCATGGGCCTTGGCGGCGATCATGCTTACGGCGGCGAAGGCGCTGATGTTTTCGCGCTCACTGTAATCGATGGTTTGATCGACACGATCCATGATTTCGGGTCCGCCGATTCCATCAACATCGCGGATGTGTTGGATTCCTACGATCCTCTTTCCGATGACATCGCGGACTTCGTACGTTTGGTTTCCGTGGGCTCGGATTCCCAGCTCGAAATCGCCGCGAACGGCGAGGGTGTATTTGCGGCCGCGGCCCTTATCGTTGGCGGTACGGGCGGTGCGGACATCGCTGCGATGATATCATCGGGCCAATTGCTTGCGGATCAGAGCGCAATCGCTTGATAATCCTCTTTTAAGGCGTTAGAGAAGGGCTATGACTAGCCCCTCGCTTCACACGCTATTTTTACCCCTCGAACGAGGACTGATAGAGGCGCGTACGCCTGTTTTGTTCCTTGGTGCGGGCTGGCATCCCTATTTATCGCACATAAAAGACCATATTCATTGCTGGCAACCGTTTTTTCCGGCGGCCGAGAAACTCCGCCAACATGGATTTGAAATTCTCGATGACATTCCCCAAAGCGGCGCGTACGGTCTGGTGCTGATCGATCTTCCCAAGCAGGTCGAGGAAGCGCAATTCTGGCTGGCACAAGCTTTGAAACTTTGCGCGGCTGACGGAATGGTAAGTGCCTGCGCGCCCAACGACGCCAATGGCAACCGCATTCAAAAATGGATGAATGATTTGGATATGGAAACGGATGCGACATCCAAAAACAAGGCGAAGGTCGTGTGGGGAAAGCGTCCACAATCCAAACCTGTCATTTTGGATTACTGGCTGGAATTCGGCGGAATTCAGCAGCTTGAAAGCGATCAAGGTCATGTGTTTGTCTCGCAGCCCGGGCTTTTCGGATGGAGCAAAATCGATCAAGGCTCTGCCCTTCTCGCAGACGAAATGATAGCTCCTTTATCGGGAACAGGCGCAGATTTTGGAAGTGGTTATGGATATTTATCGCAACGCATTCTGGAAAAAAATATTGGTATAGAGACACTGCTTTTGATAGATGCGGATTCCCGCGCTATTGCCTGCGCCGAAGAAAATATGATGAACGTACACAACGGACGCAAGATTCAGTATTACTGGGCGGATTTGTCCCAAAAAATGGATGGGCTGCCGCCGCTCGATTTCGTCGTAATGAACCCGCCCTTCCATGTCGGCAAGAGCACCGATCCCATGCTCGGCCAATCTTTTATCAAAACCGCCGCACACCATTTGAAAAAGGGCGGAAAACTGTGGATGGTGGCCAATGTCCATCTTCCTTATGAAAAAATTCTGCATGAGCATTTCAAGACCGTACGTGTGGTTATAGAAAAAGAAGGGTTCAAGATTTTCGAGGCGATCGCATGACGAGCCTCAAAAATATCAACGGTGTGATCTGGGATCTCGATAACACGCTGTACCGGTTTGACGATACTTTCCTTCATGTCTGTAACCGCGCCGCCGCGCAAACGATGTTGGAGTTGGGCTTGCAAAACACCGAAGACGAAGCCTTTCGCATGGCGCTCAATTCCTATCATCAATGCGGCAATTCTTTTCGCGTGTTCATGGAAATGGGTTTCGATTACACGCAAATCCATCATGCCTATCACGACCGCGTGTCGCACGATGCGATCATCCTCATCCACGAATTATCCGAGACGATGGAATCTCTGCCGCAGAAAATGGTCGTGCTCACGAATGCATCACGCCCATGGGCGCAAAAAATTCTTCTCAAAACAAAACTGGATTCCGTATTCCGCGATCACAATATTGTGGCGCTCGAAGATGTCGCATTCAAAGCGAAGTCGCAAGGCGCGGACGGATTTTTACTGGCGAAAGATCGCGGCGGCATGGCGAAGCTGGAGAACGAAGAAATTATTGTGGTGGAAGATATCGCCCACAATCTTATCCATGCAAAAAATATCCGCATGGCAACCGCCCTGGTCCACCGCCCGAAAGCGAATGACGATCATATAGATCATCACTTCGAAGAAGTGATGGATCTTTGCAAATTTTTAAAAAAATAATTATTCCGCCGCGTCTTCGTTCTTTTTGGAATCGTTGAACTGCTTGAGCGCTTCTTCGTCATTGAAGTTTTTCGAACCGACCTGCACCGCCATCTTCGTGGGATCAAACGCTTCGGGCTTGGCGTATTTTATGTTTTTATCCGAAAGCGCGTCGACATGTAGGCTGGTTTCCTTGGCGACGATCTGGTGTACGGCTTCAATCGTGAGAGTGCGGTTTTCCGAACGGTACATGTTTTGCCATGCGCAGGCGGCGTCCATCGTGACGATAGATTTATCGGGCTGACCGCGTTTTTTCATGTATTCGTCGGTCATTTTGACTACTTCCGCGATGCATTCATCGGGAATTTTCAATTTGTGGTGTTTCTCATAGCTCGGCCGGATACCCTGCATGATTTTGATGGTCTCTTCCGATGAAGGAACTTTCAGGTTCACTTTTTGGAAACGGCGATCCATAGCGGTGTCGACCGCTATGAACATGCGGAATTCGTCGAGCGTGGTCGCGCCGATGACATGCAAATCGCCCACCGTCAGATAGGGCTTCATAACTTCGGAAAGACCTGCATAGGCGGAACCGTGTACCGTCGGCATGATCGTGTGGATCTCGTCGATGAACATGATGTAGCGTGGGAATTCAGGATATTGATAGCGTTCCGCGATACCGCGGCAGATCGGAATAAAGCGTTCCTGAAATTCGCCGGGCGAGGTCGTACCCGCGGCCATGGCGGACATGTCGAGTTCTAAAACTTGTGCGCCTTTCAAATAGTCGGGCGTGCGTCCTGCGACTATTGCTTGTGCAAGGCCAACAACGAGCGCGGTTTTACCAACCCCTGCGGGCGCTAGCAAAACGGCGTTTTTGCGGTTACGCTGCAAGAGGATGAGCATGACCTGATCGATTTCGGACTCGCGTCCGACGATGGGGTCATAACGACCTTCCGCGGCGAGCGCAGTGAAGTTGCGGCAATATTGGTGGAGCAGGGCTTCGAATTCTTCCTGCGGAACCTTGAAATTGTATTTTTTCTTTTCGGCCATAGAAGGTTACCTGAAACGGTGAGACGTTTAATGCACCCTATACTGTACCGAAAATGGTTAACAATCAGCAAATATTGCGGTGGCCTTGGGCGTACAAAACGCCCGTAAGGTCGGAAAATTGCAGGATATTGAGCAGATTTTCCTGTAACATGGGCCGCGCGCCGTAGCCTATGCCGAGCCCTGCCGCCAAAAGCATGGGCAGGTCGTTGGCCCCGTCGCCGATGGCCACGGTTTCGGATAAGTCCACCTTAAGGGTGGCGGCATAAGTGTTCAGGAATTTCAGTTTGGAATCTTTGTCCAGTATCGGGTCGCCTACCGTGCCGAGCAGCGCTGTGCCGTTATTGTGCAGTTCGTTGCCGTGATGGTGGTGGAATCCGACCTGCTCCGCAACCGCGCCCGTGAAGTAAGTGAAGCCGCCGCTGACGAGCACGCAGGTCGCGCCGTTTTCTTTCATCACGTGGATGAGCTTATTCGCCCCTTCGCACAAAATCGTTTCGGCGAGCGTTTCATGGAGAGCGGTGAGTGGAAGACCTTTCAAGAGTTCAACGCGTTCGCGCAGCGCCGCGTGAAAATCCAGTTCACCGTTCATGGCGCGGCTGGTGATGGCGGCGACCTGGTCTTTTATGCCCGCTCGGCCTGCGAGTTCGTCCAATGTTTCCGTCGTCACGATAGTGGAATCCATATCGGCGAGCAGGAGTTTTTTCTTGCGGTTTTCGGCTTGCGTGCAGATGACATCGATATGGTCCTGCGCGAACGCATGACGAATATTTCTCATCTGTTCCATGGTTAGCGCGTTTTCAATCGGAATGTCGGCGGCCTTGCGCGCGTCGAGCCAAGCCGGTTTACCACTCAAACCTATCGCCTGTACCTCGATAAATTTTTCCGCAAATTCCAGATGGAGAAGCGAGATGGGAATATCGGATGCGATGAGGGTAAGGAAATGCTTGTGGGTCATGCGGCTTTCGCGCTCCTTTGCCCGTAATGGATGGCGGCCAGATATGCGTTGACGGCGGCGGGCCAGCCCATATTCAGTGCGTCCGATGTTATCGCGTGTCCGATGGATACTTCTGCGCAGGTCGGAATGCCTGCGATAAATTTTGCAAGATTATCGAGATTCAAATCATGCCCTGCATTGATGCCGATGGCGCTTTTGTTCGCGGCTTCGGCGGTTGCCACGTAATCAGGGAGAAGTTTAGTATCGAGCGCGTAGGGACCCGTGTAAAGTTCAATTCTATCCGCGCCGATTTCAGCCGCCGCATCGGCCATCGAAGGGATAGGGTCTATAAACAAGGACACACGGCGGCCTGCATCTTTCAATTCCTTGATGATCTCTTTTAAATATTCGCGTCGGCTCGGAATGTCCCATCCGTGGTCGGATGTTTTTTGCGCGGGGTCGTCGGGAACCAACGTCACCTGATCGCATTTGTTCTTGGTGACCAATGTGATGAATTCTGGGTCGGGATACCCTTCGATGTTGAATTCTATATCGCCCTGTTGTTCGGCTCTCATCATAAATGGCGGGAAGGGAGCATTATAAGTGCTCAGAAATTCCGAAAGCGCTGGAATGTCCGATTTCCTGATATGCCGCTCGTCTGGTCTTGGGTGGACCGTTATGCCGTGCGCGCCCGAGGCAAGAACGCGTCCCGCCGTGTCGATCAGATCGGGATACGGCGTTTCCCGCTGGTTTCTCAGCAGGGCGACTTTGTTCAGGTTGACGGAAAGGTGGGTCATTTGTATGTTCACATCCACAACATATTACTTAAAGGTATATACCCATGAGCAAGCCCACCGCCAAGCCTAAAAACCCCTGTTTTTCTTCCGGCCCCTGCGCGAAGCGCCCGGGATGGAATTTCGACAATTTGAAAGACGCGTTTTTGGGTCGTTCCCACCGCCACGCGACTGGTAAGGCGAAACTGAACGAAGTGTGCGACCGCCACCGCAAATTGCTCGGCATTCCTGAAGGTTACCATGTCGCGATCGTTCCGGCTTCGGACACGGGCGCAGTCGAAATGGCGATGTGGTCGATGCTCGGCGCAAAGCCAGTTGATTTGGTTTACTGGGAAGCGTTCGGTCTGGATTGGGCGAAAGATGTAACAGCGGAATTGAAACTCGAAGGTGCGACGACGCACAAAGCGGATTACGGCTTTATTCCCGATCTTTCCAAAGTGAACACGAAAGAAAACGATGTTGTCTTCACATGGAACGGCACGACATCTGGCGTTCGTTCCCCGAACGGCGACTGGATCGCGGCGGACAGAAAAGGCATTACTATCTGCGATGCGACCTCGGCCGTGTTCGCCTATGACATGCCGTGGGATAAACTCGATGTTACGACATGGTCTTGGCAAAAAGTTCTGGGCGGCGAAGCCGCGCACGGAATGCTGGTGCTTTCTCCCCGCGCTGTAGAGCGTCTGGAGTCCTTCAAACCGCCGCGCGCTCTGCCGAAAATTTTCCGCATGACCAAAGGCGGCAAATTCGCGGACGGCATCTTCAAGGGAGAAACCATCAATACGCCTTCGATGCTAGTGGTAGAAGATTGCCTCGACGCGCTGAAATGGGTTGAATCGATCGGCGGCTTGCAAACCACGATCAAACGTTCGGAAGCGAACTTGGCCGCGATTGCGAAATGGGTTTGCGCGTCCAACACATGGGCGTTCCTGTGCGATGACGATAAGGTGCGCTCGCGTACCTCGATCACGCTCAAAATCAGCGACCCGTGGTTTAACGCCTTGGGTGATGAAGAGCGCCAGACCTTCATCAAAACGATGGTAAAGCCACTCGATAAAGAAGGCGTTGCCTATGATATCGCTTCCTACCGCGATGCGCCCGCGGGCCTTCGTATCTGGGGCGGCGCTACGGTGGAAGCATCCGATCTCGAAGCGCTGACGCCGTGGCTTGATTGGGCTTATGAAGCCGCCAAAGGCGAAGCGCAAAAACAAAAAGCGGCTTAAAAATTTTAAAGGCCCCTCGCGGGGCCTTTTTTAATTCAGCACGAACTCCATTGGTATGCCGCAATCTTGCGCAATCGAGCCCAGTTTTCTTTTGCTGGGAATATGGATCGGCGCATGCGCTATCACTTTTTTGTGATCTGGATCGACGATGGACATCATGCCGTTGTTGTTGAGCTCGAGGCGGAAACCACATTTGTCGACGGCTATCAGGAGCAGGTGCGTCCATTTGTCGTTGTTTTCTTCGCGGTCAGCCCTGATCTCGCGGCGGTCGCGAGCGGTCCCGATTTCGTCTCTGGTGCTTTTGCGCATCTTTTCTCTCCCTACCTATCAAACACCATACAATGAGACGCCTTTGGGTTCGTTTCTGTCAATGAAATTGCGAAAGCGTTAACAAAGAAAAGCGCGTAGGCGAAGAGGTTAATGTCAGGGACCGTCTTCGCCCGTCTTAGGCGTGGCGAATTTTGCGCGCGCCTTTTCGAGCGCGTCTTTCAATTCGTCATCGACGCCTAGATTGAAAACGGTGATGCCGCCGCTTTCTTCCACGGTGGTCGGGTGCGCTGCCTTAATAAAATCATCAAGGCCCCTGCCCATTTCGAATGCGGATTTGGGCAGCAGCGTTACGCCGTCGCGGACGGATTGGATGACTTTAAACGCGCTGCCCGCGCCGCCATTATCGCGGTCATATCCCCATGGGTCGAAAGAATCTCCGCTTATATCGCATTTGAGCGGGCGGCCCTTGAGATAGTCGAACCGCTTTCCTTGCTGTTCGATAATGATTTCGGCTTCGCGGTAGGTCATAGGTTCGGGTGTGGCCTGAAGAAAGCCGAGGCCGATGGGTTTGGAGCTGTTGTAGAGGGCGGCAAGCAATTCGGGTTTGCCGATACCCGTGATATCGATCACGTCGGACATAGTGGTACTCCCTGATGTAGTTTCTTTTTGTTTATTGAATTAATTGAATACCTGATAGGAAAAACTGTCAATCATCATGTGAAATGTTCAATGGAATCAGGGGTTTTTGAATACCGATCGTTCGTTAAGAAAAAGGCGGCAGTGATGCCGCCTTTAGAAATTACAAACTTATCGTGGCTATCAATGTCTTAAATCGCGATCAAAGAAATCATAAACGGTTTTGACAACACGGAAGACGGTGCTTTCGCAACGTTCGATACTGTCTGGTTTTCAAGTTCTTCGTTCATGGTAAATCTGCATTGTTTATTTTACGGCGATGGAGAAGGACTCTCTTGTTTCTTCGCAAGATGATTGAGACCATTCATTCCCCATTCGATAAGTTTCTCTGTGCCTGCAAAAAAGCTACCCAACACCATGGGTGCGGCGGCCATTCCGAAAGGTAAGGCCAGCCACGGCAAGCCTTTTCCTGCAACCAATCCTACGCCGGCTATAGCGGCGCCTGCGCACGCGAGACCGTCGGACCAGTCAACCATGAATTTTCTTGTTGAAGAATTTGCTTCCAATCCGAAGATGTCTGCAAGTTTTCCACCTGCCCAGGCAGCTCCCGCGCCCGCAAATGTAACTGCCAGTACAAATCCCCCAGCTTTGGCAATCCCTGTTGCCCCACCTAGAACGATATCCACAAGGCTGCCTTGTTCCGCAAGCGGAGTTCCCGCACCGATAAACGCGCCTAGGGCGGCGGCACCTCCGAGTACTTGGCTTCTGTCGGTAATTTCTTTTTTGGATATATGGCTGTTATCGCCAACTTGTGTTTGCGTCGTCATTTTACCTACCCTGTTTGCCGTTTTTTAATCGTTATCTTTTAATTACCATAATACTATTATTCAGGCAATCAAAATCGGACAACAGACAGGCTTTAACCAAAAAACAGCAAGCTTCCCTAGACGTGAATTCGCTTTTGCGTTTGTCCCGTTCGAGTGCTATCAAGGGCGCCTGTTTTCCTTGAACAAGACAAAAACTAGGAGTTAAAAATGCCCAAGGTCCTGATATCCGACAAAATGAATAAACTCGCCGAAGACATCTTTAAAGCAAGAGGTGTCGAGGTCGATGTGAAAACGGGTCTGAAACCCGAAGAACTTGCAGCCATCATCGGCAACTATGATGGTCTTGCGATCAGATCAAGCACCACCGTCACCAAAGAAATTCTCGCCGCCGCTACGAATTTGAAAGTCGTAGGCCGCGCAGGGATTGGCGTCGATAACGTCGACACGAAGGAAGCGACCTCCAAAGGTGTCATCGTCATGAACACGCCGTTCGGAAATTCCATCACCACGGCGGAACATGCCATCGCGATGATGTTCGCGATGGCGCGCGACATTCCTCAGGCTTCTGCTTCCACGCACGAAGGTAAATGGGAGAAAAACAAATTTATGGGCGTTGAGCTTTACAACAAGACGCTCGGGCTCATCGGCTGCGGCAATATCGGCTCCATCGTTGCCGATCGCGCGCTGGGTTTGAAGATGAACGTGCTCGCGTACGACCCGTTCCTTTCCAACGAGAAAGCGGTCGAACTGGGCGTCAAAAAAGTCGAACTAGATGAATTGTTTGAAAACGCCGACTTCATCACGCTGCACGTGCCCAAAAATGACAAAACCAAAGGTATTATCAATAAAGAAGCCATCGCCAAGATGAAAAAAGGCGTGCGCATCATCAACTGCGCCCGCGGCGGTTTGATCGTCGAAGCCGATTTGAAAGAAGCCTTGGATAGCGGCAAGGTCGCCGGCGCGGCGCTCGATGTGTTCGATGTCGAACCCGCTACGAAAGAATCCACGCCGCTTCTCGGCCATGAAAAAGTGATCTGCACGCCCCACCTCGGCGCATCCACGGATGAGGCACAGGTGAACGTCGCCATTCAGGTCGCCGAACAAATGGCAGACTTTTTGATGACGGGCGCAGTAACGAACGCGCTGAACGCGCCGTCTATTTCCGCCGAAGACGCGCCGCGTCTGCGCCCCTATATCAAACTCGCCGAACAGCTTGGTTCGTTCGCGGGTCAGATCATGGATACCGGCATCAAAACGGTGAACATCGCCTATGAGGGCACGGTTTCCGAAGTAAACGTGAAACCACTCACCTCCGCTTTGCTGGCGAATTTGCTCAAACCCATTTCCGAAAGCGTCAACATGGTCAACGCCATACCGATGGCGGAATCCAAAGGCATCCAGATTTCCGAAACAAAATCCGGATCGCAAAAAGATTTCAGATCCCTGATCACGGTGACCATCGTGTCCGAAAACCGCACGAAGACTTTGGCGGGCACTTTGTTTACTGGCCGCGAACCCCGCATCGTGAATATCGAAGGCGTGCCGATCGAAGCCGCGCTTACGAAAGACATGCTGTTCATCCGTAACGATGACAAACCAGGTTTGATCGGCAGTTTGGGCACCATTCTTGGTAACGCGAAACAAAACATTGCGGACTTCCGTCTCGGCCGCGTCGAAGGCGGCGACTCTGCCGTCTGTCTTGTTTCCTTGGATGCGCCTTTGTCCGACAATCTGTTCAAGGAAGTTTCTAACCTCCCACAGGTGAAGACGGCGAAAAGGCTGAGCTTCTAATAGCTCAGCCTTATAATGAAATTAGAGATGGGCGTTTGACTGACGAGGGCTACAAGCGCAATTATACGTTACCTCCACTTGGTGTGGGGCATGTTCCTAGTGCGAAGGATGCGCTTTCGCCGCCTGCAGTTGTGGCACCGTAATAAAAAAGACCCGCTTCTGAGCGGGTCTTTTAATTTAAAGGAATGAAAAAATTCTAGAGGTTGTCTACGGTTTTTTTCACGGCATCTTTGGCTTTGCCTGCAAACTGCTGGCCTTCGCCTTTGCGTTCTTGCGCAATACCTTCACCGTGCAACGATGCATTGTTCGTCGCTTTGCCTACGGCTTGTTTGGTTTTACCGGAAACTTCATTGCCCATGCCTTTTGCTTTGTCAAAATTGCTACCCATAATGGTTCTCCTTGATTGTGTTAAAAATGAAAGTATGCGTTACAAACGCGCGATTTTGATCAAGGTTCCAAAAATCGTGCAAAATATTGATTTAATTTAATATTATTTGACAAATTTTTTATTATGATAGCGTTCGCACACGTTTTTCAGCTCGCTCGTGAGCGCTTTGCCCGCATCGCCGCCCGTGCCCTTGATTTTGCGGACGATAATCATGTGAAGGGAATTGTGGTGCGCCTGTACGATTTCTATAGCGCCCTTGTCCATCACCGTGATGGTTTCTAAAAACTGCAGCATGATGTTGGCAAGACTGCCGATCAAATCATATTTGAAAGTGCTGGCATTGGCTTTCAATTCCATCACGGGTTTGATCAGCATCTCTTTCATCTGCGTCATGGTGACGGACGGATCATAGGCGCGGTCTAGCGCGTTTTGCAGTCGTTCCAAAATCGAAAGGCCGAGCGGCGCGAAATCGACATTGTTTTTATCGATGACGGTTTGCATGTTCTTGAGCGTTAGCTCATCGAGAGGACCCGCACCGACTTTGAGCTGGAGCGCGAAATTGGCTTTGATGACTTTGACTTGCTTGTCTTTTTCCATGCCCGTTAGGCTCCTTTAAACCCGAGATCGAAATTCGATTTCGGGTTTACGGCGCGGTCTTCCGCACGGCGCGGGGGACCGTTGTAATTGGTTTCGATGTCGCGGCGGCGCCTACGGTCGGGGCCAAAGAAATCTTGCGTTTCGATAAAATCACGTGGCTTGTTGATGACATGCGCAATGCGGCGCGCGAGGTCGTTCGCGGTGAAAGGTTTGACCAAAAATTCCGTGATACCCGCGTCGCGTGCTTCTTCAACGCGCGGCCATGCGGAATAACCCGTGATCAAAATGACAGGCGCGAGACGGTTGGGCGTGAGCGGGCTTTTGCGGATCAGGTGCGTGAGTTCAATACCGTCCATCGGTGTCATAGCCCAATCGCTCAAGACAATGTCATGGTTGTTGCGGCAAAATTCGCGAAAAGCTTCTTCGCCTTTTGTCGATGTCTGGATATTTTTGACGCCGAGCGTTTCGAGCACGGAGACCAGTAACTTTTGCATGGGCTGCGTATCTTCAACCACCAGCATGCTCAGCTTTTCGAATCTAAAGCCCATCTATCAGACGCATACCCCGAATAATAGAATTCTTTGTAATAAGAGGATTTCTCCCCTTATAAATGCTAGCACCATAACGGTTAAAAAATCTCATTATGGGCCCAGATGTAATAGGAGAGATGGCAGGCGAGCGATAACCACGCGATATACGGGATCAACAAAAGCGCGGCGGCGCGGTTAATTCTTTTGAAATAAACCACCATGAAAACTGCCATGATTATCATGACGACAATCAACGCGAACGATGCAAACAATTGATTTGCCGTGAAAAACAATGGGCTCCACGCCCAGTTCAAGACCATGTGAAAGAAGAACAGTCGGAGCGCGAGGCTACGCTCCTTTGTTTTCGGGCTATGCCAGAGGAGGAAGAACGAAACGGACAGCAGAAAATAGAGAATCGTCCATGCGATGCCGAATGTGTAATCGGGCGGGTTGAGGGGGGATCTGGCGAGTTCCCTATACCAGCCGTCCACGCTTTGGGATGTGATCCATCCCATAAGGCCCCCCATAGCCTGAAAAAAGACGACAATTCCAAGGAACTGGAAGGCTTTGTGGGGTGTTATCATGCGGGGTAAATTCACTTTATTTTCTCACGAAAGTTTAACCTTTTCAGGATATGGTTAATGGTTGCCAAAAGCACGGTCTTTTCAACGGCCAAGACGTCTTATAGTTTATTGGAGATAAGTATTTCGGGGATCAAGATTTTCAATAGCATGGGCCTGATCGGGGGCAAAGGTAAGACCTTTGCCGTCAGTAACCCCGCGTCCCGTGAGAAGATCGCCGACGTAGCAGATTTCGATTCATCCGACATTACCGCCGCCATAGATGCCGCGCAAAGCGCCTTGAAAGGGTGGCAGACATTTCAACCCGTCGATCGCGGGGTGATTTTGAACAAATGGGCGGCTTTAATCCGCGAAAACGCCGATGAGCTGGCGCTTATCATGACTTCCGAACAAGGAAAGCCTCTGGCCGAGGCCAAAGGCGAAATTTTGGGCAGTGCCGGGACCATCCAATGGTGCGCCGAAGAAGGCCGCCGCCTGTACGGTGAATTTATCGATGGCCAAAAGGCAGGCACGAAGATCGTCATCAGCCGTGAGCCCGTTGGCGTTGTGGGGGCTATAACTCCTTGGAATTTTCCCGCCAGCATGATCACCCGCAAAGTCGGTCCCGCCATCGCTGCGGGGTGTACGGTGGTGTTAAAGCCTTCCGAGGAAACGCCTTTATGCGCCTTGGCGCTGGCCGATCTGGCCCAGAAAGCCGGTCTTCCCGCGGGAGTTTTGAACATCGTACCCTCTACGGATGCCGCCATGGTCGGTAAGGTCCTGACGGATGACGTACGCGTACGCAAAATTTCGTTTACGGGCTCGACCCGCGTGGGTAAGCTTTTGATGGGGCAAGCGGCCGGAAACATGCAGAAAATCTCGCTGGAGCTGGGTGGCAACGCGCCGTTTATTATTTTCCCATCTGCCAATTTGGAAAAGGCCGTTGAAGGTGCCATTTCGTCTAAATTCAGGAATGCGGGGCAAACCTGCATCTGTGCCAACCGGATTTTTGTGCATAAGAAAATATTCGACGCGTTTTTGAATATTTTCTCTATAAAAATCAATGCGTTGCGAGTTGGACCCGGCGACCAAAAAGACGTGACCATCGGACCTTTGATTAACAGTAAAGCCATTGAAAAAATTGAAAAAATGATTGCGGAAGTCAAAGCGGACGGTGCGAAAATACACCTAGGCGGCAAGCGTCACGCGCTCGGCGGGACGTTTTTCGAGCCAACCCTCATTACCGGCGCGTCGCTAAAAGCGGCCTTGGCGCGGGAAGAGATTTTTGGGCCCGTGGCGGCCTTATACCCGTTTGAAGACGAGGATGCGGTGGTCGATTCGGCCAACGACACGCCCTACGGGCTGGCGGCTTATGTATATAGTGAGGATCAAAAACAGGTCTGGCGTGTTAGTGATCGGTTGAAGTACGGCATGATTGCCGTTAACGAATCTTTGCTGGCCTCAGACCTGGCCCCATTCGGCGGTGTAAAGGATTCCGGAATTGGCAGGGAGGGCGGACGTTATGGTTTACTGGAGTTCACAGACATCAAATACCGCCTGTTCGGATAAGAACAGAAATGGTTAAAAACGGTTAAAATCGTTTAAATAAGAATTAACATAATGTTTTGACATCTATGTCATTACCATGTAAAACATTGTCATTCGTTATCAGTAACAGTCTACTAACGCGGACAAAACTGGCCGATTCGGCGGCTGAAATTGGTCTGCAAGTTGTGTGAATATTTAGGAGAGTAAAACATGGCATCGAACAACATCATTCTCGCCGTTCCGAGCGCAAACTCATCGGTGAATTATGAGCTTCCGAAAAGCGAGTCCGCCCAGCTTTCCTTCTCTCCGGAAGATATCGACGGCATCAAACTCGATGAAGCCGGCGGCCTCGTCATTTCTTTTGTTGAAGGCGGACAAGTCACGCTTTCCAATTTCCAATCCTTCGTCGATGGCGGCAACATTCTCACACTCGCCGACGGCACGAATGTAGATCCCAAACTCCTATTCACAGCAGTGGGCGGCGAAGCGACTTCCGTTGTTGCGGAAGATGTCACGCGCATCGGTATTCCTGCCGAGAACGCACAAGTGGAATACGATCTTGAACCCGGCAAAAAATATCTGTTTGATTTCGACCTCACCGAAACCCAAGGCGCCAATGTTAAGAACGGCGACATGGTTATCGATTTCGCCAACGGCGGGAAAATCGTCATCAACGACTACGAAAAAGAGATGGCCGCAAAAGATGCGCCTGAACTTTCCTTAGCTGCAAAAACCTGCATCGTGTCCGGTGATGAACTGATCACGAACATCCAGAACCTCGCGAAAACAAATGTAGTGGAAGAAGTGATTCCAGAAGAAGAAGAAAAAGCCGTCCGCAAATCCAAAGTTGCAGATGCCGAGATGGAAGGCCGCGAAGATATCGGCGCTAACACGGGCACGAAACTCGGCTACAAAGCACCTGAAATCGAACCTACAGCTGAAGATCTGGCCAATATCGAAACCGCCGCAGGCGGCGCCGGTGTAGGCGGTCGTAACGGCGGTTATGGTTACCAATCGCGCTTCACGCCCGATCCTTTCCTAACCAATCCCGATATTGGTCCTCTTGATCCGACGCAGCTGCGTTACCGCGCTCCGATTCTCGAACCCAACCGTTTTGTCGATCTGGACGAGCCTCCTATTGACGGCACGCCGATCGCGATCAAACCCGATGCGCAATTTTTGGACGAAACGAATTTGTCCGGTGGTCCGATCCAAGTTTCCGGCAACGTTGGCGTTGATTACGGTTCCAATGGTTTCGGCAGCTTCGGCACGAACGGCACGTTCATCGCCGGAGGCTCGCTGACGAACAATGTTCTTTCGCACAATGGCGTTAATATCGACGTCACGCACAACGGCACGACCTATAAGGGTATGGCCGGCGCAGTAAAAATATTCGATATCGTGTTCGATGCCGCTACGGGCAACTACACCTTCACGCAATACGAAAACATCGACCATGCCGACGGCACGAATTCGAATGACCAGATCAGCCTGACATTTGGTGTGACCGCAACAGATGGCGACAATGATGCAGTCTCTACGGTCGTTCAAATCATTATCGCGGACGATGTTCCTGAAATCGGCAACGGTTATGAATCCGTCGATGAAACCAATCTCGGCCCGATCGTAGATGCTGGCACACTGGTCAATACATTCGGTCAGGACGGCCAAGGCGTTATCAGCGCGACGGGCGACTTCCAAGCCACGGGCTCCGTCAAAGGCGGCACACTTGCTTCCGGTGGCGTTCCTGTCGACATCGTGTTCAACGGCACGACCTACACGGGTAGGGCGAACGGTGCACTTGTATTCACGCTCTCCATAAATGCAGCGACGGGAGACTATGTTTACACACAATACAAAAATCTCGATCACGCAAATCCGAATGATCCGAATGACATCATCACGCTGACTTTTGGCGTTGAAATCGAAGATTACGACGGCGACAAAGATCCCGGCCAGATCGTCATCGACATCAAAGATGACGGCCCGAACTTCCAAGACAATGGTCCGAAACCTGACTCGGGTTACGAAATCGTCGATGAAACCAACTTGGGTTCTGTTGTTGAAACGGGCAAACTCAAGGCCGATTTTGGCAGCGACGTTCCGGGTTCTTACGCATTCAAAGATGCAACGACGTTCACGGCTTCGGGCTCGATGAAAAACGGGGAGCTGACTCATGAAGGCGTTCCGGTTGTTGTGACCCTCGAAGGCGGCGTTTATGTAGGTAAAGCGGGCAACGAGACGATCTTCACGCTCGAACTCGATGTTGCCACGGGCGATTACAAATTCACGCTGTTTGATAACTTCGATCACCAAGATATTACGAACCCAGACGACATCATCACGCTGGACTTTGCCGTTACGGCAAAGGACGGCGACGGCGACGCGATGGACGGTAAGATCCGCATCGATATTAAAGATGACGGCCCGATAGCCAATGACGATGTCAACGCCTATGACACGACGTTCGGCATTGCCAACGGTAACGTGATCACGGGTCTGAACGGTGGCCCCGGCGCGCAAGATGATATCTCCACGGATAGCGACCTGACGCCTCAGCAAAACTCCGTTTCCAAAATCGGCTTCGAAGGCAACTTCGTGGATGTTCCGGCTGTCGGCACCGTTTCCATCAACGGAGATTACGGCACGCTCACCATCGCTGCAGACGGTACATATACGTATGAAGCTTTCCCGGGCGGCGGCATGGTTACACCGGGCGGCGAAAAAGAATTCGTTGGCGGCCCCGCGCTGCCCGACTTTGATGAATCCGAAGCCCTCGACGGCGTCGAGCAACAATCGCGCGGCATCGCAGCAGGCAACCTCGATGTAAATCAAGGTGACCAGATCTCCGTTACATTCCACTCCGAACAAGCCGGTTACGGCAATACGCTTGGCGTGTTCACGATCGACTCCAACGGCAACCTAAAAGCCGAAACGATCCTGATCAAAAACGGTAACTCCGCCGTATCCGGTCAAACGTTTAACTACACAGCAGGTTCCGACGCCCAATCGACGGGCTTCTTCATCATCGCAAACGGTGCTGGTGCCAACAACAACTATAACGGCATCAACGTGAACACAGGATCTCTGGACTTCATCTTCAACTACGGCTTGCCGAGCGAACGCCCTGCCACGGCTTCCGATGACGGCAGCAAAATAAGCCTCGTTCACACGAACGGCAATGTTGAAACTGTTCTGCAAGGTCCTTTGTACTTCACGACGGACCGCGGCGGTGTTGAAAACCTGAATGCTGACGGTTCGGTTCGCGTTGTTTCGGGTATTCCTAACGGCGATGACAACGCGCTGCGCATCGGCTTTGAAGATCTCCCCAGTTTAGGCGATAAAGACTTCAACGATATGGTGTTCGATGTTTCGATCAAAACGAAAGATTGTGGCTGCCATGATCCCGACATTCAGGATCAGTTCCAGTACATACTGAAAGACGGCGACGGCGACACGGATCCCGCGACGCTCACGCTGAACGGTAAAGACCTTACGGACGACACACCGATCCTCGTGGCTCCTGCTCCTGAAGTTGTCGATGAGACAAATCTCACGGGCGGCGTTCTCACGGAAACCGGAAACATCCTTGTTGATTACGGCACAGACGGCCCCGGCGTGATCACGGTAAACGGTGCGTTCACGTCTGATGGTTCGAAACTGAACGGCCAACTGACCTACATGGGCGTTCCGGTTGTTGTTTCTATCGTCGGCAACGCGTATGTCGGTAAAGCGGGTGATCTCACGGTCTTTACGCTGAAAGTGAACACGAACGGTTCCTATGAATTCAAATTGTTCGACAACCTCGATCATGCAGATGGTTCGGATGCGAACGACATCATCAACCTGAACTTCGGCATCAACGCGACCGATTGTGATGGCGACTGCGTATCCACGCACATCGTTGTAAAAGTTGTTGATGACGCCCCGATCGCCAACAACGATGTAAACACTTATGACACGACGGACGGCATTGCTTCGGGTAACGTTGTATCCGGCCTCAATGGTGGCCCAGGCGCAGCCGATGTTCTGTCCACGGATGCAAACAATAAAGTTGTTAAAATCGCATTCGAAGGCAACGAAGTGGATGTTCCCGCTGTCGGCACCGTTTCCATCAATGGCGACTACGGCAAGCTCACGATATCTTCAAACGGCTCCTACACCTACGAAGCTTTCACCACGGGCGGCTCCGGCCAATCGGTTGAAAAAACCTTTGTTGGTGGCCCCGCTCTGCCTGACTTCGATGAATCCGAAGCTCTGGACGGCGTTGAACAACAATCCCTCGGTATCGCACAAGGCAACCTCGCGGTTGGCTTAGGCGACACTGTATCCGTTACCTATGTCGGCGAGACAGCAGGCTACTCCAACACGCTCGGCGTGTTCACGGTAGATGCGCAAGGCAACCTGAAAGCGGAAAAAGTTCTGATCAAAAATAGCGACCAAGCTGTTTCCGGCCAAACCTTCTCCTACAACGCAGGCGCAAACGCTGTTGCAACGGGCTTCTTCCTCGTTGCCAACGGCGCGAATGCAAACCCTGGTGTCAACTTCGATGCAGGCACGCTAAACTTCGTCTATAAATACGGTACGCCCGATGCGCGCGATGCGAAAATCACCGATGACGGTGAATTCGTAACGCTGGTGCAAACGGTGAACAGCGTAGACAAAGTCATTCAAGGCGAAACGTACTTCACGTCCGATCGCGGCGGTGTAGAAACGCTTAACGATGACGGCGTGCGCGTTGTTTCCGGTCTGCCGGATCAAAACGACAACACGGTTTTGCGCGTAGGTTTCGAAGACCTTCCGGGCGGCGGCGACAAAGACTTCAATGACATGATCTTTGATGTTTCGATCACCGACAAAGACTGTGGCTGCAACGACAGTAACATCAAAGACGTATTCACATACGTACTGCAAGACCATGACGGTGACAAAGATCCCGCCACTTTGACCCTGACGGGCAAAGACATGACGGACGACAAACCTATCATCGCGACGCCTGACACGGAAACGGTTGATGAAACTGCCCTTACGGGTGGTTTCCTGACGGAAACTGGCCAAGTATCCGTGAACTTTGGTTCCGATGCACCCGGCTCTGTCAACGGCAACGGCGCTTTTGTAAGCGGCGGTTCGAAACTGAACGGCCAACTGTCCTCTAACGGCGTTGGTGTTGTGGTTTCCTTCCAAGGCAACATGTATATCGGTAAAGCTGGTGATCTTACGATTTTCTCGCTGAAAATCGAAAATGACGGTTCCTATACGTTCAAACAGTTCGATAACCTCGACCACAACGATGGTACGAACCCGAACGATGTCATTGACCTGAAATTCGGCGTTACGGCAATTGATTGCGATGGCGACAAGTGCGACACGACGATCACCGTTAAAGTGAAAGACGATGCGCCCGTTGCGAACGACGACAAAAACTCGCTTGGCAAAAACGGCACGGCAAACGGCAACGTTATCGACGGCACCAACGGCGGCGTAGGCGCTAAAGACGTTCTTTCGACCGATGCCCCTAACAAGGTTTCGAAAATCGCGTTTGGCATTAATTCCTTGGATGTTCCCACAAACGGTTCCAACGTTTCCATCAACGGACAGTATGGGAAACTGACGATCAATGCATCGGGTGCATACACCTATGTATTGTTCGACGGTTCCAAAGAACTGGACGGCAAATTCAAAGACGACTTCACTTACACGCTGAAGGACTTTGACGGCGATTGCGACCCTGCAAAACTCTTGCTGGATTTCGAAGCCGAATGCAAACCAGTGCATGTTGAAATCTGCGTCAACAATGGTTCCGACTCTTGCTGCATCAAAGAAGACAGCAAAGACAATTCCGTACCTCTTACGGCCTCTTGGTCGGGCGGTTCGGGCAATGAAGTGATGACCCTGACGTTGACGGGCGTTGCATCCAACTGGGGCTTCTCCGCCCAAGGCTGGGCCAACCAAGGCGGCGGCACATGGACGATCACGCTTCCTGCTGGTCAACAAAACTATTCCGGTTCCTTCAAATTCTCGCCTCCGGCTAACTCCGATGTTGACCTCGACGGCCTGAACGTAAAGGCATCGGTCTATGATCCTGACAACGGCAAAACGGTTGCCGCAAACGACGGCTTCAAAGTCGGCGTGGATGCGGTCATCGATCCGCTAAAATTCATGGCGTCGTTGAACGACCACGAATGGGCACAAGGTTCCGGCAAAATCTTCGTTATGACACAGGAAAACCATGTTCAGCATTCCAAACTGACCATCAACAACCTGCTCCACGCTGACGAAGACGGTTCCGAAGCGCTGAAGAGCATTACGTTCACGATCCAAGACAAGATGGACAACTCAACGTATATCTCGGTCAAGAATGCGGATGGTACGTTCTCGAAAATCGGCACCCAAGGCGCGGACGGCAAAGACACGACCTACACAATCGATCTTTCCGGCATGACGTATGAGCAAGCTGAAACGTTTATCAAGACGAAAATCTACCTGACCAACAT
Source organism: Micavibrio sp. (assembly GCA_040381535.1). Taxonomy (GTDB): domain Bacteria; phylum Pseudomonadota; class Alphaproteobacteria; order Micavibrionales; family Micavibrionaceae; genus Micavibrio_A. The sequence continues at coordinate 152,506 of JBEIHF010000001.1, read as the reverse complement.
GGGTCATTCCGGTCTCGATGGAAAATACAATCTCGGGATCAAACTTGTATCGTTTGAAAAAAACCTCAGTAGTCAGGAATGCGATCTGACGGACAATCAAACGTCCTACACTATCTGCCTGCCTGTTCTGTTCTGTATATCTCCGCTGGTCATGGACCTTGACGGCGATGGTGTTGAACTGCTGGCTGTTGAAAACGGCGTATTGTTTGACATGACAAACGACGGCGTTGCCGACAAAACTGGCTGGTCCGACAAAGACGATGCCTTGCTTGCGTTTGATAAAAATGGCGATGGCACGATCAATGACCGTTCCGAATTGTTCGGTAACGATGATCTATACGGCAACGGCTTTGACAACCTCGCTTCTTACGATCTGAACGAAGACGGCGTCATCGACTCTAACGATGCTATCTTCAAAGAACTGAAAGCATGGAAAGACGGCAACTCGGATGGCGTATCACAATCCGACGAGTTGAAATCCTTGTCTGATGTTGGCATCAAATCGATCAAACTGAACGCAGGCGAAGTGAACTACGACATTGCCGGAAACCCGGTTACGCATGAATCCACGGTCGTCCGCGAAGACGGCAGTGAGATGAGAGTGGTTGATGCTTGGTTTGCGTATGAAAACGCTGCGAACGCAGGCGTTGACAAGGGTCTTACGTTGGTCGGCACGGACGGAAACGATGTTATCTCCGGCGGAACGGGTTCCGATGATCTGTTTGGCGGTTTGGGCGCTGACACATTCTTGTTCCAGACGATCACCGAAGGCGTCGACACGCTGAAAGACTTCAGCGCTGCAGACGGCGACAAGATTGATCTTTTGAACGTGTTGTCCAACTACGATGCAGTCACCGATGCCATCAACGACTTCGTATTCGCGAATACGGATGAGAACGGCAACACGGTTCTGTCTATCAACGCCGACGGTTCGGGCGAAGGCCAAGCCAAAGCGTTTGCAATCATTGAAAGCGCAAACCTCAATGTTTCCGACCTGTTCAACAACGGAAGCCTGGTCGCCTAATCGTGATATAAAAAGTTAAAAGAAGCGGGGCCCAAAAGGCCCCGTTTTTTATGTCGAAAATCACATTTTATTTATTATGTTAATTAGTATGACATATGGAACAGGTAGTATTGCAAATAGGCAACAGTTGCTCATTTTTGTTTGACTTTTCATAGTATTGGGGGGGGGGGTAAATAGCGCCACGAAGCGTTATAAAACTGGCTTGCTTGTCATCTGAAAAACAGTCATACATAATAAGCAAAGTCATTGATTTAAATGACATATCAAAAGGGTCCCACTATGACAAAATCCTCAATCAACATTTCCGCTATCGCGATCGCCTGCGCTTTGTCCGCAGCGCTGTATGCTCCCGCGCAAGCCCAAGAAAAACCCACGGAAATGAGCCTTTCTCAAGCGGTCTCCACCGGTGTGATGACGAATCCGGAATACGGCACAGTGGCTGCTTCGCGCCGCGCAACCGACGAAGAATTGAATCAGGCGAAAGCCCTCTGGCTGCCTTCCATCGACTCACGCGTTGACGGCGGTTTCGAAGTTACGGATTCCCCCTCTACCCGCGCTTCAGGCGATGATGATGAAAGCTTCTCCCGCTATGACGCACAGCTGACCCTGACCCAAATGCTGTTCGACGGTTGGTCCACGAAGTACGAAAACAAGCGTCAGAAAAACCGCGTTCAATCTTCCGCGCACCGCGTGCGTGAAACGGCTGAACTGACGGGCCTTGCCATCGTCGAGTCTTTCCTCGAAGTTATGCGCCAGCGCGAACTTCTGACCATCACGCGCGAAAACGTTGCCGAACACCAAGCCATCATGGGCATGATCGAAGAAGGCGTGAACGCAGGCCGTTCCACCTCTGCCGACCTTGAACAAATAAAAGCCCGTTTGGCCGCTGCGAACGCACAAGAATCTACCGTACGTCAATCTCTGCGCAATGCTGAATCTTCGTTCCAACGCGAAGTCGGCGATATGCCCAAAGACCTCGTTATGCCGGCTGTACCCGTCGATGCAATCTCCGCCGATGTTGAAGGCGAAGTGAAGTCCGTTCTGGCCGCAAGCCCGACACTGGCCGTACGTGAATCCGATATCGAAGTTGCCTACAATGAATATCAAGGTACGGGCTCCACGCTGTATCCACAACTTGATCTGCAGGTTGGCGGTCGTCAGGGCCACAATCTCGGCGGTATAGAAGGCCGTGACCGTTCTGCTTCCGCATTGCTGGTCATGAACTGGAACCTGTACCGCGGTGGCGGCGATGTCGCCCGCGTACGTGAATTCAAACACCGTCATCAACAATCCAAAGAAGTGCGCGCCCAAGCCGCACGCGAATTGGAAGACGATGTCCGTCAAACATGGGCCTCGATGGTCTCTGCCGGCGAACGCGCGAAAGAATTCTCATCCCAAGCTGCCGCGAACGGCGAAGTCGTCCGCGCGTACAAAGACCAATTCAATCTGGACCGCCGTACGCTTCTTGATGTGCTGGATTCCCAAAACGAATTATTCGTATCGCGTTCCAACACGATCAACGCAGAATTTTTGGAAATCTTCTCCGTATTCCGTCTTCTGGCTCTGAAAGGTCAATTGCTGCCGACGCTGGGTGTTGTACCTCCGCGCGAAAGCGAACTGATCGAAGTTAGCAATCCGCCAGATGAAAAGTAAGCTTTAAACTTCCAACAAGGTTTGGACCGTGAGCGATAACAACAACGAAACGGGCGCATCTGCGCCCGGCTTCGATTCTCCCCAAGACCAACGTGACCCGCAACGTGTGCCCAAGGCCCATGAACAGGCTTCAGATTCTTGGCCGCTCGAAGCCGACCGTATGGCGATTACAGACCCGTTGGTCGATACGCTGCGCATTCTGGCGGGTTACTATGGCCGCCGTACATCCGTGGCCTCGCTGACCGCAGGATTGCCAATACCTCCCAGCGGCATCACACCCATTCTCTTTGCCCGCGCCGCCGAACGTACGGGCATGCATGCACGTTTGGCTGAAAAGAGTGTAGAGGCGCTGGCCATCGCGCCGACGCTGCCCTGTATTCTTGCGCTGAATAACAAACAGGCCTGCATTCTTTGGGAAGTTAAGGAGCCTGGCAAGAAAACGTCCAAGACCGACTTTAAAAACGACAAAGACCGCGCCATCCACCCCGAAACGCAATTCTTGGTGCAGTTCCCCGAAACCGAAGACGTCAAACAAAACGTTTCTATTTCGGAGATGAAAAAACTCTATTCCGGCTACGCCTTTTTCGTGCGCCCTATAGCGCGCGTCGATGAACGCGCAGGCCCCGCAGAAATTGACACGGCCAGAGAATGGTTCTGGACTGCGCTGTGGGAGAATAAGAGCATCTATACCGAAGTCATCGCCGCCGCGGTGATGATCAATTTGTTCGCGATCATATCCTCGCTGTTCGTTATGAACGTGTATGACCGCGTCATTCCCAACAATGCCTATGAAACTTTGTGGGTTTTGTCGGGCGGTATACTCGTCGTCTATCTTTTCGACTTTTTGCTGAAATGGTTTCGCGCTGATTTCCTCGATCATGCGGGCAAAAAGGCCGATATCAAAATTTCTGCGCGTTTATTCCAACAGATGATGGGTATGACGATGGAATCGCGCCCTGCATCCGCGGGCGTTATGGCCTCCCATATGCGCGAATTCGAATCCTTACGCGATTTCTTCACAAGCGCCACCATGGCGACGCTGATCGATCTGCCGTTTGTTGTACTGTTCATTCTTTTGATCGCTATCGTTGGCGGACCGCTGGCGTTCGTACCGCTGGTTGCCGTGCCCATCGTCATATTCATCGGCATGGCCATGCAAAAACCGTTGGAGCGCATCACCAAGCAATCGATGATGGAAAGCGCGCTTAAAAACGCATTGCTGTTCGAAACCATTTCGGGTCTTGAAACAATTAAGGTACAGGCCGCCGAGGGCCATACCCAACGCACATGGGAAGAGCTGACGGAAAAAGCCTCAAAGACTTCCGCCAAATCGAAACGCATCAATATGATGGCGGTAAACCTCTCCGTCCTCGTTCAACAAATCACCAGTGTTGCGGTCGTGATCGTCGGCGTGTTCCTTATCACGAACGCCAAACTGTCCATGGGTGCGCTCGTCGCCTGCGTTATCCTGACAGGCCGCGCTATGGCGCCGTTGTCATCTGTGGCTGGACTGCTCACGCGTCTGCATCAATCCAAAGAAGGTCTGCATCAATTGAACGAATTGATGAAGCGCCCCGTAGAGCGTCCCAAGGGCAAGCACTTTATCTCCGTGCCCCAAGTGCGCGGCAAGGTGGAGTTCCAGGATGTATTGTTCCGTTATCCCAATCAAACCGTTCCCGCGCTTAACAATGTAAGTTTCATCATCGAAGCAGGCGAACATGTCGGCGTCATCGGTGCGGTGGGTTCGGGCAAGACAACTTTGGAGCGTTTGCTTATAAACCTATACCAACCCGAAAGTGGCTCCGTACAACTCGACGGTATAGATGTGCGCCAAATGGACCCCGGCGATCTGCGCCGCAATGTGGGCGCCGTTCAACAATCACCGCAGCTCTTCTACGGCTCTGTGCGTACCAACATCACTATGGGTCATGAAACGGCGCCCGATCGCGCCGTGCTTCGTGCGGCAGAGCTTGCGGGGGTCACGGAATTTCTGCGCGATTCCAAAGCAGGTCTCGATACACAAGTCGGCGAACGTGGTGAATCATTGTCCGGCGGTCAACGTCAATCCGTCGCCATCGCTAGAGCTCTTTTGTACGATCCGCAAGTGCTCGTGCTTGATGAACCCACGGCGTCGATGGACCCAGCTTCCGAAAATCGTTTGATGAAACGTCTGGAGATTGTAACGAAAGACCGCACGACGATTTTGATCACGCACAAAGGTTCGATGCTGTCCTTGGTAACCAAAATTCTTCTTATAGATCGCGGAAAAATCATCGCGTACGGACCCAAAGATGAGATTATTAAAAAATTACAGGCGCGCCAGTTCGGAACTGCCGCTGAAGACACGGAAATTTAGACCATGAGCGAAAAGAAACCTATAAAAACCATCACCGGCAACGATCCAAGCCTTGCGAAAGCCATGCGGGCGAAGGCTGCAGCCCAAGGGCAAACGCTAGATGTCAAGATCGATGACGCGCGTCAGGGATGGATGCAGGAACAACTTTCCAAAGCCGCGGCACATGCCGAACGCGTTCTGATCACGGATGAAGATCTACCGCTGTCACGCCATATTATTCTGCTAGCTATCTTCGCGTTCTTCGTAGGCTTCTTTTTGTGGGCAAGCTTCGCCCAACTCGAAGTCACCACGCGCGGAGAAGGAAAAATCGTTCCATCAAAAGAAATTCAAAAACTTTCCTCGCTCGAAGGCGGTATCATTCAGGAATTGCTGGTCAAAGAAGGCGACGAAGTGAAAGCTGGGCAGGTTGTCGTTCGCCTTTCGGATATCGGTGCGAGTTCCGATCTCGGTTCCAACGAAACACGTTATTTTGGTTTGATGGCCGCCGTGACGCGCCTGCAGGCGGAAGTTGAAGGTAAGATGCCCGAATTTCCCGATGAAGTGATGCAAAAAGCCCCTGGCGCGGTATCGGAAGAAATGAATGCGTATCGCGCCAACCGTGCGAAGATCGATGGGCAAACCATAATTTTCCAACAACAAAAAAGCCAGCGTGCGCAGGAGCTTTCCGAGCTACAGATTAAATCGAGCGATTTGAACGGACAGATGTCGCTGGCCCGAGAAGAAAAGGCGATGGTTGAACCTTTGGTTGCCCGTGGCTCCGCACCGAAAATGGAATTACTGCAGATCGACCGCACCATCAAAGAAAAACAAACCGAATTAAACTCGGTCAATTCTGCCATGCCGCGTGCGCGCTCCGCGATTGCAGAAGCCGAAGCGCGTATCAAGGATGTAGAAGCGTCATCCAAAGCCGCATCGCAAACCGAGTTGTCGGCGAAGATGGTGGAAATGAATGCGTTGAAGCTGGGTCTTGTGGGTTTGAGCGATCGTAAAGACCGCACCGAAATCAAATCGCCCGTGAATGGCTATGTGAAGGACATCAAGGTTTATACGATCGGCGGCACGGTGCAGCCGGCGCAGGATTTCATCGAGATCGTGCCTAAGGACGACCAGCTTCTGGTCGAGGCGCGCATCAAACCCAAGGACATTGCTTTTCTTTATCCAGACCAGCCCGCAACGGTGAAAATCACCGCCTATGATTTTTCCATCTATGGCGGCCTGAAAGGGAAGTTGGTGCAGATTTCCCCTGATGCCGTAACGGATGAGAAGGGCGAAAGTTATTATACAGTACGCGTACTCACGCAAGAAAATTCCCTGAAACGTAAAGGCGAAATATTACCGATCATTCCAGGGATGGTGGCGACGGTAGATATTTTGACAGGCGAAAAAACCATCATGGAATATATCCTGAAGCCTTTCGTGAAGACGCTCGACGCGTCGATGAATGAAAGATAACAGGCGCTAATTCTTCAGGGCTCTGATCAAACTATAATCATAAAACGATCCGTCATGGAACACGCAGCCTTTGAATGGGGCGCTGTTTTCGAGCAATGTGAATCCTGATACTTTCAAAAAATCTTCCATGTCGGCGGGGCTGACCGCGCAAACAAGATACGTGCCCGAATGTCCACGCCATAGTTTCATGGGCTTTTCGCCAACCTTCAACGGTAGATAGGTGAAGATAAGTGCGCCGCTCTTTTTCAAAACCTTGTGCGATTCATTTAAAAAATGACGCAGCATCGGCGGCGTGAGATATTCGCAAAGCCCTGCGCTCACCGCTATGTCGTAGGCGTTTCTTTCCAGAGGCCATGGGGATGTGCCCACATCGCATTGGATCAAAAGCTCGGTGATGCCTCGACCGGCGCAGGACGCCATCATATCTTCGCTAAAATCCAACCCTGCAATACGACAGGGCATGGAATCAAAAATCTGCTGGGCGAGCAAACCTGTACCGATCCCGATATCGGCGATCAGGGGGTTCGACATGCTTGAGAAGGCCAGATGATGTATGGCCGCGCGCGCCACTTCATCGGCGGCGGAATAGGCGTTTTCGGCGACCTCTTGCTCATAGTCGTGTGACCAGCGCGAAAACATACGTTTCGCGGCCAAACGTTGATAAATGGAAGCGAGGGTGGGCCACATAGGGGGATTCTAGCCTTGAACGGGATGAGCGAAAAGGCTAGATTTTAAGGCCCTAAAACCATTTAAAAAAACGAGATGTAAAAACCCATGGCCGACGCCGCCCGCGCACAAAACGAGATTACCGTGACCCTGCCCGATGGTGCCAAACGCACCTACGGGGTCGGTACGACGGGCATGGAAATCGCGGAGAGCATTTCCAAAAGCCTGTCCAAGGTGGTTGTGGCCGCGAAGATTGACGGCGTTTTGTCCGACCTTTCCTTGCCCATCAACCGCGATGTGAGCCTCGCCCTCGTCAAACGCGAAGACGCTGAAGGGCTGGAACTGATCCGCCATGATTGCGCCCATGTTTTGGCCGAAGCGGTCCAGGCGCTCTATCCTGGCACGCAGGTTACGATCGGTCCGAACATTGAAAACGGATTTTTTTATGACTTCGCGCGCAACGAACCTTTTTCGACCGAAGATTTTGATGTCATCGAAAAACAAATGAAAAAAATCGTCGAACGCGGCGCGCCCTTCAAACGCGAAGTGTGGGACCGCAACAAGGCGATCAAATTCTTCAAGGACAAGGGCGAGAATTTCAAGGCCGAGCTGATTCAGGATCTTCCTGAAACTGAAGAAATAAAAATTTATTCCCAAGGCGAATGGATCGATCTTTGCCGCGGCCCACACATGCCGACCACAAAGAGCATTGGCACTGCATTCAAATTGATGAAAGTTGCGGGTGCGTATTGGCGCGGTGATTCCAACAAGGCCGTTCTGACGCGGATTTACGGTACGGCGTGGCGCAATGAGCAGGAATTGAAAGATTACCTGACGCAAATCGAAGAAGCCGAAAAACGCGACCATCGTAAGATCGGTAAAGAACTGGATTTGTTCCATTTGCAGGACGAAGCCCAAGGCTCCGTTTTCTGGCATCCCAAAGGCTGGACTATCTGGGTTACATTGGAATCCTATCTGCGCCGCCGTTTGAATGATGGTGGATATCAGGAAGTGAAAACGCCGCAATTGATGGATTCGCGTTTCTGGGAAGCCTCTGGCCATTGGGGCAAGTACCGCGAGAACATGTTCGTAGTGCCAGATGTCGTGCCCAATACGGAAGAAGGCGGAAAAGTTTTTAAAGAAAACCCGAAACATTTCATGGCGCTCAAACCCATGAACTGCCCCGCACACGTGCAGATTTTCAAACAAGGCATTAAATCCTACCGCGATCTGCCGCTTCGTTTGGCCGAATTCGGATGCTGTCATAGAAACGAAGCGCACGGCGCGTTGCACGGTATCATGCGTGTGCGACAATTCACGCAGGATGATGCGCATATCTTCTGCCGCGAAGATCAGATACTCGAAGAATCGATCAAGTTCTGCGAATTGACAAAAGCGATCTATAAAGACCTGGGGTTTGACAACTATACGATTAAACTTGAAACTCGTCCGGAGAACCGCATGGGTTCCGATGCTCTATGGGACAAGGCCGAAAAGGGTCTTGAGGACGCTCTCAAGCAACTCGGTATGAAATATGAAATTTCGCCGGGCGATGGCGCATTCTACGGGCCAAAGCTTGCGTTCATCATCAAAGACGCCATCGGGCGCGAATGGGGTTGCGGCACGCTGCAGCTCGACTTCAACTTGCCGGAACGTTTGGATGCGCTCTACACGGCCGAAGACGGTTCGCGTCAACGTCCCGTCATGTTGCACCGCGCGGTTCTGGGTTCCATTGAACGCTGGATCGGCATCATGATCGAAAACTATGCGGGTAAGTTGCCTCTGTGGCTCGCGCCTGTCCAGTGCGTGGTGGCTACCATCACTTCCGAAGCCGATGAATATGCGAAAGAAGTGCTCAACGAATTGAAGGCCAAAGGCATTCGCGCCGAGATCGACCTGCGCAATGAGAAGATCAATTATAAGGTGCGCGAACATTCACTGCAAAAGGTTGCGTACCTGTTTGTAGTAGGCAAACGCGAGGCGGAAGAACGCAAAGTGGCTATCCGCCAGCTGGGTTCCGAAGCCCAGAACGTGCAGGTTCTGGAGATAGCCGTGGAAGACCTCGTAAACGCGGCCGTACCGCCGTACTAGCCCTATTGATTGGGCTTTTTTGCCTTGAATTTCTGCTGAAATAGGCCTAAGAATCGACCTATAGCGCCCTGTAGGCGGTTATGTTTTTTTGGTTTAACAACACACATGGAGATTGTCCCATAGCCCGCCCACCGTCTTCTCTGCCGCCGCGCCGTCCTGAATCCGATGGCCCGCGCGTGAACGAACAAATAAGAATCCCCAAAATAAGATTGGTAGATGAAAACGGCGAAATGGTCGGTGTTGTAACCGTGCAAGAAGGTCTGCGCCGCGCCGAAGAAGCCGGCCTCGATCTCGTCGAAGTTTCCCCGGGCGCGGAACCACCCGTCTGCAAAATTTTGAACTACGGCAAGTATAAATACGAACTACAGAAAAAAGCCGCCGAAGCCAAGAAAAAACAAAAAGTCATCGAGATCAAGGAAATCAAAATCCGTCCGACGATCGAAGATCATGACTATGAAGTCAAACTCCGTGCAGCGAAAAAATTCCTTGAAAACGAAGACAAGGTGAAAGTAACCTTGCGTTTGCGCGGTCGTGAAATGGCGCACATTGATCTAGCGTTGCAGATATTGACCCGCTTTAAAGGAGATCTGGTCGAGTTCGCCAAAGTGGAGCAGGAGCCGAAACTGGAAGGAAAGCAGGCCATCATGATGTTGGTCCCCGCAAAAGCCGCAGTCCCCGTAAAGGGTGAATAATAATAAAGGCCGCATCAGCGGCCTTTATTATTATTACAGAAAAAATTAAATCGCGCCTTCTGCCCATTCGGTCAGCTGGGATTTCGACATCGAACCTACGCGCGTGTCGGTCACCTGACCGTTCTTGAATACCATCAGGGTCGGGATACCGCGCACACCATATTTGGTGGGCGCATTGGGACTTTCATCGATATTGATTTTGACCACTTTGGCGCGGCCTTGCAGATCGTTCGAAAGCTCGTCGACAAGTGGGCCAAGAGCCTTACACGGGCCGCACCACTCGGCCCAGAAATCTACAATAACTGGACCATCGGCCTTCAGGACCTCGGCTTCAAACGTGGAATCGGAAACTTTGCTCGACATACTCTTATCCTTTCGTACTTTTCTTGAATATTAAGATCGGGCGTGAGGGCCCGTACGTCAAGGGTTTGCTGGCCCCTGTCCGTATATTAGGTGTTAACAATTAAATTATTGACATAAAACGATAAAACTTGCTAGAACGACCCTGTTTAAAGATTTTAACAGGTATACTTGTATGAGCTATGGCAGACTTAAAAGTGCGCTTGATCTTTACAATATGGTTGTGGAGACACGCCCTGATCTTGCCGATAAAGCCGGCCAGCTCAAAGAGCATTATCTAGTTGGCAATCCTCAAAAGCCCACACCTTATTATCATCTTTACGGCACATTAAGACTTTTGATGGGTGATGATTATTCAAAAGCATCCGGTGCTATGGGGGAAGCGATGAGGATGCATGTGCTCAGTAGCGAAAAAAATCTTCTTGATGCTATCAATGAAGGCCCAGCCTTCCTGAAGGATGATGAGGAATTTTTGCATGTAAGAGGCATCATGCGGGGCAGAACTAAATATTTTCTCAGCAGCAGAAGTATAAAAGTCGGCTCGCTTTATGATCGCGCATGGCACGCGATGGATCTTGCTTATCGTCCAATCATTGCATCCGCCATAGAATCCGCATTAAGACGGGAAACCATCGGCGCAAAATCCATGCAATATGTTGCGGCGTATCTTATGCCAGATAAATTGAAAGCTCAGGAACTAAAAGCACTTTCCGTTAAGTATAACAGAGAACATATGGATCTGTTACAGGAAGCATTGGCTTTTATAGGCTCCACTGCCAAAGAGTATAGCATACAAATTCCTGAATTTATGATCATCGCGGTGACGGCGGCGTCGCTCGCCAATAAGGAAAAAACCACTCCGTCGGCAGGAGCTGACTTCACAGGCTCTGCGGATATACCCAAACCCGTGCCTTTGAGCGCGGCGAAACCTGCCAGAGGGGAATCCGAACCCGATATTGGAAATCACTTCGAAAAAAATAGAGCGGCAGCGGCCGCAAAACAATCTGCACCGTCTAAAGGTGGACAAGCCGTTGAAACCGAAGAAGATCGCAATATGCGGATCCTCAAACGCGATATCCAGACCTTGCTTAGGGCCGGTGATATATCCGAACGCGCGATGACTGTTTATATGTGGTTGAAAGGCATGAATAAAAACGGCGATCCGCGAACGTTGACGGATGCAGTCGAATTATTGAAAAAGAATGGCGGCGGGAATGCGGACAAGATAGACAAAACTTACGTTAGGCTTATGGTAGCCAACGTCAATGTACGATTACGTGCTTTAAACTCTGATGGGCATGAGAACCGCGCGTTGAGTCCACAATAACGCGCAACGTACGCGGCGATTAGGATAAATCCGGCGCAGCGTATCCGCATAGGCCTTCATCTGCTTCACATAAATTTCAGGCACGTCTTCTTCGCGTTCAGGCGGCGGACGATTGGTTTTGTAATCGACGATCAAAATCTCTTTATCGCGAATCAAAATGCGGTCGATCTGCCCCGAGATCAACGTGTGATCATCCAACATTCCCGTGACGGGCACTTCGGCCATCGATTCGGGGCCGAAAATATCTTTAAAATTGTCATCGGTCAAAACGGAAAGCGTTTCTTCCACAATTTCCTTTTGCAGGGCAGGGGGCAGCCCGAGCGCGGTGCGGCCGAGAAAATTTTCTGCGGCGGCTTGTCTTTGCGAAGGGGGCAGTTCAGGTAGCGTTTGCAAAAGCCTGTGTGTCGCAAGGCCACGGCGGAAATGGTATTCGTCTGTGGATGAGAGCGGTGATTGCGCGGGCGCATCGGGTGTGGAGGGACGAGACGGCGCAAGTGGACGCGGCGGCGCGGGTTCGAACGGCATCGGGGTGGCAATCCAAGCGGGAAGTGATGTAGCTTCAAGCGACTTCGCGCCCTTGTTCTTCTTGTTCGTATTATCGGCCGGTGCCTTTATCTTCTCTTCCAAACGCAGTACCGGAATGTCCTCGCCTTTATCATCCTGTATGCCTGACGGAATCTTGATTACACCCGTAATACGGTTTTCGAACGCGGTGCGTATGTCATCGTACCAATAGGCGGTTTCGGGGCCGGGTGATTTTTTGCTAAGATACCCGCCAACATACAGTCGCTCTTCCGCACGCGTCATTGCCACGTATAAAAGCCTGTAATATTCGGCTTCCTCGCGCCTATCGATGGCGGTTTTCGCGGCAAGTACGGCCTGAGGCGCTGATGATTTCGAAGAGTTGTAGAAAGGTACGGGTAAGTGTGTCTTCTGCGGCCAATAAATGGAATCGCCTTTGCGTCCGCCTACCCGTATGGTGTCCGGGAGAAACACGATAGGGGCTTGAAGGCCTTTCGCTCCGTGTACGGTCATGATACGTACCGCGCCGCCCGCTTCTTCGAGTTCGCGTTTGATTTGGTTTTCGTTGTTTGCTTGCCATTGGAGGAAGGACTGCAAACCCGCCCCGTGTGTACTCTCATAAGACAGCGTGACGTTCAGGAATTCATCGAGTGGGTCGAGCGCATCCTCACCCAAACGGGTACGGATGGCCTGCATACCATTGTAATCGCCAGCAGGGCATTGCTCCTGTACAAGACGGGAAAAGAACTCATACGGATGATCGACACTCGCCCTTGCGATCAATTGTTCCATCCAGCCAACTATTTTCCCGTCCCCTTTTTTCTTCAAGGATTCCCATAGCGAAGATGGACGGCGGAGCGCAAGTTTTTGCAGCTCGTCCTCGCTCATTCCGACCAAAGGCGATTTCAAAAGCGTGGCGAGGGTGAGGTCGTCATCGGGGAGCAAGGCGAACGCTGCCGCGGCGCATAAATCCTGCACAGCGATCTGATCAGACAGGATCATTCTATCCACGCCGCTGACAGGTACGCCGCGTGTTTTGAGTGCGCGCACAAGCTGCCCCACGAAAGGCGTACGGGATTTTAGCAGGACCATGATGTCACCCGCTTGTATGGGGCGGTCGTAGCTTTCCAGTTTCTCTTTTGCGTCCAGCCAGCCCTTGATCGTATCGGCTATTTTTGTCGCCATTCGTGATGCGCCACTCTGTGATTCCACCAGAGTGTCCGGCACCAACCATCCGTCGAAGATCATTTGCGAATCATCTTTGTCCTCGCTCTTGTCCCCACCGATGGGTTTGAGGAGCGGCCAGATCTCGACGATCCCCGCCTGACCTTCGCGTTTGGCGTTGTGCGGACGATAAATATCAGAGCTGAGAGATTGTGCCAATCTCGGGTCTGCGAACACGCCGTCCACAGCACGCAGAACCGAATCAACCGAACGGAAGGACGTGTCCATATTCACTTTGCGGAATTTTTGTTCGCTCTGTGCAAGTTTCTGGTCGAAATAATTTTGCATCTCGCGGAATTTTTCGGGCGCGGCGCGCTGGAAACTGAAAATCGATTGCTTTTCATCGCCCACTACGAAAATAGTGCGTGTTTCACCGCTCGCGCCAAGGCCCGTGAAGAACTCAGCAGAAAGCAGGCGAATGATGTCCCATTGTTCGGGGTTTGTGTCCTGCGCCTCGTCGACGAGAATGTGGTCGAGACCCGCATCCAGCTTGAACATGATCCAGTCATTGACGTTTTTGCCCTGCAACTTAGGCGCTTCGCCTTTGAGAAGTTCCAGTGTGCGCAGAATCATGTCGTCGAAATCAAGAACACCGCGCGTTTTTTTCATATGTCTGTATTGCGCCAGAACTTCGTGGCCTATCAGGAACAAATCACGCGTCAGTGCTGAGCAATGGATTGCCTTACAAGTTTCGACAAATTTCACCAGGCGTTTTTGTTCGTTCAAAAGTGTTACAAGTAAATGCGGCGAAGAAGCAAAAGTATTTTTGTTCGCCATTTTGGCGCGCGGCTGATCTTCCGTAGTCAGGAAAACGAATTTATAGGCGTTCAAAAACGGCACTCGGTCCTTGGCATCCAAAAAATCCTGTAACGGTGCAACCTTGGCTTGGTCCTGCTTGCCACCTAGATCCAAAAGCGCAATAACTTCGCGCAAAGCGTCTTCATCCCGATCATTGCTCAGGCAAAAATCGCCTTCAACTTCGGCTATGCTTTGTCCCGCCTTGATGCCGAGCGTCATGCACAAATTCTTGTAAAGTCCGTCGATATTCTTTACGCGCTTTAGCATATCCGCGATCTGGCGGCGTTCGGAAGACATGCTTTGAATAGCAAGGCCGAATTGCTCCGCATTCATAGACGCGCTGATGTTCGAAAGCGCGTTCGCCAAGGGGGAGGCGGGACTACGTGCTGCGCGGGACAGAACGTCCTTTTGTGCGGATGCCAGAAATTCTTTCGCTTCGCTTTCTTCCAGAGCCTTGAAGTGCGGTTGCAATCCCGCCTCAATGGGAAAGCGCCCCAGAACCGATTGACAAAATGAATGGATCGTCATGATCTTCAATCCGCCGGGTGCGTCGATCACGCGGGCGAAGAGTTTGCGGGCGGATTCGATTTCTTTCAAAGACGGCAAGCGGCCGAGAAGGTTCTTCTCCATATCCTCGACCAGTTTTTGTTCCTTTATCACGGCCCATTCAGAAAGGCGCGAAGAAAGACGCAAAGACATTTCATTCGCGCCTGCCTTGGTAAAGGTCAGTGCCAGAATTTTTTCGGGTTTTGTTCCTGGGCGCCCATCTTCGCGCGGCAGTAGCAAACGCAATATACGGTCCGTCAAAACTTTGGTTTTGCCCGATCCTGCGGACGCTCCCACCCATGCGGATGTCGCGGGGTCCGATGCTTCGCGCTGGCGTTCGGAGGCTTCGGCTAGGACCGAAAGTTTTTCCATGGCCTTCAAAGTGGGTTGCTTGCTCATTCGTCATCCCCTTGATCATCAAGCGCGGCCCATTCGCGCACGCGCGCCAGATGTTCGTAATCATTGTATTTTGGAGCGACTTCGGGGCGCGGCAGGCTGTAATAAGGCATGTCGGGGTCATCGAACGCCGCGATCAAATCTTCCAAACCCCGTTTGGCGTTCTCGCGCGCTTCCTGCAATTTGGTGGGATCGGTCAGCGGTTTAATGTCGCCCCCTTCGCCGCCGCCATTGACGACAATGTAGGAAATTTTGGATACAGGGACAGCGATGTCCTTGCCGAATCCGCCATCTTCCAGAATAAGCATTTCGAGCGGCAATTGCGGCAATTTGCCTGATACGATTCCTTTGTGCGGGTAAGACCCGCTTGATTTGTAATCCAGGACGGCGGCGGTGGTACCATCGCGGGATTTGTCGATGCGGTCGGCCTTGGCGGTGAGCGTAAAATCGCCTGCGGGGCCGTTGACCACCATCTCGCCTTCGATCTCCAGTTTCGCGGGCATCATTTCTTCACGCCATTTGGTTTCAAACGCCACAAACCACGCGGCGATTTTGGCAAGGCGCGGGGTCCAGAAGCCTATGACATCTTCTTCGAGACCGAGTAATTCCAATTCTTCGCGCGCTATGGCGGCGAAATCATTTTCGACGTTTTTCGGCAAAGTCTTTTGGTGTTTGGCGATAAAACGGTGCAGAACATCATGGATGAGTGTTCCGCGCATGGCGGCATCTAATTGCTGTTCCAAGGGATCGAGTTTTTTAAGCTTTAGAATATAGCGCGCGTAAATCCCGTAAGGGTCTTTCATCCATGTTTCGATTTTGGTGACGGACAACTGGCGCGGGCGGTCGGAAACGGCTGGGCGCGGTTCTGGGCGCTTGTGCGGTTTGTAATTGCCCGAATGGTCCAATTTCTTGGCCCATTCGAGATGGTCTCCGCCCAAAACTTTTGCGGGTTCCAATCCCGCAGCTTTCAATACCGTGTCCATGCGCTGGAGCAAGCGGGATGGCACGGTCGGTGTCCCGTCGACACGCATTGAACGGGTGAGAATGACTTCCTTCGCGCACACGGCCTGCGCGAAATCATGCGTGGATAAACCAATGGATCGTTCCAATGACGGTAAGCCGAATTTTTTGCGCATGGGCCGCGACATCCACGGGTCCTCACCCGCATCGGGCGGCCATGTCTTTTCGTTTAAGGACGCAAGTATCATCACATCGGCTTCGACCAGACGCGCCTCTAACTGACCCAGTATCATCAGGCGGGGGTGAAGGCCGTAGGCAGGACGTACCGATATCCCTCTCATGGTTTGTTCGAGTACGGCAAGATATTCATCGGCCGTTACATCGGGTAAAATTTTCGCCTGTTCGCGCAGATCCGAAAAATACAGTGCGGCGGCTTCGCCGTCCTGCCCCGTCCAAAGCAACGCAATATCGGAAAAATATTCGGCTACCCTCAAATGCGCTTCAACCCATTCCACAAAAGGCGCAGTTTCGAGTTTCAAAAGCGGGGCAAAAGCTTTTTCAATGAAGCCTATGGTTTTTTCAAAATCTTTTGTATCCAGCCCGCGCTCGGTAAGCTTGGGCAATTTCGCGCGGTATGAATTCATACCGCCGCGAAAGGCGGGGCCGCGGCAGACATAGCGATCGAGTGCGCGTATCTCGCCGCGCCAATCTTTTACGCCTTTGGGAAGGCACAGCGCGTGTTTGCAGAAGTTAAGCAGTGCCACGGGCTTCATCTCATTTTTTATGGCTTCGATGCAAAGGCGCAAATATGACCCCCTGCGTGTTTCGGTAAGCGGCTGACCGCCGGAATCGTCTATCTCTATATTCCATCTGCGGCACGCCATTGCGACGCGGCGGGCGAGCTTGCGATCAGGTGTAACCACCGCTGCGGTTTTGCCTTCGGTTTCTAAAACCCCGCGCAAGGCGAGCGCGATGGTCAGGGCTTCTTCCTGGGGGGCCGCGCAGTCATAGCGCGTGACGTTCAAATCTTGTTCAGTAACAGGCAGCCGGTCTTTGATCGTCTGCCAAGCATGTGATGTTTCAGCTGGCCGTATAATCTCCGAAGTAAGTTTGCGCATGGTTTCTTGGGCGGTCGCCGCCGATACGGCCTGCGGCCAAACGGTGATATTTTTCCGTTCTAAGCCCAGCGTTCTTAAAAGATGGCGCAGCGTTGCCTGTGCGTGTGTATCGTCCATCTTGGTCCAGCTTTCCTCGTCCATATACTGGTCGAGGCCGGGTAGAACAATGCAACCGTTTGGCATCGTTGAAATGGTTTTCAAAAATTGCGCTGTCGCGGGAATAGAGCCTGTGGAACCCGCGGCTATCACGGGATGATTGGGCGGATTTTTTCTCCACAATTCCGTGAATTTTTTTAAGAGTCGGTTGCGGCGATCGGCGGGGTCAATCATGCCATTTTCTTGTAAAATCTTCGGCCAGTGTTCGGAGAGAATTTTCAAAAACTCGACGCTGACCTGCCAGTGTTCAGCGAGCGATTCTTCTTCCACCAGCGCGGGGAGGTCGGACAACGATAAATCCTCGGTATGGATTTGGTCCATCAAACGCGCCAAGGCAGACGCCAACGCAAGATTTTGCTCAAGCCCGCGCGAGCCATCCATGGAGGCAATCAACCGTGCCAAAAGGAATTGGCGGCGCAGGGGCGAAATCGAAGGGGGCAGGGAAAGCTCTTCTTCCATGCCCGAAAGCGTTAAGGATAATTCTTCTTCATCTACATCACCCAGCGGCGTCATGCGCGGGAGCAATAAGGGTTTTCCATCGCTCAAACGTAAAAAAGCTTCGCGCAAGGACCGGCATGCGCGGCGTGTGGGGAGGAGGATTTGCATGCGGGCCAGTTCGAGCGGGTCATCCTCCGCCTTTTCAATGATGCCGCGTGCCAGAATATCCACGAACGAAAGCCCCGATGGGATGGTGTAGATACAGGGCTTGGCCGCGGATGCGCTCATGCACGTTCCTTGAAAAGCTTGTCTACGGCGGCCAGATCTTCGGGTGTGCTGATATGATACCACGCGTCATTATGAGCCACGGCGTATAGCCTGTCTTCGGTTTCGGCTTTGTCCATTAACGACAAAAACGAAAACGCACCTTCGGGGGAATTTTTGAAAATGCGCGGGTGGGCTATGCGTACGCCCGCAAACATAAAGGCTGCATCGCGTTTGCGGGCACGTTTGACCTTGCCGTCCGCCTGCAGATGATAATCGCCCACGCCGTAAGTCACGCTCATCGTGGCCACGGATTGGAGGAGCAAAAGAATATCCATCTTCGTTTCATCCCACGCGCTGGCGAGACGCTGGAGCGCGCTCGGTGTTTTGTCATCCCAGAGCGCGTCTCCGTTGATGATGTAATAAGGATCGTCGCGGAAATGATGTAGCACCTTTTTCAATCCGCCGCCCGTGTCGAGCAACTCTTCCTCGCGGTTGATAATAATCTTCGGGTTGTTGATTTCTTTCAAATGCTTTTCGAGAACGCTTGCGAGATGGTGTGTGTTCACCACGATCTCTTTCACGCCTTCGGCGGCAAGTTTTTCGATCGTGCGTTTGATAATGCTTTGCCCCGCGATCTCCACCATCGGTTTGGGAATTGTGTCGGTATACGGGCGAAGGCGTGTGCCCATGCCGGCCGCGAGGATGAAGGCTTTGTCTGGTTTTTTGCTCATGAGATTGTGATTGTCCGTGATTCCGGTCCTTGAGTCTCGATGGAAATGGTTCGGACGTTTTTCGGTTTCAGGGTGCCCAATTTGGATGGCCATTCGACGAGGACGATGCCGCCCGCAAGCGCCTCTTCCCATCCGATATTATAAATTTCTTCTGGGTCGTTCAGGCGATAGAGATCGAAATGCCAGATAGGGCCTTTGGGTGAATCGTAGGTTTGGACAAGCGTGAAGGTCGGACTCGGCACTTCGGTCTTTGCCCCGCAAAGGCGGCGGATGAAGGCTCTGGCGAACACGCTTTTGCCTGCCCCCAGATTACCCTCCAGAAGATAGATCTGCCCTGACGCAGCGTTATCGGCCGTGGCGGTGGCCAAGGCCTCGGTTTGGGCTTCGGAGGTTGTTTCATGAATCGGCATGGCGTTTAAGTTATCGTGGCGAACGCCCAGAATCCATGGCATAAAACGGCTCATGAGCGACCAATTGATCGTAAAAGACGTGGCCATTATCGGCGCAGGCCCTTCGGGCCTCTTTTCCGTATTCGAATGCGGGATGCTGGGACTTTCCGCGGTCGTATTCGACGCTCTGCCCGAAATCGGCGGTCAGTGCACGGCGCTCTATCCTGAGAAACCCATCTACGACATTCCGGGCTGCCCCGCCGTCCTTGCGGGTGATCTGATCCACAATCTGGAGAAGCAGGCCGCGCCTTTTGTACCCGAATATTGCCTTAGCCAACAAGTTGTAGCTATAAGCAAAGAAAGTTGCTTTTGGAATATAAAGACGTCAAAGGGCTATGCTGCCAAAGTCTCAGCCATTGTCATCGCTGCGGGCGGCGGGGCTTTTGGGCCAAACCGTCCCCCCTTGGAAGGGATAGAAAAATACGAAGGTACGGGCGTTCAGTACATCGTACGTCGCAAGGATGACTTCAAAGGTAAGAATATCATCATTGCGGGCGGCGGGGATTCGGCGGTCGATTGGGCCTTGTCGCTAGCACCCATTGCGAACGCCCTGTATGTGGTACACAGACGTGATAAATTCCGCGCATCGCCCGAAAGCGTACGCCAGATGGAAGCCTTGGCCGTCGCCAAAAAGCTGGAACTGGTGGTACCGTACCAGCTGAAATCGCTTATAGGAACGTCTGAAAACGGTCAAATGTCTCTCAAGGGCGTTATTGTAGCTTCTGAGGTACACGGAGAGCGCGTACTTAATGCCGACGTACTGCTACCCTTCTATGGGCTGGCGTCGGAATTAGGTCCGCTCTCGGATTGGGGGCTCGGTATCGACCACAATCACATAGCGGTCGACCCGTACACCTGTCAGACGAACATAGACGGTATTTATGCTATAGGCGACATTGCCGCCTATAAGAACAAATTGAAGCTGATCTTGACCGGATTTAATGAAGCCGCGTTGTCCGCCCACGCGATCAGAAAGCAAATCCACCCGAATGAAGAGTTTCATTTCGAATATTCCACTACGAAGGGCCTGCCCTCTGCCGCATAACTGCGATATACTTATAGTATGAACCGTGCGCTCTTCATTATTCTCGTATTTTTGTCATTTCCGGCTTTGGCCCAACCCGTTGCCGGTGAAGGCAAAGAGGGAGAAATTATCGGCACTCCGATCTGTACCGATCTTACCAACCGTTCGGCCCAGATGATCATCGGGACGATCACGACGGCGTCCCAGACGATTGATACGGGCGATGTCGTTAAACACCGGAGCAATTTTCGCCTCGATGCAGGAGCAAAACAAAAGATTTGTGCCGCCGGTCCGTTCTTCGAAGGCCGCCGGGTTATGCTGGTGATCCGAACGCTGATACCGCTTTTCGAATGCAAAACGACCCTCGAGAAGGAAATTTTTCTCGACGCCACGCCTCAGGACAATGGCACGACCAAATTGTCCGCAACCTGTTCATAAATAGAGAAAATTAGAGGCGTACGGTAACCGTCGTACCTCTGCCTTGCTCGGAATCGAGCGCGATCGCGCCGCCGTGAAGTTCGATGATATTTTTTACGAGCGCGAGGCCCAATCCGGCGCCCGCATGACCATGGACAAGGGCCGCGGCATTGGTCCGCTCGAACGGTTGGAACACGCGTTCCATGTCTTCGGGAGAAATGCCCACACCGGTGTCTTGAATGGAGATATTCACTCCGTCCCCGATTTTATGCGCAGAAATACTTATGGTGCCCCCTTCAGGTGTAAAATTGATCGCGTTGCGGATCAAATTCAACAAAGCCTGTTTCAAACGTCTCTCATCGGCTTCCACTGTTCCTATATTCTGGGGACATGATATTTTTACTTCCAATTTGTTCTTGCGCGCCCATTCGGTTATGAGGTCTCCGAGGCTTTCGAGGAGGGCCTTGATCTTAACAGGCGTTTTCTTGAGTTCAAGATAGCCTGCCTCGATCGTGGCGAGATCGAGAATATCGTCGATCAGGCTCACCAGCCGCTCGCCGGATTCGCGAATGCCGCCCGTATACTCTTTCTGGCGTTCGTTGAGTGGCCCGAAATATTGGTGGTCCAATATCTCGGAAAACCCCATGATCGCGTTCAGCGGCGTCCTGAGCTGGTAAGAAACATTGGCCAAGAAGTCGGTTTTGAGCTGCTCGGCAGCCTCCAAAGCTGCCGCCTTATCGCGCAGTGCGTTCTCCACGCGGGTGGAGGCCGTGATGTCGTAGTACGAAACCATAACCCCGCCGTCGGGCAAAGGCTGGGTAGCGAAGAAAATATGGATGTCATCGGCACGGGCCAGCTGGCCTTCCCGCTCCAAGCGATCGAGACCATGGGAGAGGAATTCGCGGCGGATAGCGGGCCATTCCTGCGCGGTGAAAAAGCCTTCCTTGCGGTCGATAATTTTGTTGATGTGGGGGCCGCCTTCGAGATCCTCGGGGTTCAGCTTCCAAAGGTCCGCGAAGGCCGGATTCCAGAGTTTTAGGCGCCCGTCGCTGCCGTACACGACAACGCTTTCGGCGAGGTTGTCGAGGGTTTCCTTTTGCACTGCGATAAGGGTGTTGTAGGAAGATTCCAGTTCAAGGCGCGACGTCACGTCCTCGAACGTCATCATCAACCCGCCCATAGGGTGTGGAACCGCCAAAAGACGCACGGCGCTGCCGTCGGGGAGATACAGCATATCCTCGTGCGGTTCGATTAGGCGGGTGAACATATCTAGCCAGCCCTGTTTGTATTTCCTGAAATCCGCCTGTTCGGGAAGCCGACGGGATTCGCGCAATTTTTCCAAAATATCACCGAGCTTGGGTTTGGAGTTGAGCCATTGCTCTTCCAATCCCCATTGTGCAGCAAAAGCGGTGTTGAAGAACTCCAACCCTTGGTCGGCCGAGAAAATGGCTATCGCGCTACGCAATTGTTCTAAAAGGGTTTTATTGGCACTGCGGTGACGGGTCAGCTCGTTCGCCAGATCTTCTTCGCGGGTGGCGTCGCGGGCGAAACCCAAGGTGCGGGTGGTGCCGGGTACAGGGATTTCCTGAAATTCCATCAGGCGGCGTTTGCCCGCAACAATAACATGGTTGGTCGAGCTCTGGACTTTGCCTTCGGAGAGCGCGTCACGCGCCATTTCCTTCAAACTGCGGTTCTGGTTCTTGCCCGATAGGGTGATTTCGATCTGCGTTTCACGGATGGATTTGGCATCGTCATTTGCAAATAATGCTGCATAGGATTTGTTGACCCAGATCAGGTTCGTTGTGCCGTCCCGCATCCAGACAGGAAAGGACAGGGAATCGAGCGCACCCCCCATCATATCGCCGTGCTGGGAGGCGGATTCTTTGCTGCGTTTCAGGGCAAATAGCGCATCGTCTTCTTCGGAGATATCTTCGGCCCAGATGATGTTAAAACGGTCTTTGCCATCCAGCGCATAACCCGCGGTGCCCATGAGGCGGAGCGTCTTTTTGCCCCCCACAAGATGGGTGCGGATATTGAATGATTTGCCGGTATTTTCGAGGGCCAAATACTGCCCTTCCAATGCTGCAGAATCTCCGGTTTCTAAAACAGACTGAATATCCTCTACTGTCTTGATAAGGGGTAATCCTAGCAGTGCACAAAACCCGTCCGAATAGGCAACGCTGCCGTCCTTGTGGAAGCCGCAATATTCGCCTGGGAAGGCGTTTAAAAAAGCCTCAAGCCTTGCCTTCTCCACGGCCAATTGATCTGCGCCTGTCAGGGGGGCGAGCAGGCTGGAGAACAGGGAAGTCTTCTGCGGGGCAGGTTTCATGGTGGGTTAATTTTACGGCTTACCGGGTACGAAAGGAAGCGATTTCGGAATTACAGAATAACGGTGCGTTTGCCGTGCATAAAGATGCGGCGTTCGGTGTAAAGGGCCACGGCTTTGGCCAGAACACGACTTTCGATATCTTGTCCAATATGCTGCAGTTTGGCCGGAACCTGTTCATGATCAACATCCTCGACGCCTTGCGCGATGATCGGGCCTTCGTCCAGATCTTCGGTGGCGAAATGGGCGGTAGCGCCGATGATTTTGACTCCCCGTTCATAGGCCTGATGATAGGGCTTTGCGCCTTTGAATCCGGGCAAAAACGAATGGTGGATGTTGATGATATGGCCGCTATGCTGCGCACAAAATGCTGCACTTAAAATCTGCATGTAGCGGGCCATCAAAATGAGCTCGGACCCCGTCTTTTGGATGACGGCTTCAACCTGTTTTTCTTGTGCAGTTTTGTCGTTTCCGACAGGGAAATGATGGAATGGAATTTTATTGCTATCAGCCAAAGGGCGCAGCAAATCATGGTTGGAAACTATTCCCGTAATGTCGATCGGGAGCGCTTTGGTGCGCCAGCGGTAGAGTAGATCGTGCAGGCAATGGTCGGCCGTGGTGACCATGATCAGGGTTTTGACGGGGGCCGTAAGATCACAGATTTCCCAATCCATTTTGAAGCGGGCGGCCACTTCGGGGAAGCGGGTTTTGAAACCGTCAAGGCAATCGTCCTCAAGTGCACGGAAGACTACCCGCATGAAAAAACGCCCTGAAAAGGGATCAAAGAACTGGGACGATTCTTCGATATTGCACTGGTTGTTGGACAGGGTGGTGGCGACGGCGGCAACGATGCCGGGTTGGTCCACACAATGGAGGCGAAGCACATTCATGGATGCTATTAGAACATCGGGGCCGTTTATTGGGAAGGGCCATTATAGATGCAACCTTCCATGCAGGTTTCGCGCGTAACGGCAACTTCGGACAGCAGCGGCAGGAGCGGTTTGGCGTTATTCCAGATGAATTTGGCCATGTTCGCAATGGTGCCGGTTTCCAGACCCTCGACCTCGTTGAGCAAGCGGTGGTCCAGCTTTTCTTTCACCCCCTCCAATATTGCACGCAGATCGTCAAGATGCATAATTAAACAGGTTTTGGGGTCTGGCTGTCCTTCCAAAGTCACGCGCACGCGAAAAGAATGGCCGTGAATGCGGGAGTTTGGATGTCCTGACGGCGCACTAAGCAAATAGTGCGCCGCCTCGATAAAAATTCCTTCCAGATCTTCATAAGCTCTTAGTAGCGGTAGAGATCCGATTTGAACGGTCCTTGCTGCGCCACGCCTAGATAATCCGCTTGGGATTTGTTCAAGGTGGTAAGCTTAGCGCCGAGCTTTTCGAGGTGCAACATGGCCACTTTCTCATCAAGATGCTTGGGCAGAACGTAGACCTGTTTTTCGTACTTCGAAGCGTTGTTCCAAAGCTCGATCTGGGCCAGCGTCTGGTTGGTGAAAGACGCCGACATAACGAACGAGGGGTGGCCCGTGGCGCAGCCCAAGTTTACGAGGCGGCCTTCAGCCAGAAGGATGATGCGTTTGCCGTCGGGGAATTCGATTTCATCGACCTGCGGCTTCACATTGTGCCATTTGAGGTTGCGTAAAGGTTCGACCTGAATTTCGTTGTCGAAGTGGCCGATGTTGCAGACGATGGCGCGGTCTTTCATGCCGCGCATATGGTCCATCGTGATGATGTCGATATTGCCCGTGGTGGTGACGAAGATGTCGGCGCGTTTGACGGCGTCTTCCATCGTCGTGACTTCGTACCCTTCCATGCAGGCCTGAAGTGCACAAATCGGGTCGATTTCGGTGACCAGTACGCGCACACCCTGGGAAGCCAGCGATTCGGCGGAGCCTTTGCCCACATCGCCAAAGCCCGCAACAACCGCGACCTTACCGGCCATCATGACGTCCGTAGCGCGGCGGATACCATCCACGAGAGATTCGCGGCAACCGTATTTGTTGTCGAATTTGGATTTGGTGACGGAATCATTGACGTTGATCGCGGGGACCAGCAATTTGCCGGCTTTTGCCATTTCGTACAGGCGGTGAACGCCCGTAGTGGTTTCTTCGGAGATGCCTTTTACGTCCTTCATCAGGTCGGGATAGTCTTTGTGCATGATGGAGGTCAAATCGCCGCCATCATCGAGAATCATGTTCGCGGTCCAGCCATCGGGGCCTTTGATCGTTTGGTGGATGCACCATTCGGCTTCTTCGTTCGTCTGGCCTTTCCAGGCGAAAACGGCGCAGGTGCCTTTGGCGGCGATCGCTGCTGCGGCATGGTCTTGGGTCGAGAAGATGTTGCAAGACGACCAGCGGACGGTCGCGCCGAGAGCTTCAAGCGTTTCAATCAGAACGGCGGTTTGAATGGTCATGTGCAAGCAGCCCGCGATGCGCGCGCCTTTGAGCGGCTGGGATTTGCCGTACTCTTTGCGCAGAGCCATCAGGCCCGGCATTTCCGTTTCGGCTATGACGATTTCCTTGCGGCCCCATTCGGCGAGTGAAATGTCTTCTACTTTGTAATCATTCTGAACGGTTTGGGGTTTGGCGGACATATGAGTGCTCCTAGCTAAGGGGTAGCGGGTTGAAATTTCGAAATCAGGTATAAACAACCACAGCGCATTTGCAAGACGCAAATAGGGCCGAAATCTGCAGGATTTTTAATGTATTCAGGGACTAAAATTTAAGGTTTTTTAATTGTTCGCGTCTAGGATGGGCGTATGAAAACGCCTGATTTTAATGCGGAAGCCACAACCCCGCAATACACCTATTCAAGAAGCCCCGTGCATCCGCGCGGCTTTATGATTTTGAAATACAGCAAGGACATGGCGCGCGAACCCGTGCCTGTGGGTGATTACACCGTTTTGGATACGAATGAGGATCTGGTTTTGTCGGAAAAGAAGGTTATCAACCTCGTTTCCTTGATGAACGGGCGGAAAAACCTTATGGAGCTTGGCCACGAAACAGGAATTCGCACCCTTTACCAGATAGTTAGCCACAAAGATGACGACGGCAAAGCTCGTGTGGTATTCTATAATCTTGGAAAAGAAGGCGTTTCCATAGAGAATGCTATGTTCCGCATAGAAAAGGACGAAAATGTTACTTGATGATATCTGCCAGGCTGCCGCCGAACACTCATCTGACCATAAATTTGTACGTTTAGATCGGGGACGTGATATTTCTGCTACTGTTGGCGCGCCGACGCCCACCGTCTAACAAAATTCAGCTCTGTAGAGGGTAAAAAAAGGACGCATCAAAGCGTCCTTTTTTGTTTAGCTACGATCTATATCGCGGTGTTCAATGGTGGTAAGTATGTTTTTGGCATTCAGCCATTCGCTCATTTTCTCTGAAACATAGACTGATCTGTGTTTGCCGCCTGTGCATCCGAAGGCGACGGTGAGATAGTTTTTGCCTTCATGCGTGTAGCGATCGAACAACGGCCCGATCATATCCTTAAAATGCCGCAGAAAACCCTCGAGCGATGAATCACATTCGATATATTCGGCCACGTTTTTGTCCTTGCCCGAAAAGGGCCGTAATTTCACATCCCAGTGTGGGTTTTTCAGAAATCGTACGTCCATGACGATATCCGCTTCGCGCGGCAGACCGTGTTTGAAACCGAACGACATGATGGTGATGGTAAGGCGGTTTTTGCGGTTTTCTTCGAAGTGGCCGGAGACAATACGGCGCAAATCATGGATAGAAAGATCGGTGGTATCGATGATCGGATCTGCAATCTCTTTTAGGGGGAAAAGCAGGGACAGTTCTTTTTTTATGCCTGCGCTGACGGGGCGATCACCCGCCAGAGGATGGCGGCGGCGTGTCTCGGTGTAACGCTTTTGTAAAACCCCTTCGTCACAGCTTATGAACATCAATCTGGCGCCCAAAGCCTGTACCTTTTCGACGATGGCGGCGGGGTCGAAGTTGCGCGTACGGGTGTCTATGCCTATAGCGATCGGTTTTTTATATTCACCGCTTTCTTCTAGAAGATTGTCGATGAGCGAGAGCGGGAAATTGTCGAAGACTTCATAGCCGAGATCTTCCATCACTTTGAGCGCGGAAGACATGCCCGCGCCCGAAAGGCCGGTGATGAATAGAAGAGGGGGCTGTAATGCAGACATATTTTAAGCCTTGTTTAAAACCACGTTGAAGCGCGCGCCGCCGATGGAGCCGTCCGATTTACGCAAATTTTCTGCCCAGATTTGACCGCCATGCGCATCCACAATCTGTTTGGAGATGGAGAGGCCCAAGCCCGAATGATGGCCATAACCTTCATGCTGGGGCCTTTCCGTATAGAAACGTTCGAACACAGTGTGGAGTTTGTTTTCGGGAATGCCGGGGCCCTCGTCGTCCACCTGTACGATGATCTTGTCATTCTGCAGCATAACACGAACTGTTACGTGACCGTTTTCGGGAGAGAAAGACAGGGCGTTGGTGATGAGGTTTCCAAACACTTGCGTCAGGCGATCCTTATTGCCTTTGATGAACAATTCCGATGTTTCGGGAAGCTCCAGACAAATGCGCGTATCGGCATCGTCCTTATCGTTGCTGCCGCGCTTGAGGGGCTTCTTATAGGCATCACGAAGCGCGAACATCAGCTCGGGAACATCCACGCGCCCCATCTCTTCGCGGGACAATTCCGCATCCAATCGGGAAGCGTTGGAAATGTCGGAAATCAGCCGGTCGAGGCGCGTCACATCGTGCTGGATGATGTCCATCAGCTTCTTGCGGTTGCCTTCATCCGTCACCTTGCCGGCCGTCTCGACAGCGCTGCGCAGTGAGGTCAGCGGGTTTTTGATTTCATGGGCAACATCCGCAGCAAAACGTTCAATCGTATCCATGCGGGTAAAGAGCGCATACGTCATGTCACGGAGCGCAATGGAAAGATCGCCGATTTCATCGTTACGATGCGACATGTCGGGAATTTCGACATAGCGGCCTTTGCCCGTCCGCACCATTTCCGCAGCATAAGCGAGACGTTGCAAGGGGCGCGAAATCAACCCCGACAAATAGATCGAAAGCATGACCGTAACCCCGAGCGCGCCCAGAAAAACGCGGAAAACATCGACGCGGACTTCGGCGATGGATTTTTCGAGTTCCGCCCCGTCGCGCAACAAAAGAACGACGCCCATTACTTGTTTTACTTTTTGCACGGGGGCGGCGACGGTTAGAACAATTCTTCCGTCCTTATCCCGCCATGCGGAGGCCTGTACGTTTCCCGAAAGCGCGGCCTGCGTGTCCGAAAATGTATAGATATTGGCGAGCTGGCTTTCGGGGAAGGACACCAGCCTGGTTTTCATTGGGATCAGGTCCAAAAAGCGCGTGGCGGATTCCGTAAACAATGAGTTAAAGTTCACGCGCGGGGCTACGGGCAGAAGATTTTCCATCTCGACCTCATCGATGCCGCTGGCGAGTTGGTGGGAATCTGCCAGAACGTTTCCGTCGATAGAGTACAGGCGGATTCTGCTCTTGCCGATTTCACCCAGACGGCGAACCATGCGCCTTGCGAGTTCGGGCTTGATAGCCTCGATTTCTTGAGGCTCTTGAAAGGGGACAGGAGAGATTTGATAGACGGGTCTGACCGCGCCTTCGGAGACAGCGCCCGAGAAAAGCTGTGCTTCGGAACGCAAACTCGCGAGTTCGCCCTGTACGAGGGAGTCCGTATATTGGCCCAGATACAAAATTCCCAGCCCTAAAATCATGATGGCGATGATGTTGACCGCGAGAATACGCAGTGTAAGCCCGCTCATCTGGTCGGGGGATGGCGGTTCGAAATCCGATTGGTTCTTGTTTTTGTTACGGCGGAGGACGCGCCACAGCAGTGCGAAGGGCTTAAATGCCCCGCTATTCTTTATACCGGTACCCAATGCCATAAAGGGTTTCGATATGGTTGAAGTCGTCGTCCGTTTGTTTGAATTTTTTGCGGACGCGCTTGATGTGGGAGTCGATGGTTCTGTCATCTACGTAGATATTCTCACCATAAGCCATATCAATCAACTGGTCCCTGTTCTTCACATGCCCCGGTCTTAAGGCTAAGGCTTTGACCAGAAGATATTCGGTGACCGTAAGGTTTACAGGCTTGCCCTTCCACGTGCAAAGATGGCGCGCATCATCCAGTTCCAGATGCCCGCGCAGGATTTTTTCGGCCGCGGTTTTCGGTCCTTCCTCTTTTTCCTTGAGCAAATCCTGACGGCGCAACAGAGCGCGGATACGTTCGATCAACAGGCGCTGGGAAAACGGCTTGGTGATGTAATCGTCCGCGCCCATGCGCAGACCGATCACTTCGTCCACCTCATCGTCCTTGGAGGTCAGGAAAATAACGGGGGTCGAGGCTTGTTCGCGGAGTTTGGAGAGCACTTCCATACCGTCCATACGGGGCATTTTGATATCGAGAACGACCAAATCCGGGGGAGATGTCGTAATGCCCTTAAGGCCCTCCTCGCCGTCATTAAAAGTTTTGACCGAAAAACCTTCGGCCTCCAAGGCCATGGAAACAGATGTCAGGATGTTTCTATCATCGTCGATCAGAGCAATTTGGTGCGTCATAAAAATTCCTTATCAAAGCAATACCAACGTTTGTAAGGACCAATACGTTCAGCATCAAGGCTTAATCAGGGCAATATAATGATTTAAAGGTTTGGCGAATGGTTAATTAAAAAAGCAATATTATTACCATAATTATATTTGACGAAGTGTTATGTTTTGTGTTTCCATAACAATCAGAATTTAAGAAACAACAAAAGAAAGATATAACATGGACATTCAAGACACATTCTGCGGCTCTGTAGCGCCCAAGGAAGCCGATACGCCACAAGCGCATAAAAGCAGGAAAGGCCCCGGCCAAAAATCCAAACCTGTAGGCCTGAACACCGATAAATTTAATGGTCCGCCCATCGCATAATTACAAAGTACCTCCACTAAAAGCCGCCATGCAGGGCGGCTTTTTTAATGGCTGTCGTTTTGTGACACTACCAACCCATGGATGTGCGAAGGGTATCCTTTTCGGTGGCCAGTATATTACCCATAAGGAAGAGGGAGCCGGTGATAAGGATACGGGATGGCGTGCCTTCATTTTGCGTACGCGCGATATAGCGTACAGCGTCGAGAACATTGTCCGATTTCGCGATATGGGCATAGCCAAGGGGGCCCGCAACTTGCGCCAATTGTTCGGGGGTGAAGGAGGTATCCTCGCCTTCTATGCGGGTTAGCGTGATGGAGTCGACATAAGGGCGCAGAGGTTGGAGGAAAGCGACGGGGTCCTTCCTGTTTACCATGGCAACAATGAGATGGATAGGACGAGGGGCCGATCTCTTCCATTCTTCCATTTGTTCCGCGAGCACCATGGCCGCGCTGTCGTTGTGGCCGCCATCGATGATGACATCCCAACCTTGGGGCACCGCTTCATTGAAAGGATGTTTTTCCAGAGTTTGCAGGCGTCCCGGCCAGCGTATATTGGCCAGACCTGTGGATAAAATTTCGGGTGTAAAATGCTCCGGTGCGATGACCCTAAATGCGGCCAAGGCTGCACCGGCGTTCCAAATTTGATGATTCCCAAGAAGTGCGGGCTTTATCGTTGTAATAGAGTCACTTGCGTAGCGAAACAACATACGGTCCGATTCCGATGCGCTGGCCCATTCTGCCCCGTAACGCAGAAGCGGTGCTGGTGTGGGTAAGTCGTTGGAAAGACTCTGGAATACTTTGTATACTCCGGCCTCGATTGCCTCTTCCGTTTGGTATCCGATTACGCAAGGCACGCCGGGTTTCATGATTCCGCCCTTTTCCGCCGCGATTTTCGCCAAGGAATCTCCCAAAAACGCCATATGGTCCCAGGAAATAGTGGTGATGATGGTGCACGCGGGCTGTGACACGATATTGGTGGTGTCGAGCCGTCCGCCCATGCCTGTTTCTAAAATAAGCCAGTCAGCGGGGGTTCTGCTGAAGGCCAGAAGCGCGGCGCAGGTGAACAGCTCGAAGAAAGTGATGGGTTCGTTTTTGTTCGTTTCGATACACTCCGTCAGAACGTCGATCAGGGCCTTGGAGCTGATGAGCGTTCCGGCAAGGGTGATGCGTTCGGTCGGATGCACCAGATGGGGCGATGTGTAGACGTGAACCGATTGACCCGACGCTTCCAAAAGGCTGCGGAGCGTGGCTATGGTCGAGCCTTTGCCGTTGGTTCCGGCCACGTGAACCACAGGAGGTAAACGTAAGTGCGGGTCACCTAAGGTCTTCAAAAATCGATACGCCCTGTCCAGAGAGAGGTCGATTTTTGTCTTATAGAAACCATACAGGTGTTGTAGTACCTCTTCGAGGTGGGCCTCTACGGATGGGTCAGATGATGCACCGGTGAACCGTGAACAACGTTCCGCATTTTTCGATACGGGGTGTTCTGGTGAAACGCTTCTTCGACTATCGTGAGGCAATTTTTCTGACCGCATTTGCGTTCGGCTCGGATGCCGCGTTGGCGGCCCTCTTTTTCAAAATCTCGGGAGCCGCTTTTTTGAGGAGTGCCACCGGACCGCTACCCGACGGCTTTACGTTTTTGGACGCAGAGGTCGTGTTGCCGTTTTTGCCGCCGTTGCCGAGTTTGGCACCGCCGACCTTCGTTCTGATCATCAGCAGGTCGAGCAAGCGGGAAAGCGTCTCTTTAATGTCGGCACGCTTAACGACCATGTCGACCATACCGTGGTCGAGCAGATACTCCGCCGTCTGGAATTCCTTGGGCAGGGTTTCGCGGACTGTTTCCTCGATCACGCGGCGTCCGGCAAATCCGATCATCGCACCGGGTTCGGCAAGATGTATGTCGCCCACCATGGCGAAGGAGGCGGAGACGCCGCCTGTGGTCGGATTGGTCAAAAGAACCATGTAGGGCAGACCCTCTTCTTTCACCATATCGACTGCAACTATAGAGCGCGGCATCTGCATAAGAGAGAGCGCGCCTTCTTGCATGCGGGCGCCGCCCGATGCGGGGATAACTATGAGAGCGGCGTGGTCTCTGACGGCCGTTTCGGCGGCTTTGACGATACCTTCGCCTACGGCGGTGCCCATAGATCCGCCCATAAAAGCGAAATCAAACGCGGCGATCACGACTTTTTGGCCGCCGATCGTGCCGCGCGCGATCTGGATGGCGTCCAATTCGCGGGTTTTGGCTTGCGAAGCTTTCAGGCGGTCGGCATATCTCTTGGAATCTTTGAATTTAAGCGGATCGTGCGGGACGGCGGGCGTGGGCACACGCTCATACTTGCCTTCGTCGAACATGATGGCTAGGCGTTCTTTCACATCGATGGCGAGATGATTGCCACAGTGGTAGCAGACATTGAGATTGGCTTTGAGTTCCTTGTGGAACAGCATGCCCTCACAGGCTTCGCATTTCTGCCAGAGATTGTCCGGAACGTCTTTTTGCTCCCCAACGATAGAACGAATGCGGGGGCGGATAAAATTGGTCAGCCAGTTCATAGATATGATCCCTCTAAAATCAGGGCGGCATTTAGCGCCTTGCAGTGCAAAAAGTCAAGATTCACGGGCTTTGGCAAGGCCAGTTATCCGCAAAGCAGGTAACCAATAATATATTGATTAAAAAAGGAAAATTTGCCTAGGCGGCGTTTTTAACGCCCCGCACGGCCCCTGCCAAGGCGCTTGCCATATCGCCCAGTTTTTGGGCCATGTCTGCTTTGCCAGCGTTTTCGGCCACGGATTGGACGAGGGCGGAGCCTACAACCACGCCGTCCGCGATGGCGGCCATGGCGGCGGCATCAGAGGGTGTTTTGATGCCAAAACCTGCCACAATGGGAAGATCGGTTTTGGTCTTCAGCGCGGCGATATGTTTGCCTGCCTTCACGGGGTCGGCGCTGGCCGCGCCCGTCACACCCGCGATAGAAACGTAATAGAGGAATCCGGATGCGTTTTGCGCGATTTTGGCCGCGCGCCCAAGGTCGGTGGTGGGCGTCAAAAGCCGCACAAACGCAATATTATTTTGCTGCGCTTTCGGGACGATTTCATTGGCCTCTTCCGGCGGGATATCGACGACGATCAAACCGTCAACGCCCAACTTGTTGCAATCATTGCAAAATTTATCAACGCCGTAGGCCAGCACAGGATTGAAGTAGCCCATAAGGACGATAGGGATATCGGAATTTTTGCTGCGAAATTGCTGCACAAAATCCAAAACCTCTTTTACGCCCACCTTGTTGGCTAGGGCGCGAAGTCCTGCCGCCTGAACGATAGGGCCATCTGCCATGGGATCCGTAAACGGCATGCCTATTTCGAGAATATCGGCATGTTTCGCGAGCTCATGCGCGCATTCCAGCGAGCCCGCAATATCGGGATCGCCCGCCATGATATAGGTAATCAGTCCCTTGCGGTTTTGCGCCTTGAGGGCGGCAAAGGTTTTGTCGATACGGTTCATAATTTTACTCCTACACACACCAAAACCTCATGCAAACCTTCTTCGAAGAAGCGGGGGCCGTAGATTTCCAGATCTGCCACATAGGTGCGTTTCAGATCAGACTTCCAGATACCCTCCCATGTATTAAGAAGGGCTTTAGGCTGTTCTCCCCTTGCAGCAAAAATCGCGTAATCGGCAGAGGGCACATGGGTCTTGTGAAATCCTTTAGGCATGTCGTTGGCGCCCTCAACTATCTTAAAGCCGATGGTCACGCGAAAGGGTTTGGTGTGATCGCCCTCGTAATCGCTGTATACCGCGTAGATGGTGTTTTCGGTGCGGCCTTCGATTTTGTGGAGCATGTCCTCGCTCAAGAAGCGTTGCCATAGGCCGTTGATGTCTTCCGCCGCCTGCCCGTTTTCGTTGGTGGTGAGGATGCTCAAACCCGCAACATAAAAGCCTGCGAGGGTTTGCGCTTCGATGGTTTGCTGCGTTTTGCTAGCCGATGGTGACATTGAGTTTTTCCGCGACGGTAAATATATCTTTGTCCCCGCGGCCGCACAAATTCATCACGATAATGTGGTCCTTGGGCAGGGTCGGGGCCAACTTAATGACATGGGCGAAAGCGTGCGCGGGCTCCAACGCGGGGATAATTCCCTCCAGCTTGGCCATCAGCTTGAAGGCTTCCAAAGCCTCGTCGTCCGTGACGGAAACATAGTTCACCCTTTTTTCATCATAAAGCCACGCATGCTCAGGGCCGATGCCGGGGTAGTCAAGGCCTGCGGAAATGGAATGGGCTTCCGTGATCTGGCCGTCGTCGTTTTGCAAAAAGTAGGATTTCATGCCGTGCAGAACGCCGGGTTTGCCGCCAGATAAGGATGCCGCGTGTTTGTTCGTATCAACGCCGTGTCCGCCCGCTTCCACGCCGACCATGTTGACGGCTTTATCATCAAGGAAGGGATGGAACAGACCCATGGCGTTCGATCCGCCGCCGATACAAGCGACCAGAGTGTCGGGCAAACGTCCTTCTTTTTGCTGCATCTGTTCGCGTACTTCATTGCCGATCACGGATTGGAAATCGCGGACCATTTCGGGGTATGGATGCGGGCCGGCAACCGTGCCGATCAGGTAATAGGTGTCGTGAACATTGGCCACCCAATGGCGAAGGGCTTCGTTCATCGCGTCTTTCAATGTTGCGGAACCCGACGTGACGGGAATGACTTCTGCACCCAAAAGCTTCATGCGGAAAACGTTGGGTTTCTGCCGTTCCACGTCTTCCGCACCCATGAAAACCGTGCAGGGAACATCGAACAATGCGCACACGGTGGCTGTGGCCACGCCGTGCTGTCCCGCGCCCGTTTCGGCGATAATGCGTGTTTTGCCCATGCGTTTCGCGACCAGTATCTGGCCAAGGCAGTGATTGATTTTGTGCGCGCCGGTGTGGTTGAGTTCGTCGCGTTTGAAATAGACTTTCGCGCCGCTCAAATGCTGCGTTGTTTTTGCTGCGAAATATAAGGGTGAAGGACGGCCGATATAATCGGTGGCCAATGCATGGAACTCTTCCCAAAATTTGTCGTCGCCGCGCGCCGCGTTCCATGCCTTTTCCACCTCAAGGATCAGGGGCATGAGGGTCTCGGCGACATACCGCCCGCCATACGGGCCAAAATGGCCGTTCTCGTCGGGCTGGTTCAGATAAGAATTGGCTTTCATGAGCGGTAGTTTTAAAGATATGCGAAGCTACAAGCCAGAATAATTTAGCGCATGGCCCCCTTATAAGGGTGCAACGCGCAGAGGAACTGTGGGAATTTCTTTGATTTTCATTCCTGCCGTATGAATGGCTTCGATCTGGCCATCCGTTAAAGCCTTCGTAAAAGAAAACTGCAAAGACGGGGTGCCTTCTTGGGATTGAATGGTCGAACTGGGAGTCTGTTCAAAATTCTGACAAGATCCCGTCTACGCGCTGGGTTCTGGGGCGGCGGCGAAATTTCATACCAGAAAGTGTCCGCGCGTTCGAAACCTTCCAGTTTAATGGTGGCGATCTGTTCGTCGGTGAATTCAGGATAATCACCTCTGTGGTCAACCTGCAAAGTGCCATCGTGAAAAGTGCTGTCGCCGAAATTCATGGACCACGCGTATTGGGGTTCATTCATGATTCTGGCTATTTTGCTTAGATCTTTGGGGCGAAATGCGACCATACATCAATCTCCTATATAAGATAGATATTCATAAATGAAAAATATGTCAAATAATTAAAAAGCCTGAAATTAAGCTTTGGCTGCCTCTAAAAAAGCTCGGATTTTAGCGGGATCTTTGATGCCGCGCTCGGATTCCACGCCGCTGGAGACGTCTACGGCATCGGGTTTGAGGAGCTTTACGGCATCGGCCACGTTGTCGGGATTAAGCCCGCCGGCGAGTATCCATGGCTTGGGGTTCTTCCAACCTTTCAGGATATTCCAATCGAATGTCTGTCCCGAGCCGCCGTCGCCCGGACGATCTAGCAAAACCCATCCTGCCTTTTTAAATTCGGCGATCTGCTTGAGGTCTTCTGCCGAAGAAATGCCAAAGGATTTAATAACGGGTTTTTTATAGCGTTCAAAAAGTCCTGCGATGCGGTCTGGTTCTTCAAATCCGTGCATTTGAATGATGTCGATGCGTACGTTTCCCAGAATCTCCTCGATGCGCTGGTTGCGCGCATCCACGAACAATCCGACGATTTTGACAGAATCAGGAACGTAAGATGCCAGATACTTCGCCACTTCTGGTTCGACATAGCGCGGGGATTTGGGATGGAAGTTCAACCCGACGAAATCCGCGCCGCCTTCTATAGCAGCGGTCATAGCATCAGGGGTTTTGATCCCGCAAATTTTTACACGCGTACTCATGCGGCTATCGACTCCAAAATTTCCTTGGCTGTTTGCGCTGGGTTAGCGGCGCCAGTGATGGGGCGGCCGATCACAAGGTGGGTCGCTCCCGCATCGATGGCCTGTTTGGGCGTCATGACACGCTTCTGGTCGCCTGCATCTGAACCATCGGGACGTATGCCGGGCACCATCAAAATGAAGTCTTTGGGAAGGGCGTTTCGTAATTGTTTTACCTCATGTGCGGAACACACGACGCCGTCGAGTTGTGCCGATGCAGTGAGCTTCGCCAAACGGAGAACCTGATCCTGCGCCGGCGTGAACTGACCCACTGCGTCAAGCACGGAATCGTTCAGACTCGTCAACACGGTCACGGCTAAAAGCTTGGTTCTCTTTGGGCAAGCCTTACGCGCGGCCTGCATCATCTCCGATCCACCGGCCGCGTGAACATTTAGAAACGCTACGTCCAAAGAGGCCGCGGATTCTACTGCGCCGGCGACTGTGTTCGGAATATCGTGATACTTCAGATCCAAAAAGACGCTGGGTTTGACCCGTGCATCGAGGATCGTTTGAACACCCTGTGGGCCGTGCACGTTGAAAAATTCCAGGCCCAGTTTTATTCCGCATCCCGCTTCCGAAAGTGCGGCCGCCAGTTCTTTCGCCTTGCCGATATCTTTCGTATCGAGCGCACAGTAGACGAGCGGCAGTCCGTTCGAAGCTTTCATATTATGGTTTGTCCTTGAAGGCCGATGGGATGAGGGCGTAGTTCTGGGGCGTGACGATCGGTTGATTGGCGTTGGCTATCTGTTTTTCTAGAGTTTTTATCTTCTTGCGCTGGTCCGATTGTTCCTTGCGAAGACGTCCCATCGCCGCCCATGTCATAACAGAGCCGAAAACAAAACCGAAAGCGACCGCCGCAAGTACGGGTACGTACATGGGAAGCGTCATTGCATCTTTAAACGGATTGACCGTGACAGCGACGGACACCTGATTGTAAAGCGCGAAGGCTATGGCCGCGACGATGAACGGCAAAGTGAGCAGCCATGTGAGAAGGGTAAAAATGAAATCTTTCATGGGCATATTTTTAGCACGAAAAAAAAGCACCCGCGAAGGTGCTTTTTTGGAAATCTGATTTTACGCCCCGATCTTCTGGCTGCTTATTCGTCTTCGCCGTGGTCGGTGCCGCCATTGAGGCGTTCGCGCAGGCCTTTGCCGGTTTTGAAGAAAGGAAGGCGCTTTGCCTCAACCTTGACCGTTTCGCCCGTTCTTGGGTTTCGGCCCGTTCTAGCGTCTCGGGATTTAACCGAAAAAGCGCCGAAGCCGCGAAGCTCGACCCTATCGCCTCTGGCGAGAGCCGTGGTTATTTCATCAAATACTGTATCGACGATCTTTTCGACGTCGCGCAGGAACAAATGCGGGTTGCGTTCCGCCAGTTTCTGGATGAGTTCGGATTTGGTCATGGCCTACCGGTCTCCTTCGTAATCTCTTGATATATAATCAGAATGACGCAAAACAAGGGGTATCGTCAAGCAAAACATTGATAGAAAAGGATATTTTAAAAAAAACGTGAGAAAAGCAAGGGATTCCGCCGTTGTTTTACATAATTTGCATTTAGGTTTTGTTAATTTGTATACTTTTCTTATGAGCGGTCCGAATGATGTGATAGCCACCTTGGGTGGTAAAGTAGATTTGGTTGCCAGCGACAGCCAGTTTGGGATCAGTACCGGAGAAAACACCTCTATCGGAAGCGAAGGCGTTCAATATGCCGACGATTTTTATGAAGGTGGAGAGAACGAAGACGATTCAATTTACAAGGGCCGTTTTTATGCGGGATTCAAACCCGGTGAAATTTACACAGGCGGTTCGGCGAGCGCAGAACTGTTTCGTGTAAACAAAGATGATGTAACCAGCTCGGTCAATATCGATGTTGAGGGACGTCTTGGATATGACGCCAACGCTCTTTCCGGTTCGGCGAGCGCAGTTCTATCTTTCTCCAAGCAAACCAATGAAGGCCCTGTGACCCAAGCAACATCCGTATCTGCCGGAATCTTCGGTAATTTTGACAACAGGGATTCCTATGCCGGCGCGTATGGCGGATATGCCGAAGCGACGTTCAATCGCGATACGGGCATCACGACTGGCCGTTCCGCATTTTTGTTGGCCGATACAAACGGTGATTTCGCGCTCGGGGCGGCATTGACGGGAAGATATAACCGCCCCACGGACGATGAAAATAGCAGAATACGTTATGCGGAAGGGCGCTTTGGTGTGTTGGTAAACAAATACGAATATGACTCGTCTGGTGTTTATGCGGCGGGCACATTGGAGGTCGATTTAAAGTCCGGTGACAGTCTCCACGCCGTATTCGGTGCCTATGCTGGTAGCGACGACGGTCTTGGCGTAAAGGCAGGTCTCGGAAACGACATCAATGTATTGGGCCTCCCTGTGGCGGTTCAAGCGGGTGTGACATTGGGCACGACGGAAAACAACACCGATCTGGCCAATTTCGGGAATACGGGCAGTTCAGATGTGGGCGGTTTTGTCAGCGGCCGCTTGAAGATGTAATTTTATAGTTCCCTCGAAATTAAAGACAAAAAAACGGGACCCTTAAGTGCTCCCGTTTGAATTTCTGAAGCGATGTTACACCGCGGGTGGCAGGGGTGTGTCTGCTACCGGTTCGGCTTGGCCGTCATCGGCGCGCGGTGTGTAGATTCTTCCGGAGAATTCCGGTTTTTTCTCCGGCGTCATGCCATCGTTGATCCATTGAACGGCTGCGGGCAAATCGTGCATGGTGGAAATAACAATGTCGGTACCGTTGTCTATGAGTGCCTCGGCATGTGCTTTTTTATCCGTGTAAAAACGTGCGGCGACTGTGCCTATGACGGAAACTTCAGGGCGTCCCGCTTTGGCGTAACGCGCGCCCGACAAACTGTCCTCGATGATCGCGCATTCGGCAGGGTCCCATCCGCTTTGGGCGAAGAAGGCATCGTATTTGTTGGGGCCGCCGTAACCAGAAAAACGATGTTGCCCTTCCGGGAAAAATTCATGGAGCCTCGCGTTGTCGCCCGTCGTCGGATCAACGGCATGCAAGACGGATGCGTCCATACGGTCGCCGCGGCTGGTGGTCGCAAGTGCAATGTTTTCAGCACCCAATTGGTTAGACAACGCCGTCCATGCTTCCGTGGTGCCGGGAATGGATTTCAATTCCTGCGAAAAACTCTGGATGGTGGCGATTGTGATTTTATCGGCGATGTGGGTTGCTACATCCTGGACGCTTGCCCCTTCCATGCCGTGATCTTGCGAAATGAGTTCCAGCGGCAAACCGAGGTCAGGATTTTTGCCCGCAGGCAATCTCAAGTCGCCTTCAATAAGTGCGCGCACGATTTTGTCGGTCGAGGTGCCGGGAAACGCGGTGTAGATATGGTCGGCAGGCAAGTGATTCAAAGTGTCGGGATTGTATCGGCGGATAAGCTCCATACCCAAATCATCCATGATGCGCATAGCGAGGTCTTCGCTGTCGATATTCACGCCGTCATTGTCGGTGATAATTTTTGTAATACCCATGAAGTGCACTATTCCCGATTGAAGACATACTATAATTCAGATGTTATGAATAATATACTAAACTTATTAAGATCTTGTTTATATTGAAAAAACAGGACCTTTCACAAGGTCCTGTTTGGGTTATGTCGTTTGAACAACGAAGGAGATTAAATCACCCAATTCAAACGCATGTTCTTAGTTACTCAGCAGAATCATCTTCCGCTTTGGCTTTCTTAGCGGCTGGCTTTTTGGCAGGGGCCTTTTTGGCTTCTGCTTTGCCTTCCGATTTGCCAAGTGCTGCGCCCAGAATGTCGCCCAAGGATGCGCCGGATTCGGTTGAACCGAATTGTTCCAGAGCTTGCTTGTCTTCATCCAGTTCGCGTTGCTTGATCGAGAGAAGAGCGTGGTTCTTTTTCTTGTCGAAAGACAAGATTTTTGCATCCACTTTCTCGCCGACCGCGAAACGGTCGGGACGCTGTTCGGAACGTTCTCTGGACAAATCTGCCTTTTTGATCGTGCCGGTTGCGCCGTCAGCCAATGATACTTCGATACCTGTGCCGGTAACTTCCGTAACCGTACCTGTAACAACCGCGCCTTTGGGAATGCCGCCTTTGGCAGAGCCTTCGGGTTCTTTCGTCAGCTGTTTCATGCCGAGCGCAACGCGTTCTTTTTCAGGATCGATATCGAGGATTTTGACTTTTACCTTCTCGCCTTTCTTGAAGCCTTTCAGAACGTCTTCGCTCTGATCATCCCAAGAAATGTCGGAAAGGTGGACCATGCCGTCGATGTCATCATCAATGCCGACGAACAGACCGAATTCCGTGATGTTACGGATTTCGCCTTCCAGCTCTTCATTGACTTTGTGTTTGTCGGCAAAGCCTGCCCACGGATTCTCTTGGCATTGTTTGATGCCCAGAGAAATGCGGCGTTTTTCCATGTCGACTTCGAGAACTTTGACTTCGATCTCTTGGCTTGTGGAAACGATTTTGCCGGGGTGGACGTTCTTTTTGGTCCAAGACATTTCGGAGACGTGTACCAAGCCTTCGATGCCGTTTTCGAGTTCAACGAACGCACCGTAATCGGTGATGTTCGTGATGCGGCCTTTGAGTTTGGTGCCGACAGGATACTTGCCTGCAACGCCTTCCCAAGGATCAGACTCAAGCTGTTTCATGCCCAAAGAGATACGGCCGTTTTCGGGGTTGTAGCGGATAACCTGAACATCAACCGTTTGACCGACGGATAAAGATTCCGACGGGTGGTTGACGCGTTTCCAGGAAATGTCCGTCACGTGCAAAAGACCGTCTACACCGCCGAGGTCAATAAACGCACCGTAATCGGTGATGTTCTTGACGAGGCCTTGTACAACGGAGCCTTCCTTGATGGTCTCCAAAAGGTCGGAACGTGCGACATCGCGGGATTCTTCCAATACGGCGCGGCGGGAAACAACTATGTTTCCGCGTTGACGGTCCATTTTCAGGATTTGGAAGGGCTGCGGTGTGCCCATCAGAGGTGTTACATCGCGCACGGGGCGGATGTCCACTTGGGAACCCGGCAAGAACGCAACGGCGCCGCCGAGGTCAACCGTAAAGCCGCCTTTGACGCGGCCAAAGATAACGCCCGTAACGCGTTCGCCCTTGTTCGATGCTTTCTCAAGATCGATCCAGACTTCTTCGCGGCGTGCTTTTTCGCGGGAGAGAACGGTCTCGCCTTCGCGGTTTTCCATACGGTCCACATAGACTTCGACGATATCGCCGACGCGGATTTCGGGTTCTTGTCCCGGCGCCGTGAATTCGCGCAAAGATACGCGGCCTTCAGATTTTAGACCGACGTCGATGATGACAGCGTCTTCTTGTACTTCGATTACTTTGCCTTTGACGACCTGGCCTTCAAAGGAATTGGTTTGCATGGATTCGCCCAAAAGAGCGGCGAAGTCCATTGAATCGCTGTTGTCAGCGATTTTCATAGATGCTTTACCCATAGTTGGTAGTCCTTTTCTTGATGTGTGATAGGCGGGGCTTGTCTCTGTTCTTCCCCGCGGGGCAGATAAAGTCGCCTTCATGTTTTAAGAGGCTGAGCCCGTAAAAACACGGGCTTTGTAGCGGGTTTGGGAGGCCCATGCAACAAAATAAGCCCGCAAAATCTTTATTGACATAATTTTTAAAAGAAAGCCTAGTGTAGCCCTCAAACATTACGAGATAGAGAGTTGTCTACCATTACCAGTACCGCCACGAAGGGCAATGTAGCCCGTTACGAAACGCTTTTGAGGGGAGCCTCTTACGAAGGCGGCAAACGCGTTCTGCACCGGGAAATGATGGATAGCGTAAAGCAGGGCCATTTCGGCCTTCTAAGCTACGTGCTCCATTCCACGCGCAAATCTTCCATGGAAGACGTATTGAAAGACGTGGTCCGCAAGTCCGCTTGGCATTTCGATCGTAAAAATCAGGGGCGGTTGTTCAATAAACTGGTCCACACGGTGCATACGGATTCGCTCTTGCTGCAACAAACCATGCCTAAACGCGACATTTTGTATTTCAGCAATTCTGCACAAAAAGACGAGCCCGGCATTACGTTGACGTTCAATGTCAAAAGCCACGAAATGACTAGTTATTCGCCTGTTCTGAGCAAAAGGCAGGGTTTGAAGGATATGGAATCGGCTGTCGCGCAGGCGAACGGGAATCCGGTTTTCAAGGGCGGCGAAGAATTGCGCATGGTGCGTGAAATATTGACCGACATGGCCGCACGTAAACAGCGCCCAGATATGGCCAATGCCATCGTGAAATCCAGATCCGCAAACGCACTGGCCAACATGGCCGCGTCCGCGCTTAAGCTTTATTGATTATCTCGAGCGCGCGGGCAAAAGCTGCATCCGCATCTAGCGCGCTGGTGTCCAGTATGTGGGCGTCCGCGGCGGGTTTGAGGGGGGCGGCATCCCGTTCGAAATCACGGGCATCACGCGTTTTCATCTCGTTCAACACAGTCTTAAAATCCGCAGCAATATTCTTGGATTGAAGCTCTTTCATACGCCTGTTTGCGCGCTCTTCCAAGCTGGCCGTGACGAAGAATTTTACATCC
This sequence comes from Micavibrio sp., assembly GCA_040381535.1. GTDB lineage: Bacteria > Pseudomonadota > Alphaproteobacteria > Micavibrionales > Micavibrionaceae > Micavibrio_A. The sequence goes on along the minus strand of JBEIHF010000001.1, from coordinate 109,616 downwards.
GCATCGGGGCAGATGACTGTGCCGATATCCCGCCCGTCCATAACCACGCCTTTTACGCCCTCCTTGTGCGCGAAGTCCTTTTGAAACTGCAGCAAAGCGGTGCGCACATCCGCGAATTTCCCGACCCGTGACGCTGCCTGTCCCACAATATCTGTGCGCAGGGCAGGGTCCGTGAGATGCTCGGGTTTCAAGGTTCGGGATAGGTCTTGTGCGGTCGCCACCGCATCTTTTTCATTGCTGGGGTCTTTGCCTGCGTTCAACGTCATGAGCCCCGCCAGGCGGTATAACAGCCCTGTGTCCAGATGGGCATAACCCAGATGCGCCGCAAGACGTTTGGACAATGTGCCCTTGCCGCTGGCGGCGGGTCCGTCGATCGCAATGATGGTGTGGTTTCGCATGGTTGCCCAGCATACACACTGGTCGGATGTAAGAAAACATGAGAGTATCCCGCCTCATGAAAAAGATTTCCCTGCTTTGCTCCTTGTTGTTTCTGGCCGCCTGTTCAACGGGTATTCCGGTCGAAAAATACAACGCGCTTCCCGCCACCCCCGAACAATTTTCGATTTGCCACGGTTATAGCTGCACCTATAAATCCAAGGCCGGCTTTACCAAGGCCGAATGGAACAAGATCGCGGGCATCTTGAAATCCAAATCCAAGGATGCCGGTACGGAGCGCAGCAAAATCGCCAAGACGATCTCCTTGATGGAAACATATACGGGCAAGAAAACCGGCACGGATATAGATATGGAAGCCGCCGTCAGCCGGAAATCCGACAATTATCAGCTGGATTGTATCGATGAGACGGTAAACTCCACACAGTATTTAAAAATGCTGCAAAAAGCGGGACTTTTGAAATTGCACGAACCTGCTTCCCCCACCCACCGTGGTTATCTGGTGGACGGCAAATGGCCGCACAATACGGCGGTAATCCGCGAGGTCAAAACGGGTGAGGAATTCGTGGTGGATTCATTCTACCGCGCTAATGGCGGGGAGCCCTATATCGTGCCGCGCGCTGACTGGTTGGCGGGATGGCGTCCGCCTGGCGCAACGCAGTAGGTTAGTTTCTCCAAGGTCCGAGATTTCTGCCGATGGCGAAAATCTTGCGCTCTTCCGCAACAGACAGGGGGATGGTTGCTATTATATGATGGCCCGCGCAATAGTAGGAGCCCGATTGCTGCGGATTGCCACAGACGCGTTCAAAATCCTTGTTGAGAATGACCGGCATCGGAAAGCGGCATTCGTTCTTGATATTGGGGTTGGTTCCTATATCGGGAATTTTGACGCCTTCGCCGTTGAACGGTATTACTTTCCATGCCGTCATCAGGAAGCTGAGGTGAAGCTTTGGCACGGCTGTGATGGGCTTGGCCAGCGTCCCGTCCTCGGACACCATCCTGAAACCATCGAGCGGGGAAATTTTCCGCCCGGTTTGCGCAGGCCAAAATGGCCTTTCATGCCTAACGAGGTGCAAGCAAAACGGATATGATCCCCCGTCACATCCCCGGTGTCCGATTTCGTCGCAAAGAGCGGTGCGATCTGGTTATAGGTGCGCTGCAGAATGATTTTCTGATGTAGAATAACAGCGATGTCTTCCAACGAAAAACGTCTTGTGGGTTTTACGCCGAGTGCGTCCAACTCTTTGACCGCATGCTCGATTTTTTATTGATCATGCATGACGAAATCTCGGGCGATACGGGTCAAGGTCAGCACGCGTTTGGGATCGCTTTGGGGCTCGAAAATAAATTCGGCAGTCATACGCTCTAACACCCTCTATTGGAAGAAGACGCATAGCGTTGGGTTATCTATATGTCAAATATTTTATGAGGCGCGTATGCTCGCGGAATTTGTTAATCCATTAATAAGATTTATAAAATTCGGAAAACTTGTGGCTATCGGCGCAACATCGTCGATGGTCACGGATTCTGCGCTGGCCATACCCATGACGAGGAAGCTCATCGCGATGCGGTGGTCCAAAGCGGTTTCGATGGTGACACCGCCTTTCGGTGGTTTACCGTTGCCGTGGATGGTCAGGGAATCTTCGCCCATCTCGAGTTTAACGCCGCAGGCTTCGAGGCCCTTGGCCATGATGGCAAGGCGGTCAGATTCTTTGACGCGCAACTCTTCCAAACCCGTCATGCGGGATATTCCATTCGCAAATGACGCCGCCACAAACAGGACGGGAAACTCATCGATCATGCTAGGCACCCTCGATTCTGGCACCGTAATCCCCTGCAGCATTTTTCCGCCCTTCACGCGGATGTCGGCAACGGGTTCGCCTGCCTCGATACGCTGGTTTTCAAGCGTGATGTCTGCGCCCATTTCCCGCAGGCACAAAAAGATTCCATTGCGGCGGGGGTTTATGCCGATGCGCGGCAGCAAAACGTCGGAACCCGCAACTATGACTGCGGCCACGACTGGGAATGCTGCTGAAGAAGGATCGCGAGGCACGTAGATATCGTTGCTGGCGATCATTTCCTGACCGCCCTTTAGATGAATTGCTTGCACGCCATTGGGAAGGTCTTCGACATCCACGGAAACGCCAAAATGGCGCAGCATGTTTTCGGAATGATCGCGGGTGGGTTTTTCCTCAATAACCGTCGTCACGCCATCGCCGCGCAGGCCAGCGAGAAGGACCGCGGATTTCACCTGCGCCGATGCGACGGGAAGTTTGTAGGTGATGGCTTTGGGGCTCGCCGCGCCCGTTACGGTCATGGGAAGCTTGCCGCCTTCTTGTGCCGCAAAGCTTGCGCCCATATCGGTCAGGGGGGTTATCACGCGGCCCATAGGGCGTTTGGAAAGGGACGCGTCGCCTATGAAACTTGCAATAATCGGGTGTCCTGCCACCAGGCCCGCCAGAAGGCGCGTGCTTGTTCCGGAATTTCCCATCTCCATAGGCGCGATCGGGGATTTCAGATTGCCCACGCCTGTGCCTGCGGCCGTCCAGGTGCCATCTGCGTTATGATCTATGGTTGCACCCATGGCGCGCATGGCGACGGCGGTGTTAAGAACGTCCTCGCCTTCCAAAAGCCCATGGATGATGGTCTTACCTTTGGCGATACCGCCGAACATCAAGGATCTGTGGGATACGGATTTGTCGCCTGGAATGGCGGCTTCGCCCTCTAAAGGGCCTGCTTTGGAAGAGATGAAAGGTATAGGCGCGGCGTCATGTGTCATGCGCCTTCTTATGGCTTATTTATCGAAAACGTTCAAGTTGCCCTTATAGATTGTGGCAAATTTGTTGAACTCTTCCAAGGGTATCGGGCGAGAATAACGGAAGCCCTGTACCTCGTCGCATTTTTCCTCGCGCAGGAACATTTCATGCTCTTTTGTTTCCACACCTTCCGCGATGACTTTCAGGTTCAGCGAATGGCCGAGGCGCACGATGGTGCGGGCGATGGCCGCATCGTCGTGGTTGTTCAAAGCGTTCCTTATAAAGGATTGGTCGATCTTCAAACGGTCGATCGGGAATTGGCGCAGGTATGAGAGCGAAGAATAACCCGTGCCGAAATCGTCGATGGCAAGTTCCACACCGAGCGCGTGCAATTGCTGCAGCGTTTCGATCGTGCGGGTGATGTCGTCCATGAAGACGGATTCGGTGACTTCGAGCTCCAGATTGTGCGGCTTTAGGCCCGTATCTTTCAGACATTCCGATACAAAATTGACGAGGTCCGATTGATAGAATTGCGCCCCCGATACGTTTACCGCGACGCGGATTTCCTGCCCCGCTTTTTGCCATGCGGCGGCGGTTTCGCAAGAATAGCGCATGACCCATTCACCGATAGGGACGATAAGTCCCGATTGTTCGGCGATCGGCACGAATTCGGTGGGGGAGATAAACTGGCCGCCATTCTTAGAATTGTCTTTTTTAAACCAGCGCAGCAAAGCCTCGGCACCGATAATTTTGCCATTGTTCAAATCGAATTGCGGCTGGAAGTAAAGCTGCAGATCTTTGGCTTCCATCGCGTCGCGCAAATCGCGCAGCATCTGGAATCTTTGCTGCACGGCCTTATCGAATTCTTCGGAATATTCCTTGACCAAATCGCGGCCTTCTTCCTTGGCGCGGTTGAGCGCAATGTCGGCGTTTTTCAACACCTGATCGGGGTCGATGGCGTCATCGGGGAAGGTGGAAACGCCGATCGAGGCACGCACCTGAAAGCTTTCATTAAAAACCTTGAAAGGCTCTGAGCGCACGATGCCTGCGATTCGTTCGCCCACGTCTTTGGCGGTGTTGAGATCGGTGGAAAGGGGCATGGTGATCGCGAATTCATCCTCTCCCGATCTTGCAACAACGGCACTTTCGGGAAGGCCAGCACGCAGGCGTTTTCCGACGCCGCGCAAGATTGCATCGCCCACATTGTGGCCCATGGAATCATTGATGTCCTTGAAATGGTCGAGGTCCATCGCGATAACGGCAAAACGTTTGGAGCGGCTTTCGTCGTCGTCGTTAGCGGTACGCGCCTGATCGGTGAGTTTTTGCAAGAACTGGATGCGGTTCGGAAGGCCTGTCAACTGGTCGAAATAGGCCAGTTTGTGAATCTTGTCTTCGGCGGCGGATTTGATCTGGCGGATGTTTTCCGCGTTTTGCTGGATCAGGTTTTGCGTCATCAAAATGGTGCCGCCGATTTCGTCGGAGGCGTTAAAGGGCGATTCTTTTAGGACGGGGCTTTCGGGGCTTTCGGCTGCGGACAACAATCCGTCACGCATGAACAGGATCGGCTCCAAAAGCCATTTCGAAAGGGAGATCATCAAAACTACCGTTACGAACGCGGACATGAGCAGCATGATGGCGAGGGTTTGCTTGATATAGTCGAGAAGCAACGGGCCTACGCCTGCGGATACTAGGCGCGCCACGACCAGATAGGGTCGGCGCAGATCGTTGGCGTGGAATACAACCTCATAGCTCCCACCATCCACGGAACGGTAACTTTTATTCTGGCTGTCCTGATCGAGCATCACCATGGAAACAGGCTCGCCGTAAGAGCCGAGCAGGCGCAGATCGAGCGAGTAAACCGTAAAACCCGATACGATGGTGGTGGAATTGATGCGGTCGGCGGCTTCCTGATCGATCGGGGAGGAGAGCATGTCCGTAACGTTGCTCAGGGAGGCGGCAATGACCGAGCGGCCCGTCTCACGGATATCGCCCAGCAAAATCATTTCCTGTTGCTTGAATGTGAACAGCAAAATGCCGCCCTGAACCACAAGGATGGTCAAGAACGCACTGAGCGCGATGCGCCAGCTGATGCGGGAGCGCCAGATTTTGGTGGGACTTTCGCCCATGTTGGCGAGCGCGCTCGCGGAAGTACTGAAACGTTTGCGCTGTATCAATGAGGTAGACCAATCAGAATTGCTTGTGGCGGCGGACCGGCCCATGGAAAATCCCAAAACTTGTTTTACCCTCGGACGCAGCCGCTTTTTTTTCTAAAAAACTGTGCGACATCATACTTTTAAGTCTATTGCAGGATACCTTAAGAAGAGATTACCAGAGCGGTCCAAAACCCGAAGCGTGAAATAGAAGTTTAATACTATAACTTCCTTATATGAAACGAAATTTTGGGTTCATGAAAAATTAGCGTCAAAATCGCCCCAAATTTATTTAAAAATTTAATCATTCATTCGTGAAATCAGGCGTCGATGAACACCAGTGAAGGGCTGTTTTGCGATTCTACGCGCCGATAGAAGCAGGATTTGCGGCCCGTATGACACGCACCTTCGCCGCCTTGCGCGACGAGAAGAATGACGGCGTCCTGATCGCAATCGACTCGGATTTCCATCACGCGCTGGACATTGCCGCTGGTCGCGCCCTTGTGCCATAGCTCGGAGCGCGAACGGCTCCAGTAGTGTGCTTCGCCTGTCTCGAGGGTTTTTTCGAAGGCTTCCTGATTCATCCAAGCCAGCATGAGGATTTCTTTGGTTGAAATGTCCTGCGCGACCGCCGCGATCAACCCATCGACATTGTAATTAAGGGACAGGGTATTTGTTTGATCAACGGAATTGCTCATAGAACGATCTTCCAATCCAGCGTCTCACGCCCCATGCCGAGTGGCAGCGGCATGACAACGCCGTCTTCGGTGGTGAGGGTGGAAATTTCCTGAGGTTCTTTGACCAAGATGAAAGTTTTTTCGGGGACAGGAATATTATAAAACTTAGGCCCGTTATGGCACAAGAAGTTTTTGAAAGCTTGGTGTCCCTTATTTAAATCGAAGGCTTCCGCGTAGAGTTGTGGAGCGATGCCGCCGGTGAAACATCCGGCCGCGCAACCGCATTCCGTGGCCTTGGTCGTATGTGGGGCGGAGTCGGTGCCGGCAAAAATGCGTGTGTTTTTGGCATCGTTGACGGCGACGAGAAGCGCTTGGCGGTCTTCTTCGAATTTTATCAGCGGCAGGCAGAAGAGATGGAAGCGAAAGCCCTGGACGAGGTTTCCAACGGTGTAGAGCAGGTGTTGGGGTGTCACGGTCGCGCCAGTTTTATCACCCGCCTGCGCCACAAAATCCGCGGCGGTTTTGGTCGTGATGTGCTCGCAGACGATTTTTAAATTTGGGAATTTCGCCCTTAAAAGCGGCATTTTTTCCCGGTAAAACATATCTTCGGCGTTGGTGTTCTTGTCAAAATACGCCGCGCCCGAAAGCCCGTGCATTTCACCGTGGATGTTCAGGATGATGCCGTGTTCTTCCATCGCCTTGAAGACGCCGTTCTCGATAAAACTCTCGAGCGGTCGGCCGTGGTCGGCGTTGGTGGTGCCGTGGGGCGGATAGTATTTGCAGGCCTTCAGGAGCCCGCTTTTGGCCCCATCCGCAATCATCTGTGCGCTCGTGTACTTGGTCAGGTATAAAGGGACCAGAACGACGCTAAAGGCGTCTCCACCGCCCACAAGGATCATCTTTTGGTATTCTTCGATGCTCCAGTAGGGCAGGGGGTCTTTTTCGGTGATCTTACCAATGGGGGGCTTGGTATTGGGCATGGCCAAAAGCCCTGCACATCCCATGGCCTTGTGGGCCGCCAGATAAGCCTTCATCGGCGTGCCTTGGCGGATATGGGCGTGCAGATCATACCAAAGGGGCAATGTCAGCTTCATGGGGGCACTATCACCAAAAATCGTTCGAATTCAAGGCATTCTATACGCAATTTTAAGGGTTAATGGGTAGTATTAATCAGTAATTCTATACCTTTGGGGATAAGGGATAGTCATGAAAGTGATAGTCGACGGTGCCGAGCACCAGTTTTTAACGCTGCTTGAAAAAATGAAAGTCAATCCAAGCGGATGGATTGCCTGCAACTTTCCGTTTTCACAAAATATCAAACATGAAAACCTGATAGAACGCCGCGCGTTCATCAAAAGTGACCTGACCAAACTGCGCGCCGATTCTTCTGCATTTTTGGAAAAGCTCCGCATCATGACGAACGATCTGCCGGCCGCGCAATTGTTCCATTTCGCTGACAATGACATCATTCTGTTGTGCTGCCCTACCAACGAGTCACAACAAAAACAGGTGCGCGCCACGCTCGAAAAAGCCGCCGCATCGCTGGAAAAAGGTTTTGCCGATTTCGGCTTCCTGACTAAGGAACTCTATATCTACCAAAAACTGGCCGATCATAAATTCCTCACGCAAAAACGCGTGGCCTCGTACGAAGCTCTGTCAGATGATAGCGTCGTGGAAAGTTTGGCCCTGCGCCGCAAAAAGCGTGACGAGCCAATTATCCTTATCGTAGAAGACGATCGTTTCACGGCGTCCTATATCGCCAATTTCTTAAAAGAATTCGATGTTGTCATTGCACGTAACGGTGAAGAAGCCATCCAGAAATATATCGAACACGCGCCAGACGCTGTTTTTCTCGATGTCCACCTTCCCGGCATCAACGGCCATGAAACATTGCAGGCGATCAAATGCGCGGATCCAGATGCGTTCGTGGTGATGCTTTCCGTGGATACGGCCAAGCAAAGCATTTTGAACGCGTCCGAAAAAGGGGCGACCAGCTATTTGAAAAAACCGTTCTCGAGAGAGCGCGTTTTGAATACGCTGCGTTTATCACCGTTCATCCGTAATTCCCGCGGCATTCTTCCCATCCATACTGGAAGCTAATCTTACGCGAATTCGATGAAATCGCCCGGTACGGGGGCGAAGAATTTTGGCGCGTCTATGTTGCGTTTGGAAAGGGATTTGGCCAGATGGGTGCGGGACCTTTATAAAAATCCAGGTAGGATTCATCTATATCCGTCAAAACCTGTTTCTTGGCGATTGAAACGCACGGGTTTGGCATGTAAAGCTAGCCGTAATGAGTAACGAAATTAAAGTATATAATTCGCTTTCAAGCGAAAAAGAAGTCTTCCGGCCTATAAATAAGGGCCATGTGGGAATTTATGCCTGTGGGCCCACGGTTTATAATTACGCCCATATCGGCAACGCCCGCATGGCCGTGGTGTTCGATTTATGGGTCCGTGTTCTGCGCACGCAATACAAAGTCACCTACGCGTCGAACATCACCGATGTCGAAGACAAGATCATGGATGCGGCGAAAGAGGCGGGCGAAGAGATTTCAGTCATCACCGAAAAATACACGAAAATTTACAACGACGACATGGCCGCTCTCGGCTGTACCAAACCCGATATACAGCCCAAAGCCACACAGCATATTCCCGAAATGATCTTGCAGATCGAGCAATTGATCGCCCGCGGACATGCTTATGAGGCTGAAGGCAACGTGCTGTTCGATGTACCTTCCTTTAAACAATACGGCCGTCTTTCGGGCAGATCGAGGGACGAACAAATAGCCGGAGCGCGCGTGGATGTTGCACCCTATAAAAAGGATGCGGCCGATTTCGTTTTGTGGAAGCCGAGCACAGGCGGCCAACCGGGATGGGATTCCCCGTGGGGTTATGGCCGCCCGGGATGGCACATCGAATGCTCAGCCATGGCGGAAAAACATCTGGGTCTCCCGTTCGATATCCATGGAGGCGGAGCGGATTTGAAATTCCCGCACCATGAAAACGAAATCGCGCAAAGCTGCTGCGCCCACGGCAATGAAGATGCGCCCGAAGCTTTCGCGAAATACTGGCTCCATAATGGCTTCGTGACCGTCAGCGGCGAAAAAATGTCGAAATCATTGGGCAATTTCTTGGTCGCGAATGATTTGCTCAAAACACATAAGGGCGAAGTTTTGCGGCTTGCGCTTTTAAGCGCACATTACAGACAGCCATTGGATTGGTCCGATCAGGCTGTGCATCAGGCGCAAAAACAACTCGATGGTTTTTATACGCAATTACATGCGTTGCAAAAAGAAACCGTTGCGGATGAAGCGGTTCCCGACGATGTTCTGGAAGCTTTATACGATGATCTGAACACACCGCTGGCCTTTTCGCGTTTGCATGATCTGGTGCGCTCGGAAAAGAATGGCGGCAAACTGAAAGGTAAGCTTTTGGCGGCAGGAAAATTGTTGGGCATCTTGCAAGAAGACCCTGCCGTGTGGCTGGGGTACGGGCAAAATGTTGAAGGATTATCATCTGTCGACATTGATAAAATGCTGCAGCAAAGAGCCGATGCCAAAAAAGCCAAGGATTTCGCAAGGGCCGATCAGATCAGGAAAGACCTCGAAGCCAAAGGCCTTCTTATCGAGGATACGGCCCAAGGTCCTGTCTGGAAGAAGAAGTAATCAGCGCGCTATCAGAACCTGATAGAAGGTGAAATTGCCCCCAACCGTTTCATACACGCACGCCGAACCGCGCCCCTCGAGGGCTGTGTCCGTATCGCCGACAGGGGTGGGGGTGGATGCATAGGTTCCCGCAAAAGACCCTGTTCCGGTGATATTGGCATCGGTGGGTACGGTTGTGGCGCTGACGAGAATTTTTTCGATGGCAAGGCAGACATCGGATTTCAAATCCATGACCATCAAGGCTAACTCGCCGCAGGTGGTGTCCGAACATCCGTTCGTTCCTATCTCTTTGAAATCATCCGTCGTAACGAATTTCCAAAGCCCTGATGTGCCGTTGAGGCTAAGATAGTAGCTGCTATCGAGTCTCTTCGCAGTTGCCTTACCACCCGATAGAGAGAAAACATGACAGGATTCATCGGTGGGTGCGCTGGGGTTCGCGACGCCGCTCGGGTGACCCGCAAAACTGATTTCCGTTTCGGAACATCCCCGAAGGCGCAAAGTCTGCACCGCTTTTTCTATAGTGTTGGCATACTGGATGATGTCTTGTGCCGCGAGGCGGGCTTGATCCGCCGTAAGGGAGGATTGTGATACGCGTCCGCCCTGAAGCACGGCAAAAGATAGGGCCGCGAATATTGCGATACCTAGCAAAATAAGGAAAAAGGAAGATCCGCGCTGGTAAGCCGAATGGGTCATAAGGTTATTTTAGCCTGAAAAGCCCTAACGGAGAAAGGGCTTGAACTCGGCTGCGGCGGATTTGGGGATATGAACCTCGATTTCGGCCACGCCGTGGGCGGCCAAAGTCAAGAATACATCACGGCCTGAGCCGATTTCCAAATTGTCCATCACGCCTATGCCCAAAACGGGACGCTCGAGCGTATGGCCGCCCGAGAGGTGCTTTTCTACCTTCAGGCGTTTGTCGCGTTCGTGCATGGGAAGCTCGTCCAGCGAGCGTATAGAGCCGTCCTGGTTGAGCCATTCGAAGCTGAACAGGGAATCACGCCAGCTTTTGAGCACGGCCTTGGCATCGACGCGCACGATTGTATAGCGGTCTTCACGCCCCCGTATGGAGGCACTGTCGGTACATTGCAAGGTTGTGGTCGTCATTTTCTATCCCTCGGCAGGGGTTGCGCTTCCGGCCCCCTCATGCCAATTTAAGGCGAAACTGGCTAATAAATGGTTAAAAAAAATGACCCGTCCTGCAACTCCTCAAGCTCCTGAAATCATTGAAGTTCCGGCTGATTCCGATCAGGTCTGCTGTGACGGCGGCAACGGCGCCATGGGCCACCCCAAGGTCTGGTACACGTTCGATGGCAATTCCTCCGTTGAGTGCGGCTATTGCGACCGTCTGTTCTTGAAAAAATAATCCAAAGTCCTATATCTAGGTTTATGGGGGATGCTGCCATGGCGGGTCCCCGTTTTATATCAACTCGCTCAAGCAGGAGTTTTTAAAGATGAACACCAGACTTTCCATTTTCGATTCCCCGCTGTTTCTGGGATTCGACCAATTCGAAAAAACCGTAGACCGTATGCGCAAAAACGATGGCGCGGGTTACCCCCCTTATAACATTGAACAAGTGGGCGGAAACGATCTGCGCATTACGCTGGCTGTCGCGGGCTTTATGATGCAAGACCTTGATATCGAAGTTGAAAAGAACCAACTCACTATACGCGGCAAGCAAAGCGAAGAAGAAGGGCGCATCTATCTCCATCGCGGTATCGCCGCCCGCCATTTTCAGCGCGGTTTCGTGTTGGCCGACGCTATCGAAGTGTCTGGCGCGTATTTGGACAACGGCTTGCTCCATATCGACATGAAGCGGTTGGAGCCGGAAGTGAAGAGCAGAAAGATCGAAATCACCACGCCGCAAACCACCGCAAACGGCCATTCGCAACAGGCAATCGAGATTGATAATAAGGATAAACCCTAAAGTATGTTAATATCTGATTCACTGTTTTGGGGCAGTATGGGTGAAAGGCAAATAACATGACCATAAACAAGACGCAGGAACGCTCTGTCAGCGAGCTTTTGAAAGGTCTCTCCAGAAACGATTTTCTCAAAATCGGAATGGACGAGGTTGCTTATGTCCGCACGCTTGCGGTCATGGGCAGTGCTAAACCCGCTTACGGCGTTTATGCAGCGGACGGCACACAGCTCTCCGTCCTCGACACGATGGACATGGCTGTCGCAACGCTTCGGCACAACGATCTTTTGCCGGTTACCTTACATTAATAAAAAAAGCCGCTCGATGAGCGGCTTTTGTTTTTCTAAGACCGGCTTTTCAAGCGGCCATCAATTCCAAAGATGATTGTTCCAGAATGGCGCGGATCGAATGTTCGTCTTTCGCACCTTTCAAATCATTGCGCATTTGTTTGTTTCTGAGTAGGCGCGAGCTGCGCGCCATCATGCGCAGGTGAGAGGCACCGTCGCGTTCGGGTGTGATCAGAAGGCATAGGAAGTCCACATCCTTCTTGTCCGCGGCGCCATAGGGTACAGACGTTTTGAAGCGCACGAATACATTCAAAGGGTGAGAAAGGCCGCTAATGCGTAAGTGCGATAATGCAACACCGTCACCCATGGCGGACGGGCTTTCTTTTTCAGATTCTAAAAGGCGTTCGGTTAGAATGCGGTCTTTGACGCCAATAACCTTTGCAACCTCGATCGCAATCGCGCGCACCGCTTGTTTTTGATTGGCGGCGATAACGCTGGGAAGAACCAAGTTGAAATGCAGGGAGGCTTCGGAGGGCACGGGTCGATTCATAATTGCTCCTGACGGTCACTTACGGTGACTTACATACTCTTATTCGCGGCGTCGTCAAACCCATTTCGATGACGCAGCGCGTAAAAAAATTTCGTTTTAAGTGTGGTGGGGTTTTAGCAAATCGCGCCTTAATTTTTCGTTAAGTGGTGGGTGAGTTGTCTTTGGCTAAATCAACGAAAGGCCACGGATTCCGTTCCGCCGTGCGGGTAAAAAATATTTTTTTAAGGGGATGTGGTGGGACGGACACGGGCTAGGGTCAAAAGCGCCTGCATGCCCCCATCCCGGGGTCTGTCGGAGACGCTGATGAACAAGGCAATGTTTCCTTGCGGTGATTCTTTTTCAAAATCCTTGCGGGTGATGCGCTGGGATTCCTCGCGTTTCTCGCGTTTAAGACGAAACCCCGTTTCGCGGCTGAATGTTTCGTGCGTGAGCTTCCAGAATTCATGTGGGTTTGTTTTCCGCACGGCAATGCCGCACATGCCTGCATAATCCTTGTTCGTCAACAACACCGCATTGCCCATATCGCTGGAGATTTCAAACACGCGCCCACCCTGGGGTGCGAATTTAATCGCTTGGTCGGGTGGGAATTCGGCCAGTTTTTTTTCCACCGCGTAATCGGCGGGGTTCTTTTTCGATTCAATCGAGGAAATGCAATATTCCATCAATGCGGAAATCTGTGATGCAGGTGTGGATTCTGCGTGGGTGGGAAGCGCGTATAGCAATGCACTAAAAAGAATAAGGTATCTCATTATTGGGATACCTTATTCAAAGAATTTTATGCGGTAAAGAGGATTACTTTTTCTTGGTCTTTACGCTGGTGACTTTGCCGTCGGGATCGACCCATCCGATATTGCCATCCTTGCGGCGATACACCATGTTCAGGCCGCCATGCACGGCGCTCTTGAACATAAAGGCCGGTTTGTCGGAAAGCTCCAGGCGCATTGCGGCTTCGGATGCCGTCATGGTCTGGATATTCGTAACGATTTCGGCGATGACCAGATGATCCCCCACTTCTTCTTGATCGTTTGCGGAAAGCGTGGAGTCCAGCCCTTCGGAGAAATGGTTCGCCGGCGCATCGTCCAGCCTTTGGTGATGGTCACGCAATTTGCGTTTGTAACGGCGCAATTGTTTGGTCACTTTGTCGGCCGCCTGATCGAACGACATGTAAGGATCTGTTTCTGTGGCATCTGAAATGACCATGATGTCTTTGCCGATGCGGATGGAAATGTGGGTTTTTGTGAAAGCGTGTCCTTCGGGGGAGAAAGTAACCGTGGCATCGATTGCGCGGTTAAAAAATTTCGTGTTCAGATCTTCGAGCTTGTCCGATACATGCGTGCGGAGGGCGTCGCCAAGATCCATTTGTTTGCCTTGTACGGTTAACTGCATTTTTTCACCTTTTATGTTGGTTAGTCCGAGGAATAAGCCACAGTCCTATCATGAGCCTTTATGCGGGCGTTAAATCGCTGTTTTCATGCTTATAAAACTAATTATAGTACGATTGGGTTAATAAAAAAAGGCTGACGGGCGAAAATGGTAAAAAAAGAAATAAAAATAGGGGTGTTCGATTCCGGCGTTGGCGGGCTTTTTATAGCGGATTCAATCCGTAAGCGGATCCCTGCTTACGATTACGTCTATCTCGGCGACACGCTGCATCTTCCCTACGGTAAACGCTCGGACGCCGCTATCTACGATTTGTCCGAAAAAGCTATGCGTTATCTGTTTTCCCAAAACTGCGATCTGGTGATTATGGCGTGTAATACGGCGAGTGCGTCGGCGCTTAGAAAATTACAGCAGGGATTCTTGGCAAAAGAATTTCCTGACAACAGAATTCTTGGAGTCGTGGTTCCCACGCTCGAAGTCGCAACCGCGCACGGCGCGCATAAAATCGGTTTGCTAGCGACGCAACGCACCGTGGCTTCGGGTATTTACGAGGCGGAACTGCGCAAAATCAATCCGTCCTTGAATATGATTTCTGTGGCGAGCCCGCTTCTGGTGCCGATGATTGAAGACGGTGGCCAGAGATATCTGGATGACGTGTTGTCGGATTATCTGGAACCCATCAAAAAGGCCGATGTAGGAAGCGTTATTCTGGGTTGCACGCATTATGTGGTTTTGAAAGACAGGATTAAAAAAGCCTTGCCAAAAGCACAAATTATTTCGCAGGACGATATCATTCCCGCCAAGCTGGAAGAATATCTAAAACGCCACCCGCAGATGGAAGAACGGCTTTCAAAAGGCGGCACCTTCGAAATCCACGCCACGGACACCAACGACAATTTCATGCAAAATATCCGAGAAATCGCAGGCGATAAAGCACCTGTCAAACAGGCAAGCTATTAGCGTTTTTGTTTTCTGCGCTGGACCGAGGAGGGGATATGCAGCATCTCACGGTATTTGGCGACCGTGCGCCTTGCGATATCGATGCCTTCTTTTTGCAATATGTCTACGATGGCATCGTCCGATAAGACATCATCGGTTTTTTCTGCATCGACCAGCGTTTTGATACGTGCCTTGATGGATTCCGATGAATGCGATGTGCCATCCGCCGAAACGAGGGCGGTCGAGAAGAAGTACTTCAGTTCAAAAATACCGCGCGGCGTGCCAATATATTTGTTGTTGGTGACGCGGGATACCGTGCTTTCATGCATACCGATCACTTCGGCGATGTCTTTCAACGTCAAAGGCCGCAGGAATTCAATTCCGAAGGTGAAGAACGCGTCCTGTTGTTCCACGATTTCGGACGCGACTTTGAGAATGGTCTGCGCGCGCTGATCCAATGATTTGACCAGCCAGTTGGCGTTGTTCAGTTGGGTCGTGATGTATTCGCGGTCTTTCTTGTCTTTCGCGCCTTGCGATACTTGCGTGTAATATTCGTTGTTCACAAGCACGCGGGGCAATGTTTCCGTATTCAATTCCACGCGCCATCCGCCCCCGAGGTTTTTGGGGAGCTTTTTCATCAGCACGTCGGGAATGGCGGTCTGCACCACCAGATGATCGAAATTCGCGGCGGGTTTGGGATTGAGTGATTTGATGTCGGCAATCATATCGGCGAGATATGTCGAGTTAACATCGCATTTTTTGGCAAGGCCCGCCATATCGTGCCCCGCCAGCAAAGCGAGATTGTCGAGCAATATGCCCATAGGATTATCCAGCTTGCCTTGGTCTTCCAGTTGGAGTGTCAGGCATTCTTTCAAGTCGCGCGCAAACACGCCCGAGGGCGAAAATTTCTTCAAGGTTGTCAAAAGCTCTTCCACGCGCGTAGCATCGGCGCCGAGCTTTGCGGCCAATGTTTCATAGCCTTCGCGCAGATACCCCGCCTCATCCACCATATCAATGAGCATGGCTCCTATTAAACGGTCCCGCGGATCTTCGAAGGTCATGTTGAGTTGTTCGAGCAGGTGTTCGCGCAAGGTTTCGGTTTTGGTCAGGCCGGAATCGTTGCTTTCATCGAATTCTTCAAAATTGCGCGAACCGCCCGCGCCCATCTGCGCCGTGCCTGCATCGAAATCCATCGCCGGTTTGGGGCTCTCGTTGCCTTCATATTCAGATTCAAAAGAATCCTGCATGGAATCGCGTTCTTCGGACGGCGCGGTGTCGGCCACGGGCGTATCGACGTCAGCATCCTTTTTTTCAAGCAACGGATTTTGCGCGATCTCGGATTCTATATATTCGGCCAACTCGGCATTGTTCAATTGCAGAAGCTTGATGGCTTGCTGCAGTTGGGGAGTCATGACGAGGTTCTGGGCTTGACGGAGATCGAGCCGCTGATTGATGTTGCTCATGAAATAATTATATCACGGATGGGGTTAAAGAAAACCAGCAGAAGGTAGGGGTTTTAGTATTTTTTGAACCAGTTTTGCGTGGCTTCCAAAAGCGGCTGTATCGTTAGGCCTTTGGTAAAGCAATGATCCGCGTCCTTGATGGTTTTGAGGTCTTTTTGGGATGTGAGCGCGTTATAAAGTTTCGCGGAATTTCCCAGTCCGCCATTCTCCGCTTCTATCACGATCGCAGGCGCTGAAATTCTTGCGGCCATCGGATTCACTTTTTCAGGCACCAATGAAATCGCTTCGACATACATCGCTTTACCCATCAGCTTCATAGCGCTGCCGCCGATGGAATAAAGGCTCATCTCGGCGATGTGCGCGGCGTCTCTTTCCATGAATTCGGTCCACGGAAAAACGGACGGATCCCAGAATGCGATGGCATCGACCTGCGGGTTCGCGAACACCATGGTGAGGCCGCCGTAAGAATGCCCGCAGACAAAAAGCTTTTTGTAATCTTGTTTGATATGCGCGATCAGCGAATTCATATCCAGCCCGTGAATGGCGAGCGTGGTTTCATGCAGCATGCGGCAGTTGGGCTCGCTCGAATAGAAAGCGATGCGGTAAACATCGTAGCCCAGCGCGTTGAAATATTCCTTGCCCGCCATATGAATAAATTCATTGGGATTGCCCGTCAGGCCGTGCGCCAGAACCACGGCCTTGTCGGAAGGTTGGTCGCCCGCATAATTGACGATGGAATAAATGTTCTTTTTGTCGAAGCCGGGAATATTGAGGTATTTTTCGCGCGCGACACTTTTTGCTATTTCTGTCATTACAGCGAAAAGCCTTCGCCCAGATAAACTTTGCGCACGTCTTCGTTGGCGACGATCTCGGCGGCGGTGCCTTCCATCAGGACTTTGCCGTCATGCAGGATGTAGGCGCGATCGACGATTTCCAGACAATCGCGCACGTTGTGGTCGGTTATGAGAACGCCGATATTCTTGGTTTTAAGATATTTGATCAGATTTCTGATTTCACCCACGGCGATCGGGTCGATACCGGCCAGCGGTTCATCAAGCAGCATGAATTGCGGGCGGCAGGCGAGTGCGCGGGCAATCTCCACGCGGCGGCGTTCGCCGCCCGAGAGCGCCAAAGACGGTGTACGGCGCAAATGGCTGATGTGGAATTCGGCCAGCAGTTCTTCGAGCAGTGATTCCTGATCATCCTCGTTCAAATCCTGCGCTTGAATGACAGCGCGGATATTGTCTTCGACATTTAGGCCGCGGAAGATCGAGCTCTCTTGGGGCAGATAGCCGATGCCCATGATGGCGCGGCGATACATCGGCAGCATCGTGATGTTCTGGCCGTCGAGGGTGATTTCGCCCGCGTCGGCGTCGATCAATCCCGTCATGATGTAAAAAGATGTGGTTTTACCCGCGCCGTTCGGGCCGAGCAGGGCCACGGCTTCGCCGCGCTGGACGTTCAAAGACACGTCGCGCAAGACGGGGCGCTTCTTGTATCTTTTGGCCAGATGGGTTGCCATCAGGCCTTTGGGCACTTCGCGGAGTCGGGGTTTGGTCACGGTATTTCCTAATATTCTATCCTGCGGCTTACATTAGCAGGTGCAGCAGGAGCAGGTACAGCCGTATTTGCCTGCGGATTTGCGGGGGGTAACGCTATGGGTGCGGGCAAAGCGAGCGCATCCAAAGGCGGGGTTGGCATCTGTACGGCGGCGGGGTCGCTTGTACCTGCCGGCGGTTTGGTCGGGAAGTTGGGCGGAATGACAACGGCCGAAGGCGCGGCGGGGGGTGTCGCGGGAGCGGCTATAAACGGGGCAGGTACGGGGCTTTTCTTATCCTGTCCCTTGTTATCAGATTTGTTTTTACTGTCGGGGAAGAATACGCCGCGGACGCGCCCGCCTTCTTTTTCAGACCCGTACAGTTTGGAAATATTGGTGGCCAGATCGACTTCGGCGCGGTTGCCGGTCAGTACGTTTGGACCGCGTTCGATTTTCACGTTGCCGATCAATTCGGCGGTGTTCTTGGCCGCACTGTAGATCGCCTTGTTCCCGTAAAGGATTTCCGTGGGCGTGGTGATGACGACATGGCCTTCGCCTTCCAGTCTGTCTAGCTTGCCGCCGCCCAATGCAGCATTGGGGGATGCCGACGCGGTTGCGGGGGCTTTATCGTCCGCGAAGTATGCAGTGATGGTGTCGGCTTTGAGCGTGTCCTTGGGGCGTCTGACGGTGGCGTTGCCGATGGCTTTGGCGAGGCGCTCGTTGGAATGGTATTCCATGCGCTCCGTTGCAGTGACCGTTTGGTCGGGGGAGACGAGTTTCAGGTCGCTCCCCGTGAGCACGGCAATCCCCGCCGTGACGTCATAGACGCCCTTTTCGCCATAGGCGGTGTTGGTGTCGTCCTTGATCTGGACATTGCCCTCGGCGGTCAATTGGTAGATCTCCATGGAAGTTTCCGCGCCTTCGCGGTAATCGGCGGTCAGAAGGTCAGAATGTATCGACATGGCCCCTTGCGTGACGATGACATTTTCACGTGCAACATACTGGCTTTGGTCGCGTAGCCATTCCACGGTCTTTGTGGCCGTGATTTCGATGGGCTGTGCGTTATTCGCGGTTGGCATGGGCTGGGTTTCTTGCCCGTTTGCGGGCATAGAGGCCATCAAAATTGCTGCAGCAAAAAGAGCGGGGAATTTAAACGTCATTGGATTTTCTCCTTAGGCGACAAAAGGGAGCTTCCGTCGCTGTATAGTATCACTTTGGCGGGACCCATGAAGATGAGCGCGCCTGAATTCGCATCGCCCTCCAGTCCCGTGGCATCGATGCTTCCCGCGGGGCCGTCCACGCGGACATCCATACCAGAATATGCTTTCTGGGTGACCAGATCGATGCGCAGTTCTTCGGTCGAAAGCGTATAGCCATTGGAATGTTTGAGCTTCACCGCGCCTTCCAAATTAAGTTTTTGTTCCTTTTGCGCGTAAAGCCCGTTTGCGGCTTCACCGTTCAATTTGCTGCCATCTATTTGCTGCAGTTCGGCAACGGGTTTGTCCAGTTCGATAAGGTCTGGGTCCTGGCGGTTTTGGGTGGCCCGATCGGCGGTTACGGTGAAGGGCTGGTTATTCTTGTCGACCGAATTGAACATGGGTTTCAAAAGCTCGTTCTGGATGTTTTCGGATTGGGGGATCAGCTCTTCTTTTTGAATAGGTTTGGTTCTGCGCCCTGCATCGTCCCATGTGACGATGACGACCGTCATGCCGACAGCGATCAGGGGCAAAATCCAGCGTAGCGATTTCACGAAAAGGGTGTAGCGGCGGTTGACCTTGGCCATGGTATCCGTGCTTGCGCCCCCTATGCGGCTCAGGCGGACAGGTGCAACATCCTGCGGCTCTTCGGAATCATAATCATCCATGGATTAAGGAGTACTAGAATTCGCCTAATCAGGCAACGCCGCGCTGCAGGCAGTCCTGCAGGCGAATGAGGCCTTTAAAGCCGCCTTTATCATCCGTGACGACAAGACTGGTCAGATATTGGCCGGGGGTTTTGGTCATGATGTTCAAGGCTTCCGCGGCGAGCGCGTTATCCTGAATCGTCTTTGGGTTTCTGCTCATAATGGCGGAGGCGGGTTTTTGCAACAAATCGGCGGCCATGTGGCGTTTCAAATCACCGTCCGTGACTATGCCTTTGAGTTTGTCGTTTTCCATGATCAGAACACAACCGAGGTTTTTTTCGGTCAATTGCAAAATAACCTTGTCCATGGTGGTGGATTCGGGGGCCGTAGGAAGGGCATCTTTTTTGTGCATGATGTCGGCAACGGTTAGGAGCTTTTGGCCCAGTTTGCCGCCGGGGTGGAAGACTCGGAATTGTTCTGGCGTCATGCCTATTTTTTCAAGGAGCGCTATCGCAATCGCATCGCCCATAGCCATCATCATGGTGGTGGATGTGGTGGGGGCCAGACCGTTGGGGCAGGCCTCGGGCGCGCGGGGTAAAAGCAACAAAATATCAGCGTGTTTTGCGAGCGTGCTTTCGGGCTTGCTGGTGATAGCAATCAGCTTGATGCCGAAACGGCGAGTATAGTGGATGAGGTCGGACAGCTCGGCGTTCTCGCCGGAATAGGAGAGCATCAAAACGACGTCGCCTTCCATGACCATGCCGAGGTCGCCGTGGCTGGCTTCGCCGGGGTGCACAAAATGCGAAGGGGTGCCGGTGGAGGCCAATGTTGCGGTCATTTTTTTGCCGACATGGCCGGACTTCCCGATGCCCGCGACGATAAGGCGCGCGCGGCGTTCCGTCTTCATTTCATGAATGGCTTTTATGGCTTTTGTGAAATTATCATCGAGCGAATCCGCAAGGGCTTTGAGGCCTTCCATCTCGGTGATGATCGTTCTTATGCCGCTTTCGAGATCGGAATTTTGCTGCATCGGTTTAGTGGGCGAAGATGTCGACATCTGCCCATCCTTCCAGATCCAGCGTTGCACGCACGGGCAGGAAATCGAAGGCGGCTTGGGCCAATTCCGTACGGCCTTCGCGGGCGACCATAATGTCGAGTTTTTCTTTCAATTTGTGCAGGTAAAAAACATCGCTGGCGGCATATGCCAATTGCTCTTCGGAGAGCGTTGCGGCGCCCCAGTCGGAGGATTGCTGCTGTTTTGACAATTCAACGCCGAGCAGTTCCTTGCACAGCTCTTTCAAAGAATGTTTGTCCGTGAAAGTGCGGCCCAGACGGGACGCTATTTTTGTGCAATAGGCGGGCGTGCATTCAACGTCGAGATAGGCCTTGATAGAGGCGATATCAAAGCGCCCGAAATGGAAAATTTTGAGGAGTTTCTGGTCGCGCAGCAAAGCCTTCAGATTGGGGGCGGCGTATTCGCCCGCAGCAAACTGAACGAGGTGGGCATTGCCGTCGCCTGCCGAAAGCTGGATGAGGCACAAACGGTCACGGGCGGGGTTGAGGCCCATGGTTTCCGTGTCGATGGCCACGGAGGACCCGAATGAAAGTCCTTTGGGAAGGTCGCCTATGTGCAGCGTGATTGTCATACGATATTACTTTCAATCTCGCTATAAAAGCGAAAGGTGGTGCCCACGAGAGGACTCGAACCTCCACGACCTTGCGATCACCAGCACCTGAAGCTGGCGCGTCTACCAATTCCACCACGTGGGCATTGTTAGTTTTCCCTAAAACGAAAATAGGCGGGAAACGTGCGTGTTTTTACCCGATGCCACCCCCCTTGTCAAACACTAGGTCAAACACTGACTGGGCGGCAAATCCGCGAAATTTAAGAAGGTTTTTCGTTTATTAGCAATTGATATCACATTCTTTTATTTATTTTTTAACCAAGGCGAGCCACAATGGTTTCTCAACGGGTATATTCACCCATTCAAAGGCAAGCGAGCCACGCCCATGAAAGTCCTGATTATCGAACGTGATTCTATGTTCTCCAGCCTGCTGGCCTCAAAGGCCAAGGCTGCGGGGCACGAGGTATTCGAAACCACCATCAAAAATGACGGGCTGGAACAAATCGGCACATCGAAGGTAGATGTGGTGTATTTCGACCCGTCCCCGATGAACGACCCCAAGCCGATCCTTTTGCAGATCCGCCGCATGGTCCACAACTATCCCTATCTCGTGATGATCACGCCTGATGGCTCGCGCCAGCACGCCGTGTCCGCAGGATGCAACGAAGGTCTTTCGAAACCGCTCGATCCCGAAGCTTTCACGAAAAGCCTTGAAAACGCCAAGCGCATGAACGCGCTCGTTCACCGTATCGGTGATGAAAGTTATGATTTTCCGTCCGCAGGCGGGGTAATTTCCAAATCCGCCTTCAACCAGTTGTTCCGCTCCGCCATCGACCGCGTGTCGCGTTATGCCGAAAACGCCCATGTTCTCTTCATCAGCATTCCAAATTACGACGCGATCAAACTCGATGACGGCAAATATGCCGCTGAATATGCGGTATCCAAACTTGCTCAAACGCTCGTGCGCCTGCGCCGTCAGTCCGACATTCTGGGCCAGACCAAAGAAAACGAATACGCATTGTTGCTGCAACGTCCGCAAACGGAAACCGAATCCATCGATGCCGCGAAACGTTTCTCCGCCGCGTTGGATGAGCAAGGCGATATCACCTCTAACGGAATCACCGATTTGCATATAGATGTCAGCCTCGTGCACCTGCCAAGCGGCCAGATGGATTTCAACCGCGTCAGCCGAATCAAAGGCCAGGGCGCCCGCCACGCCGGCTGATTTTTCCGCTCCATTCCATTCTTCCCAAAATCATCCACAGCGATGTTTCCTACGCCCGCCTGCATCGGCGCGTTTTCAGCGTTTTGACCACTGGTCAGCGCGTTAACTTTTTGCTTTTGTGAGACTGTCCTCAAATAAAAACAGCTACGCAAGACGGCACAAAAGGTCAGACCGACATGGCTTCGAAAACCGAAAACAAAATTGCATTCTGCGCATTCTTCTTGGCGGCGTTTTCCTGTGCGCTTGGTCTTATGTTCTGCATGGTGAAAAGTCCCCAAGCGAGATCTGCCGCTTACATGGCAGCCGCTGTCGAAGCATCCGCCCTCAATCGCTCCGAAGATGCCGCCGTCGCCGCACTTGCGTCCGTGCGCCTCGATCCCGCCAATCAACAAAACTGGCGCGTGCTGTCCCAAATGCTGCGCGCTTCGGGCCGTGCGGAAGCCGCAGTTCAGGCCCATAAAATCGCGCTGCGTTTGCAGCAAGGTCCGCCTGCATTACCCCCCATTTACGCCATGCCTGCCGAGTTCCGCCTGAGCCAACTGGCTGAGGCGGAAAGACAAATTCCATGAGCAAAAGAGCCGGCTATTCCGGTGCCCTGATCGCTGGATTTTTCAGCGTGTTCCTGCTCACATGGCGCTGCTATGTGGGTGTGGATGGGGACTGGGTGTTCGGGTTTCTTGCCGTGTTCTGGTCGCTTATCATGATGCTGCGTTTGATGTCGCTGACCGAGCCTTTGGAAACGCGGCAGGTTTCGGGTTATCTCGCCCAGAAGATCATCAACTCTTTGCGTGAAAAGCAGGAAGCCGCGCGCCGCGTGTTGTTAGAGAGCGCGTTCGGTGGATCATTCGTTTTGTTTATCCTTGCAGGCATTTCTTTCGCGGTGTGGCAGGTTTTTTGTGCGGCGTTTCCTGCCGATGCACCCACGCTCGATGCGTTTTCCTCCACGCTGGAGACCTTCTTCGGCCGTTTCCCGCAAAGTGGTATTGAGGGCAGATTTTTTAACGATCCCCGCGTGTTCGAATGGAGCCAAGGGTTTTTGTTATTCCTGTCCTTTTGCATGATGGCCTTTGTTTTACGTTCCCACGCGGAGGATTCCGGCATGACGCGCCCCGCGCTTCTCGTTTTGTGCGGTTATGCCGCATCGGGTTTAATTTTGTGCGCGGGCCTAAACCCGTCATCCAACGTTACGGTGGACAGCGCGGGCTTGCTCGGCAACGGCGCTGGCGCGATGTCATATCTTTTGAGCACGCTTCCTGCGGATAAGGGTTTGAGCTTTTTCGATATGCTTTTGCTCGAAAGCGGCGTGATCGGGCTTTCGATTCTGACATTCCTTTTGTTCGTGCCGCTTGGCTATATCGCGCTTACGGCGGGTCAACGCAAAATCGATCCGCTGGTCGTTGCATGCGGATTTATCGCAGGCACGGTTTTGATCTTTTCCGTGTTTTTGGAGTTCACGCCTATCGTGTGCGGCATCATGGCGCTATCCAGCATGGCGGTTTTCATGGCTTGGGGCGCAAGCGAAGTGCTTGCCCTAGAACTTGACAGGAAAAGAACTTAGGAATATTATCCTTCTTAACAACACCACATTTGTGCCCGCCTTTCGGCGGGTTTTTTCATGTCCAAACAAGGGGTTTACCCATACCCACCCTTTTGCCCAAAGACGCAGACAACAACCCGATTCCAGCTTTAAGACCGCACGATTTATATTTCGGAGAAAGAGTAAGCGACTCTATAAAGTCTAGAGACTGGCGCGGGATTTCATCGCGGTGGCGATGGTGCTGTCATCTAGGAATTCCAGCGCGCCGCCGACAGGCACGCCGTGGGCCAGACGCGTAACGTGAATATCCATGCCCTGCATATGGTCCATCAGATAGTGGGCAGTCGTCTGGCCGTCCACGGTGGCGGACAGGGCGAGGATGACCTCTCGTATGCCGCCCGCCCGCAGGCGCGTCAAAAGCTGTTCTATCGTTAGCTGGTCGGGCCCGACTCCATCCAAGGCGGATAAGACCCCGCCCAGAACATGGTATTGGCCCTTGAAAGATTTGGTGCGTTCCACCGCCCATAAATCCGCGATACCTCCTACCACGCACAAAATGCTTTTGTCGCGGTTTTTGTCCTGACAGACGCGGCAAGGGTCGGAAGAGTCCAGATTGCCGCAGGTGGTGCAGGTGACGATCTCGCGGGCCGCTTCGGTGAGCGCGCGCATAAGGGCGTCCAGCTTGGTCCCCTTGGCGCTTAAAAGATGAAGCGCGATGCGCTTGGCCGAACGGCTGCCCAACCCCGGAAGGGCCGCCAACTGTCTTACAAGCGTTTCTAGAGGACCATCGAACATTGCGTACTCTTGGGGGTTAGTCGTTGACCGCTTTGCGGCCTTTGGGGTCTTTGTAACCGAACAGATCATTGTCGAGGTCCATACCCGTTTTCATGTTTTTCAGGATAACTTCGGTTTGTTCGTTCTGTGCGTCCGTCACTTTCCAGCGTGACAAAGCATACGGCACTTCGGTGAAGATCAGTTCCACCTGCCCCGCTTGCGGTTCGTCGTCTTGTACCACGGTGATGGAAACAAGGCCGTCTTTTTTGAAAATTTTGACGACGTTCAAATCGCCCTGCAAAGTCAAATCCTCCCGCAGCAAAAAGTCAGCCAATGTCTGGCCTATGGGGGCGTTGGATTGTTCCCCTAGCTGGGAATCATAGAAATACACGAACACGCCATCCGCCACGATGAAGTCTTTCACTTCGTTGTAATCAAAACGCATCTTGCCGGGGCGGTTGAGATAGAATTTGCCCGACAGGCGTGAACCCAAAGTGGATGTCTGGATGAAGTCCGCGGTCGCGGTGTACAACCCGTTGAGGTACGCTTCCGCCTTGTTGATCTCGGGATCCTTGATCTCGGCGTGTGCGGGGAATGCGCAAAAAAGCGCGACTGCGGACAGGGCTAAAAATATATGTTTCATGCTTTATTGATACGCAAGAATCTTGCCCGAATAAAGGCGAAAAAGCGTCATAGGTAAAGCAGTCCCGCGCTTAGAATCGAATGGAATGGCGGTTTACCAGCGGCGGACGCACCGTGTCGTGATTCAGGATGCTTTTAGCGCAATTTTCCGCAAAGGCCATGCATTCGGGAACAGGTTTTTTATCCAGCCTGCCGATCAGGAAACCCGCCAGAAACTGGTCGCCCGCGCCTGCCGTGTTTTTGGGATTTTTCACGATATTCGTAACCGCATGATGTGTAACCGTGCCGTTAGAAATGAAATACGCACCGCCCGTATTGGCTGTGATAAGCACATCACATGTCCACTGCGCAAAAGCGGTGATGGCATCGTCCAAATTTTTTGCGCCTGCCAGATGCGGCAGGTTTTCATGATTGCCGACGAGCAGGCTCAATATACCTGCGTCTGATAACGCCTTTATCTTTTGTGCATAGTTCTTGGTGAAATCCTTATCCTGCGCTTTCATAGCCAGAGGTGTTTTACCGGCCTGTGCGGCCTCAAAAACCTTTTTGGCAGTATTGCTGTTTTTGCCGAATTCGAACAAATAATCTTCGACGTAAATCAATTCCGCTTTTTGTAGTGCTTCTGCGGAAATATCTTGGGGTGTCAGATCGAAACTTGCGCCGTGTATATAGGCGAAAGAACGCTCGCCGTCTGGCGTGATCAGCACCGCACATTGCGATGATTCCTGCTGTCCTGCCGCAACATCATATTCGACGGTGTATTCCGTGAAAGAGGCGCGGTAGAGCGATTCAAATGAATCCTCGCCGATCTTGCCTAAAAACCGTGTGTGAACGCCATAGGCCGACATGCCGCACATTGTGTTGGCCGCGCAGCCGCCGGGGATGGCGTCATAGCGTTCCAGTTCCGCACGCATGCGGGCAAAGGACAAGACATCCATCTTCTTGGTGTGCGCTTTAGGGATTTTATGCTTGGCCAGAAAATCGTCCTTCACATAGGCAATCAGGTCGATATTCGCGAGGCCTATGCCGACAACTTCCATAGTTTGTTTTATCCTGTCATTATTCTGTAGATTTAAGGTCTTATTATAGATTATAACCCGAAATTATATATTCAGAGGTATTAAAAATGGCAGAAAATCATGCCCTATTTCAAAGCTACCAAACCTTGATACGGGATAAGACCGCTACGCTGGAAGATTTTTATTCTCGCCAAAAAGAAATTTTAAAAGAAGCGCTGGCCGCATTGAAAACTGCGCCGCATGCCGATCTGGACTATATCATCGGGGTGATCGCGATTTATGACGGTGATAAATACAATATTCCCATGAAAAATGCGCTTGGCCATTTGAACCGCAGCTACAAGGGCGGAAACTCTGAAGCGGGGCTTGTTCTAAGCGATGCCCTGCGCGGCGCTTCGCCTGGCGTGCCCGAGGAGCTTATCAATAAAGACAAGTCCCTCGAAATTTTGGAAACGATGGCGGCTACAAAAAATCCCAAAGCCGTTTACAATCTTTCCAACTTTCATCTGGACCAGATTTCCTACACGATCGATGGTGGCGGATATGCGCCTGAAGAATGGTTCGATCTTGTGCACAAATACGCTTCGGAAGCTGCGGAAAGCAACTATATTGGCGGTTACACCATGCTTGGCCTTTTGCATTACAATGGTTTTGGCAACAAGATTGCCCAGAACTACAAAGAATCCATGATCTACTATCAAAAGGCGATCGACATATATTCCGGTCCCGACGATGATGGATTCAAAAGCGATGCACAGCACAACCTCGGATGCATTTATTACGAAGGGTTGGGCGGTGTTGCGCGTGATCGTAAAAAAGCACTCGCACTTTTCAATGATGCTGCGGATCTCGGCAACCAGTTGTCGCAGTCGTGGCTTACCGAAAATGCCGATCTGCTGGCCAAGGAAGGTTTGCTGGAAGATCACGATGATATCGTTTATGACGAATCTTTCGATGATCTCGATCTGGATCTAGATGTAAAAGCCGAACCGTCGGAACCTCAGAAAAGCAAGCTGACCAAGCACTGATCATCTTTGTCCGACCAGCACTTCGCGCTTGCCGATATGGTTGGATTTTCCAACCACTCCTTGCTTTTCCATCTCTTCTATGATTCGTGCCGCACGGTTGTAACCGATCTGCAAATGGCGCTGGATAAAGCTGGTGGATGCTTTTTGCTCGCGTGCGACAAGGGCCACGGCTTCGTCGTACAACTCGTCGCAATTTTCGCCACCGCCCGCGCTGCCTTCGCCGCCCTCACCAAATTCACCATCGGTGATGTCTTCGATGTAGACGGGTTCGGCTTGGGATTTCAGGAAATTCACGACGTTCTCGACATCGGCGTCCGCCGCGAAAGGTCCGTGCACGCGCGTAATTTTTCCGCCCGGCGCCATGTAGAGCATGTCCCCTTGGCCGAGCAATTGTTCCGCGCCGCCCTCGTTCAAAATGGTGCGGGAATCGATCTTGGAAGACACGGCAAAGGAAATACGCGTCGGGAAGTTAGCCTTTATAACGCCCGTGATGACGTCGACGGATGGACGTTGCGTCGCCATGATGAGGTGGATACCCGCGGCACGTGCCATCTGCGCCAGACGCTGAATCGCGCTTTCGACATCTTTGCCCGCGACCAGCATAAGGTCCGCGAATTCGTCGACGATGACAACGATATAGGGCAGGTCGGTGAGGTCTAAAGGTTGTTCTTCGTAGACTGGTTTGCCCGTTTCTGGGTCGAAACCAGTCTGCACTTTCCTCATCAGAACTTCACCCTTTTTACGGGCTTCGGCGAGACGCTGGTTGTATCCGTCGATGTTACGCACGCCTAGTTTGGACATGGCGCGGTAACGGTCTTCCATCTCGTTGACCGTCCATTTGAGCGCGACCACGGCCTTGCCGGGTTCGGTAACGACGGGGGACAAAAGATGCGGGATATCATCATAGACCGAGAGTTCAAGCATCTTTGGATCGATCATGATGAAGCGGCATTTCTCGGGCGGGAGTTTGTAGAGCAGTGACAAGATCATCGTGTTGACGGCGACGGATTTACCCGAACCAGTAGTCCCTGCGACGAGAAGATGCGGCATGCGGGAAAGATCTGCGATAATTGGCTGCCCGCCGATATCCTTACCCAGAACGAGAGGCAGTTTCGCGTTGGTTTTTTCGTAGTCGCGCGTGCCCAGCATTTCGCGCAAATACACCGTCTGGCGGACTTTGTTTGGCAATTCTATACCGATGACGTTACGTCCGGGAACGACCGCGGCGCGCACACTCGTGGCCGACATAGAACGTGCGATATCGTCTGCAAGGCCGATAACGCGGGATGATTTTGTGCCCGGTGCGGGTTCGAGTTCGTACAGCGTTACAACGGGGCCGGGATTGATGGATTTGATATCGCCTTTGACGTTGAAGTCCTTCAAAACATTCGCGAGCAATTCCGCGTTCATTTTCAGTACTTTTTCATCAACCCTTTGCGCGACGC
Organism: Micavibrio sp.; assembly: GCA_040381535.1. Classification (GTDB taxonomy): domain Bacteria; phylum Pseudomonadota; class Alphaproteobacteria; order Micavibrionales; family Micavibrionaceae; genus Micavibrio_A. Next base: position 80,760 of record JBEIHF010000001.1, on the reverse strand, counting down.
GGCCTTCTTCGATATCTTGCAGCAAATCGAGCGTGGGGAGTTCCCATTCACCGCCATCGAACAGCTGGAATTTTTTCTGCTTGGTCTTACCCGTGGCTTTGATGATGCCTTTGGCTTTGATGATCTTGATGCTGCTATTGCTGTTTTCATCGCCGTCATCATCCTCTTCGGATTCTTCGTCTTCTTCCTCTTCCTCATCGTCGTCCGAAGCCTCTTCTTCCTCGTCTTCTTCCTCTTCGGATTCGAGAATGATTTCGCCCTCGTCTTCGTCGGATTCCATAGGCGGGATAATGGGTTTTCGCACTTTGGGTTTTTCCACGATATATTCGGAATCAGCGTAATGACGTACCCAGTTCATGAACGCGGCGGCGGTGTCATAGGCGAAATAACCTACGGCCATCACGAGATTGACCAGCAGGGCGCCGACCCATTTCAGGTCCGAAAGGCTAACGGCGAAGGCAACGGCGATAAGTACCACCGTCACAATGGCCCAAAAGCCCGCCATCACGGTAAAACCTCCACCACCGAACATGTCGCTGGTCATCTGCAAAATTTTCATGCCGCCCGAACCACCCATTTGCGATTGCGCGAGCCATCCGCCCGAAGGCACGCGCGCGAATGCGGCGGCGGCGGTGACGGATGCGAACAACATGGCGGCAAAACGCAGCCACATAGGGCCTATCGTCCTGCGGGCCAGCAAGCTTCCGCCCCACACGATCAAGGTTCCTGCGAACACCAATCCGCCAAGCCCGATAGTTTGCAAAAGAAGATCGGCAAGCGATGCGCCTTTCAATCCCATCCAGTTGGCGATGGATTGCGAATCACTGCCCGCCGTGTTGATGGAAGGATCGGCGCGGTTGTATGAAGCCAGTGCTAAAAGCACAAATCCCCCGCACAGCAGGAAGAAGATCCCTGTGAAATCGACGATTCGGCGGGCAACAAAGGCCTGAACGGGGTCAGGGAAAATCCGCGCCATCGGACTTTTGGGGGTGCGTTTGACTTTGTATCTGCGGGCCATGTGAATCGGTACTCGAAATGCTTTGTGCGGAAACGAATAATTCCCAAAGGAGGGGTGCGGCGGGAATCGTTACAAGCATTGTACCTTCGCACGTTCCAAATCTCAAGAAAGCAGGCTTTAAAACATAAGAAAAACCTGATCTGCGCGGCGTTAAGTTTTTGTTAACCTTTAGAGGGCACCTTAGAGGCAAGACGTTCGCTTCAGAGTGTCTTGAAATCATTAAGAGGTTTGACCATGAATCATGCACAGACCCAGCCGCAGGGCACGGAATACACGATCTATACATTCGAGCGACCGCTCGAAAAGCAAAAGGGTGACATTGTCTGGAAGAAACACGCCACGTCAGAAGATGTGCAAACGGCGCTGAATGAAGCACAAAGCCTGTATGAAAGCCGTAAATTCCACAAAATCGAAGTGAAGAAGAAGTTTTTCGATCCGCGCAAGAACCGTTCGGTGGACCAAACTTTCAAGGTTTTCGGCAATCGCGGCAAACCGGATTTGCGCCAGTTAATGATGATCAGCGTGATGGTTTTGTGCGTGCTTGGCGGTTTCGCGGCGAGCTAAATGCTCGGCGCCCAATAAGGATTATTCTTCGATAATGCCGGTGGGATTCTTTTCCACCAATTCGGCGACCTGTTCAAAAACAGCAGCATTTTCATCCATCTGGATTTTCAGGGGCGGGTTTTGCGTGCCTATGGTTTTGAAAAACGCGGAAGCGTCCCTCAAGAGTTTTGCTGCAAGTTGCGCGTGCGACATGGTCATGTGAAAAATTTCTCCCCGATCAATCCGAAGCCAGAATAACACAAGAAACGCATATAATTCAAAGGGCTATTTGGGGGCTATTTAAACCGGTGCGGATGGGCGGGGTAGGAGCCCAGAATCGTCACCTGTTTGGCGAAAAAGCCCAATTCTTCCATGGCCAATTGCAACGGACGCTGTTCGGGATGGCCGATCACATCGACATAAAATTGCGCGACTTGGAATTGCGGGTTCACGTAGGATTCCAGCTTCACCATGTTCACGTTGTTGGTCGCAAAACCGCCCATGGCTTTGTAAAGCGCGGCCGGAATGTTGCGGACCGAAAAGATGAAACTGGTGATGTAAGTTTGTTTTTCTTCGAATTTGGGCACCAAGGGTTCTTTCGACAACACCACGAAGCGCGTGGTGTTGTGGTCCGCGTCCTGCACATCGGCGCGCAACACATCGAGGCCGTAGATTTTTGCGGCGAGCGTGGAGGCAATGGCGCCATGCTCTTTGTCGTTTTTTTGCGATACTTCCTCGGCCGCGCCCGCCGTGTCGGCATGGACATGGGGTTTGAGGCCCAGTTCCTTGATGACCTTCCTGCATTGGGGAAGGGCGTGGAGGTGCGAATGAACATGTTTGAGGGTTTCTATTTTCGAACCCTTTACGCCGAGCAACGCATGTTCGATTTTCAAGAAATGTTCGGCGATGATGGATAGGCCGCTTTTGGGCATCAAATGGTGCACGTCGGCGACGCGGCCCGCCAAGGAATTGTCCACGGGGATCATGGCGAGGTCGGCGGCGCCGTTCTGGACGGCGGCAAAGGCTTCTTCAAACGTGTCGCAGGGCAGGGTTTCCATTTTCGGAAATACTTCGCGACAAGCAAGATCGGAATAAGCGCCGGGGGCGCCTTGAAAGGAAATTTTGTTAGTGTTTTCTTTGGTTAAGGTCATTCTGGGGCCTTGATTTTTATGCTTACTGAATTTACACCGTAGTACGGCCATTCGATATAGGGCGAAAGCCTGCGTATTTGCAAGGCAAAGCCTTAAATAACAAGGGGTCCTTATGGATTTTAACAAGATTTTCGCGGCGGTTTTGGTGGCGGGCATTGTTGCTATGCTGGGCGGTTTCATCGCCAAGCAGTTGGTGAATCCCCATCCGCTCGCAGAAAACGCATTCGCGATCGAAGCGATGGAACCCGTTGCCGCCGGCGGTGCACCCGCGGGTGCCCAACCAATTCTTGCATTGATCGCTGCCGCCGATGCCGCCAAGGGCGAAAAAATCGCCAAAGCTTGCGCCGCTTGCCATAGCTTCACCAAAGGCGGTCCCGATGGCGTCGGCCCCAATTTGTGGGGCGTTATTGGCGGGCCGAAAGACCATAGACCGGGATTCGCCTATTCGGGTGCTCTGATGGAAACAGGTGGTCCTACATGGACCTACGCAGAAATGAACAAATTCCTCTGGAAGCCCAAAGCCTATGCCAAGAATACCAAGATGAGCTATGCCGGTTTGAAAAAACCCGAAGACCGCGCTGCTCTGCTTGCTTGGTTGCGTTTGCAAGCGGACGGACCCAAGGGTCTGCCTTCTGAGGGTGAAATCTCCGCAGAGGAAGCCGAATTGGCTCCGCCCCCCGTTGAAGCGCCTGCTGAAGTTATGGATGCCGCCGCCCCAGCAGATGTTAAAGCTGCAGAGCCTGCGAAAGCCGCGCCCTAACAATTTCTATACTTTTTGTTCCCAGCCGCCCGTGTCGGTCTGCTGCCAGTATGTGACAGCATGGCCTGCGTCCTTATAGGCTTGACAGCGCGCAGGCGCCGATTGCACGGCCTCTTCGTCCTTGCCGTCCAGAAAATCACAGCACAACGTGAAGTCCGCGATATTGTCTGGCATATCGGTTTGATTGCACAGAACCAGCATGTTTGCGCTGTTGGGATTTTCATTGGCGGCGGTCAGATATACGGGCTGTGATTCCGCATGGCTGTCGGATTTTGATCCGTGGGGCAGAAAGGAATCGGGATTGTATGTCCAGAAATGATCATTGAATAGCGCCACTTCCTTGTCATTCGCAAAACGTACGACGGATTTATGGCCCGCAGCCAAACCTTTGTTCAAAATGGACGGCAAAGCTTGTTCCAGAGACTGGGTGATTAAATGATAGAATCGGATTTCGGTCATTTCGCGTAATTATCCGCAACCAGACGGTAGAGAAGGCGTACACCGAATGCTGTTGCGCCTTTGGGTGTGAGCGGTTTGTCGGTTTTCCACCAAGCCGTACCCGCGATATCGATATGCGCCCATGGTGTGTCACCTTCGATGAAATGTTCGAGAAAACCCGCCGCCGAACAGGCGCCGCCATAACGTCCGACATTGCCAAGATTCTGTAGGTCCGTAGCTGTACCTTTCATTTCGTTGCGATAAGATTCATCAAGCGGCATACGCCATAATTTTTCGCCCGTTTCCTTGGAGGCTTTTTCAAGCTGGCTCCAGAGTTTGTCGTTATTGACGAAGGCGCCCGCATACTCGTAGCCCAGTGCGACCATGATTGCGCCTGTCAGAGTGGCCAGATCGACGATCATTTTCGGTTTATATGTCTTTTGTACGTAAGTGAGGGCATCGCACAGAACAAGGCGGCCCTCGGCGTCTGTGTTAAGTACCTCGATGGTTTTTCCGGCCATGGAGCCGATGATATCGCCGGGTCTGTAGGAACGGTCGGACGGCATGTTTTCCGCCAATCCCACGACACCCACCACATTCACTTTCGCCTTCGATGCGGCGAGGGCATATATCAATCCCACAACGGCGGCGGAACCGCCCATGTCGAATTTCATTTCTTCCATGCCGGCTGCGGGTTTGATGGAAATGCCGCCCGTATCGAATGTTACACCTTTGCCGACGAACGCGAGGGGTGCATCTTTGCCGCCCTTCAACCCGTTCCAACGCATGACGACGACGCGCGGCGTACGTATAGATCCCATGCCGACGGCGAGATGTGCCTCAAAGCCCAACTGGTCCATTTTCTTTTCATCAAAAACTTCGACCTGTACGCCGAGTTTTTTCAAATCTTTTTGGAGTATGTTCGCGTAGCTGTCGGGATAGAGAACGTTGGGCGCCTCGGATACCAAATCGCGCGCGAACAAAACGCCGTCCGCCATCGCCTTATACTCATCGTATGTTTTGGCGGCATTGGCGGAAGCGGGAGTAACAATCGTTACATCTTTAAGCTTGCGCGCTTCTTCTTTCTTCTTCGCGTCCCTGGATTTAGGGCTTACTTTTCCTGTTTTGTACTTGTCGAAATTGTAATCACGCAGATGAAGCCCCGAAGCGAATGCGGCGGCGGCATCGGCGCCCGCCACCTTGCCTTTGGGGGCATCGAAAAGAACGGCCGTACTTACGGCAGAAATGGTTTTGAGCGCGGCCATGGTACGGCCGCCCGTCTGTTCGTATGCCAGCGCGTCCAGTTTGGTGGGATCACCCAGGCCGATGACCAGCGCCTGTTTGTAGCCCGAGCCCTTGGGCAGGATGATGGATACGGCGTCGCCCGCGCGTCCCTTGAAATTTTCGCGTGTTTCGATGGCCGAAGAGATCAATCCGCCCGATTTTTTGTCCAAAGTAGCGGCTTCGGGAAGCAATTTGCCCTCTGCGGCGAAAACGACAGCGGTATCGGCCTTGGATTTGGCGGTTTTGGCAAAAGAAAGGGAAACGGGCGTGCTCATAATTACTATCTTTTCTAAGGCGGATGGATGGACGGAAACGCAATATGCGTCTAAGACAATATCATAAATATTTTTGGGGCTTTGCCCATAGGTGATTAGGCCGTTTCCATGGTTTTCGACCGCTATCTGATGCGCAATCTTTTGTGGGCGGGGGCTTTTACCGCTCTGTCGCTCGCTTGCGTCATCATGCTCACGCAATCCTTGCGGTTTTTGGAGCTGATCATCAACTCCGGTGCCTCCAGTTTTTCATTTATCGTTCTGACGTTTCTGGCCATGCCGCGTTTTTTCGAGGTAATTTTGCCGATCGCGCTGATGATTTCGACGGTATTCATCTACAACCGCATGTCTGCGGATTCGGAGATTTCCGTTATGCGCGCCACGGGTTTTTCGCCGATGCGGCTTTCGCGCCCCGCTTTTTCCATCGCCATCGTCACGACCTCGATCATATTTCTGATTACGGCTTGGATCGCGCCTATATCGTTGTCGAAAATGCAGACGATGCGCGTCACCATCAAGGCGCAATATTCCAATATGTTGCTCAAGCAAGGCGTGTTCAACGCCATCGGCAAGGATTTGACCGTATACATTCATAAACGCGGGAAAGATGGCGAATTGCAGGGCTTGATGATCCATGATTCCCGCAAAGATCTGAAATTTCCCGTCACCGTTATGGCCAAGCGCGGCGTTATCGTCAGCGACAAGGAAGGCCAGCAGGTTATTGTCTATGACGGTTCGCGTCAGGAATACAATCTTGCAACCGGCGCGTTGAACAGACTCGATTTTGATCGTTATTCCTTGGATCTTCCTGAAGCGGGGCCGGTGCGCCAACGCTGGCGCGAACCCGACGAGCGCACGTTCGTAGAACTGCTCAATCCCGACAAGGAAGTGCGCAACAATCCCAAAGCGCTCCACGATTTCAAGATCGAAGCGCATAGGCGCGTGGTAAGCCCTTTTCTGGCAATCACCTTTACGGCCGTATCATTGTGCTGTTTGTTGCTCGGCGCGGCGGATAGAAGAGGTTTGAGCCTTCGCATTGCAGCCGCCGCCGCTAGCATCATCTTGCTGCAGGGGCTTTATCTGGTGTCATATAACCTTGCGAAAGAGGGAATGGTCGGATTGGTTTTGATGTATGCGCTGACCTTCGTGCCAATGATTTGCGCAATATATCTTTTGAGCGATAAATCCGAAAAATTCCGTTTAAAACTCAAACGCAAACTGGCGAGGGTTTTCTAAAGATGAGCCGTTATTTTCCCTCCACAATCAGCCGTTATCTGGCGCTCCGCTACACAGTTTCTTTCCTGCAAATTCTTGCAGCATTGCTGGCCATCGTCTATCTGTTCGATACGGTGGAATTGCTGCGCCGTGCTGCAAAATTCGACAACGTGCCTTTGACGCTCGTGCTGCAGATGGGATTGCTCAAACTTCCCGATGTCGGGCAGATCGTTCTGCCCTTCGCGATATTGTTTTCCGCGCTTTATACCTTCTGGCTTTTGGCGCGCAGACAAGAGCTTGTCATTATCCGGGCGGCGGGAATGTCGGTATGGCGTTTTCTTGGTCCGATCGTTTTTGTTGCGCTTTTGATAGGGGTCATCCACATCACCGTCATCAATCCCATTTCCGCGGTTTTGATATCGCGGTATCAGGTCATGGAAACCGAATATCTACAAGCCAAGGAGAACACGGTTTCGGTGGGGGAACAGGGGCTTTGGCTGCGCCAGAAAACCGATGGCGGGGGCATTATCTTGCACGCCGACAAGGTCAAAATGCCGGAATGGAAATTGAATGGGGTCAGCGTTTTCTATTTCAACAACCAAGGCGATTTTGTGCGCCGTATCGATGCGGCTTCGGCGGGGCTTGAGCCGGGGGAATGGACGTTCCGTAACATCATCGTGAACAGATCGGGCGCCGGGCCGGAAAAGAAGCCGTTCGAGACGCTTCCCACGGACCTCACAATCACGGAAATCGAAGACAGTTTCTCGACCCCCGAACAGACCCCCTTCTGGACGCTCCCTGCCTATATCCGAACCATGGAGGCGACGGGGTTCGATTCCCGCACATTGCGCATCCACTACCACACCCTTTTGGCCCAGCCGCTGTTGTTCGCGGCCATGATTATTCTGGCGGCCACGGTTTCTTTGAAACTGGTGCGCACCAATTCCACGGCCCTGATGATCGGCGGAGGCGTGGTGATTGGCTTCCTTGTATTCTTCGCCTCGAGCTTCTTAAAAGCCCTTGGCGCATCCGATCAGATTCCCGTGCTTTTGGCGGCGTGGTTCCCGCCTCTTATAGCTTTAAGCCTCGGGGTTAGTGTTATTCTTACAACAGAGGATGGATGATTTATTCAAAATGCGGTTTTGCCGTTGATTTGGCAAATAGCGCGTGTATGTTTCGAGTATTCTGGCGGTAAAACTGAGAAAAGTGTTATTTTTCAGAATAATAGATAGAATTAGTAATATGGTTAATCGTCTGTAAACAGATATTTGATATTCTTGAGCAGGGTTCAGACCAATTTTTTAAGTTCGATGGGGATTTTTTAGAGAGATGAAAAGCGTATCCAAAACAAGATTTTTGTCTGTTCTGGCAGCAGCTGCGGTTTTGCTCATGGCAACCGGTTGTGCGAGTACAGGAACAGGCGAAGCCCAATATGTGGGCGATGAGCAAATCAGCGATCCGTTCGAAGGCGGTAACCGCGCAGTCTTCGCGGTCAACGAAGCCATCGACAAAGCGGTTCTCGAACCCGTCGCACGCGGCTACCGCTATGTGGCGCCCAAACCCGTCCGTACAGGCGTAAAAAACTTCCTGCAAAACCTGAAATCGCCGATCATCATGGCGAACCAATTGCTGCAAGGTGACCTTGACGGTCTGGCTAACGCCACGGGCCGCTTGTTCATCAACACGCTGCTCGGCGTCGGCGGTCTGTTCGACGTTGCCGATATGGGGGGCATTCCTTATGAGCCCGAAGATTTCGGCCAAACGCTTGCGACATGGGGCGTCGCCAACGGTCCTTACATGATCATTCCGTTGCTTGGACCTTCCACTGTTCGCGATGGAACAGGTATGCTCGTCGATTCGTTTGCTGATCCTGTACGTATTTATATGTTCAACCACGACCTAGAATGGCTGCACTACACGCGTATCGGTGTGACCGCTCTGTCCGGGCGTGAAGAATTGCTCGACCTCGTGGATGACCTGCGCACCAACTCGTTCGATTATTACGCCGCTATCCGCAGCGCGTACTATCAACGTCGTCAGGCGCTGGTCAATGATATGGATCCGTCCATGTCGGCAGGTCCGGAGATTCCTGACTACGACAACTAGAAGCCACAATGGCGCCGCAATCGCGGCCTTGTAGGCGGTGAACTTTAATATCGGAGGGCCTGATGGTATAATAAATCCACAGGCCCTTTGACGCAAAGCAAGCAAAGCAAGCCCAAGAAAAGGAAAACCAGATGACGACGAAATTCAAATTATTTGCCCTGAGCGGCGTAGCCGTAATTGGTGCGCTGTTTGCGGTGCATGCACAAGCAGGCACGGTAGCGATGGAACGCGTGACCAACGATGCTACTTACACGCTGGTTACTGCCAATGCAGGCCAGAACGAAGGCGCGAAGAATTTCATTTCGAGCATGGGCGATCGCGGCATCAATTTCCTCGGGAACCCTTCAATGAGCCAAGAATCCAAAACGGCGGAATTCAAAAATCTTTTGAACGAAAGCTTTGATATGAACACGATCGGCCGTTTCGCGATCGGCAATAACTGGAAAGTGGCGACGCCCGCACAACAGGCTGAATACACGAAGCTGTTCAACCAGATGATCGTGCGCGTTTATTCGAAACGTTTTTCTGATTACAAAGGCCAGAAATTCGAAGTGAAGAGCTCGCGCGCCGAAGGCAAGGACACGATGGTGACGTCCTTCATTGTTCCGACCGATGGCCCACAAGTGCAGGTTGACTGGCGCGTTCGCAACAAAGGTGGTTCCTATAAAGTTGTAGATATTGTCGTTGAAGGCGTAAGCATGTCGCAAACCCAGCGCGCGGATTTTGCATCCGTCATTCAGCGCGGTGGCGGCGGTATCGAACCTTTGCTGGTTCATCTGCGCGGCCAATAAACGCAAATTCCAAGAATAAAAAAACCCTGCACTTGGCAGGGTTTTTTTATTGAATGTCACCATGACTAAAAAAGATCAAAAGGCACATTCTGTTGCCGCTGTGCGCCCCTTTGCACTTCTTGATCTAAGGAAAAATACCATCAAAAGGCACATTCTGTTGCTGTTGCCGCTGTGCGCCCCTTTGCACTTCTTCATCTAAGGCAGATTTGGCGCCGCTCACACTCTGTTTGAAGCTGGAGCCAGCCAGCGATGCGCCCGTGGCTGCATAGGTCATGAGGTTATCTGCTGGATCACCATCCTGCGAGCCGAAACTGGATACGCCTGCGCCGAGCCAACGCATGATGTTATCGGGCACAAGGTCGACCATTTTGAAGCAGGGCAGGCCCATCATGTAAACGATAACCGCGTAAACGAGTGTATAGAAGAATTGGTCTACAACGCCGCGGGCGAATTCGATTTGCGTGGGACCACCTGCTGCGGCCGGTGTTCCAGGGCCTGCGACCGGCGTAAAGCAACCCGTTGCACCAGCCGTTTCACCTTGAATCACATGTCCCGACAGGTTGCTGATAGCAAGGAAGAACACGCTGTTCAAGACTTTCACCATCGCGGTGAATATGATGATACCGCCCAAGAATCCGATCAGGATGCATATGGGGCGCAAGAATATCTCGAGTATGTAGAAGTAACCCGTGGCGGCCTTATCGCCCGGAAGGCTTTCCCCGTCAAAGCGCAGATGCGCCAGCGCCCAGAGCGGCATGCCAACCATTGCCTCGAAGATGGATTTTACCCATGTCATGACGGCGAAGAAGAAATAGATGAACGGCAGAAACGGCAGAATATAATACAACAAAAATCCGACGATCAAACCAAGGCCCGCGAATGTCATGAAGAATTCTGAAATGGCACCGAAGGCTTGCGCGAAGTTGTGTTCTTGGAACAAGGATGCACCCCCCCCCATGAGTCCGAAGAACGTAGCGCCGCCGAAGGCCATAATCGAGTGTTCAATTGCGGCCTTCCCAATTGCGGAAAGCTGGGCCAGCGGGTGGATATCGGTGTTGGCACACATATCGAACAATCCGCGCGTGCCCATGAAGACGTTCATTATATCGATGATGATGTTGCCGGAACTTTGTGTGTTCGCCGTTTCAGGGCTGCCTTGATAATTCGGGCCTCCGGTACTCATACCCCAATATTTGAAAGCTTGGTTTAGAATGATGGCCACTTCACGCTCTTGGGGTGTTCGGAAGGTCACCACATCGCCTGAAGAAAGGCGGGGTGTGAACATCTGATCGAAAGGTACGTTGGAATCCTGGGCTTGCTTTTGATTGCGGATATATTCCATGACGTCCGGCATTTTGCTGATCTGGGGGTTTGCCAGCACGGCGGATGTCAGTGCACCGTTTTGTTCCGCGATTTTGTTGAACCATATGCCAGCGCCGCCCCATCCGAGTTGCATGGCCGCGTTGTTGGTCCAGTCTCCGTTTGCGCGTTGTTCTTCCACCGCTGTGGTTAGTGCTTCGTTGATACTTTCATTCAAGGAAATTATGACTGCGGCCTTGACCTGATCGCCCACATACTGGGACATGTCAGGAAATTTGTTCATATCGTGCGCGACGGAATAGCGTATCGTGTAATCGCGCCCCTGATCCGTATATGTTGTGATACCGCAAGGGAAACTTGCGCCATCTGCACCGTTCCACAAACAACCGATCATTTCCAGATAGGCCTGCTGCATAATGGCGGAGCCTGGCTGTGATTGATCGACGACGGTCAGAGAGACTTCGCCGCAAAAAGGATAAACGGCGCCCGCTTCGCCGCTATACAGCGCCGCATCCTGTACGCCAAAGCGCACGAAAACAGCGCCTGTAGCGCTGGCGCCGCCACCTGCAGGCGCTCCCAATGCGTCCGCAAAAGCAGGCATGCCACCCGATACGTCACGACCGCCCGCGACACCGGTCCCATTAACCAGATAGGGCCTTATATCACGCCCGTTGATACGGCCTTCGGCCCATGAGCAGGTGCGCGCCATCGACATAAAAGCCGCCATCGTGTAAAGGTCTGGCGTGATAGGGGACGCGATCAGATTGTTCGTATCTCCCAGATAGGCTTGCTGCGTTGTGGCGTCGAACATGATCCAGCCGTTGGTAGCTAGGTTCGATCCATATTTCGCGGCACTTAGCAAAAGGAATTGGGCGAGGTTGATGCCGCCCACACCGATGGGTAAAAGTAGGGCAAAAAACAACACCAATCTTATGGGAGCCCATGCATGGTTATAGCGTTGGCCGAAGGGTATGCCTGATTCCGCAGTTTCCAGCACGATGGCGATAACGAGGTAGCAAATAATGATGACGGCAACGAGAAGTATCCCATAGGAATAGAATTCAAAGAGCGCTTGCATACCCAGATGGAAAGGAGAGGCGCCCGTAGCGCCGAGAGCGTCCGACCCGAAGAAAGTTCCTGTGCCGCCTACGCCTGGTATTCCAAAGACCAAATCCAAGAGAGAAAAGGCCAGATCGGTTGCCGTATTCTGGTTGCCAAAAAACCCCGCCAGCGTGGTTGGCATAGCTTGTGCGAAGGCGGGCAGTGTAAACAATGCCATGATGCACAAGATCAATTGCAAGAACACCATGGAAACACCGGCAAGGATCACACCGAATATGGCGATCTTGTCCAGATTTTTCCGATCGAATGTGATGTTATTGGCGGCAGCGGCCAAGACCTGAAACATGGAATATTTTCCATGGTTGGCAGGATTCATATAAGGGTGCTTGCTCGGTAAGATGCGCACGGTGTTTAGAACCATGGCCATATAAGGTGGAAGACTGTTAAAGCCTGTACCGAAGAGCTTCATCAGCCTAGGGAAAATTTGCGGTGTTAAAGCATAGCGGGCTATCTGCCCCTTGTTGAGAGTTGCCTGTTCTAACATGGAGCACCATCATGTTGCATGTGGCGCTCCATTATTGTTGCGGTCCTGCGGAGGACTGCGTAATTTGCTGAACAATACCCTTGATGGTGTCGCCACCACCTTTGGCGATGCCTATAACCTGACCGCTGACTTGGCTGGAGCCGATGGAAATATTTCTCATCAAGCCTTGTGCAGGATCCGATGCCGCGTCGTTGAACGTGCTGACGGATGCGTTCATATAACGCAAGATGTTGTTAGGGATCAGGTCGATAAGCTTGAAACAAGACATACCAATCATATAAACGATGATCGCGTAAATGACGGTGTAAAACAACTCGTCGATGGGCCCGCGGAAGTAAGGATCCGCACTGTTAGCGGCCGCACCGCCACCCGCAAGGGCTGCGCCGCAGACCGTGCCGTTCACGGGATCGTGACCGGAAAGGTTGCTTACTACCAGAGAGAAGATTTCGTTCAAAACCTTGACCATTGCGCCAAAGATAATGACGGATGCAAGAAGTCCGAAGATGATCAGGATGGGGCGCAAGAATATTTCGAACACCAGATAATATCCGGACATAGCCGCATCGCCAGGCAAACCTTCCCCATCGATACGGATGTGCGCGAGCGCCCACAACGGTACGCCGACCATTGCTTCGAACAGACCCTTAATCCAGCCGCCCACCGCGAAGAAGAAGTAGAGGAATGGCATGAAGGGCAATACATAGTAGAGTATGAAACCCATCGACAATGTAACCGTCGCTACGGAGAGCAGCATGCTTGCCGCTGCGCCGCCCGCCGCGCCTATAAACGGCAGGGGGAGCATGCTCAAACCACCAAGACCCACGGCCATGCCGAGGTTACGGATAGAGGATTCAACAAGCCCTTTACCCAAAACCGAAAGCTGCGCCAGCGGGTGAACCTCGGCGTTCGCGCACATATTGAACAGACCTTGCGTTCCGAACACGAGGTTCACCGTATCGATGAAAATGTTGCTGGTTCGTTTGGTCTGGCTACCCACGCCGTCCTGACGTGTGTCTTCAGCGGTCCAGTATTGTGAAAGCTGGGACAAAGGGAAGGAAAGCTTATCATCCACGGAATGGATCTGCACTTCACGCTGGCCGGAGAGGTTTTGCTGTCCTTGTTCGCCCACATTCGTGTTTTGTTGCAATTGTTCTTGCTTCACATACTCCATAACGGCGGGAAGCTGTCTTGGGCGCGGAACGCTATGGACGGCGGTAACCAGAGAACCGTTCAATTGCGCAATTTTATTGTACCAAACGCCTGCAGCGCCCCAGCCGAGGCCTGCAATGGATCCTGCTCCCGCGCCGCCGCCAGCCGCGGCATCGCGTAGCCAAAGATCTGAGCCCGCCTGAGCCAAAGCTGCATTTCTGATTTCTCTTGTCAACTCAAATTCTGCCCTTTCAATCATTGCCCTTTTAAACTCAGGGCCGGGCAATTCCACATTAGGATTGGCGATAGAGATAATGCCGGAGTGTTTCTGCATAAACAGTTCGCCGATCGGTGTACCGTTATACAATAAGAAGTTTTGCGAGGCGGCCGATTGGGACTCCGACAATTGCCAGTTCGTTTGTAAGTAATACCACCGCGCGATATTAAAAACGCCGGCACCTGCCGATGCGCCCTGCGCCGGGAAAAATACCACCAAATCCCCGCATGCTGGATAAACACCGCCGCGATACTCCGTGTGTTCCGTGGCATTATAAACCCCGAAACGGATCAGAGCGTCCCCATTGTTAAAGTAGCGCTGAACGAGGGCGAGGTCGTCGTTAGCCGTCGCAAGGCGCAACGGTGGGCCGCCTTGTTCTGCCGTACTTTTAACAAGCCAGTAATCGACAAGCCCATTTGAGCCGCCGTCACCTGGCGCACCGGCCCCCGCCGCCTCGCGCTCAGGTTGCAGCGCCTCATATCCGTATTCGCAGGCCTGGACCAGAGACAGGAATGCCAGGAAGCCGGCTATATCCGGTGGTTTGGGAACACCTATTCTTTGCGGTTCTGCCAAATAGCTATCCGCCATGCTTTCATTGAAAATAACCCATCCGCGTGTGGCGAAATCCGATCCGAATTTTGCGGCGTAGAGTGTGACCCATTGTGCGGCATTCAGGCCATAACCCATGGGTATCAACATGCCCAATGCCATTACAAGACGAATTGGTGCCCATGCATGATTATAGCGTTTGCCAAACGGCACGCCCGTTTGCGCCGTTTCCGCTATGATAGCAAAGATGAAATAGATTGTGATGAAAACCGCAACCACCAAAAGGCCGATGCTGTAGAACTGGAACAGGCTATGCAACGCCGTATGGAATTGCTGGACCGTGCCCGTGGGATTGAAAAGTTCAGGGACTCCGAAAACCGTGAACAACAGCTTGTAGGCCACGTCGTTCTGATAGTCTGGCGCGGCGAAGAAGCCGGCATAGTTCGTGGGCATGCCTGCAAAAGCCGGATTCATCATCAGGTAGCTGAGCGTCAGGAAGAACTGCCCCACCAGCATGATCATGCCAATGATGACTGCAAAATATATAATGATCTGGTCTATGTGCGCTTTGCTGAATTTCAACTCGCTCGCCGCAGCGCCGAGCACCATGCGTATGGTCATTTTGTTATGATATTCGCGTGAGAAGATGCGGTGGTTCGCGGGCAGAATATTTACGCCGCGATACACCAGCGCTATCATATAGGCCAGATAGGAAAAGCCCGTTTGGTAAAAGGCATTCAGCCGCGGCGCGATCTGCGGCATAAACATGTAACGCATTACATCGCCTTTTTGTATATTGCTCGTAATACCGCCAAACATTACTAAGTGCCTCCCTCGCGGCTTTGCGACGCTTTAATAAGCGCGCCACCAGTTTGGCCGGCACCTTGTGCAAAGCTTTGCATACCGCCAAATACTTGGGACGAAGCTCTAGCGCCGCCCACGGCTGCGTATGTTGTAAGATCGCTGGTCGGATCGCCCTTGTTGTCGTTGAAGGTTGTGATACCTGTGTTGATCCAACGCATGAATGCTTTGGGAATAGTATCAATCATTTTGAATGACGCCGTTGCCATCATATAAACCAAAATCGCGTACATCACCGTATAGAAGAATTGGTCGATGGTACCCGCGCGTACGGCGGCGATTTCATCAACTGTCAATTCAGTTTGCGACGCACCCGGAGCGGCTCCCGTGCTGTTCGATACAACAAGGTCAAACAGATTGTTGAGCGCGATGGTGAGAGCGCCAAAGCATGCCATACCGCCGATCAGACCGAACACCGTGACGATGGGGCGCAGGAAAATTTCAAAGATCAGCCAGTATCCCGGCATAGCAGCTTTTCCCGGCAAGCCATCGCCGTCGATGTGAAGATGTGCAAGCGCCCACAGAGGAACGCCGACCATCGCCTCGAAGATGGATTTCACCCACGCGCCGACCGCAAAGAAGAAATAAATGAACGGCAGGAACGGTAAAATGTAATAAAGGATAAAACCGATCGTCAGACCGATGGTCGCGATGCCTACAAACATTCCGCTCAATGCCTGCAGGGCTCCGCCTAGCGCCGGTGCCAGGACACTCAAAATACCGCCGCCAAAAGAAGCGCCCAATGCCATACCCATACTCCGGATGGCGTTTTCAATCAGGCTTTTTCCGATAGCCGAAAGCTGTGCCAGCGGGTGAACGAGGGGCATGCCGTTTGCACCTGCTTGTGAGCAAGTCTTAAGATCAAAAAGTCCGTTCAGCCCGAAAATAAGGGATACGACGTCGATGAAGACGTTGGAAGAGGAGCCTTTGGTCGCCCCGCCTTGTTGCAAAGGTGCAAGAGAGCAGCCCGAACTGTTGGTCCCGGCCGCCGAAGGCGCCAAGGCTGCGTCGGCGGCATTACCTGTTTCTGCGTTAGGTCTATCGCAGAAATACTGGAACGTCTGGTTCATGGCGGTCGCCATAGTCAATTCGAAATTCGTCAAATCAACGCTTTGGTTGTCTGCAAGGTTGGGATCAAAGGTTTTGCAATAGTCTGCGGTTTGGTCCTGCTCTTGTCTTTTGTCCTTAACGTCATTCATGATTTTGGGATATGCGCGGACGCTGGGCGTTGCATACACCGCGCCCGTGAACACACCGTTGAGGTCTGCGATCTGATTGTACCAGATACCTGCGCCGCCCCATCCCCTGTTTGCTTGCTCTTGGGTGAGATTCAAATTCATAGATCCTACCAAAGTGGTATGCGCTGTAGTAATGGCTTCATCTAATTGTACTTTGTATCCATCCAGCGCGCCTTGGAATACAGACGAGGGCGGCGCCCAGTCGCCCCTGCCGCATGTTGCCTCATCATTCAATCCGCCCATCAGCCCGGAGTATTGTGCGACGAGTTGGCTCCACCCAGGCATGGGCACGCCTATTCCAGCAAAAAAATTCTCAATTGATTGCACGAACGCTACTAATTGTTCTTCATTCATGTTCGCCTGAGCATGAACACAAGGATTGTGATAGGGTTCTTGCGTAATCGTGACTTGAGCGGATCTTTCGCCCAGCTGCTTGAACAAGTTGAAGTCATCGCTTTCGGTCGTGCCTATGGCGCCACCCCCTTCAGGATTAAGCACCATACCCACGAGCCCAAAGTAAGCAGCCTCCACGCCCGCAACGCCGCTCATTCTATCGCCCGTGTAATAACTCGGGTTAAGGTGGCCCAGCGGAATTGTCAGTTTGCCGCAGAAAGGTTGGACGCCGCCGTTAGCGTCGGGCCATAACTCCGCATCCAGTTCACCAAGCACAACTTCGACATCGCCCGTTCCCCAAACGTCTCCGTTCGCGCTCAAGCTGTTCTTGGCGGCATTGTAATCAAAAGTCCCGGCGCCCGCCGCGCAACCTTCCCCTGTTAATCCACCCAAAACTTGTGCTTCCCCGTCCACTATGACGTAGGCGCCTATGCAGGTCCTTCCGTTCGTGCGGCGATTGGTCACAGTCGCCCAGTACATGTAGCGGCAAGTGTGATACACGCTGGAGAAATACAAAAGGTCGTCCAAATATGGCTGGCGCGGGCGAGCGACGAGGGAGGCATTTTCGATGCCCATGGGATTAAGGCCTGTCAGGTTTTGATTGTAGAGTAGCCAGCCGTTGGTGGCGAAACTGGAACCCATTTTCGCGGCCATTAGGGTGATGTATTGCGCTGTGTTGAAACCTTGGCTGAGCGGAATCAAAAGCCCGATGGCTAAGACAAAGCGGAGGGGTGCATAAATTTTCGAGAAGCGGCGGCCAAAAGGAACGCCGGTCTGAGCGGTTTCGATGACGACGACGGCAACGTAGTACATGAATATGATGGCGCCGACCAAAAGGATCGCGAGATTGTAGAATTGGAACAAGGCCTGCATGCCGAGCTGGAAGGGCGTGGCGCCCCCGGTCGCTACGAGGGCGTTGGATCCGAAGAACGAAGCGCCGGCCGCGCCGCCGCCTATCGCGCCGATACCAAAAACATAATCCAGCAGAAGGAAGGCGATATCCGTTTCGGGAAATTCCGTTGTGAACATGCCCGTAAAAGTCACCTGTGCATGGGCATCGGCAGAGAAAATTGCCAGAATCAGCAGCAAGAACTGCATGAACATCAATACTACTCCGGCGAGCAGTGCCACAAACACGATAAGCTGGTCGATATTGCGTTTATTAAACTGCAGATTGGCGGCAGCGGCCCCTATAACCTGCAAAACCGAGAATCGGCCGATATTGTCGTAGTTGAGGAAGGGGTGGCCTACGGGAAGGATGCGCACAGCCGCGTAAATGCGGGCAAACAAGAAGGCGATATAGCCGAATCCAGAGCCCGTGAATTCCTTGGCGCGCGGAATAATGCCCGGTAAGAGCAAATATTTGGCAACGCTTTTTGCGTTTATATTCTGTGTGTTAGCCGCCATCAAACCCTGACTCAATCCCCCCGGTCAGTATAGATCAAATTTCGCATTTAATCGTGCTTAAATAATAACATGGACCCATACGCATTTGCGAATTTGGACCTCCAAGGCCGCTAAAATGGCTCATTTTTGCCATAATTTGGAGCGCAATGGGCCCATAGGTCGTAAAATGCAAGGCGGATTCCATATTAACCTTTTGATTTAATTAGACATATTATACTATTTAGAGCTTCAGTACCAGCATACGGGGTTTATATTAAGGATCGGTAATCCCCCTAACGGTCCAATTTGAAACGGAATGCCAGCCCTAAGGCAGCGGGGAATATTTTGACTATTCTGCTGGGCGGCGGAAAGTCCGTTTCTGCGCTGTATTATCTGGAATGATTAAGCTGCGCGCAGGGGTTTGTATTTGATTCTGTGCGGAGAGGCGCTTTCGCCGTAGCGGCGTTTGTAGTCCTTCTCGTAATCCTCATAGTTGCCTTCGAACCATTCCACATGGGAATCGCCCTCATAGGCGAGGATATGCGTGGCCAGACGGTCGAGGAAGGCACGGTCGTGGGAGATGACGACGACGCAGCCCGCGAACTGCTCCAGCGCTTCTTCGAGCGCGCCAAGCGTTTCGGTGTCTAGATCGTTGGTTGGTTCATCGAGCAGCAGAACATTTGCTCCCGATTTTAGCATCTTGGCAAGGTGAACGCGGTTACGCTCGCCACCCGAAAGCATACCGATCTTTTTTTGTTGGTCCGTTCCGCGGAAGTTAAACGAGGCAACATAGGCGCGACTCATCACTTCGATCTTGCCGAGTTTGAGGATATCCAGCCCATCGGATATTTCTTCCCATACATTCTTGTTGGGATCCAGCGTATCGCGGCTTTGATCGACATAGCCGAGTTTGACGGCATCGGAAACGACGAAGGTTCCTTCGTCGGGTTTTTCCTGCCCTGTGATCATGCGGAACAACGTGGTTTTACCCGCGCCGTTCGGTCCGATAATCCCGACGATTCCGCCGGGCGGCAGTTTGAAAGACAAGCCATCGATTAGGAGCTTGTCGCCATAGGCTTTCTTGATGTTTTCTACATCGATAACATTCTGGCCAAGGCGCGGCGGTGCGGGAATGACGATCTGCGTGGAGCGTGCGGTCTGGCCTTCGGCCTGCATGGCCATTTCTTCGTAGGCAGCAACGCGCGCTTTGGATTTTTTGCGCCGTCCCTCGGGTGTCTGGCGAATCCATTCCAGTTCTTTCGCCACCGATTTCGCAAGGTTGGCTTCGTCCTTGGCTTCTTGTTCCAAACGTTTGCGTTTTTTATCGAGATACGCGGAATAGTTTCCTTCGTAGGGCACGCCGCGGCCGTTGGCGACTTCCAAAATCCAGCCCGTAACGTTGTCGAGGAAGTATCTATCGTGTGTAACCATCACGACAGTGCCTTTATATTCGAGCAAGAAGCGTTGCAGCCATGCGACGGATTCGGCGTCCAAGTGGTTGGTCGGTTCATCGAGCAAAAGAAGATCGGGGCTTTCCAACAACAAACGCGCCAGTGCAACGCGGCGTTTTTCCCCGCCTGACAAATTCGTTACTTCAGAATCTCCCGGCGGGCAACGCAGTGCTTCCATCGCCATATCTACCGTGCGGTCGATTTCCCAAAGATTTTGCGCATCTATTTCATCCTGCAGACGGCCCATCTCTTCGGTGAGCGCATCGAAATCGGCATCGGGATCGGCCATCAAACCCGCGACTTCGTTGTAACGATCTACCTTGGCTTTTTTATCCTTCAACGCAACCATCACGTTTTCGAAAACAGTTTTGGTGGGGTCTAGTTGCGGCTCTTGTTCCAAATAACCGATGCGCACGCCTTCAGCGGCCCATGCTTCGCCGACGAAATCCTTGTCCACGCCCGCCATGATTTTTAGCAGTGTCGATTTACCCGCGCCGTTAGGCCCCAGAACGCCGATTTTCACGCCGGGCAGGAAGCTGAGCGTGATCCCGTTCAGAATGGTTTTTCCATTCGGAAAGGTCTTTTTCAGGTCGTTCATCACGAAAACATATTGGTAGGCGGGCACGTGGGGTGTTCCTTTTAGGTCATGGATTTGATGATGGGAGTGATTTAGCATAGAGTGGCAAAAAAGCAAAACAAAGCTTTGCTAAAAAGGTATGGATTTATGACCGAAAACACGAAAGAATCGACACTTTCCCATCTTTCGCTAGAAGAGGCGGATCGTGACCGCGCCGTTAAATCGCGCCACGGGGGTTTGGGAGCGGCAGGGTATATCAGCCCCAACGATAAAAACCACCCCGGCACGTTTTTGAGCAAGCCCGGTGAAGTCGCCATCATTAACCCGCCAGATGCGGGATTGCCCGATTTCGAAATCGGCGTGGCGTGGGACAATCTGGCCGTCGAAAAGGCCAAGGGTGTGATCGGCAAGTTTTTGAAAAAAAATCTTACCAAAGCCGGTATCGATCTGGACCTTGGCTGTTTGTACAAATTGAAAGACGGAATGCTCGGTGGCATGCAGGCTTTTGGCAAAATGCACGGCGCGCTCAATGAGCCGCCCTACATATTTTTGAGCGGTGATGAAAGACGCGGCGATCAAAAAGGCTATGATGAAACCATCTCCATCAACGGCGCGCATTGGAACGACATCGAACGCGTTCTGATTTATGTTTATATTTATGGCGGTGCCAAAAGCTGGGCCAATGTCGCCCCGCAAATCCAGGTGCGCGTGCCCCAAGAACAGCCGATGATTGTCACTCTGCAAGAACGCCAGAAAACCATGGCCCTTTGCGCAGTTGCGGGAATCGAAAATATCCGTGGCGGTATCAAAATGACCAATTATCTGGAATATTTCCCCGGCCATGCCGAAATGGACCGCGCCTTCGGGTTTGGTTTATCATGGGAAGACGGGCAAAAAGACCCTCTGTGATTTAAAGGATTATGCTAGACTCGACGCCTGACTATCCTCAAGGACCCAAGCTTATGAACGACCAAACCGACACACATGAAGATGACGATATCGATGATCTTCCCCCGATGATGCCCGATCACCCCAAGCGAATGCTTGTGGAAAAGGGGCAGGAAATCAACATAACCAAAATCGACCCAACGATCCGCGAGATTACGGTCGGTATCGGCTGGGACATGCGCGTGTTCGAAGGCGACCCCGTCGATATGGATGCATCTGTGTTCTTGCTCGATAAATTCGATAAAACCCGCGAAGACCAGGATTTCGTTTTCTACAACAATCTGGTCGGACGCGATGGCGCGGTGCGCCATATGGGCGATTCCCGCACGGGCGCCGGCGATGGCGACGATGAAAAGATCGTGATCGATTTGATGGCGTTGCCGTTCGAAGTCGTGAAAATAGCCTTCACCGTTTCAATCTACGATATGGATTTGAGCACGAACAATTTCACGCAAGTGAAGAATGTATATTTCCGCGTTGTGAACAATGAAACGACGCATGAAACCTTCCGTTTCGAATTGGAAGAAGACATGGGCAAAGGCACGGGCCTTCTCATCGGGTATCTGGAACGCGTGGGTTCTGATTGGGTATATCAAGCCGTGGGTCAGCCTGTTGACGGCGGCCTTTCACAGCTTGCCACTGATTACGGAATCGTCGTCGCGCAGAACGTCCGGGCCTAATTTTGCTAGATATTAAGCCCTGAAGGTAATGACGTTCCGAGCTTCGTTTTGGCCCATGTAAGCTGTGCCAGACGAACTACTTCTGCGGGCGTGATGTAGGATTTCTCAACGCCCGCGCTGTAGTCGCGCACTTTGCCTTCGAACAATTCTATTTCCTTTTTTTGTTCTACCCTTCTGATAGAGCCGGTGACATGGTCGAGGTTGGCAGGAATGTTGCGGCCGTATCTGCCGTGTGACGCCACAACCTTTTCTTCCTCAAGAACGAGTGTGCAGGGCGCGGGCATGGCCACGTTCCAGCGAAGGGAATGTTTATATTCTTGCAGATCCTTGTGTACATTCACAACCGCGCATTTTTCCTTGCCTAGTTTGTCCGTCATCCAGCCCTCATGCTGGAAGTGAGCCGCACCATAAATAACTGCCAGTCTCTTGTCGCCGAAACGTTCCTTGATTTTTTCTGCCATGTCTATGTCATGGTCGCGACGCTCTACCCAGAAAGTATCGATTCTGGTGTTACGTTTATCTAAAAGCTGTTCATCAAACATATGCAGCATAATGCCTGCATCCTTAGCCGATTTTGCCAGTTTTATAAGGCTGAAGGGCGGGACATTCAGTTCTTTTAATTGACTGCGCAGATCGGCTATGCCGATCTTACCTTTTATGTAGTCTTGCACAGGTTTTTCCGCGCTTGCAGGTCTTTCTATGACGAGATCGGCATAGCCGTTCTTTTTCAGCGCCTGCATGTATTTCCCATCGTTAATCCATGCCTGAACATTTTCGTCTTGGTGGTTGGTGTCACCCATCATCAGGTATTGAACATCGTCTGGGCGATTTGCGACCCATGAATCGAAGTCACCCAGAACATCTTCATCGTGTATGGAATGTTTTATCTTTCCGTTTTTTTCGAGTTGGCGAATTTCTTTTTGCTGCGTGTTCCATGCCGCTTCCAGTTTGCTTCTATCGCGTATGAGCGGCACAACTTTTACTCTCTGGCGGTCTGCAAATTGTGCTTCGTAAATCTCATCTACGCGGGGTTGCGGCGGTTCCATTTTGGCGATTTCATCCAAAAATCCCTTCATCATTTTTTGCGACAGAGGAGAATCAAGTTTATCGGGATTCATATCTATATACGATTTTATCGTTTTCGATGCGCGCCACAGACTGTACGTGGCCCTAGTATCCAAGTCCCAAAACATCTCTTTGGAGTTAAAATCCTGAAGGTATCTATGCAGGTATTGGCGTTTGCCATTCATATAGTAATGCGATTCATGGTTGTATCTGTCAAAAGCATCGGGGCGCGGGCGATAAAGTTCGTCGAAGATGCTATAGCCCAGAGTTCTTAAGGAGTTAAAATATCCTCGATCCGGCAACAAGTGATCAAACCCCGCCATTTTTTTGAATAGAATGTCTTGATTTCCCCTGATATCAACTTGCGGCGTGACTTCGGGTATATGCTTCGGGGTTACTATGAACACAGGCTTGGGATCTTCATCGGGAGGCATGTCTGCAGGCGGCGGCGTAACCGATGGCGTATCCTTCGAAGGTTCGGGAGGCATGGGAATTTGATTTCCGGCAAGGATTTCTTTAGTTTTTGGAGCTAAATGGATGTGATTTATAAGTTCTTTGTATTCCTTAGGAGTTATGATTTCCGCACGGTTGTTATTTGTGGCATCTGCGAACATGCTCGCCAAATTTTTACCCCAAAGGGATGACGGCGACTTAATTTCTTGTTCGCGCTTTTTCTCTTCTGCACGTTTTTTGCGAAGGTCGTTTTCGAATTTATAAATTTCGAACAATTCGTCTGCACTGACCACGGCGTCTGGTTTATGCGGGAAAGCCGCATGTGAAAAACTTCTGTGGTTGTCGAGCATGTGAAAGGCCGCGGAAACCGAACTGCCCTCAATTGAGCGTTCGCCAGCATTCTTGACCTTAATTTTTGAATTGGGCGTCATGGCCCGTTTATATATATTATGGAAACATAAATGTCAAAGAATTTTTCAGGCCGGGAATTAACCTGTTAAACTTTGGAGCTTAGAAGCCGCGCCCGTTTTTGAGGCCAAGCAATGCCTGCGGTTTGATTTTCGGGGCTTTCGATCCGCCGCCGCGGCGCGCGTCACGGAATCTTTCATCCCCGCCCAGTTCGCGTTCGGCAATTTCATCGATGTCTGGAATAATGCCCATCTTGATGTCTTGCACGCAGGCACGGAAGAAATTGCAGCATTTTAATTCCCAGTCATAGAGCTCGATGCTTTCGTCTTTGCCTTTGAGGCGGAACACGGTGGGTGACCATTTGCCTTGTGCAACCGGTTTGCAGTAAATCCATACAATCTGTTCGACGGGTAGTTCGCCGTCTTTGGTGCGCTCGTTCAGGAATTGGAGTTCGGCCTCGACTTCGTCACCGTCATTGTTCATGCGGACTTCGGCGCTGGCTGTGATGCCTTTGATGACGTCGTGGGTTGACCACGGACATGTTTCGTAAGGCGAGAGAACATATCCCACCCCGATCTTATCCATCAATTCTTTCAACTCTACGCGCATGGCCTATCTTCTGACAATTATAGCATAAAAACACAAGGTTTTTCAGACTTTTTGGGCTTTGATGCGCCCGTTATGCTTGAATTGTATCTCGAATTCCCCTGCTTTTTCAGCATCCTGTGCGCTCGATATTACTCCGCCATCTGGGTCTCTCACAACCGCATATCCGCGTTCCAGCACCTTTTTGAAGGACAAACTTTCCAGCATGCGGCCGGCATGGTCGATATGCTTTTGCGGATCTTTCAAAAGGTTCGTACCTGCCCTTTGCAGGGATTGGGATAAAAGCACGGCGTGTCTGGATTTTTCCTTGATCAAGGACCTGGGATGGGGTGGGACGAGCGGGGCCAGTGATCGGGATTCTCGAGATAGCGATCTTTCGAAGCCATGCAGCAATTTGGAGGATGTGTTGTCGAGGTTCTGGGTTTTCAGATCGAGCAGTTTGGTGGGGTCGCCCAGTTTCGCGCGCAGGGTTTCAAGGCGTGATGCCAGTTCCCCCGTGCGGCGGATAATGCCGTTGGCCAGGCGGCTTTGCGCTTCACGTACAAATCCCAACAATTCCAATCTTACGGGTATCGATCTTTCGGCCGCTCCTGTGGGTGTGGGCGCGCGAAGGTCTGCGGCATAATCGATCAATGTGGTGTCGGTTTCATGCCCTACGGCGGAGATCAGCGGGATAACGGAATCCGCCGCTGCGCGCACGACAATCTCTTCATTGAAGGCCATCAAATCTTCTAAGCTTCCGCCGCCGCGGGCGACGATAATCAAATCTGGCTTGTTCTTCATGGCGTTAAATCCGTGAATGGCATCGGCAATTTGTCTGGCAGCATTTTCACCCTGCACGGCAACGGGCCAGACGAGGATATGGCGCGGGAAGCGTTCGGATATGCGGTGGATGATGTCGCGGATAACCGCGCCCGTGGGGGATGTCACCACGCCGATCACATCGGGCAGGTAGGGAATGGGCTTTTTACGGTTTTCATCGAACAGGCCTTCGGCCGCGAGTTTTTTGCGGCGGTCTTCGAGCATCTTTAGCAAAGCGCCTTCGCCTGCGAGTTCCATGGATTCGATGACCAGTTGATAGCGCGAGTTTTTGGGATAGCTGGTCATCTTGCCGGTAATAATGACGTCCAGCCCGTCTTCGGGTCGGAGGGAGAGTTTCCCCATCGTGCCTTTCCAACAGACGATATTGATGACGGATTGATCATCCTTCACATCGCCGTAAAGATGGCCTGAAGAGGCAAGTTTGAGCCCGGACAATTCTCCGCGCACACGGACCCGGCCGAAAGTTTCTTCCAATGTACGTTTTAGGGAAAAGGCTAGTTCGGACACGCTCATTTCCGGAACGTTTGTGCGCTTGGTTTCCTTGGCTGTTGTGAACAGGTCTTCTGTCATGAGGGCCGATAGTATAGAGTGGACCCATAAAGCTCAACAATGGATACGCAAGACAGAATGCCCGAACTTTTCCAAAATCTTTCCGCCTATTTGATGCGTCCTGAGAAGGAATGCGTCGAGGATTTGATCGCCGCGCTGGATTGGAACGGAGCTTTGTCGCAGGAGATTTCGGCCAAAGCCGCTGCAACCATCACCAAGATGCGTGCTACCAAACGTAAGGCCGGCAGTATCGAAAACTTCTTCCAGACCTACAGCCTATCCACGCAAGAAGGCATCGCCCTGATGACGCTGGCCGAAGCTTTGCTGCGCATTCCTGATTCCGCCACGGCCAACGCCCTGATCCGCGACAAGATTGCCCGCACCCAATGGACCAAAGACAAGAAAGGGGCGGATGACTGGGTTTTGAAAGCCGCGGCCTTGGGCCTTACCGCCACCAAATCGACCTTGGACGGGCCGCTGGCTCGGCTGGGGGAGCCCGTTATTCGGGCGGCGCTTGGTGAAGGGATGAAGATTCTGGGTGGCCAGTTCGTCCTCGGCCAGACCATCGAAGATGCCTTGGATGCCGCAGCAAAATTACAAGCGGAAAAAGGATATCTGTTCTCCTATGACATGCTGGGCGAAGGCGCCCGCACAATGGAAGACGCCGAAACCTATTTCACGGCTTATGCGGATGCCATCGAGGAGATCGGTCAAAGTCACCACAGGAAGGAAGGCAAGCATCCCGGAATATCGGTAAAGCTCTCCGCCCTCTATCCCCGTTACTCCATGGCGCAAGAAGAATTTTGTATTCCCGCCCTAACGCACAAATTGACCATTCTTTGCCGCAAGGCCGCCAACCTCAATATCAACCTCACAGTGGATGCGGAGGAGGTCGACAGGCTGGAAACATCCCTCAAGATCATGCACAACATCGTCGAGGACGTCACCCTCACGGGATGGGACGGCTTCGGGATTGTTATTCAGGCCTATGGGAAGCGCTGTATGCCCCTCATAGACGGTTTGATAGCCATGGCAAAAGCCGCTAACCGTAAGATCCAGATACGGCTTGTAAAAGGCGCTTATTGGGATACCGAAATCAAGCGCGCACAAATCAAGGGGCTGGCGGATTACCCCGTTTTCACCCGCAAGGTACATACCGATTTGTCGTACCTCGCCTGTGCGAAGAAATTGCTGCAGGCACGGGATGTGGTTTACCCCATGTTTGGCACCCATAATGCCTACACCGTGCAAGCGATTGTTGCATTGGCAGGAACTAACAAAACGGGCTTTGAATTCCAACGTTTGTTCGGCATGGGCGATGCCATTTATGATGTTGTTTTAAAAGAAGAAAAATTACCTGTGCGCATTTACGCGCCCGTCGGCGTGCACAGGGATTTGCTGCCCTATCTGGTGCGCAGATTGCTTGAAAACGGCGCGAATTCGTCTTTTGTGAACAAGGTATTCGATACTGATATTGCACCGCAACAATTGGCGATGGATCCAGTCGAGGCCGCTTTGGCCAAAGGATTGAACCCACATCCACAAATCCCCTTGCCGCGGCATCTGTTCGGCGACCGACTTAACTCGGAAGGCCTCGATCTGGACGATGCCCAGACCCTAAAGGCTACCCAGCGCGATATTCAAAAGGCGTTCGATCTGCGCGAAGTGATCTGCGCTTCACTAGTGAATGGCCGTTTTGAAAAGACGGGTGGGCATACCGATTCCCGTAACCCTTCCGATAAGTCGGAATCTTTGGGAACGATCTATGAGGCCAATCAAGCTGTTGTGGATGTGGCGTTTACGACCGCGCAAAAGTCCTTTGCCGCATGGAATGCCACGCCCGCTAGAGAACGCGCGGAAATCCTCAACAACATCGCCTTTTTGTTCGAAAAAAATGCTGGGCTTTTGATGGGGCTTTGCATTCACGAGGCGGGCAAGACGCTGCAGGATGCGCTGGCGGAAGTGCGCGAAGCCGTCGATTTTTGTCGTTATTATGCTGCACTCGGAGCAAAGGATTTTGATGAAAATGGCGGAAATCTGAGGTCCTACACGGGTGAACGAAATAAAATTTTGCTGCAGGGTAGAGGTGTCTTCGTTTGTATCTCCCCTTGGAATTTCCCGCTGGCTATTTTCACAGGACAAGTGGTTGCAGCCCTGATGGCGGGCAATACGGTCTTAGCCAAACCCGCCGAACAAACCCCCTTCACCGCGCTCGCCGCCGTGCAGTTGATGCACAAAGCGGGCATACCTGAAAAAGTCCTACATCTGATTATCGGGGACGGGCGGATCGGAGAGATGCTGACCTCGCACAAGGATGCCGCTGGGGTCGCCTTTACGGGTTCCACCAAAGCGGCGTGGGCAATCAATAAAACACTGGCCGCGAAGGAAGCGGCCATTGTTCCCCTCATTGCGGAAACAGGCGGCCAGAACGCGATTGTCATGGATTCTTCGGCGCTGGCGGAACAGGTGGTGGACGATACCCTTCTTTCGGCTTTTGGCTCCACGGGCCAAAGATGCTCGGCTTGCCGCGTGTTATTCGTGCAAGAAGAAGTGGCCGACAAGACCATCAAAATGCTGCAAGGGGCTATGGCCGAACTGAAAGTGGGGAACCCGCGGTTTTATGCCACCGATATCGGTCCCCTGATCGACGAAGAAGCCCTGATCAAGTTGCAACAGCACAAAAACCGTCTGGAAGGCATCGGCAAATTTATCGCCCAAGCGCCCTTGTCGGACGAGCTGCGCCATCAGGGGTATTACTTTGCCCCCATGGCCTATGAGATCAAAAGCCTTTCGGATATTCCCGAAGAGATATTCGGGCCCGCGCTGCATGTCATCCGTTTTAAGGCGGGGCAATTGCCCTCCGTCATCAAGGAAATCAATGATTCCAAATTTGGCCTGACCTTTGGCATCCACACGCGGATCGATAGCGTAGCGGTGAAGGCAACCAACGATGTCTGCGCAGGGAATATCTATATCAACCGCAGCATTATCGGCGCGGTCGTTGGCGTTCAACCGTTTGGGGGCCAAGGGCTTTCGGGTACGGGACCCAAAGCGGGCGGGCCGCATTATCTTCACCGCTTCGCTACCGAGAAAACCGTCTCCGTAAACACCACCGCGGCGGGCGGAAACGCTTCTCTTGTCATGCTGGAAGAATAAGGGCATAAAAACCCTATGAAAGTGCTTTTGATTGGATCGGGCGGACGGGAACATGCGCTGGCTTGGCGTCTGGCCTCCAGTGAAAAATGCTCCGCGCTGTATTGCGCCCCCGGCAATCCCGGTATCGCTTCTGTCGCTGAATGCGTCAACATCTCCGCCGACGATATAGCTGGCCTCGTTACCTTTGCCAAAGATAAGAAAATCGATCTCGTGGTTGCCGGTCCAGAAGTACCGTTGGTGCTGGGCATTGCCGATGAATTGAAAAAGGCCGGTATCAAGATTTTTGGCCCCGACAAAGCCGCCGCGCAACTGGAAGGCTCCAAAGGTTTTACCAAGGATTTGTGCAACAAATATAATATTCCGACCGCGGGCTATGGCCGCTTTACTGATGTGGTAAAGGCGGAAAGTTTCATCCGCAAGACGGGTGCCCCCATTGTCGTGAAGGCCGACGGATTGGCTGCAGGCAAAGGCGTTATCATTGCGCAAAACGTGGACGAAGCTATTGTCGCAGCAAAAGATATGCTGTCTGGCAATGCATTTGGCGCTGCGGGCGCGGAAGTGGTGGTCGAAGAATATCTGGACGGGGAAGAACTCAGCTTCTTTGCCCTGACCGATGGCAAAACCGTTGTGCCGTTCACATCCGCGCAAGATCACAAGCGCGTAGGCGACGGTGATGTCGGTCCCAATACGGGAGGCATGGGGGCCTATTCCCCCGCCCATATGATGAGCAACGATCTGCAGCAAAAAATCATGCAGCGGATTATCCTGCCCACCGCACGCGGGATGAAACTGGACGGCAATCCGTTTTCCGGCGTGTTGTTCGCAGGGATTATGGTGGTAAAGGGTGACCCCTATCTGATCGAATACAACGCGCGTTTCGGCGACCCTGAAACCCAGCCTATGCTGCTCCGCCTGCAAAACGATCTGCTCGAAGTTCTAGATGCCTGCGCGTCCAAAACACTGGACCAATTGGCGCCACTGCAATTCTCTCCCAATATTGCTCTGGCGGTCGTGATGGCTGCCAAAGGCTATCCCGCTTCTTATGCCAAAGGCACCACCATCAATGGGCTCGATGCAGCGGATAATCTGCAGGGTGTAAAGGTTTTCCATGCGGGAACATCCAAAAACGAGACTGGTCAAATCGTCGCCAATGGCGGCCGTGTGCTGACCGTAACCGCGTCTGCGCCATCCGTAACGGAAGCGCAAAAGCTCGCCTACCACGCGGTTGACAAGATCGAATGGAAAGATGGGTTTTGCCGCCGCGATATCGGCTGGCGTGCCGTAAAAGCCGAAAAATCCAAGGCCGCTTAATTATCTTTTTGCTGCAAAAAATTCCTTGAGCAATATACCGCATTCTTCAGAGAGTGTTCCGATCGCTACATCGATTTTGTGGTGGCAGGTCGGCTGCTCAAAGAACTTTCCGCCATGCAAGACGCCGCCTCCTTTGGGGTCTGATGCCGCAAATACCAAACGGCGGATGCGGGCAAAGGCAATTGCCGCCGCGCACATGGCGCAGGGCTCCAACGTAACGTAAAGGTCATGGTCGGGAATACGCTGTGCACCGACTTCCTTGCACCGTGCGCGGACAACGTTGATTTCGGCGTGGGCGGTGGGGTCGGAATTTAAGATCGTGGCATTGCCAGAACGCGCAACAATCTGGCCCTTTGCGACCAATACCGCGCCGATGGGCACTTCACCGTTCGCCGCAGCCTTTTTCGCCTCTTCCATGGCGGCCTTCATAAAGATATGGTCTTGATCGGACATAGGATTTCAATAATGGAAAAAGACGACGAAAGCAAAGGGGAACGGATCGCCAAGGTTATGGCGCGGGCGGGCCTGTGCTCGCGCCGCGATGCCGAACGCTGGATCGAAGAAGGCCGCGTATCCGTCAATGGCAAGAAATTGCAAACCCCCGCCTGCGTGGTTGGGCCTGACGATAAAGTTGTGGTCGACGGCAAGGCTCTGCAGGGCGCGGAAAAAACGCGGCTGTTTCTTTATCACAAACCCGGCGATCTGGTGACGACGGCCAAGGATGAAAAGGGCCGCAAAACTATATTCGATGCTCTGCCCAAAGGATTGCCGCGTGTTGTATCCGTAGGGCGGCTGGATTTGACCACCGAAGGGCTTTTGTTGCTGACCAATGACGGTGAATTATCTCGCTATCTCGAACTTCCTACGACGGGTATGCAGCGCAAATACCGCGTTCGCGCGTTTGGCCGCGTAACGCAGGAACAACTGGATGCCCTGAGCAAAGGGCTTACGTTTCGCGGCGTGAAATACGGCCCTATCGAGGCTACGTTCGAAAGTCGTCAAGGCAGCAATGTCTGGATCAATGTTACAATTTCCGAAGGCAAAAACCGCGAAGTGCGCAACGTCATGGAATATCTGGAACTGGCGACCAACCGTTTGATCCGCACATCTTACGGCCCTTTCCATCTGGGCAATCTTCCCAAGGGTTCTGTGCTGGAAGTAAAACCGCAAATGCTCAAAGACCAATTATCGGGCTTTTTCAAAGGCAGAAAATTATAGATGCGGATTACGGGCGGCATATATGGCGGTAGATTGCTAAAAGCGCCTACGGGCCGCGATGTCCGCCCCACGTCCGACAAAGTCCGCCAAGCGATTTTCAACATATTAAACGCGCGTGGTCTGGTGGAGGATGCCAATGTCCTCGATGTTTTTTGCGGCACGGGCGCGCTGGGATTGGAAGCTTTGTCTTGGGGCGCTTCTTCTTGTACTTTTATCGACAAAAGCAAAGCCTCGCTCGATTTGTGCAAGGAGAATTTTGCTGCACTTAAAATCACCACGCCTACGACGTTTCTTTTGAAGGATGCCGTGACCCCGCCGCCCAAACCCGAAGCAGCGTCGCCCGCGAACCTCGCTTTTCTAGACCCCCCGTACAAACAGGGTTTCATTACGCTCTCCCTTATCGCCCTCGTTGAAAAAGGCTGGCTTGTGGAAGACGCCCATGCCCTGATCGAAACGGAAAAAGGCTTTGCCGAACCGCAATGGGGTTTTGAAACCCTTATGGAGCGCGACTATGGCGATACACGCATTGCCCTGTTGAAACGGGCGGGGTAGGCTATCGCCATGATTTACGCATGCGGAGCATTGGGTTTTCTTCTCGGTTTTGCGGCCGGGTTGTTCATCATCAATATATTCTTGCAGCATTATCCGACCCATGAACTCGTCAAAAACAAATCGCTGCGCTGGACGTATGGCCTGTTCTGTTGGATTGTGGCGGGGCTCGGCGCTTGGGCGGGTGTGTTCATGTATCAAAGTTCCGTAGTTTCACCTTAGGAGGGCATCATGGAGATTTCCAACACCGAAGAAGAATACGGGCTTATCGCACGGATATTCCACTGGACCATCGCCGTTCTGATAATCGGACTTTTGCCTGTGGGCCTTGGTATGGGTGTGATGGAAAATTCGCCCCTGAAATTCGAAATCTATGCCCTGCACAAATCCTTCGGACTTTTGGTGTTCTTTTTGGGCATCGGCCGCATCGTGTGGCGTTTTGTTTCTCCGCCGCCCGAGCATCTGGAATCCCATGAACATTGGGAAACTGTGCTGGCATCGGCCGCGCATTTCTGGCTGTATGTGTGCATCATCTGCATGCCGCTTTCGGGCTGGCTAATGTCGTCTGCGGGCGAGTTCCCGATCCCGTTCTTCGGTCTTCAAATGCCCGCTTTAATCGGCAAGGATGAAAACCTCGCGGGGTTGTTCGGGGAGGCGCATGAAATACTCGCCTATACGCTTTTGTTCGTTCTGGCGCTGCATGCCGCAGGCGCGCTCAAACACCATGTGATCGACAAAGACGAAACGCTCCAACGGATGGCCTATGCGAAGGCGGGGCTCGGCTTTGTGGGCCTTATAGTGATCGTGCTGGGGCTTTCCTACACACTCTCGGGTTCGGTAATTCTGCGTGAAATATTCACACCCGAAACGCCGCAACAAGAACAACAAACCCAGCAGGCGCAGACCGACAGCCCGACGCCTTCGCCTTATGTTCCCTCGCCTCCTGCGGATCTGGCCATGTTGCCTGCGCATGCATGGGCTATCATCCCCGAGGTGAGCAAGCTGACCTTCGAGGCGAAGATGTACAACACGCCCTTTACGGGCGAACTGCGCAGTTTCGCTGGGGATATCGTGTTCGATCCTGAAGACCTTTCCACCGCTAAGGCGGATATCACAGTCCAGCTTAAATACGTGTCCACGGGCGACGAGGGCCGCGATGAAAGCATCGTGGGCGCGGAATGGTTCGACGTGGCGCAATACCCCACAGCGCGCTTTGTATCCAAATCTTTCGAAAAGGCGGAAGAGAACAACTATGTGGCGATCGGTGAACTCACCATGCGCGGCTTTACCATGCCGCTCGTCATTCCGTTCTCCCTTAATATCGAAAACAACACCGCGCAGATGATAGCGGAGGTTGTGATAAACCGCCTAAGCTACGGTCTGGGAGGAGAACAGTATAAGGATGAAAGCACCGTTGCCCACGATGTGCGTGTCATAATCGACCTGAAAGCCGCGCAAAATCTTTGAGAAACCCTTGAAGAATGCCTCTGTACTGCCGCTTTTCCTTAAGGTAAGCTTCTTGGCATAATGAGAACGCTATATCATGTATGGCTGCATCCTTTTTCGCGGAAAGTGCGTCTTGCACTCGCCGAAAAGAAGCTCGAATTCGACCTGCAGATCGAAAAAATATGGGAACGCCGCACGTCTTTCCTTGCCATGAACCCTGCGGGGGATGTCCCCGTACTCGTCGAAAACGACGGCACCATTCTTTCTAACTCCCAAGTCATCTGCGAATATCTCGAGGAAATGTATCCTGAAAACAACTTGCTCGGGACCGATTCCATCCAGCGCGCGGAAACGCGCCGCCTTGTCGGATGGTTCGATATCAAATTCAACCGTGAAGTCACGGATAACCTTGTCGGCGAAAAGCTGATGAAGCGGTTTTTAAAGCTCGGCGAACCGCACGGGCCTTCCATCCGCGCCGGTCATGCGAACATTCACTACCATCTCGATTACATCGGCTTCCTGTGCGAAAAGCGCAAATGGCTGGCCGGCGACAAATTCACGCTCGCGGACATCGCGGCGGCTTCCCATTTGTCCTCGATCGATTATATAGGCGATGTGCCGTGGGAAGAACATCACGCCGCGCGGGACTGGTATTCCCGCGTGAAGTCGAGACCGTCATTCAAGGCGCTGCTCGAAGACAGGATCCCAGGCTTTACGCCTGTCGAACACTACGAAAACGTAGATTTTTAAATCCGACGAACCACAAAAATAAAAACAACGGTGTGCGATGGTTCAGGGCAATAAAAAACTTTTCTGTTTCGGGTATGGCTATACATGCGATTACCTCGCGCATGGCCTTATGGCCGACAAGGCGCAGGCGTGGGAAATTGGCGGTACGACCCGCGATCTCGAAAAAAGGGCCTTTCTTCGCTCCGTGGGGATCAAGGCCCATCTTTTTGATTACGAACATCCCCTCGGCGACCCTTACTTCATTCTCGACGGCACAACGCACCTTCTGATTTCCACGCCGCCCGACGATATGGGAGACCCCACCTTCGCCATGCATGCAGCGGACCTTATGCGCATTCCGACGTTGG
Organism: Micavibrio sp.; assembly: GCA_040381535.1. GTDB lineage: Bacteria > Pseudomonadota > Alphaproteobacteria > Micavibrionales > Micavibrionaceae > Micavibrio_A. Next base: position 46,067 of record JBEIHF010000001.1, on the reverse strand, counting down.
AATGGGTGGGATATCTTTCCACGACGGGCGTTTACGGCGACCGCGCTGGCGGTATCGTGGACGAAACTTCCGAAGTGCGCCCCAATTCCAAGCGCGGTTCACGCCGCTTGCAGGCGGAAGAACAATGGACATCGCTTTTGATGGAAAGCGGCTTCCCGCTGCACATCTTCCGCTTGGCGGGGATTTACGGGCCGGGACGCAGTGCATTGGATTCCGTGCGCGCGGGCGTCGCGCGCCGCATCAACAAACCGGGGCAGGTGTTCAACCGCATCCATGTCGAAGACATCGTGCAGGTGCTGCTTGCCTCGATGGCAAAACCCAATCCGGGCGCTGCGTACAATCTTTCCGATGACGATCCCGTCCCAAGCCATGAAGTGATTTTATATGCCTGCCAAAAGCTCGGCATCACACCGCCGCCGCTTATTCCGTACAACGAAGCCGACATGGCCCCCATCACGCGTTCTTTTTATTCCGACAACAAACGCGTCGCCAACAACAAGATCAAAGCGGAACTTGGGGTCAGTCTCAAATACCCCTCATTCCGTGAAGGCATCGACGGATGTCTTGAAGCCGAAAAAACACTGGTGGAAGATCACTATCTTCCCGCCAGCATGTCTTCCGAAGGCTAAATTATTCCTGATCTTTGCGGGTTTTCGACGCATCCAACGGTAGGCGGATTGTCACGGTCGTGCCCAGGCCGAGCGTGGATTCGATATGGATGGAGCCGCCATGGAGTTCGGCGAGTTCTTTTGTGATCGAAAGGCCGAGGCCCGATCCTTCATGGCCTCGGGAGTACTGGTTCGCCGCCTGTTCGAAGGGGTTTGTAATAGTACCGATTTTGTTCGCGGGAATGCCGATACCGTAATCTTTTACGCGGAGCAGAACATGGTCGCGTTGCGGTGTGCAGTCCACTTCCACGATCCCGTTTTCATGGCTAAATTTCACGGCGTTCGATAACAGGTTGAGCATGATCTGCATAACCGCGCGGCGGTCCGCAATGATGCGCAGTTCTTCATCCATGATATGTGGTTTGACCTTGATGCCCGCCTCTACGGCGCGGCCTTCGATCATGTGCATGGCAAGGCGAACGATCTTAGTGACGTTGATGTCTTCGAGATCGAGCTCGTATTTTCCAGCCTCGATCTTGGACATATCGAGAATGTCGGTGATGAGGTCCAAAAGATGCTCGCCGCTTTCGCGGATGCCTTTGATGTAATCGATATAACGCTCGTTGCCGATGGGGCCGAGCAATTGTTGCTGCATCATCTCGGAAAAGCCGATAATGGCGTTAAGAGGCGTGCGCAGTTCATGCGACATGTTGGCAAGGAATTGAGATTTCGCGGCGTAGGCACGTTCGGCGGCTTCCTTGGCTTCAAGCAAGGCGCGCTCATGGCTCATTGTTTGCGTAACGTCTTGCATGATGCCGTAAAGGCCCGTGACATCTCCTTCATTGTCGAATTCACAGCGTCCCTGGCAACGCACATGGCGAATATCTCCGCTAGGCGCGATCACACGGAAATCTATTTCATGATCATTTTGTTCAATAATGGCGCGCTGGAACGCCTGAATCATGCGCCCAACATCGCGGCGGTGAAGCATGGCATTGACATGATCTAGAGTTGGGAAGAAATTTTCGCGTGTTACGCCGAAGATGCGATAAATTTCATCCGAGAAACGGATTTCCTGTTGTCCCAGCGACCAATGCCAGTGGCCCATATGGCCGATGGCTTCGGCTTCGGACAATTGCTGTTCGCGTCTGTGCAGGGCCAGTTCGTGTTTTTTGATGGAGGTTGTGTCACGGCCAAGGCTGTAGACATGCCCTTCGACCTTCTTGTGTTTCCATTCCATCCAGTAGCTTCTCGCTTCGTTGGAAATCAGGCGGCATTCGAAATCGATAACGGATTCCGAATTCTCGCGCCAGAGAGTCTGCAAAGATGTGCGCACGGCGGCTTTGTCATCGGGATGTACGAGGTCGAGGAAGTTACGGCCCTCAAGATCGGCCAGCGTAAAGCCGAGCAGGCCTGTGAATTTTGCGTTGATGGATTCAAAACTTCCGTCGGCGCGGGCCACGCAGAGCAAGTCGTTGGACAGATCGAGGAAATGATTGGCGATATTCTCTTCGCCCATGACCGGTTTGGCGATCAGGTTTTCGACCGTTTGCGAGAATCGTTCGTCATGTTCAAGCGCGGAGCCGACGATATATTGCGCGCCGTCTTTGGAAATGACGGAATCGAATTGCAGATGAATGGTTTGGCCGTTTTTGAATTTGATTTCGTGAAGGCCGCTTCTCAATGCCGCGAAGATCTTGTTTTCCTGCGCGAACAATAACGGCGAATGGCGGAAGGCGTCTTCGGCATCGGTGAATTCGGCGAATTTCAATAAATTATGGCCTTCGATTCCGTGTTCATCCGCGAAGTTTTCGAACGCAGCGTTGGCGAAAATCACTTCCCCGTCCATGCCTAAAATTAGGCGCGCAACATCTTCGTCCAAAAAGCTGTCGCTTTCGGTACGGGTATGCGCATTGATCTTTAAAGGGCGGGCCATGTACATATGAGAATCAAACAGAATTGTTGGTGTTAAGGTTACGCCGAATCACTCCCTTTTTCATAGCACAAAATCAGGGGCCCAAATTAGAAGTAAATAAAAACCCCGCTTTGCGGGCGGGGCTTTTAGGGACTTATCTTTAACTTATTCGTATTTGACACCGCAGCCATAGGCTTTGGTCTGTGCGATTTCAATGGGCTTGCCCTCGGCTAACGCATCCAATGCCGCTTTCACGTAGTTTTTGGATGTCGCTATGTCTTCTTGTTTGCTGCTGTCATTGTCGTCGATGGCGCCTTCATAAACGAGAACACCTTCCTTGTTGATGACATACATGTGCGGCGTCACTTTGGCCTCATAGGCTTTGCCGATCACGCCCGTGGGATCTAGGATGCGTGCGGTAGGGCCGGATTTTTTATCTTCCATGTAAGTGTTGGCTTCTTCGGAGGACTGGTTGCCTTCCTTGCCTGCGGCGGAGGAGTTGATGGAAAGCCAGACAATATCTTTGGCCGCGTATTCGGCCTGAAGTTTTTGCATGTTACCGGAATCATAATGTTTCACCACATACGGGCATTGCGGGTTGGTCCATTCGAGAACGACGGTCTTGCCTTTGAAGTCAGACAATTTGTGTACGTTGCCGTTGGAATCCATGCCCGTGAATTCGGGTGCGGCTTCGCCGATTTTCGGGGCGGCTTGGGCGGCCATGGGTGATGCTATAAAGGCCAATGCAGCCAGCGTAAGGAAGATAGATTTCATTAAGTTATTCTCCGTTTTGGGTTAAGGCGTTTTCAACAATAGACGACGTTAAAATTTGCGGCAATACGACAGGTTGGGGGCGCGCCCCCGTGTTTTTGTCCTTGGGTCCGTAATACACATAGATCGGGACGCCGCTGCGTCCATACTCTTCAAGATAATGAGTGATGGCGGGGTTCTGGTTGGTCCAATCGCCTTTTAGGTATTTCACACCTTTGTCCGCAAACAATTTCTGCGTGTCTTTGGTGGCTATGGCGACCTTTTCGTTCACCTTGCAGGTTATGCACCATGCCGCCGTCATGTTGACAAAAACAGGGGCGTCGCCTTCGAGGTATTTTTCGAGAAGAGGTCGCGAAAATTCCTCCCAGTTCTGATTGACGGAAGCCACAGGAATCTCATCGGACTCCGGCATTTGTTTCATGCCTGTAAAGGTCGAAATGGTAAAACCGAACGATGCTATGGCGAGAACCAGAACCACAACTCGCCAGAATTTTTGCGCAGGTCTTTGTTTGACCAGCCAGATGCCAAACGCCAATGCCAGCATACCTAGCAAGGCCGCAAATTGTCCCATATGGCTTATCTGTTGTGAGAGAACCCAGAGCAACCAGCATGCAGATGCAAACATCGGGAAGGCCAAGAACTGGCGCAGTTTTTCCATCCACAATCCCGGGCGTGGCAAGATATGGCGCACGGCAGGAATAAATGTCATGGCGAGATAGGGCAAGGCAAGGCCGAGCCCCAACGCCATAAAAACTATGAGCGAGATATAAGCGGGTTGCGTCAATGCATATCCCATAGCAACGCCCATGAACGGCGCGGTGCAGGGCGTGGCGACAAGCGTGGCCAGCGCGCCCGTGAAGAACGAACCCGAAAGGCCTTCTTTTGCGGTCAATTTATGCCCGACATTCGAGAGCCCGAAATTGATTTCATAGAAGCCTGCAAGGTTTAAACCAAGCAGGAAGAAAAGATAAGCGAGGAATAGAATGATGACGGGATGTTGCAACTGGAATCCCCAGCCCACTTGCATGCCGCCCGCTTTCAAGACTATCAGAACGCTGGCGATCAATCCGAAGCACGCGAGTATGCCGAGTGTGTAGGCGATACCGTGTTTGCGGGCGATGGAGGTTTCCCTGTCTTTCAATTGCGCCAAAGAGAGTGCTTTCATGGACAGAACAGGGAATACGCACGGCATCAGATTCAAAATAATACCTCCTAGCAATGCCAAAATCATCGCCTTAAAAATTCCGACATCCATCGCGGTTTCTTCTTCGCCGCCCGCGCCAGCAGACTCCGTGAGTGTGGATACGCGGAAGCCCTTTTTATTGCCCGTTGCATCTTCATAGGTAATGACCACTTTGGAGACGGGAATATCGGCCAGAGCACGCTCGCCGCGCTTGTGGCGCAATGTTAAAACATTGCCTTCGCGCGTGGCGCGCGTAGTTTCTGGATATAAGATCAAACCCCATTCTTCGGGGAAAAGATTGACGCTATCCAGTTTTGAAAACGCAGATGGCATATCGGTTGTGATGGTGACGACCAGATCGCCGGCATCCTCGGCTAATGTGGTTGCCCATCCCATTTCAACGGGAAGGAAAGAACGTGCTTCTGCTATGGCTTCGGAATAGGAATCGCTGCCGTTGTTGATGGTGAAGGATGCTTCATGCGTTTCGGGAATGCAGATTTCATGGCAGACCAGAATGTCGACAGTCGCGGAAATTGTTTGCGGTCCTTCGGGCAAATTTTTCGGGAGCGTGAGGTCTTGGAGCAGGACGACTTTTTCTTCGTACCCGTAATTGGTCAGCGGGCCGATGGGCAGTTTACTGGGGAGCGGCCATTGGATGGGTGTTGCTTCCAACCCTTCAATGCCTTTCCATGCGATGCGCGCGATGGTGCCGGAATCCCCGGGGTTCGCCCAATAAGTGTGCCAGCTCGGCGCGATAGTCGCCTCGATGCCCACGGTCACCCTATCACCGCCCTTTAATTCCGTTTTTTCGGGCAGGAGGCGTATCTGCACGTTCTTTTCGACGGCGAGGGAAGGGCTAAAAGAAAAGGCTACGAGGATGGCCAGAAGCGGCAGAAAACGGGGCATGAATGACTTTCACGATTTGGTTACTAAACTAATCTAACCTATTGATGGGCCAAATCCACCAGAACTCCACTATAGCCCATTCTATTAAAAACGTATTATCATGGCCAAACTACGGCCACTGCCACGGATCAAACATGACTGACAAACCTCTTTGGACTCCTTCCCATCCCGAAAAAACAAATTTGGCCACTTTTATGCGCCAATGCGGCCACGGTGCGCTGGATTACGATTCATTTTGGCGTTGGAGCGTCGAAAATCCCGAAAAATTCTGGGATTCTGTTTGGGATATTTGCGGTGTTGTGGGTGAAAAGGGTAAAAAAATCCTCGAAAACGGCTTAGACATGCGTAAAGCGCGGTTTTATCCTGATGCAAAGATCAATTACGCCGAAAATCTTTTAAAACGCCGCGACGACGCGCCGGCTATTATTTTCCGAAATGAATTGGGCGCGGAAAAAACGTACAGCTTTAATCAACTGTATGAGGAAGTCGCGCGTTGGCAATCACAATTCAAAAAATGGGGCGTACAAAAAGGTGACCGCGTGGCCGCCTTCATGCCCAACATGCCCGAAACAATTATAGCCATGCTGGCCTGCACATCGCTCGGCGCGATCTGGTCTTCGGCCTCGCCGGATTTTGGCGTACAAGGTCTGATCGACCGCTTTGGTCAGATCGAACCCAAAATTTTCGTGACGGTAGACGGGTATTTCTACAATGGGAAGCCGCTCGACTGCCTCCAAAAGGCCAAAGATGTATGCCCTCATCTGAAGGGGCTGGAACATATCGTAGTGGTACCGTTCGTGTCCGACCTTCCCGATTTTTCTTTCCTGCCGGAAGCCGTACTGAGCACGTCGTTTTCCGTTGCCAAGGAGGTTTCGTTCGAAAGAGTCGAATTCAATCATCCTCTGGTCATTATGTTCTCTTCCGGTACGACCGGAATTCCCAAATGTATTGTCCATGGACACGGCGGAACGTTGCTTCAGCATTTAAAGGAACATCAGCTTCATACCAATGTTAAACCTGGGGACGCGATATTCTATTTCACAACCTGCGGCTGGATGATGTGGAACTGGCTGATCACGGGATTGGCTTCTGGCGCGACACTTTTGCTGTTTGACGGATCTCCTTTCTATCCCGACGGGAATGTCCTTTGGGAATTCACATCCAAGCATAAAGCCGTGTTGTTCGGTACATCGGCCAAATATATAGATGCGTTGAAAGTGAATGGATTAAATCCGGGACGGGATCATGATTTATCCGCGTTGCGCGTGATTGGATCGACCGGTTCGCCGCTGGTGCACGAGTCTTTTGATTATGTGTACGACAAGATCAAAAAGGATGTTCATCTTGGCTCGCTTTCGGGCGGTACGGACATCGTTTCCTGCTTTGTTATGGGCAACCCGATCAGCCCCGTGTACCGCGGTGAAATACAAGGTGCAGGTCTTGGTATGGCGGTGAACGTGTTTGACGAGGACGGCAAACCGATTCCCGCAGGTGCCGGTTCGGGTGAACTCGTCTGTACGAAACCTTTCCCTTGCATGCCGGTGATGTTCTGGAACGATCCAGACGATGCAAAGTACAAGGCCGCCTATTTCGAACGCTTCGATAATGTGTGGTGCCATGGCGACTGGATCGAACGTACGAAGCATAACGGACTTATCATACACGGACGTTCGGATGCTACTTTGAACCCTGGCGGCGTTCGTATCGGCACTGCGGAAATCTATCGTCAGGTCGAACAAATTCCGCGAGTCGTTGAATCCATAGCCGTTGGACAAGATTGGGATGGTGATGTTCGAATTGTGCTGTTTGTCAGATTAAAATCCGACGCAAAGCTGGACGACGTTTTGATAGATGCCATCAAGAAGCAAATTCGCTCAGGTGCCTCGCCCCGACATGTGCCTGCGAAGATAATTCAGATCGCCGATATTCCGCGTACAAAGTCCGGAAAGATAACAGAAATAGCGGTACGTGACGTTATAGCAGGTCGAAAAATCAAGAATGTCGAGGCGCTGGCTAACCCCGAAGCTCTTGAATTGTATAAGGATTTGGAAGCTTTGAAGGTCTGATTATTTTATTGACATAATTTCTAGAATCCATTATACCTTCGCGCTATGTCCAGACCCCCTGCAAAAACTACTAAAGACCGCACTGAGCGCCTATACCTTTGTTTCTCAAGACTGGCGTCGATCGGTCGCGATTTGCAGCATCTTTCTTCACCGGATGTAACTCCGGCCCAGATGGAATCCTTCAAACTTATCGCTCCTTCCAAAAAAGATCGTCCCAGCGACGGTACTTTGCTCTGGGTGATGCCCGCTAATGTTCAGGCACTTCAACAAAAGCACTATGTCGATCGTGCGTTAGAAATGCTTTATTTCAACGTCGATCTGATTGAATCACAAGTTTCGCTTTTGCAGCGTCCCAAAGCAGGTTTTTCGGCCGAGGAGAAAGCGCAAATCGGGCAAACCATGAACAGGGATGCTGGCAAATTCATAGAACTGCAAAAATGCATTTTCGACATTGTCGAGGCGCACAGAAACGATCCCATGCCTGAACGGAAAAACCAGACGGATGCTGCTAAGGTGCACGCGCAGATAAACCAAGCGCACAATGATTTCACATACCTTCTCGATGACCAATACCGCGAGGAAGGTGAGTATATCGAAGTTCGCCCCTCCGTGCGCAATGCTTCGAAATCCGATCTGTTATTCAGAATTCATGATTCCCGTGCGTTCATGCTGGATAGCACCATGGATGTGTTCGAATTGAAAATGAGTTTTGCGCTGAATGACATCGCTCGCGTCATGCAATGGAAAGTTTTGAGCCAGGACAATCCCAATCTTATGAACGAACCTCTCAAGCGTCAGATAGAACAGGCCAGTGCTAAGGCATATGGCGCATATCCTGAATTGATGGCCGGCTTCCACGCCATGAACGCATTCTTCCATGCAATTGCACCCATGGATGAAGCCACGGGCGTCATGAAACCTATCAAAGACCGCTATGTTGCCGCTTCGGTGGCCGATCTACCGCAAATTACTCCTTGATCGCCTGATGAGATTCATGCCTTAATGGCATCCATGATGACGTTCCTAGCAATCAGCCCCACCATGAAAGTAGCCTTCGCCGCTGCTATGGCTGCTTGCGCCGCTGCCGCCGCAGCGAACGCCGCGGGTTAGTCCCGCAAAATCTCCCGACATAGCGCAAAGGGCGCGAACCAACATAAAATCCCCAAAAATCCTCAGGATAATTGCAGGCAGATTGCATCATGAATACACCCGCATTGAACGTTTTGAAGTATGAAGACCAGATAATGAAGACACCCAAAGAAATGCCGTTCCGTTCGGTCCTGTCCGCGCTCTCCCCCAACCAAGGGGCAGAGATGCTGCGCTACGGCTGGACGAAGCCCGGTATTTTGTCGCTCGCGCAAGGCGAAGGCTCTGTGGCCACCCCCGATTTCATTGCGGACGCCGCATACAAAGCCATGAAAGACGGCAAGACATTCTACGCCCCTGTTCCGGGCGTGGTAGAGTTGCGTCAGGAAATTTCGAATTATTATTCCACTGTGTTCGGTTTGAACATTCCGACCAATCATATTTTTGCAACGGGCTCAGGCACGACCGCGATGCACTTGGCGCTCACCGCCGTTCTCGATGAAGGCGATGAAATCATCGCTGTGACGCCGATTTGGAAAAATCTTCTGGGCGCCATCGAACTAACACAGGCTGTCACCGTGCAGGTGCCGCTGGAATATAAAGAAAATCAAGGCTGGGACCTCGACATCAACAAATTGTTTGATGCGGTCACATTCAAAACCAAAGCCATGCTGATCGTAACCCCTTCCAACCCGACAGGCTGGGTCATGAACGCGCAGGATGTAGAAAGAGTAATGGATTTCGCGCGCGAACGCGGCATCTGGATTATTTCCGATGAAGTTTATTCGCGCCTTTCCTACACCGAGAAACGCACGCCTTCGTTCCTTGATTATGCGGAACCTGAAGATCGTTTGTTCGTCGTAAATTCTTTCTCGAAATCCTATGCTATGACAGGCTGGCGTCTGGGCTGGTTGGTCGGGCCCTCCTATGCCGAAGGGCCGATCCGTGACCTTGCCATGTACGACAATATGGGGCCGCCCACCTACGCGCAGTTCGGTGCTGTCGCCGCGCTTCGCCATGGAGAGACTTTTATCGCCGATCAAGTCACGCGGTTTAAATCCAATCTGGATATGGTGGTGGATAGGTTCCAAAAGAACGGTCGTATCGTGATGCCTAAACCCCAAGCAACCTTCTATGCGTTTTTCAAGGTTGAAGGTGAAGAGAACGATTTGGCGCTTGTAAAACGTTTGATAGATGAAGGTAATCTAAGCCTTGCACCGGGATGTGCTTTCGGAAAATGTTGTGAAGGTTGGGTGCGCATGTGTTTTGCGGTTTCGAAAGAAAAGATGGCTGACGCGCTCGACCGTCTCGAGAAGGTCGTTAAACCTCTTTAATGCCTGGCAAAAAATTCGAGCGAGGCGTTTTTTACGCCAAAGCAAATTCAAGTGCCTTGTGCACATGGATGCGGGTCGTATCAAAGAAGGGGGCTTTGTTTTCTGCCAGATTGAGGAGCGTTAATTCCGTGCAGCCCAAGATTACGCCTTGCGCGCCCTGATCAGCGAGGCCGTCTGCGATTTGTTGAAACCTTGTCCGTGCAGATTCGGATACCACGCCCATACAAAGCTCTTTGTAGATTGTGTCGCTGACATAGATACGGTCCTGTTCCGAGGGAATTATAATCTCAATACCCTTGGCAATTAGACGTGATTTATAGAAATCTTCTTCCATCGTTTTAAGTGTGCCCATCAAAGCCACGCGGTTGAAACCGGATGCAAGAATGGTGTCTGCTGTTGCATCAGCCAGGTGAATAAGCGGGATCCCCACATTTGCTTCCTCAATGTAAGGAACATTTACATGCGATGTGTTTGATCCAATCAGAATGCAATCTGCCCCCGCGGCCTTAAGCTTGCGCGCCGCATCCGCAAAAATTGTACCTTCTCCCGCCACATCTTTTTTCAGGCGGTAGTTCATCGTTTCAGCCTGATTGAGGGAGATCAGCACGATCTTTGCCGCGTTATTGCCGCCCAATGCCTCGCGCGCGCCTTCATTTAACCATTGATAATATTTTACCGTGGATTCCGGGCTGAGGCCGCCGATAATGCCGATCGTCTTCATAATTAGTGTGCCTATTCTTAATAAAGTTTATTCCGCCAAAATAAATCTAATAGTGAATAAAAATTTTCTGTACCCAGCGTCTGACACTGAAGACGCTAGGTTGCGCGATGGCGCAGATGCAGCCTTGTTCGGCATCGCTGTGTAAAACCGCATCGCCGCTGGTCACGATCAAATCGCCGCGACGGAATATATTGCGCCCGTTATGGAGCGATCCTTCCAATACCAACGTCAATTGATGCGAACGGCTGTTCATGCTGAACGTCGTGTCGGGTTCAATCTTGTAAATACGGGACTTGGAACGATGGCACGATGTGCGCACGCTGATGGTCTGGTAGCCGTTTTTGCCGTCCGTCCATGTCGCGCTTTCGACATAGGTTTGCAGGCAATTAGGCGCATTCATATAGGCCATCGGCGATTTCGATTTTTGCGTGCAAGGGCTGGGAGAATCCCCGCGATCAATTTTGCTCAGCACGTGTGCAAGTGCGTCCTTGGTCATGGCGACCTTGCCGCAGCAATCATCGAGAATTGCACCGCCGACGGATTCATACTGCGCTACAGTTTTGCGCGCAGCGGGCGACAAAGCCACATGCGCGGCGATGATCAGCGACTGGCCTTCATCGAGGCATCCGCTGGCGTACTCCATCAGGAGCGCGTGGTATAAATCCTCTTTTACGTCCATAGTTCTTTTACCTTTTGATCGGCGCGTAGTTTTTCCAGCGCGATGCGAATACGCGATTTCACTGTGCCTAATGGCAGCTTGGTTTCTTTCGCAATATCCGCATGGGTTTTGTCTTCGAAGAATGATTTGTACAAAAGATCCGCTTGCTCGGCCGGCAATGATTTGATCGCTTCGGCCATGGCTTCAGTCTCTTGTTGCTGTCCCATGCGCTCGTGCGCGCTGATTGCATCATCTTCGACCAGCAGAGGATCGGCGGGATCGATTTCGGGGCGGACACGGCGCAGATGATCGATACGTTTGTTACGGGCGATCGTGAATATCCATGTGCTGGCATTGGCCTTCGCGGGATTGAAGCTTTCGGCTTTTTGCCAGACGGCGATCATAGTTTCTTGCGCCAGTTCATCGGCCAGATCCGGCGCGGAGCCGCCTTTCATCAGGAAGGATTTGATACGGGGGGCGAAATACTCAAAAAGCTCGGCAAAGGCTTCTTTGTCTTTTTGGGTAGCCACACGCAAAAGCAGGTATTTATGATGCGCCCCGCTCACGTTCGTGTTGGCCGTTTCCGGCTGTGCCCGCCCTGATTCCATAGGTTTATTAACACTATGGGGAGTGCGGGGAGCAAGAGATTTAACGGCGATAGCTGTTGTGTACATTCTCCGATTGGTTCTTTGGTTGTCCTTATTTTGGCTTTTTTTGATACGTAAGAAAGGCGCCTATAGATCAGGGCGGTTGCCCGATATCCATAAATTAGATACCCTTGTGGCTTCCATGGCGGAGTCGCGCCGGACGCCCCTTTTTTAGAGAAGATCAGATGATTAAATCTTTCGCCGTTTTTGCACTCTTGTTGCTTGCTTCTTTTACGCCTGTATCCGCATCTGCATCCGAGCCCACCATGATCGGCGAATTCGGCCAATGGTCCGCCTATGTGTTCGAAGAGAATGGCGGCAAGGTTTGTTATATGGCTGCAAAACCTGATAAGTCCGAAGGTAAGTATTCCAAACGGGGCGAGGTCGCAGCGCTTATCACGCACCGCCCCGGCGAAGGCACAAAAAATGTTTTCTCTTATATGAGTGGCTATGGATACAAGAAGGGCAGCAATGTCGATGTCGCCGTGGATGACAAAAAATTCTCGCTGTTTACACAAAATGACATGGCTTGGGCGGCGGACGCCGCGGCCGATACCAGCATCACAGAGGCCTTGAAAAAGGGGTCGAAAATGGTCGTAAAAGGTGTTTCCGGCAAGGGCACGAACACGACGGATACCTTCAGCTTGACCGGCTCCACCAAAGCTTATGATGCAATTACAACGGCTTGCGGTCTTTAACCTCAGCTTCACTTAAGAATATGAAAATTAAATTGTCTGTCCATATATCAATTAAAAAATCTCCCTCAGGCTTTTAAACCTATACCGCGTGTGCTAACAATTCCGACTTACGCTGGAGCTTACCAAGACTGGACGACCAACGAATAAGCTAAATCATTACGTGGATTAAACCTGCTAAAGAGCCAAAAGCTTCAAATAGGAAACGCGCATTAACCGGCAAATGCGACATGAACAAAATGATAAATAAAAAAAATAAGGGTGTGAAATGCCTCTAAAGAATGTTCTGGGTAACTCCTGCGCGTTCGTGTCACAGCATTTGGGTTTACGCCATCGCTATGTCTTCACGAAAAATAATCGCTTAAGGCTCCGTTATGTGGCCGGTGTGACCGCCGCGCTTGCTGCAGGTCTTCCGACCGCCATTGCCTTTTCCCCGCTTTCCGGCCTTCCTGTCCAGTTCGAAGTGGCCTCTGCCGCACAAGCCTATAATTATGCCGAACCCGATGCAGGCGTTGCCCGCGACACGGCCGACATCGAATCCGGTATGGAGATGGGCCAAATGGTTCTGGTCTCCGTTCCGCAATTCGAAAAACCAGTCAGCCCGTCCGACCGAATCGTGACCATTTCTTCCGGCGCCACGCTCGGCAAGATCATGGAAAAAGAAGGCGTCAGTGCTTCCGAAGTTCACAACATTATCGAAGCGATGGATGGTCATTTCAATCCGAAGGATTTGAAAATCGGTCAGGATATCCAGATGCACTTTGAACCCGGCGCGGGCGAAGGCGAATATCAGCTCACCGACATCAAGATCGAGTTGAACCCGCTGAAGACGCTGACGATCAGCCGCGATGGAGAAAAATTCGCTGCCGATCTCGAAGAAAAAGAAGTCAAACAAGTCATTCAGGCCCAAAAAGCCACCATCAAAGCATCTCTCTACGGTTCCGCGGCCAAAGCAGGCATTCCCAAAGGGATCGTTTCCGAAGCTATCAAAATATATTCGCAAAACGTCGATTTCCAGCGCGACGTACATGCGGGAGATTCTCTCGAAGTTATGTATGAAACCCACCAGACCGAGGACGGATACGTTGCTAAAACAGGCGACGTTCTTTTTGCGCGTCTGACATTGGGCGGCCGCGAAATTTCGCTATATAGATATGAAACCGCCGATGGCCGCGTTGATTATTATGGCCGCGACGGTCAATCTACGAAGAAGACACTGATGAAAACGCCGATCGATGGCGCCCGCATGTCTTCGGGTTTCGGTATGCGTCGCCATCCGGTTTTGGGATACAGCAAAATGCACAAAGGTACGGACTTTGCCGCGCCAACGGGCACGCCCATCTACGCCGCAGGTGATGGCGTTGTTGCCAAAGCAGGCCGTTTCTCTTCGTACGGAAATTATGTGCGCATTCGTCACCGTAATGACCTCGACACAGCTTACGGCCACATGAGCAAGATTGCGGTGAAAGCTGGGGCGCGCGTCAAGCAAGGCCAGATCATCGGTTATGTCGGCACGACGGGCCGCTCCACCGGTCCCCATCTGCACTATGAAGTATTGGTGGCCAACAAGCAGGTCAATCCGCGCGGCGTTAACCTGCCGATCGGTCAGGCATTGGCAGGCGCTGATATGAGGAAATTCAAATCCAAAGTGGCCGATGTAGACAACCAATATGCAGCAGCTGCTGGCGGCGCGGTCAAAGTGGCCCAGCGTAATGTCGAAAAAGATGATGATGTGAATTGATAAAATTCATACCGAAAAAACCCCGCGCAAGCGGGGTTTTTTCATGCGCTCTTTTTATTAAGGTCGCGCAAATAAAAGCCGAACACGCCCGTAAGTACTGCGCCCATGGCGTACCAGAACAGCGCGTATTGCAGATGCTTGTTGCGGGGAAGCCATTTCTCTTCGTGTGCTGCTACGTCGTTCAATGGAGGTTCTATATTGTCGGCATACAGGATGTGGGAATGAACATCCTTCAATTCCTTGGCCGCAGTGATTTCTTTCACATCCGCACGAAACCACAAATCATTGGCGGGGCTGTTCTTGGATGCCATGCTTGACCAATCGGGCATATGCACCACGCCGCGCGCCTGTACGCTTCCTGAAGGCAACACAGCCAGACGTTCGCCGAGCGTGTCCCTCCACATATCGCTGACCCAGCCCGTATTGACGATCAATGTCTTGCTGTCTTCGAGCTTCAAGGGGATCAGAAGATGATATCCGACGCGCCCGTCATTGGTGCGGGGGCCGAGCAGGATGGCTTTCTCTTTTTGCCAGTGGCCGCGCGCGGCGCCGTAAGCGAAATGCGCGTTGCCGCTCTCTAGGTCTTTGAGAAGTGTCTGCGAAAGGTCTGTGAATTTGGCGCCTTTGTAACTTTTTTCCAGCCCCGCGATGATGTCTTGCTTCCAATAAAGACGCTGGATCTGCCATGTGCCGAGGGTTACAAGAATGGCAATGCCGCAGACAGCGGTGAAGGTTTGGAGGGCCGGAATTCTCATTCCCAGTCTCCGGGGCGGTGTTTGTATTGCAGGGCGATCACATAGGCCTTGAGGGGGCGTAGAGCGCCGAGCGTGATACCGATCGCCGCCCCGCCCCATAGCACCGCATGCACCCACAAAGGCGGCGCGAAAGCGTTTTCAAACAACAATGCGAGCGGCACCAGCAAGAATCCCAGAATAAAAATCAGGAACACGGCAGGTCCATCGGCGGAATCGCTTTTGGCAAAGTTGAGGCCGCAATGATCGCATGCGGGCTTAAGATTGAGATTGAATCCGGAAGGATATAGACTTCCTTGAACGCAGCGCGGGCATTTGCAGGCCAAAGCCAGTGTGACGGCCTGCTTGACTAACATCCTAGTGGGCCGCGGGAACGGCGCCGACGCTACCCCACCAGTAAATGGCGACGAACAGGAACAACCAGACCACGTCCACAAAGTGCCAGTACCATGCGGCGGCTTCAAAGCCGAAATGGCGCGTGGTTGTGAAGTGGCCTTTTTTGGCGCGCAGCCAGCACACGAACAAAAAGATAGTACCTACAAACACGTGGAAGCCGTGGAAACCCGTCGCCATGTAAAAGGTCGATGGGAATATGCCGTCCTTGAATTTAAAGGTCGCATGCATATATTCAAACACTTGGAAGCACAAGAAGAATACGCCGAGCAGAACGGACAGGCCCAGACCCAGAATAACGTCCTTGTTTTTCCCGTGCAAAATTGCGTGGTGTGCCCATGTGACCGTACAGCCCGAAAGCAACAAGATCATCGTCATAAGGAACGGCAGATCGAATGCGGGAATTATTTCGAACTGCGGTGGTGGCCATGTTCCGGCTGTGTATTCGGCACGTAGATATTGATGGGCTTCGCCTGCGTACAAACTGGCATCAAAGAATGCCCAGAAGAAGGCTACGAAGAACATGACTTCAGAGGATATAAACAGCGCCATGCCGTAGCGAAGACCAACTTCGGTTATGCCGTTATGGACTTTTTCATGCACCGTTTCAAAGATGATGTCTTTCCACCAAAAGAACATGACGGCCAGAACGCAAAGCAGACCGAGGATAACGGCCTTCAAACCGATTTCGAATTCGCCGAGTTTCGTACCGTGCATGTAAAGCACGAGACCCATTGCGGCCAGACCGCCTGCAAAGGCGCCACAGAGCGGCCAGATGCTGGGGCGTACCAGATGATAAGGGTGCGGTTTGCCGGTGGTGCCGTATTCGATGTTCTCTGCCATGGGAGTCCTTGAGGTTTTGGTCTATGCGGGTGTTTTATCAGTCATTTCCGGCATTGTAAAAGGCTTCCAACGCCTTATCAAGCTCTTCTGATTCCGAAGGAAAAAACGTGTAGGACAGGGTGATCGAGGTCACATCGTCCATCTTGCGGTCATCGGCCATAGAGGGGTCTATGTAGAAAACCACCGGCATGGGCATTTCCTCGCCTGGGTTTAACAATTGTTCCCCGAAGCAAAAACACTGCATTTTGTGGAAATACTGCCCCGCCTTGTTGGGGGTGACGTTATAAACTGCGGTTCCCGTGACGGGCAGGCGGGACTTGTTTTTGGCCATAAAGGCGATCAGGCCCTGTTGGCCCAGTTTAACGGTTTCTTGATGCTTTTCGGGTTTAAAATCCCAATTTATTCCGCGGGAAACATTGGCATCGAATTTTACGGTAACTTCGCGCTCAAGCATCTTATCGGGCAGTTTTTCCGAAAGCATGGTGGTGCCGCCAAACCCCGTAAGCTGGCAGAACATGCGATAGAGGGGAACGGAGGCGAAGGCGAGGCCGACCATGGCGGCAACCAGAAGAAAGATCATGGAAATGGTTTTGGTGTTCTTATCCATTGCGTTCGACGGTAAGGCCTGCGAAGGACTGGCAGGTCGGCATGATTTCCACGCGGTTGACGTTGAAATGGGGCGGCAATGTCGCGGCCCAAAAAACTGCTTCGGCGACATCGTCCGCAGTCAATGATTGCGTGCCTGCATACACCTTGGCGGCGCGTTCGGCATCGCCCTTGAAGCGCACGGTGGAGAACTGCGTTTCCACTTGGCCTGGCTCGACGTTGGTCACGCGGATGTTGGTGCCGATGAGATCGGCACGCAGGTTTAGAGAGAATTGTTTGACGAAGGCTTTGGCCGCGCCATAAACGTTTCCGCCCATATAGGGATAGCTGCCTGCCGTGGACCCGATATTAACGATATGGCCTTTTTTGCGCTCCGCCATGCCGCGCACGACAAAGCTGGTCATGAAAGTCAGCGATTTCACATCGACATCGATCATGCGTTCCCAATCATCCGGATCGGCTTCATGCGCTTTTTCAGGACCGAGCGCGAGGCCCGCGTTGTTGATCAAAAGATCAACGTTCTTGTGACTTTCGGGTAAAGTGTCTATGGCTTTTTTCATCGTAACTTTGTCCGTCATGTCGAACGCGATGCCGATGGATCGTGGATATTGCTTGACCAGATCATCGAGTTTTTTTGGATCGCGCCCGTGCAACACGAGTTTGGATCCGATCGCCGCAAAACGTTTGGAAAATGCCTTGCCGAAATCGCCCGTGGCACCCGTTATAAGAACGATGTCAGGGTTATACTCAGGCATGGTTGACGATCTTTATCATCGTAACGATCCAGATGAGCGCGATCCATCCTACGATGGCGGCGAGGATTATGAAGTTCTTGGCGCGCTTGCGCTTGTGTATATCTGATAAGGGCATTTTATACTTTGTCGATCATTAATGCTGCAAACAATGCGAACAGGTAGAACACGGAATAACCGAACATCAATCTGGCGCTCTTATCCGTTTTATCAACCAGCACGCGGAAATTCGTGAACAAGAAAAAAACCGATAGCGCAAAAGCGAATATGCCGTAGCCTAGACCTGCAATGCCAAGAGTGTAGGGCGCGACGGACAGCGGCACCAGCAATAGGGAATAAAACAGCATCTGGATTTTCGTGGCGCGCTCGCCTGCAACGACGGGAAGCATGGGAATGTTGGCGCGCTTGTAATCTTCGTTGGCGAACAAGGAAAGAGCCCAGAAATGCGGCGGGGTCCAGAAGAAGATGATGCAGAACAAAACAACGCTGGCGCTTGTTATATCGCCCGTCACCGCGGCCCAGCCGATCATGGGCGGGAACGCTCCCGCTGCGCCGCCGATCACAATGTTTTGCGGTGTACGGCGTTTGAGCCACATCGTGTAGACGAACACATAAAACAAATTAGCAAAGCCGAGCAATGCTGCGGCGGTCCAGTTAACAGCCACGCCCATCGTCATGATGGAAAACAATGAGAGGATAACGCCGAATGACAAAGCTTCGTCAGGGTCAACGCGGCCCAAAGGAATGGGGCGGTTTTTCGTGCGCTTCATGATGGCGTCGATATCGCGGTCATACCACATATTGATGGCACCTGCTGCGCCCGCGCCGATGGTAAGGCATAAAATGGCCGTGGCGGCGATGACGGGATGCATGGAAGAAAAATTTGGTGCGACCCACATCCCTGCGAATCCTGTGAACACGACAAGGCTCATCACCTTGGGTTTCAAAAGGGTGAAATAGTCCTTTACGGTGGCTTCGATAGGTTCGGAAATGGCGAGGTCGCTCATGCGCCTCTTGTACCAAGACGGGGGATGAAAATCACGCGGATTCTAGTCTTTTTGGGAAGGTTTTTTATAGAAACTTGCCACGATTTCCGCGGCCAGAACGCTTAAGGCTGCAAAAACGGCGGTAACCCCGTAAACGAAGTTGCTGTTGGGTTCTACGCCAAAGACGATCATGCCTAGAAAAAACAGCGGAATACCGTAGCCGACGGCGCGCGACGTCCATTTCAACTGGGGCGCTTTGAGCAACACGGCCAGATGGACGAAGAAGTACAGAATAACGGCGAAACGGAGCAGGCCCATGGCAGGAAGGTTACCATCCGTACATGTGTAACGGAATTAAAATCTAAAATTAAACAGCGGTCTTTGCATCTCTAATACGGGGAACGAGCCGTTGTTTTCGTAGATGACGTTTATGCCAATTCTGGCAGTATCCTGAAAGAAATTGCTGAGTTTAGTGCGACAGGAATTCGGCGCGAAGATTTGGTCGAGCCAGCTAACACCCAGTTTTTCGGTCTGCAGCCTATCAGGATCGAAATAGTTTAAATTGAACATGGGCAAAAAAGAATTGCCGGAGGAACGTTCGAAAAGATTGCCGAATGTAGATTTGGTCGCATTGCCGAAGGTGCTGGTCAGCGTGGACCCGCATTGCTCCATAAGATCAACAGGGTAAGCTCTAATAAGCTTGCCTGTACCTCTTTCCTGCGAGCCAATGATATCACCGTAATAAGGGTGATCGATTTCGAAGAAATCAGGTCTTCGATCTTCAATCCCACCGCCGGTTCTGCCGCCACGCCATTTCATAACAATATATTATAGAAAATAAAAAGATAAATGCAAATTTATGGCATGGTAAAAAGTAAATTGGTTAAAATTGCAGAATACGGGCGGCCGCCGCTTCGTCTACAGGACGAGAGCTGACGACCGTAGTAGCCATTACTTTGTAAAACTCGTCTTTTTTGGCGGACGTTTTGAATTCGAAACCCATAATGGCGCGGCCGATGGATTCCCCTGAATACGCATAGTTGAAATAACAGACATTGGCTACGCCCTTAATCTTGCGTAGCAGATCGCGTAACGCGCCCTTGCGTTCTGGAAATTGTATGTGCATGAGTACGGGGTCTTTGAACAGCGCAGGGTTGTAGTTGATGATGCGGTAAAGCACATCAGGGTCCATCGTGACGTCTTCGAAAGATAAACCTTCCTTCTCCAATTTGCCGTTCAGCGCGTCCATGGTTTCGGGCGCGGCTTCGAGCGCTATGACGGGCCATGCTTCCGTTTCGCTTATCTTGCCGTATAAAAATTCCGAAACGTTCAACTCCTTGAAATGCTTGTCGAGCAACGACAACAGCCCGCCGCTTTCTTCATTGATATGGAAGCGGATATAACGGCGGCGGTGCGAGCCGATGGCCGAGCGTTGTGCAATCTGTGTGATCTTGGAAAAATCCATATTCGCGCCCGAGATAACGCAGAGCAGTTTTTTGTCCTGTACGTCTTTGGGATTGGCTTCGGCGTATTGTTCTAGCCCCGCAAGGCCGATCGCGCCAGAGGGCTCAGGGATCACGCGACTTGCGTCCCACATACGCTGGATGGCAGCAGATACTTCCTCGTTCGTGACGGTGATGTATGCGTCGATATATTTGCGGCACAGATCAAACGCGATCAAACCGGGACGTGTTACGGCGGTTCCATCGCAGAATGTGTCGACGGAATTCAATGTGATGGGCGCGCCTGACTCAATGGAGGTTTTCATGCTCGCCTGATCGACGCCTTCGACGCCGATGATTTTTATGTTCGGGTTATGCAATTTTAACCAGTAAGCAACCGCTGCTGCCATGCCGCCGCCGCCGATTTGCAAAAACGCGTAATCGAACGGGCCTTGTTGGTCCATCATGATTTCGTCGGCTACCGTGGCTTGGCCCGCCATGGTGTAAATGTCATCGAACGGGTGCACGTATGTCAGCTTGTGTTTTTCGACATACACGCGCGCTTCGTCCGCGGATTCATTGTAATTGTCACCGTGCAGGATGATTTCAACGTGATCGCCGCCATGACGTTTAACCGAAACCTGTTTCATCATGGGGGTCGAAAGGGGCATAAAAATTTTTGCCTTTAAGCCCAGTTTTTTTGCGGCCAAGGCGACTCCTTGTGCGTGGTTTCCAGCCGAAGCGGTCACCACAATTTTGCATCCGGTTTTTTCGTGGTACGCGGCAACGGCGTTGTACGCGCCGCGCCATTTATAGGCGTTGATGGGGCCGAGATCTTCGCGCTTGACGAACACGCGGTACGCCCCACCGTTGCTATGAATTTCTTGTAAAGGTGTGGGCGACCCAGCCTTATAAACGCGTGTACGTGCGTGCAGGATTTCTTCGTTCAAAGTCGTATCCGGGGCCGTGCCATGCATGATGTATGTCTTTCCAGCCTGCTAGATAAGCAGGTCTGGGCAATGAATTCAACGATTAAGGCGTCTTTTTAGCGTGTAAAAACAGCCAGGTCCACAATTGCGGTTCGTTGTAAGCCTCTTCCCAACTGTTGTGCCCGACGCCGGGATAGATGGTCATTTCGGGAGTGCCTCCTTTTTTGCGGATGGCGCCGATGATGTTGATGGTCTCTTTTACCGGAACGCTTTTATCCGCATCGCCGTGAAAGGCCCAGAGGGGCGTGCTCACGAAACTTGCGGCATCTTTGGGATACCACCCGCCGCAAATAGGAATGGCGGCGGCGAACAGGCCCGGATAAAAATGCAACGCGCCGTACGTTCCGACACCGCCCATGGAATATCCGGTCACATATAAGCGCGAGGAATCGATCGGCAAATTCGCGGCCAGCCTTTTGGTGAGGGCAACAACATGATCTATGGGTTTGGGCAAGGCCGCGTCCTGTGCCTTAAACAAGGGTTGCGTCCAGTCGTTCACGAATTCCTCCATCACCGGCACCACCACGAAGGCGGGCATTTGATTGATCAGGATTTCTTCGGCAAGTTTATAAGCTCCGTAAGCGTGGCCGCTGCGTCCGTGCAAAACGACGATAAGCGGATATTTTGCGGTCTTGTCGATTTCCTTGGGGCCAAGGAAATAATAGTTGAAGATGACCGTTTTTAACTCATTGGAATAAATCCGTTTTTGAAACGCGGCGGTGCGGTCTCCCATCGGGGAATATCTGTCTATGCCGGGTTCTGCCTGCGCGGGAAAACTAAAAAAAGCGACAAGCAGAAAGGCCAGAATATGTTTCATTGCGGTTCCCCTTCGCATAAAAAAACAGCCCCACTTGGGGCTGTTTAAAGATTACTTGATCTTGGGCTGTATGTCGAACTGGTGGAAGGGCGGCGGCGAAGACAACGTCCATTCCAGAGTCATGCATTGTGGTTGAACGTTCCAGTAGTTGCCCGATGCCTTCTTGCCGAAGAACAACGTGTAGAACACGATCAAGATGAACAGGACTACCGATCCGCCCGTCATATAGGCTCCCATTGTGGAAACGTAATTCCACAAATGCATGCCGTATTCCTGATCCATGATCCATTTGATTTTTTCAATCGGGTTGACGAGAGCTCCTTGCAGATGTTCCGGCGGGATAGGCGCTGCGTAATCGACATAGCGGCGCGGCATGCCTTGGAGGCCAAGGAAGTGCTGCGGGAAGAAAACCAGATTGACGCCGATGAATGTGATCCAGAAATGCAGGCAGCCTGCCCATTCGGGATACATGCGGCCCGACATTTTGCCGATCCAGTAATAGAAGCCTGCGAACAAACCGAACACGGCGCCGAGCGAGAGTACGTAATGAAAGTGCGCGACGACGTAGTAGGTGTCGTGAAGCGATGTGTCCATACCTGCGTTTGCCAGAACAACACCCGTTACACCACCGAGTGTGAACAAGAAGATGAACCCGATCGCCCAGAGCATCGGCGTTTTAAATTCTATAGAGCCGCCCCACATGGTGGCGATCCATGAAAAGATCTTGATGCCGGTCGGTACGGCGATGATAAGCGTCGCAGCCGTAAAGTAAGCCTGCGTATTGACGCTGATACCCGATGTATACATGTGGTGTGCCCACACGATAAATCCGACGACACCAATCGATACCATCGCGTAAGCCATGCCCAGATAACCGAACACGGGCTTTTTTGAGAAGGTCGATACGATGTGCGAGATGATGCCAAAAGCGGGCAAAATCATGATGTATACTTCGGGGTGTCCGAAGAACCAGAACAAGTGCTGATATAAAATCGGATCGCCGCCGCCTTCGGGGTTGAAGAACGCGGTGCCGAAGTTACGATCCGTTAGAAGCATCGTGATCGCGCCGCCGAGTACGGGAACGGCGAGTACGAGCAAGAACGCCGTGACCAGCATGGCCCAGACAAACAGTGGCATTTTGTGCAACGTCATGCCGGGGGCCCGCATGTTGAATACGGTGGTGATCATGTTGGCTGCGCCGAGAATGGACGAAGCGCCCGCCAAGTGGAGCGCGAAGATCGCCATATCGACGGACATCCCCGGGTGCCCGAGCTTACTAGACAGCGGCGGATAGACCGTCCATCCCGTGCCAGCGCCGTGCAATTCGGCGGAAACGCCGGGTACGAAAGCGGAGCCTACCAAAAGCAGGAAGGCCGGCACGATCAGCCAGAAGGAAATATTGTTCAGACGCGGAAATGCCATATCGGGCGCGCCTATCATGAGAGGCAAGAACCAGTTGCCGAACCCGCCGATCAAGCCAGGCATAACGACAAAGAACACCATGATAAGTCCGTGCGCGGTTACCCAAACATTCCATTGGTGGCCGTTTTGTGCGAGTTGTATACCAGGATCGCCGAGTTCATGGCGCATCATCATTGAGAACCATCCGCCGACCAAACCCGCGAAGATGGAGAATATTATGTACAGCGTGCCGATGTCCTTGTGGTTTGTGGACATGAACCAGCGGGTGAAGAATCCCGGCGCGTGATGGCCGTGATTATCGTGGGCGTGGTCGGCTGCGGCGGAATGGGCGGCGTTCATTATTCAGATGCTCCTGAGAGTTTGGCTTCTTTGCTAGCTTTTTGCAGATTTCTATATTTGTCGAACCCGAGGGTTTTTACGCAAGCGCGGGACGGATAATCAGCTTTGCTTTCGGCGCCCGTGCCGGAAACGCAAGATATCCATGCTTCATATTCTTCGGGTGGTACGGCGTACACGGAGATGGGCATGGAAGCGTGGGAAATGCCGCAGATCTCGGAACACTGGCCGTAATAAATTCCGGGAACGGTAATGCGTACCCATGCTTCGTTCGTACGGCCGGGTACGGCGTCTTTCTTGATACCGAAGGCGGGGATAGTCCAAGCGTGGATAACATCCGATGCTGTTGTCAAAACCTGTATGTTCTTTTCGATAGGCAGAACGATTGGGTTGTACGTTTCCAACATACGGCGGCCCTTGCCTTCGGGAATGTACTCGTCTATTTCTTCGTCGGGAATGATGTCCGCGTTGAATTCAAGACCTTCATGTTCGGGATAGCTGTACGACCAGCCCCATTGATAGCCGGAGATCTTGAGCGTCATATCGGGATTGGTCGTGCGATCCAGATAGAACAACAATTTGAACGAAGGCACCGCGATTACAATGAGTATGACGATCGGCACGACCGTCCAAATGACTTCGAGCAATACGTTGTGCGTGGTCTTGGAAGGTACGGGGTTGGCTTTGTGGTTGTAACGGATGGCAACCCAGATCAACAACCCCAATACGAATATGACAATAGCAGTAATGATGGTCATGAGATTAACATGCGACCAGCTGAAATTATGGAATTCTTCAAGGCGGACCATATTTTCCGAGGCGGGCGGTTGGAAACCGATTTCATTCGGTTTTGGCTCAAACGCGAAGGCCGGAAGGGAGGTCACCAGACATACGGTCAAGGCAGCCAGAACACGGGTCATGAATATCTTCATCGGGTAATTGTGCTTATTGCTAAGGGTTACATTGCTAGTTTATACAGCCGTACCGCGAAACTCTTGGTATAAATGCCCAGCGATATTGCCATGTTTCTACGCCGAAAAACAGGGCAAGAAAAGCGAAAAATACTATTGTGCTAAGGCTTTGAACATCTCTTGGAAGAGGAGTAATTCGGGTATGCTTTCCATGTTCTACGCGGCCATTCTGACCCTCATTTACCTAGGCCTCCCCCTTTACGTAGTACGGGGCCGCTGGCATCACAGGGTGGCTTTGGGTCACGGCGCAGATTCCGTGCTCGAGCGCCGCGTACGGATGCACGGCAATTTCGCCGAATATGTTCCGATCGCGCTCATTCTTTTGTTTATGCTCGACGTGGCAAAACTTCCACCGCTCGGCATACACATCCTCGGAATCATGTTGGTGGTGGGACGCGTATTGCATTTGAGCGGGCTTCGCGCCGTGCCTGTTTCGAAACGCCGTCTGGTCGGCATGGTGCTGACGCTCGGCATGATTTTGATCGCCGCGATTTTACTGCTTTACAACTTTTCCATGATATTGATGACGGGGTTTAATTAAGCGCGATCACGCTGAGCGCGGCTATGGACGCCGTTTCGGCGCGTAGTATGTTTTTGCCCAAGGATACGGGCGTAACGAAAGAAAGACCTGTGAGTTTTTGTTTCTCGTCTTCCGAAAATCCGCCCGAGGGGCCAATCAGAACGCCGCACTCCGTATCGCACATACATTCATGAATCGGTTTGGCATCAAAGCGTTCGAGCGCTGCCAGAATTGAAACGGACGCATTCCATCCGCCGAGCTTTTTGAACATGTCTTCGACAGGGTGCAGGGTTGGAATATCCAGCCTTTCACATTGCTCCGCGGCTTCTATGATCTGAAGGCGCATGCGGTCCAGATTTAATTTACGCACATCGCTGTGCAATGTCAGGATGGGGTGAATGTCGGTGACGTTCAATTCCACCGCCTTTTCAATTAAAAAATCCATACGTTCTTTTTTGATCGGCGAGAACAGTAGGTGCAATTTGCGCGGTGCAGGTTTTTGCGGGAACAGTTTTTTTATAACCGTCACGCACATATCTTTTTTGCCCGCGTGTTCTATCTGGCCCAGATATTCGCCGTCACGTCCGTTGAACAAACGCACGGGCTCGCTGTCTCTCACCCGCATGACGTTTTTCAGGTAATGATGAACCTTGTCTTCAAAGCAAAAAGAATCGCTTTCCGCCAAGGCATGTTCGACAAAGATACGGGGCGCTTTGATATAGTTATATTGTTCTTGGGACATATCCCATATCTAATGGGAATTGTGGAAACCCGCAAGTTGTTGTCTAATAGATGCATGGCTTTTACGGACATCCGTTTTGACCTCGTTAACAAACTTCCCCCTAAGGCACGCCCTTATGCGCTGCTGATGCGCCTCGACCGTCCCGTCGGATGGTGGCTTTTGCTGTTGCCATCCTTGTGGGCGATGACGCTGGCAGGCGGCGGGATACAAAATCTTAAATTGTGGGATTGGTATCTGATGGCTTTGTTTTTTGTGGGCGCAATTATAATGCGTGGCGCGGGATGCGTTATCAATGATCTCTTTGATCGTGATCTGGATGCTAAAGTGGAACGCACGCGCGCACGGCCCTTGGCGGTAGGAACGGTTACCCCGATTCAAGCGGGCATATTTTTATTCTTGCTGTTGTTTTTGGGACTCATCATTCTGGTGCAGACATCAGCCGCCACGATCTGGATCGGTTTTCTCGCGATGATTTTCGTGGTGGCCTATCCTTATATGAAACGCATTACATGGTGGCCGCAGGCGTTTTTGGGCATTACCTTTAATTTTGGCGTGTTGATGGGTTGGACGGCGGTAACGCACGGTTTGGAATGGCAGACATTTTTGATGTATGCGGGTGCGTTCTTCTGGACGTTGGGGTATGACACCATCTACGCGCATCAGGATAGGGATGATGACCAGATGGTCGGTATTAAATCCACCGCTTTGTTGTTCGGCGATCGTTCGCGCAAATGGGTCGGCATTTTTTATGCCATGAGCTGGGCTCTGCTTGCACTTTGCGCCTTTTTCTCGGACGCCAGCGTCATAACGCTCGGGCTTTTGATTTTGCCGGGGCTGCATCTGCTCATGCAGGTTCTGTTGTGGAACCCCGACGACCGCCTGAGTTCGTTCAAGGCGTTTCGATCGAATCGCGAATGCGGCCTTTTGTTCCTACTGGCTTTTGTCTGCTCTTAACGCGGGCGCAGGACGAAGACATTCTCTCCTTCGCGAAGCAAAGTCGTTGATTTTTTGAAAACCAGATTATCCCTTAGGCTTTTTTCCATCTGACTTAGATTTATATCCACGTTTTCGTCGATCACATTCAGGTCGCGTGCGGCATCTACAAGCCATTCAAAAACATGTTTGCGGATAAACGGCCCGTTGGCTTCACCGCTGGCTGTTAATAAAAATTTGCCATGTGATGCAGTGTAGCGGTTGATTGCGGTCGTGCCTCCATCTTCTTTAGGCGGGTAGAATTCAAACATACCTATGCGGTCAATGACGAACTGGACCTTGCCTGTCCCATCCTTGGCCATATCCTGCCCCACTTGATATTCCTTCAAACCCAGCGCCGTTAAAAAGACCGGCATGACTTTTCCCACTATGGTGCGAAAATCCATATTTTCATTTTGTTCCATCATGCGGAACGCCTGAACCGTACGGGCACTGACGATGGCGTCGCCGTAACGTGCCTTGGATGCTGCGGCGTCTTCCACCAGAACACGGCTGTTACCTTCTTCCTTTAAAAGACGTCCTGCCGCGCCAAAATGCATTAAAATCGTCTCATACGCGTTGTTCAATCCCTGCAACGCAGAATCCGCTACGTCGAGGGAGGCGAAGCTGCCGATGGAAATATATTGGCTGCGGGCATTATCAAAAGAAAAACGTAACTGGTCGGGATCGCCGGATGCGATCTCCTTGAGCGCGTTGAGATTGGGGCTCACCGCTACGGAAAAGTTTTTGTGGGTGCTGTTGTGGGTAGCGGTTCCGGAGAGAAGTGATGTTTCGAACCCATAGAAGCGCAGCTTATGCACTTCTATCCCAAGATTTTGGGACGTTTCATCGGAAACCAGCGTAAACATTTTACAAAACCTCTTATGCATATCTTGTATGCATCAGGGTAATGTTAAGCCTCTTTTTTTATATCAGGCAATAAGAATTTAAACTTATCAGACGCTGTAAAGGCCGCGCAGCTTTTGCTCGGCTATCATCAGCATCGGCAAATCCACGCTAGAGGCTTTGCGCATATCGGCAAAGATCGGCTCTATGACCTTGGCCTGCGCGCCGTGTTCGGAGAGCCATTGAGGGACGATGCCATCCTTGCTCTTGCCGTTCTTGGCTTTCTTGCCCATGTCGGAAAGAATTTTGACCGTCAGGCCCGCCTGCGCCGCGTAAAGGGAATCG
Source organism: Micavibrio sp. (assembly GCA_040381535.1). Classification (GTDB taxonomy): domain Bacteria; phylum Pseudomonadota; class Alphaproteobacteria; order Micavibrionales; family Micavibrionaceae; genus Micavibrio_A. Next base: position 18,002 of record JBEIHF010000001.1, on the reverse strand, counting down.
ACGACGCCATCCAGTGCCTCGATGGTCCAGTGATCGTTCGCGGTAATATAGCCTGCCTGCGTTCTCATCCAGTCGAGGTGGAAATGCTCTCCTAGTTCGAAGTAGATCTTGGCGATGACGGGTAGGTCCGCTTTTTGCGTGACCGCGATGCGGATGATATCGCAGGCGGAGCCAAGCAGCGGCATCAGCGCGATTTCGTGGCTGAGCTTTTCAGGCAATCCGTTCGACTGGTTTGCCTTGGCATTTTGCTTGATGGTCCATAGAAGGCCCGGAGTCACCACGGAATCAAAATTCTTCTTCAATATCTCGATGCCTTTTTCAAAGGCGGCGATATCGCGGTTGATGTCCAGATCGTAGCCTATGCGGGCGAGGAGCCATGCCACGGTGCGCTCCGTCATATGGGCGATTTCACGGAAAGCGCGGAGTTGCACGATGGCGGGCACTTTGTTGTCGAGATTTTCGATTTCATGCCACAAATCCCGAAGGTCAAAGGCTTCGCGCACAATGATAAAGGCTTTGGCGACATCGGAAGGCGTCGCATTGCTTTTCGCCATGCGTTCGCGCACGAAGGTCGGCCCCATACGGTTGACGAGCGAGCTTGCCAGTGTGGTGCAAATGATTTCTCGTTTCAGGCGGTGGCCCATAATCTCTTTGGAATAAATTTCTGCGAGCTTTTTGGGGAAGTAGCGGTGTAGGCGCCCCGCCATAGCCTCGCTGTCCGGAATGTCGGAATCGAGCAAATCCCAAGTGAACGCGATTTTGGCGTGTGCTTGTAAAATCGCGAGCTCAGGGCGAGTAAGGCCTGCGCCTGAGCGCATGCGGCCTTGGATGGTTTCATCGTCGGGAAGCGATTCCAGTGCGCGGTTCAAACCAGTTTTACGTTCCAGATCGGTGATCAGAAGCTGTTGCTCGGAGAGCATGTCGGCCGCCTGCAATTCCATCAATGAAATCGCTTGGGATTGCTGGTAATTGTTGCGCAGGACGAGGCCGCCGACTTCGTCGGTCATGGAAGCGAGCAACTTGTCGCGTTTTTTAAAATCCATGTCATAAGTCTTATTGCGCATGATCGCGTTCATCAAAATCTTGATGTTGACCTCGTGGTCTGATGAATCAACGCCTCCAGAATTATCGATAAAGTCCGCGTTCAGCTTGCCACCATTGAGTGAGAATTCGATACGGCCTTTTTGCGTGATGGCAAGGTTGGCGCCTTCCCCCATGACTTTGGCGCGCAGTTCGGTCGCGTTGATGCGAAAGGCGTCGTTGGATTTATCACCGACATCCGCGTGGCTTTCTTTTGATGACTTGATATAAGTACCTATGCCGCCGACCCAGAGAAGATCAACGCGCGCTTTCAAGATCGCTTGAATCAATTCGCTGGGCGTTACTTTCTCGCGGCCTATGTCGAAACGTTTCATGATTTCAGGGGTAAGTTGCAGGCTCTTGTCTGTACGCAGGAATATCTTTCCGCCTTTGGAGAGAAGCTTTTGGTTGTATTCTTCCCAACCTTTGACTTCGTTGAACAAACGGGTGCGTTCCTTGAAGGTCGCGGCGATGTCGGGATTGGGGTCGCAGAAAATATGGATGTGGTTGAATGCGCCGAGCAAGCGGATATGTTCGGACAAAATCATGCCGTTGCCAAACACGTCGCCAGCCATGTCGCCGACGCCGACGACATCGAAATCTTGTTTTTGGATATCGTGGTTTAATTCACGGAAATGGCGTTTGACGCATTCCCATGCGCCGCGCGCGGTGATGCCCATTTTCTTGTGGTCGTAACCGGCAGATCCGCCCGATGCGAACGCGTCACCCAGCCAGTGGCCGTATTCAAGAGAAAGAGCGTTGGCGATGTCGGAGAACGTGGCCGTACCTTTGTCGGCGGCGACGACCAGATACGGATCGTCTGAATCACGGCGCACAACGTCTTTTGGTGGAATGACTTTGTTGCCCTGCTGGTTGTCGGTGATGTCCAAAAGTCCGCGGATGAGGATTTTATAGCATTCGATGCCTTCAGCTTGCAGCGCGGCTCTGCCGCCTTCCTTGGGCGGGTTCTTGACGACGAAACCGCCCTTCGCGCCCATCGGCACGATGACGGAGTTCTTCACTTGCTGCGCCTTCATCAGACCCAAAACTTCGGTTCTGAAATCTTCGTGGCGGTCGGACCAGCGTATGCCGCCTCGGGAAATTTTATCCATGCGCAGGTGAATCGCTTCGGCGCGCGGGGAATAAACGAAAATTTCGCGGAAGGGTTTAGGGTCGGGAAGATCGTCGATGCTATTGGAATCGAGCTTGATGGACAGATAGGTTTTAGGGTTTTCGTCTTTATCGATCTGGAAGAAGTTCGTCCGCAGCGTGGCATTCACAACGGCCGTCAGGGATCTCAGGATTTTATCTTGCTCTAGTGAGACGACACTTTCCATCGCATGATCGATTTCCACGGCGTATCCTGCGGCCTGAATTTCATTTTGTCCCTTGAGGTTAGGGTCGAACAGGCTCTTGAACATTTTGACAACTGAGGTCGTGATTTTCGGGTTGTCGGCGAGCGTGTTTTCGATCAATTCTCGTGAATAGTGCAAACCGATTTGGCGCAGATACCGCAAATATGTGCGCAAGATGATGATTTCGCGCCAGTTCATTTGCGCGCGCAGGACGAGTTTGTTGAGTCCGTCGCTTTCCATCTCGCCGTGCCAGATTTTATCGAACGCCTCTTCGAAAACCGGCTTTATCTTTTGTAGGTCGGGCATTGTGCTGTTGGAATAACGTTCCATCAGAAAGTCATGAATCCAGATGGTTTCTTTGTGATGTGCGGGTTTGACCTCGAATGGCAATTCCGCGATTACGCGGAAACCCATTTTTTCGAGCATCGGCAAAACATCGGACAGCGTGACGGGTTTTCCCGGGCTGTACATTTTGAATCGGACGCGGCTTTGTTCGCAGTTATAGGGGCGGTAAAGATCTAGCCCGATATCGTTGGTCTGAATGACCGTTTCGATTTTGCGGATCTCGTGGATCGCTTGCTTGGGTTCGTATTCTTCGTGATAGGCGGGCGGGAAGGCGCCACCAAATTTTTGTACGATCTTGCCGATGCGCGTTTGCTCTTCGCGCGCGATTTCCATCGCGTTGCGCAGACGTTCGGACCATAAATGTCCGGCTTCGTCGAGTTTTTCCTCGATCGCGGCGGCGGTGTATTTGGGCGATTCTGGCAGATGGTTCGTATCTATAAGATACATTACGCGCGCAAGGGGAGAGTCATCCTGCGTAACCTGATAGTTTGTGCATTGTCCGCCTAATTCGTTCTCCAATACACCTTGAAGTTTTAAACGAAGGCGCGTCTCGTAGCGATCGCGCGGCACATAGACAAGGCACGATATATAGCGCCCGAACGGATCGGTGCGCGCGTAAAGCGCGATGTGCGGGCGTTCTTGAAGGCGCAGGATGCTGGTCGCATGTTCGTACAAAAGGCTTTCGGAGATTTGCAGCAATTCATCGCGCGGATATTTTTCTAAGATGTGACGCAGCGCGCGGCGGTCGTGGCTTCCCGGTATGAACTGGGTTTTGTTAATGACATTCTGGATTTTGACGCGCAGATACGGAATATCCGTGATGCTGCGGGAATATGTAACGGAGGTGAACAATCCTACGAACAGCATTTCACCCGTGACATTCCCGTCTTTGCCGAAGGTTTTGACGGCAACGGCATCCATCGGCACGTGACGGTGCACGGTGGAACGGCGGTTGACTTTGGATATTGTGAGCGGCGGTTGGCCGCGGCGAAGTTTTTGTTGTGGCTCTGACAATTGTTTGCGCGCGTCGTTGATATAAACGGGCATGGTTTCGTCGGAGAGAAGGCCAAGGCTTTTGCCTTTGACGATCTCGCTAGTCAGCTTCTCGCTCTTTTCCACGAATTTGTATTCGCGGTAGCCGAGCAATGTGAAGTTGTTGTCGTAGAGATATTCTAGGAAGGCCTGATATTCTTCGATCAGGAAATCATCGAATTTGGAAGGTGCGTTGCTGAGCTGGCGCTGGGCGGCGCGCAGCATTTCCTTCATGGGCAGCCAGTCGCGCGTGGCGTTTTTGACATCGCCGATGGCGCGGATCAAACCCATGCGAAGTTCTTCGGATTGCGCTTCGCCTATGGGGCTACGCAGTTCGATGTGCGAAATGGAATAGCGCGACAAGCCTTCGCTGTAATCCTTTTCAAAGCCTTTGAGCGTTTTGCCTGAAAATTTTGCGTTCACCGTGGGGTGGACGAGCATTTGAATGAGCTGACCGTGGCGAACGATTTCGGCCACGATGGAATCGATCAGGAACGCCATGTCGTCCATGGCGATATCGATGTTGGTGCGGCCGTTGGTCCAGCCATTTTCTGCCAATGTGGGCGTATATATATGTATGGCGGGTTTGCCGGCCTTCTTCTTCTCAAGAAGATTCCAAAGATTTTCGGCGGTGGCGGCCAATACCTGCGGGGAGATTTGGTTCAAATCGTCTTCGGAGATCTTGCCCAGAAAATCGTGGGCGAATTCCTTCATCAGTGCGGGCGCTTTAACTGGCAAAATATCCATCGCTTTGGCGGTGGGGGATTTTCCGGATGATGTTTTCGTGCCGGAAGGCGCCGCGGTTTTTTTGGAAGAAGTTTTGCTAGGTTTTTTGGTTTGTTTTTTCGTGGCCATAATATGTCCGCAAGCACCCTTTATAACGCCTTGGATTAAGTACCACCAAACTAGGCGTGCCGGCGCAAATAGGCAAGCCGTTTAAAGTCGCATAAGTTGTAAAAAGAGGAAGAAAATTTCAAGAATCTTCTGTTGCCGCGCAACAAATATTTGCGCCTCTACTTGGCGGCGGTTTTGGTGGCTTTGTCTTCCTTGGGGACGAATAAAAGCATTTTGCACGCCATATTCGCATCGTTGAGCGCTTGGCAACGGTTGAAATGCTGCGCCCAATCCTGCCCTGGAAGGATTTTCAGATCTTTCTGTCCTTCGATGGCAAGCGGCACGAGGCCTGCGCGCGGATTGGTTTTGGAAGGTGATTTTTTCTGAACCATTTTTTCCAAAAGCGCCGAGAGTTTGCTCTTTTTGGAATCGTTGGTCTCCAGCGCGAAGAAAGGCGTATTCTGTCCGGTCAGAGTCACGGTTTTAACTTCGATCGGAACTTGCTTGCGCCCTCTTTGCAACACAAGGTCTTGCCCCGAAACTACGGTGCCGTCGAAGCCGATCGTGATCGGAATGGGCTGCAGACCGCCTGCCTTGATTTTGGATGCGGAGGGCGCATCGATATTCAAAAGGTAACTGCCGGGCGGTACGCTGCTTAGAACGTAATATCCGTCTGAAGCGGTGACTGTATCGATGATTTTGGTCGTGCGGCCATCCACAGGAATAAGTTTTACAGATGCGCGCGCGGCTTGTTTCTCGAGGCCCGCGCCTTCAACATAAATCGTGCCGTCTATCTCTCCCGACATATGCACAGGGAAGGCGAGTTCAATCATTTGACCTGCACGCGGGAACACGGATACGCCAGCAAAACCAGGAATCATGAATGTATCGGGTAGGGTGGTTGGATCGACACGAATGTCGGTCACGAAGTTTTCTGGTAGATCCTTGATAAGGGAGAATCCTTCGGCGTTTGTGGCTTCGCGGTGTTTGATGTTTACGCTTTCGACGATTACATCGGGAAGCGGCTCGTCTTTGCCGGCATCGTATAAACCATTGCCGTCCTTATCGTGGAAGACGAAGGAGGATACGAGTCCGCGGCCTATAATACGGTCGCTGGTCATTATCGGCATTGCTTTGCCAGGGTCGTCCACGAAGGTCGTTGAAAGTTTAACACCGGCCGCCATCTTGGAATCGGTATCTGCTTCGACAAACGGGGTTACACGGAAAGTATCGTGTCTGTAATTCAGCGAGAGACGGCCGCGTGTCAATCTCGGATCGGGTTTGTGTTCGACCTGCAGATCGCCGCTGAACCTGTTGTTGGGCTGATACGTGATTTGCGAAAAATAACCGTCGATACGTGCATCGGGTTTTACGTTATAATTCAAGCCTGCGCGGACAAAGACTTTCCCAAAGCTGTAACGTCCCGACACAGTGTCGTTGATACGGGTTTGAGAGCCATCCAAGGAGTCATCGCCGCCGAACTGCGTGTCTTGAACATATAGGGAGTTATTCAAAGAAAATCTGCCCATCTGGTGGTTATAGTTGAAAATACCTGTATTTTTTGTAACGTCTTCTGGCAATTCTTCATAAAGACCTCTCAGGCCCAAACTGGCACTGGTGTTAAAGGGCGCCAAAAAGTTCTTGTTCACGCTACCTTGCACGGAGCGGAGCGCGCCTGCGCTGTCATCGCTGACGAAATCCTCATCGCGCATCTTGCCGCGCAAAGACAATCTCCAATCGGCGATGTTTTTGCGCGCGCGCAGATCAAGTGCGCTGGAAGCCTTTTCATCCATTGCGGCGTTTCCGTCAAAGATAAAACCGTTCCATACATCTGTGAAACCCGTTCCCAAATACGCTTTGGGTTCGCCCTCGACCTTCTTGGCGCGGATACCCGCATAGGTCAGCGTGTCGCCGAACAATTTGTTGTAGCGCGCCACGATGTGCGGAGAATTGGCATCCTCGTCGTCGCTGGGTATCTTGTTGTAGGTCTGTGCCTCGTTCAAGGACACGGAAACATCATATGTATTGTCCTGCGTGGTAAGGAATTCCTCGTTAACGGGAAGGTTGAACGCATCTCGGCGGATTTCACCTTGCGGCCCGTAAAAGAAAACCTCGAATAGGTTATCGCCTGCGAACAATTCAATGTCCGGGAATTCATAGCGCGCAGCTTCTTCCACGCGGATGCGGTCGATCAATCCGCCGTCACGGTATAATTCGACATCCCATCCGGGGAGGGCATCGCCGCTGATGACAGTGGTCTGGAAATCCGCATTGCGCAGGGGGTTGTTGTTCACACGGAATCCGAATTCTTGTTTCTGTCCGCCGGTAAGCGGGAGGACGGTCGTATCCGTATCGCCGATTGTATAAGAGCGTGCCTTCAATTCTCCCAGAAGGTCGGCGTTTTCGCTCTCTTTGCTCAGACGGGCACGGATGCTGGAGAGCTTTTGTTCGCTGTCCCAGGAGGTGACGCCATAGGCGTTGTGGTTCAAAACCTCGCCTTCGGCGCTGGTGATATTCTGATGTTCAACCGTGGTAGGTTTGTCCTTGGATCTTCTGGCGCGCATGCTCTGTTGCGTTTCGATCGTATTGATATCGAACATTTTTCCTTCCTGCTCGATACGGGGAAGCACGGCTAAGTCGCGCGAGCGTCTTCCGTCGGTGTCCCGGGTACGCCCGTAGCGGGCCAGCGCAGGGAAAGGATAAGGCGTGTTGATCGCTAGATATTGCTGCGCGATGTCCGGCTTGGTTTTGACTTCGAGCCAATTTTCCGCGGAATCTTGGCTGATATAAAGATCACCGGAATCTTCATAAATATCTTCGGGTTTCACTTTATAGGTCTGGCCGCGTGATACGACCTCGCCCTTATTGAAATCCATACGGACCAGCCAGTCTTCGCGCAAAAACCATCCCGAACCCGTTTTCTTTGCTGAATCGTACTCGATCGGCAATTCCAGATTGGCGATCAGGTCGTTCAGATTGATATAAATCCGGCCATTGTTTTTTATTGCGGCGATTTCCGAATCCCTAACAAACTTTCCGGCCTTGGGGCGGAGCAAAAGCAGTTCGCCGTCCGGTACCAGAGAGAGCGCGTTCTCGGTGCCGCCTTCCGCCGTTTTGCTATCGTCATAGGCTTTTAGCTTGGAGCCGATTCGCGCCACGAAATCGCGGGCGAGCGTCTTGAGAGCGCTCTCTTCGACCGTCGCCGGGGGCTCTTTGGCGTGTAGTTTGCAAGGAAATACCAAAGGGAACGCGCAAAAACAGCCTAGTAAGACTGTGCGCAGTTCTTTGGAAAACCTTTCATTTTTGCCGTTTTTGGCCATTTGGACTGTAATATTCGTTAATGGGGTAAGAACATTCTGGTTAAGGGGAGATGAATGCAAGGCCCATGCCAAATACAACAATGCGTTAACCATTTTCTATAACGTAGATTTGTTTGATTATAAACAAATAATTTATGAGTATTTAGAATTTAGGGATTATTTAATCTTTTATTTATAAAATAATCCTATACTATGTATTAACGGTTCAAGCCGTTTTAGGTAGCAGAAGCAAACCGCAATTTATCTAGGAACGATAACAGGAGACCAACTTATGAAAACGACCTTCACAAACAAACTTCTACTTTCTGTTGGAGTCGCCGCACTTGCCTTGTCTGCAGGAACGGCCAACGCCCAAACGGAAAACGTTACAGCATCGGTAACCGTACAAAACACACTGACCATCGTAGAGGTTGATCCTCTGGATTTCGGTCTTGTTGCCGCTATCGCTGACGCCGCTAACACGGCAGTGTTGACTATCAACCCTTTGACGGACGCTGTTACAGTCGCAAACAACGCCCCGGCTGTATTCGCTGTTATTGATGCAACGAACGCCACCGCTGCTCGCTTGACGGTTGCTGATGGTGCTGACGGTGCTACCATCAACATCAACATCGATAACGTTCTTGACCCCACGTTCGGCGGTAACACGTTTATTCTGGATCAGTTCCGTACATCTTGGAACGGCGCAGCAGCTCTCCTTCGCGTCATCAACACTCCGTTCCCGTACGTCTTCGTGACCGCAGTTGGTCCTAACCTTAACACGCTCGACATCGGTGCCTCGCTTACGACAGATACCGGCATAACCTATGCTGACGGTCTGTATGCCGGTTCGTTTGACGTTACATTCTCTTACTAATGAAGAGATAAAGAATAATAAACCCCGCGGAGTTACTTCCGCGGGGTTTTCTTTTTGCCCGAAAAAAGTCTAATATGGGGCTCTAACCAAACCAGCAGGATGCCCATGAAGTTTTCATTCTTAGCCTTTGTCATGTTCGTAATTTGTTTTGCGCCTCTTGCCGCGCAAGCAGGACGTATAGATATTTTGCCGCGCAAGATTGTGCTGGATGACCGCCAGCGCAGCGCCGATATCACCATTCTTAATCTGGGCGATAAGCCCAACTTTGTACGTATCACAGTAATCAGCTATAAACAAAATGAGCTGGGTGCGTATGAAGTAATCAATACCCCCCTCAACCCTGTTTTCAATCCGGAAACAGCCGTGCGTATATCACCAAAGCAATTTACTTTGCCTCCGGGCGGGCGGCAGAAAATCCGCCTTTCTGTACAAAAGCCGGCTGATCTTCCGGACGGTGAATACCGTTTTCATGTTAGAGCGATCAGTTTTGACGAAGAGGATTCTTCCGTAAGACGTAAACTTGAAAAGGGAAGCACCGTTGCCATGAAAATGAACGTTGCCGTGGTAATTCCGGTCGTTGTGCGCAAGGGTGCGCTGATAGGCGGTGCCAAGATCGGCAATATTTCTTTTGTTCCTGCTTCACAAGCGCGGCAAGGCCAGCCGGCTTTGAAATTCGATCTTGTTCGCACGGGCACAGCGGGTGTCATGGGCACTATGACGGCCTATCAGGGTGATAAGGAAATTGGCACTATGTCAAACGTTAATGTCTTTTCCGAGGTGTCAAAACGCATCGTGGAAATGCCGTTGACGCAAGTGCCGGCGGCCGGCCCGATCCGTCTGGTTTACACAGATGAATTCGGGGACAAGGGCGTGATCGATGAAATTGTCACACAGAAATAGCGCCCTTGCAGGGTGTTTGTTTCTGGCGGCGGCCCTTTGGTCGCCCCACTATGCGTTTTCACAAGCCACCATCACCGAAGATCAGGCACTTAATTTTGGTGAAATCGTGGTGATTTCCACCGCGGTGGTCGGGCGGGTAACCATCAACCCGTCAGGAGGCTATTCATCTAATTCGAACATCTATTTGCATTCCCCGCCGCAGCGCGGTGAATACACGCTTGCCGGCGGGCCGCCTTTGACGGCCTACACCCTTATGATACCGCCGACTTTTGATATCACAGGGCCTGGCGGTCCTTTTACCGTGGACAATATCGTGGTGGAGCCTGTGACTTTGGTAACTGATGCGGCCGGCGAGGACACCTTCACCATCGGTGCCCGTCTCCAGACCTTAGGGGGTGGAACCCCTTATAGCGACGGGCTGTACACGGTCAACTTCCCGATCACGATCAATTTCTGATCCCGCGATTTTCCAAAAAATGACTCAAATACAGGGACTTAACCCTTGACGTGTCTCAAGGGTTACAGTGTGCCCTTAAAACTTTGATTCTAAAGACATTTCTATTTGACGATACAGAAGACCGTCTGTAGCCTTGAATATGAGGGATTCTCACGTTTCGGCTGGAGAGTCTCGCATGCCTGTACTTGGGCGTCACATCTTAGGGAAACCACCATGACCATGGTGTTGGCGCGGAAGCATTACTCTTTGCCTTTCGGGCCTATGAGAAAATTTTTACTCTGCTTTGCACTGCTGCTGACATCGTTGGCTGCAGCGGGATGTGACGTATCTTCTTCCACACCGAATACAAGTGCGACGAACTCTCCGCGCGTAGAAAAATTGAAAACAGAATTCACTGCGGAAGAGGCGCGCGAACTTGCTGCGCCTGCATCCGACACGCCAGGATTGTCCGTTGATAAATCGGCCGCGCAATCCGCAGCGGCAAACGGTTTTGAAACCGAAGCGAAAGGTATTGTCACGCGAAGACTTTTTGATACCAATGCCGGTAGCGATGATGAAAGATTCGAAAGACTCGAAGCCGCTGTGCAGGCATTGCGCGATGATTACGATACAACGGCTCCTGCGGTAAACCGCTTGATGGCGATCGAACAGGAAATTCAAGGCCTCGTGGAACAATTGCAAGTGCTCGTCGATGGTGACGCTGCGCCTGCGGATCTTTCGGGTATTCCGCCTGTATCTTCTTCTGCATTGAATGATGCGCCGATCACGGGCACGCCGACAACGTTGCCGCCTGTCGCGGCGCCGCCCATCCCCGCGGCGCCTGCCATTACCCCGCCTGTGCAAGTAACACCGGCACCGCAAGCACCTGTTGCGGTGCCGCCTCCTGCTCCCGCACCTGCGCCGCAAGCGGTTGCCCCGGCAACATCTGGTGCATCACTCGTTGCGGCACGCGTGGCCGATCACAACAAAACAACCCGTGTCGTGTTCGAGACGAGCGGCAATATTCCCTACACCGCGGACGTTGACCCCGAACAAATTTTGATCGTCAGCTTTACGCAAGGTTCAGCGGCCGGAAATCTTTCGGGTGCATCGATGAAATCATCGCTCGTGAAATCCATTGATGTAACACCACAAAGCAACGGCGGCATGATCGTGGCAATGCCGCTTTCGAAGAATACAAAGATTGTCGGCCAAGGTGTTTTGAAACCCGATGGTGCGAACAAAAACTACCGCGTCCACATAGATTTGGCGCGGTAAAGCGTATTGATTTTTTGCTGAACGTCCTTTGAAGTCCAGTCAACGTCGCTCCCTACGATTTTGTCTGCGAGTTTCAGATCGGGCGTTATGATATAGGTTTCAGGCACCTTTACCGTTTGGAAAAGGTCTTGTGAAACCGTTTTATCGATATCTTGTCCTAACACCGCATTCTGCGGCAGGGATTTTGCGTGCTTTTTTAGGAAGCGCGCAATCTCTTCCTTGTTGTCGTCGATGGACAAGAAGATGAAGACGGCATTGTCCTTTTGGATGTCTGCCAGCTTCAAAATCGCGGGAAATTCCACCACGCAAGGCGCGCACCATGTCGCCCAGAAATTTAGGACGATGACTTTGCCTTTGTAATCTTCGAGGTCGTGTTTTTTACCGTTCAAATCTTCAAACGTGAAAGAAGGCGCGGGGGCGGATATTTTGATTTCCTGCTGCGTTTTAATGGGCGCTTTGGGTGTGGATTGGAAATCACTCCAGAATGTATAAAGCGACGCAAGAATGATCAAAATGCAAAGAATAACAAGGTTACGGATCATCGCTTCGTCTTCCATACCAATCCGCCGATCAATGCTATCTCAACCGCGCAGAACGCAAAGAGCGCGCCCGCAACGCCTGTAATAAATCCGTAGGAGTGAAGGCCTGTGCTCAGCAGGTTTACCCCGAACCATGCAATCGCGACAATGATGGAGAGCGCGGCCATGGATGCGATAAACCATACGTTCTTCAAATGCCTGCTGATCGCACCGTGCAGAGCCCAGATCAGCCAGAGTACGATGAGCAGCGCGCCGTTTTCCTTCGGATCCCATCCCCAAAATCTTCCCCATGATTGATCGGCCCAAATACCGCCCAGCAATGTGCCGAACGCGGTGAACAACAGCGAGAGCAACGCGAGTGTTTTGATGGGGCGCACGAGATTGTCTGCGTCACGACTACGCGCGGTTTGGATCAGCCATATATGGGCTAGAAGCGCGGTGATCAGGCACCACCCATATCCCGTGGTGATACAAAGCACGTGCGTGGTGAGCCAGAAATTCGTGTTCAATACGGCGACCAGCATCTTCATTGTGTCGTCTCCACCAAAACCTTGGGCGGTGAAGAGCAGAAGCAACCCTGACAGCGCGCCGATCAAGATACCGTTGCCATCGCGTTTGATCGCTTCGAAGATCAATCCGATCAACGCGCATATAAATGCTACGAAGAGGATAGATTCATATAACGTGCCGACGGGTGGTCGATCGAGAATGTAAATCCGCGCTGCGATCGAAGCGCTATGGAGCGCGCAGCCACCCGCAAGGGCCAAGATTGCAAGACATTTCGAATTTTTGCAATCCCGTAAGACGAATGCCGCGAAGCCTGCAAGAGCCAATGCATACAAAACCATCGTTATGGTTAGCGGATGAAAATTATTATACACGTATTCCAGTTTCAGTTTTCGCGTTAGTGCAAAGCTTTGCGATTGCGTCAAGGCCTTGTCGGCGTTTTGTTTCCATGCCGCGCCGTCTTGCTGGATGTAGGCGAATGCCAGCGCCTTCCATGTTTCGAGATATGCAGCGGCTTGGGGTGAGCCTTCACCGATTTGCGTCAAGGCCCACGGCGAATACCATTCTTGGCCTTCGAAAGCTGGGATGATGCGAAAAAGAATATTGTTCTGTCCTGCAGATTCCAGAATATTCATGTTCATTGCAAAGGACGCTATCGCGCGTTCTTCTTCGCTGTATTTTTCGAGGTCAGTTCCTTTTTTCTTTGTGATTGCTTGTATATGGGCATCGAGTTTTTGGGCGAAGCGGCGATATTCCGAAACCGTGAATGGTTTTTCTTCCGTAATCTTCCATTCCTTGGCGAGAGAGGCGGGTAATTCTATGTTTAAGGGTAGTAAAAACGAAAAACTACGCAGGAGTTGTGTGTAGAGAATATAAACCTCATGCAGGCGCATCAATTCGCGCTGATCTTCACTCCAATCTTTTTCGTCCTTCCCCCCGAGAGTCAAAATCGTTTCTCCGCGCGCCTGCAAAACGGGCGCAATTTCGGCGAAGCTGTAGATTTTGGATTTGCGGGCCGCAAGATTAAATGCCTGCGGTCTTAAAATACGAAATACGGGGCGTTGTAGAGCCGTTGCCGGATCGAACAATGTTTCGGCCAGCCATTTTTCTGCGCCGGCGGATTTGCCGCTGAAAGTGTACAGCGCGGTTTTGGCGAAAGTATCCAGCGGTTTGATGCGCCCCTCATGCTGAATCGGAATTTGCGCGAAAGATGTGTATTCCAAATCTTTGGCATGGGCCTGCGGGATAAATGCCAGCAGCAGAATAAGAAAAAGAAATCTCACCATGCGTTGCAACCTTTCAAACGCAGGACGATGTGGAGGATGAGGCCTACCATCAAAAGCGCGCCCGCGATGTAGGGGAATACGCGGCCCTTGTTTTGCACCACGCTGAGAACCGAAAATTCACCGTCGGGGCGGATGCTGAAGGACGCCTGATAGAAAGTATAACCTTTATATCGCAGTGGTTCGTTCATGGAGATCACAGCGGGCCATTCCGTGCCGTTATCCTTCACGATAACATCGGATGAAAACCCGCGTGCCATATCCGTGCCAGGGTGCAGGTCGCGTTTGAAATCCTTCAATTCTATTTCGAAGGGCAAAACATGCTGTTCGCGCATGATCGCGAAATTATAGGTTGCGTCCTTATGTTCGATTTCGGGGCGGTGGGGAATTTCTTCCATCGCCGCATAAATGCCGTCCTCTTCGCCTAGCCCGTTCACCAACAACATGAATCCCGATAAATTTGCCTCGTTCTCTTTTTCTTCGGGAGCGGAGGCCAAACTTATTTGTTCTGCCAATCCATGGCGGCCCGTGGTGTCTTTTACAGGCACGGGGCGGCAATTGCGGCACAGTGATTCAATTTTCGCAGTAAAAGGAAGAATGTCTTTGCCGATTATATCGCCTTTTTGAAGCGCGTCAAAATCCACGGCGGTGATTTGAGCGCCGTCTTTGTAAACCAGAATCTGACGCGCGTGGTAATCGGAAACGGCATTGCCACTTTGCCCCTCTTTTATAGACAAAAATCCTTCGCTTTGCGTTTCCGCTGTGACTCCGCTGCCGATCAGTAACACTAGAACACTCAAATGTGTGATATTGATTCCCGCTTGTCCTGCGCGCCACGGACTTTTGAACAAAAACTTTGCGAGAAGACACACGGTGATAATGGCGAGGGTTGCGTATCCGCCCGGCAACGGTAGGGGGCCAAGCCAGATGATCCATGACCCAAAAAACATTTTTTGCGCGGTGTAGAGGCCGAGATCTTTTTGCAAATATGTACCTATGACGAGCAAAGCCATCAGCCACGGCAGCGCATAGAACAAAATCGCGGGGGAGGCGAACTTTGATAGTGTTTTGCACAAGGTGGATTTGGCGGAATTCTCCATGCCCATGACTTACCGCTTGGGCCGCGCCCAATCAACCGAAATCAAGGGTTTACGCCTGCTTTATCAGGGCGTCGCTGGTTTTGCGCAGGCGTATCATCAGCATGCGGATAAGGGCGCGGATGAGGGGGTCGCAATTTCTGATTTTCGCGTCCAGAATAGCGGGAAGGATGGGCTGAACGCCTGCATTTCCTGCGGCTTTTACGGTGGCGCCATAGTCGGAGCCTTTAAACAGCGCCGCTTCCCCGAAAATATCACCCTCGCCGAGCGTGGCGATTTTGACGTCTTTCATGAACACATCGGCTTTACCCGAAACAAGCAGGAACGCTTCCACGGCGGGCTCTCCTTGTTCGACGATGGTTT
The DNA here is from genome assembly GCA_040381535.1 of Micavibrio sp. Lineage (GTDB taxonomy): Bacteria > Pseudomonadota > Alphaproteobacteria > Micavibrionales > Micavibrionaceae > Micavibrio_A. The sequence continues at coordinate 2,777 of JBEIHF010000001.1, read as the reverse complement.
CACCGTCTTTAAATTGCCGTTCAGCGGGAAGCGTATTTTCGGTCATCCATCAAGATAATCACGAAAAAAGCGGTTTTGCCATGGGAAAAGAAGCAGGCTATAACGGGGCTATGAATGATATTACTTTGGGCAGAATCGAAACGCTGTTAAGCCATCAGGAAAAGCAGATCCATGATCTAAGCGATATGGTGATCGCGCAGGGTAAGGAAATCGAGGGATTAAAGCTACGCTTAGAGCGTCTCAACGCCAAAATTGCCAATGTGGAAACGTCTGCAACGGATTTCGGTGAAAAACTGAGCGCCACGGAACAGGCCGCCCGCGACAAACCGCCGCATTATTAAGGAAAGTGGTGCCAGGGACGGGAAGTCAACTTACTCTTGCAGCGGATTTAACAAAGCTAGGGCGTTTAAGTTATATCAGTCTAACTCATTGTATTAATTTAGAATATAAAATTCATACCATCTGCTTGAGCCCTTGCTTGGCAGGTAAGTGTAAAGCCCATAAACATTAAAATTCAAAGTTTAAAATTAGACAGTTAAAAACCTTTCAGCGAGATAGAAGTATAAAGGTATTCCTAAAATAATATTGAATGGGAATGTAACTGCCAAACTCATCGGCACATAAATCGCTGCTTTTGCCTCTGGCAAAGCTAGCCGCATAGCCGCAGGAACTGCGATATAAGATGCTCCAGCACATAGGGTTGTAAATAGGGTTCCTGTGCCGACATCAAGCCCTATCAGATAACTTAACGACATCCCAATAGCACCGCCGAGCAAGGGCATATACAGAGCGAAGGCAACCAATGGCCACGAAAAGCCTTTCAAATGAGTTAGATTTCTAGACACCATCAGACCCATATCGAGAAGAAATAGACACAAAACACCTTGGAAGGGCTCTACTAGGAAGCCATCGACCTTCTCCATGCCCGATTGTCCCGTCACCCAGCCGATAAAAAACGATCCGAATAAAAGCATGATCGCGCCGTTCGTGAAGATGTTCCGACCCAGTTTTTTCTCCTCCAACGCATGCCCCCGCGTCTCGGGCGCGGCATGATGGGCGATAAACAGCCCAGACATGATGGCTGGTGCTTCCATAAGCGCTAAGACTGCTACGATATACCCTGCGTAAATGATCTCATGCGAGTCTAAAAAGGCCGCCGCTGTTACGAAGGTCACCATGCTAATGGATCCGTAATGAGCCGCGACCGCTGCTGCCGTAGCGCTATCCAGTTCAGTGGTTCTCCTAAGCAGCCAATATCCGATGAAAGGCTGTAAAAATCCTGCCGCTACACCTGCTGCCGCTGTCATCAATATTTCACCGTTAATATCCGGCGTATTGGCAAGCGCTACCCCGCCCTTAAATCCTATAGCCATCATCAAGTATAAAGACAGGTAACGACTGATGCTTTCTGGCACCTGCAAGTCTGATTTCAATGCTCCTGCTAGGATGCCCAAGATGAAGAACAAAATTGTTGGCGTCAGTAGATTTTCGCTTATGGCACTAATAAATTCCATGATCCGGCTCCTGTAAAAGAAATTTTATAAAGTCTTTTCATGCATCCGCATAATTGATAGAATTTATTTTATTGATGAGTTTTTTAAATGGATAAAATCTATGCCTTTTCAAATTGACACAATGCTTCTGAAAAGCTTTATCGCCATTGCCGAGACTGGTAGCTTCAGCCAAGCTGCCGACACGGTCGGGCGGACACAATCAGCCGTAAGTCTGCAAATAAAAAAACTGGAGGAAGGTTTAAACTGCTCTCTCTTTGATCGAAGCAACCGCCAAGTTGCGCTGACAGAGCAAGGGGAGATATTCCTTGGCTATGCACGGCGTATGGTTGAACTGCAATGGGAAGTCTATAGCCGTTTAAATGAGCCTGATGTGAAGGGAGAAATCAGCCTAGGCACGCCTGAAGACTTTGCTACACATTACCTTCCCGATATCTTAGCAACCTTTGCCAGACATCATCCGCATGTTCAATTGAATGTGAAATGTGACCTAACGCTTAATCTGGTAAGTAGTTTTCGCAAGGGCGAATTCGACATGATTTTGGTCAAGCGCGATCCAGAGCGCGTAAAAGGCGGCACGAAAGTTTGGCGCGAACCGCTGATCTGGGCGGCAGCAGATCATTATCAAATGAAGGCGCCGGTTCAACTTATTCTTTCGCCGCAGCCGTGCATCTACCGCGCCCGTGCTCTTGCCGCCCTTGATAGAGCCCGCAAGCCCTGGAATATCACATATACAAGCCCTAGTCTTGCGGGATCCATAGCCGCTGTCAGGGCAGGATTGGGGATCACTGTTCTTCCCTCCAATATGGTACCAGATGGCTTGAGCGCTGTGCGTGGAGCCATAAAGCTGCCGCACCTTGCAGATTCAGAAATCGCATTGATGAAAAAAGACAAGCTCTCCAAGGCGGGCAAGGTTCTAGCCGATCACATCATTTCGTCGCTTGAGCAAAATACTTGATAAGAAATACTTATAGATAAGGCATATAGATTGATTAAAACAATGGTGTCGTATTTCGCTTGAAAGACCCTGACGGTACAATATATTCTAAAACTATGAAGCGGGCCGGGCCCCTCTGGCGATCATGCGTCCCCCGGGACAGCAAGGTTGCGATGTCGGACCGCATCGGGATTGCTCGATGCTGGGTCCAGGCTTCTGCGCGTGCCGCCGCCCCTGCGTTGTGGTGTCCCCCTCACAACCTGCGCATGAGGGTGCGATGGACGCGTTTCTCGCCGCCGAGTGGCTCGGCAAGCCGGCCTGGATGTGGG